>NZ_JBASBH010000027.1:0-54756 GCF_049651025.1 Parvibaculum sp. | reverse complement strand
ATGCGTCATGGATCCCGGGAACAAGTCCCGGGATGACGCTGCTGGCTGGGCGACGCGCTCATAGTCAAAGCGCCAGGTTTGAACGGCGTCGCGCTTGCCATACACTCGCAAACCCGCCAGCGCTTTCACGGTGCCGCCACGCCATGCAGCCCTATCTCCTGCCCATCGGGCTTCTCGTCGCCTCCAACCTGTTCATGACCACGGCCTGGTATTGGCACCTGAAATTCAAAGGCGTGCCGATATTCACCGTCATTCTGATCAGTTGGGCGCTGGCGTTTTTTGAATATTGTCTTGCCGTTCCGGCCAATCGTTTCGGCTCGGATGTCTATTCGGCCGCACAGCTCAAGACCATTCAGGAAGTCATTACACTGATCGTCTTTGCCGGTTTCTCGACCCTTTATCTCGGCCAGCCTATGACGTGGAACTATGCGATCGGCTTTGCGCTGATCGCAGCCGGTGCATTTTTTGTATTCCGGGGATGAGAGCGCTCGGCAGGCCGCAGAGACGGCAGCGTCACGGCGCGGGGCGTGCGAAGCTGCATCAGGTAGAAAGCCAGCATGTTGCGTAAAACGGCGATACCGCCGCACAGGGCTGCGCCAAATGAAGCGCTGAAGATCATGGCCCAGACAAGCAGATCGATATTCCGCATGGAGGCGATGCCGACAAGCAAGCTCATGCCAAATCCATAAGCCGCGCCGACGATCGCGCCGACCAGGGCGAAACGCTGACTATTCCACTGCGCACAGGCTTTCATGATCGCGGGATTCCTCTGGGGGCTCGCTTGGGAAACGAAGACCGTGCCACTTGGTTCCGCCCGCGCGCATTTACCTCTCCGGGCCCGGCTGCTATACCCGCAAGCGTGTTTTCAGGGAGCCTCAGAGCCATGGGCGCGGACGTAAAGATTGCTGTGACGGGAGTGGCGGGCCGGATGGGCCGCACGCTCATACGCCTCATCCATGAGACGCCGGGCGCTGCCGTTTCGGGCGGCATCGAGGTCAAGGGCTCGCCGCATGTCGGCGCCGATCTCGGGACGCTTGCCGGGCTCGCGGAACCCATCGGTATTGTCGTCAGCGACGATCCGCTCGCCGTCATCAAGGATGCCGATGCGCTGATCGATTTTTCGGTGCCTGCCGCCAGCGTCGAATTCGCCGGGCTCGCCGCGCAGGCGCGCATCGTCCATGTGATCGGCACGACCGGTTTTGAGGAAGCGCAGGAGGAGCGCATTCGTGCCGCCGCGCGTCACGCGACGATCATCAAGGCCGGCAATATGAGCCTTGGTGTCAACCTGCTCGCAAGCCTTGTGCGTCAGGCCGCGCGCGCGCTCGACCCTGCATGGGATATCGAGATCGTCGAAATGCATCATCGCCACAAGGTCGATGCGCCGTCGGGCACCGCGCTGCTTCTCGGGCAAGCGGCCGCAGAAGGGCGCGGCATCACGCTCAGCAATCATTCCGAACGCGGCCGCGACGGGCTGACAGGCGCGCGCGAAAGCGGCGCTATCGGCTTTGCCAGCCTGCGCGGCGGCAGCGTCGTCGGCGATCATCAGGTGATTTTCGCCACGGAATCGGAGCGCATCACGCTCGGCCATATTGCGGAGGACCGGGCGATCTTTGCGCGCGGCGCAATCCGCGCAGCGCTTTGGGGCCAAGGCTCCGACAACCAGAAGAGAGGCCCCGGCCTCTTCGACATGGCCGATGTTCTCGGCCTCGACAAATAATCCGCCTACAGAATAAGGAAGAGTGCCTTGGCTAATCTGCTTGTTCTCGTCCGTCACGGACAAAGCGAATGGAACGAGAAAAACCTGTTCACCGGCTGGCGCGATCCGGCCTTGACCGAAAAGGGCAAGGCGGAAGGCCGCGAGGCGGGCGAGGCGCTGCGGGAGTTGGGCTACAGCTTCGACGTCGCCTATACGTCCGCGCTGTCACGCGCACAGGAAACGAACCGC
This sequence comes from Parvibaculum sp., assembly GCF_049651025.1. Taxonomy (GTDB): domain Bacteria; phylum Pseudomonadota; class Alphaproteobacteria; order Parvibaculales; family Parvibaculaceae; genus Parvibaculum. The sequence goes on along the minus strand of NZ_JBASBH010000027.1, from coordinate 52,811 downwards.
TTGCTGCTTGAAGAGCTCGGCCAGCCGAACCTGCCCGTCATCCGCGATCAGGCGCTCAATGAACGCGACTATGGCGATCTCTCCGGCCTCAACAAGGACGATGCCCGCAAGAAGTGGGGCGAGGAGCAGGTGCATATCTGGCGGCGTTCCTACGACATTCCGCCGCCCGGCGGCGAAAGCCTGAAGGACACGGCGGCGCGCGTCGTTCCCTATTACGAGCGTGAAATCCTGCCGCGCGTTCTCAAAGGCGAGCGCGTGCTCGTCGCCGCGCATGGCAACTCGCTGCGCGCGCTTGTCATGGTGCTCGACAAATTGTCGGAGAAAGAAATTCTCGATGTCAATATCGCGACCGGCGCACCCATCGTCTACAAGCTCGACGACAAGGGCAATGTGCTGAGCAAGGATATTCTGATCGAACGCGAAGCTCATTAAGGCTTCAGGCGAGCGGCGCGGCCTTCATCTTGTCGAGGGCCGCGCGCAGCGCGCGCATGAAATCGCGGCGTTCGGGCGGCGACAGCACATTGGCGATTTCAAAGCTTCGCCCGTGCGATCTCAGAAAAAGATTGGTCGACTCGTCGGGATTTTCGACAAGCTCCAGCCGCACCCAATAAGGCTGAAAGCTGAAGCTGCGCGCATGGCCGCGCTGGTCGACACGGCGGATGCGCAATTCATTGTCGGAAAGCTGTACGGTTTCATAGGCACGCGCGGCGCGATAATTGGTCCGGAACGCCCAATAGACGAGCACAACATCGGCGATGCAGAACCCGACAATCGGCCAGGCGCCTTCGATAAGGAAGATCATCCCCGCCACGAAGTTCACCGCGGCGAGAATTGACATCAGGATGAGAAAGCCCTTGCGGCTCAGCGAGCGGTGCGGCGTCACAACCGCGTCGAAATGGAGCGGGCCTTCAAGCTTGCCTTCGGGCGCTTGGTCCATTTTTCAAGAATAAAACGACTCCGGGCGGGCGGCAATGGCAGGGTCCGCGGCCCAACGCCTCTTGCCCGGCGGAGCGAAGCCGCGCATCTTGCCTGCACCATGCCTATGAAAAAGCCCCAGATCGAAGAGTTCTTTGCCCGTCTTTCCGCCGCTCTGCCCGAGCCGAAGACCGAGCTGAACTATGTCAACGACTACACGCTGCTGGTTGCCGTCGTGCTCTCGGCGCAGGCGACCGACAAGGGCGTCAACAAGGCGACCGAAAAGCTTTTCAAGATCGCCGATACGCCTGCCAAGATGTTGAAACTCGGGCTTGGCGGCGTCACCGATCACATCAAGACCATTGGCCTTTATCGCAACAAGGCAAAGAACGTCATCGCGCTTTCGCAGATGCTCGTCGATCTGCATGGCGGCAAAGTACCCCGCACGCAGGAGGAGCTTGAGGCTCTGCCCGGCGTCGGGCGCAAGACGGCGAATGTGGTGCGCAACGTCGCCTTTGGCGAGCCGACCATTGCGGTCGACACGCATATTTTCCGCATCGGCAATCGCACGGGCCTGGCGCCCGGCAAGACCGTGCTCGACGTTGAGAAGAAGCTGCTGAAGGTCGTGCCGAAAAAATATCTGATGCATGCGCATCACTGGCTGATCCTGCACGGGCGCTATACATGCATCGCGCGCAAGCCGCTTTGCCCGACATGCATCGTCGCCGATCTCTGCCAGTTCAAGGCAAAGACAACGCTGCTCTAGGAAACGCCCGCGCCACGCTTTGCCGCAACTTCGGCAAGGCAGGCCGATGCATCCGCCGCACCGCCTGAACGTTTTCGCGCATCGACAAAGGTCGAGGCCAGCGCGCCGCTGCTTCGCTTGTAAAAATAGACAAAGAGCGAGCAACCCTCGCCGCCATATTGCCAGACTTCGGCATCGGGCTCGGCGCGCTTGAACGAGGGGGTGCCGAGGCGAGCAGAAAGCGCGGAGGGCGCGACGCCGAGCAGGCTCTTGGGCGTCAGCGGCCCACTGCCGATTGTCGCTGCCGGTTCGGCAGAGGCGAGCGCATCGCGGCCAAGACCGACGCCGGACGATGCGCCGCCGGATGCGCAGCCGCCAAGCAGGGTCAGCGCGAGCAAAGCGGGAGCGAACCGGAAATACGCGGTCATGCGAGGCCTATTCTTTTCGACGTGTGAACCATGAAGGCCGTCGCAAAAAGCGGCGACAGCAAATTGAGGAAGGGTACGGTCGCAAACAGCGCCACGACAACCCCGGCAAAGAAGACACGAAGCGCATGGCGGCGGCGAAGCGCCCGCGCACTTGCAATATCCATATGCCTGAGCGCCACAAGCTCGAAATATTCGCGGCCGAGCAGGTAGCCGTTCACGACCCAGAAGAGCACCAGATTGACGCCCGGCACGAGATAGAAGGGCAGCGCGATCAGGTTGACCACGATCAGGACGATCGTGAAGCGGATCGCGACGAAGAGGGATTGGAAGAAGGGCTGATCGCGGCCCTGCGGATCGGCGGCATAGTCCCGCGCCTCGACCTCGCCGGCAATGCGCTCAAGAAACAAGCTCGCCACCAGCGAGACGACGGGGTGGACGAGCGGGATGATGACGATCACGGCAAAGAAGCGCGCGATCCATTCCAGCGTCGTGTCGAGCCAGGCCGCGCCGAATTGCGGCAGCGACGAGAGCGCCCATTGCGCGCCCGCACCGAACAGAGCGAGAACGATGATCGTCGATGCAAGAGACAGCCAGAGCACGCGTCTGAATGGCTGGGAAAAGACCTGAGCAAGCGCACGCAGCGCATCGGAGAGCATGGGCGGTTCCGCTGCTGGTTATGGGGCGCGAGCTTAACGGATTTGTCGCCCGCGCGCGAATGCCTATACTCGCGCCGGTTTTCGACGCGTTTCCGCCTTCCTGTCCACCCACCTCCCTTTCGTAAAGAGACCCATGAGCGAAATTAAATTCGACGTTGCCGGCATCGGCAATGCGCTGGTCGACGTGATCGCCAATGCCGACGATACGTTTCTTGCCGCCAATGGAATCCAGAAGGGCGGGATGACGCTCATCGATGCGACGCGCGCCGACGAGCTTTATGGCCGCATGGGTGCCGCCATCGAAATGTCGGGCGGCTCCTGCGCCAATACGATTGCGGGTCTCGCCTCACTCGGCGGCAAGGGCGCTTTCTTCGGCAAGGTGAAGGACGATCAGCTCGGGCAGGTCTTCGCCCATGACATCAAGGCGCTTGGCGTCAGCTTTCCCGCACCCGTCGCAAGCGACGGCGCGCCGACCGGGCGCTGCCTCGTGCTGGTGACGCCGGATGCACAGCGCAGCATGAGCACGTTTCTGGGCGCGGCGCAGAACCTGACGGCGGACGACATCGACGCCGAGGTCATCAAGGCTTCCGCCGTCACCTATATGGAAGGCTATCTCTGGGATCAGCCCGGCGCGAAAGAGGCTTTCCTGAAAGCCGCCAGGATCGCGCGCGAGGCCGGGCGCATCGTCTCGCTCACCTTGTCGGATTCCTTTTGCGTCGCGCGCTACCGCGACGAGTTCCGCAAGCTGGTGAAAGACGAAGTCGATCTGCTGTTCGCCAATGAGGCGGAAATTCTTTCGCTTTATGAGGTCGATATTTTCGACGAGGCGCTGGCGCGTGTGAAGGCGGAATGCAAGTTCGCGGCGCTGACGCGCTCGGAAGCAGGTGCCGTCATCGTCGCTCATGGCGAAGTGCATGTGGTCGATGCCGACAAGGTGGCCAAGGTCGTCGATACGACAGGCGCGGGCGATCTCTTCGCTGCCGGATTTCTCTACGGCCTCGCACGCGGCTATTCACCCACCCATTGCGGCCAGCTCGGCGCCATGGCGGCGGCGGAAGTCATTTCGCATTACGGGCCGAGGCCGCAGGTGTCGCTTGCGGAACTGGCGAAGGCGCGCGGGCTTTAGAAGTTATTTTCTCCGCTGTCATCCCGGCCTTGTGCCGGGATCCAGGGGCGTCAAACTCCGAGCAAGCGGCTACTGGACCCCGGGACAAGCCCGGGGTGACACCTGAATAGTTTGGAAGACGCGAAAACTCTAAAGCTTCCGCAGCGCCACTTCCCTGATCCGGTGATCCTCGCCCTTGCGCAGAATGGCATGGGCGCGCTGGCGCGTCGGCAGGATGTTCTTGCGCAGGTTCGCAAGGTTGATCGACGACCAGATGCCATCCGCCGTGGCCACTGCTTCCTCATCGGAAAGCTGGGCGAAGCGGTGGAAATAGGCGTCGGGGTCCTTGAACGATGTCGAGCGCAGGCTCAGGAAACGGTCGATATACCAGCGCCGGATCGCGGCTTCGTCGGCGTCGAGATAGATCGAGAAGTCGAAGAAGTCGGAGACGAAGGGCTGCGGCTCCTCGCCTTCGGCGGGCTTCCAGGGCTGAAGCACGTTCAGACCCTCGACGATCAGAATATCGGGCTGATCGACGACGATGACCTCGCCGGGAATGATGTCGTAGGAAAAATGCGAATAGACCGGCGCCTCGACATTATGCGAGCCCGCCTTCACATCCGACAGGAACTGGATCAGGCGGCGCGCGTCGAAGCTTTCGGGAAAGCCCTTGCGGCCCATCAGATCGCGTTCTTCGAGGATGCGGTTTGGAAACAGAAAACCATCCGTCGTGATGAGATCGACTTTCGGATGGTTCGGCCAGCGGGCGAGAAGCGTGCGCAGGATACGCGCTGACGTGCTCTTGCCGACGGCAACCGAGCCTGCAATGCCGATGATATAGGGCACCTTCGCCTGCTTGCGGCCGAGGAAATGCGACGTGACCCGATACAGCTCCTGCATCTCCAGCACGTAGAGATTGAGGAGGCGCGACAGGGGCAGATAGATTTCGCTGACCTCGTCGAGCGATACGCGCTCGCCGAAACCCTTCAGCTCTTCAAGCTCGGCTTCGGTCAGCGGCAGCGGCGTGTCCTTGCGCAACTCGCCCCATTCAGCCGCCGTGAAATAGCGATAGGGCGAAAGCGTGCCGGTTTCCGCCGTTTCGTCTGCCATAGCTTCGCTCGACACCGTCATTGGTTGTTCTCCGCGTCGCCGGTCGTGCGGGACGCTTTTTCATCGAGGCCGGAGCGGCCTTCCCGGCGGGCAAGCTCGGCATAAACCGACGCGGGCGCGATATCGAGCGCCGCCAGTGTCACGAGCCAGTGATAAAGAAGATCGGCGGATTCCGAAATGACGGCTTGCTTGTCGGTCCCGAGAGCGGCGATCACGGTTTCGATCGCCTCCTCGCCGAGCTTGCGAGCGCATAGCGCCGGGCCGCCCTTTATGAGCTTTGCCGTATAGGACGAGGCAGCCGCGGCTCCCTTGCGGGAGGCGATCACCTCAAAAAGTCGGTCGAGTTCAGTAGCGTCGGCTGCCATGGGGGCATCCCTGTCGGAAAAGGCCGCTTTCCGGCACCTCTCAAGAGGACCGATACGGCGGCTTTCCGTAGCAGATTTGGGATTTGGATGCCAGAAGCGGACATAATCGGAGGGGAACCCTCCGGCAATGGCGCTAAATCAGGTGCGCGTGGCGAGTTTAATGCCCGCCATTTCGCCCATGAGGACACCGTCCTGAACGGCATCCTTGAGATTTGCGCCGCGCAAATCCGCGCCGCGCAGGTCCGCCTTGGTGAAATCGGCGCGAATGAGGATCGCATCGCGCAGATCGGCGGCGGCGAGAATGGCGCCGTTGAATTTCACATCGGCAAGGATTGCGCCGCGGAAAACGGCGCTGGCGAGAACCGCGCGCGAGAAATCGGTACGCGAAAGGTCCATCTGCGTGAAATCGGCGCGCGTGCCCTGACGCTGGCTCGTTTGAATCCAGACGATGTGCTGCTCAAGGATACGCTGCATGCGCTCCGGCCCCGGCGCGGTGCGGGCCTTGGTCGCACGCATCATGTCGCCACGGCTTGCCGTGTCCTCGTCCATGATCGCGCGGCGGAAGTCGGCGTCGGAAAGGTTCGCGCCGGTCAGCTCGACGCCCGTCAGCTCCGCGCCCGCGAAATTCGCGCCACGCAGATCCGCACCATAAAGATTGACGCCCGACATGGCCGCGCCTTCGAAATCCGCGCCCAGAAGCTTGCATTCGGCAAGCTTGGTGCCGCGCATTTTCGCATTCCGAAAACTCGAATTTTCACGATTGCTATGAATGCCGTCGGCGCGAATAACCACGCCGCGCCGCAGATCCGCGCCATCGAGACGCGCATCGGCAAGCTCGGCATTTTCAAAGCATGCGCCGCGCAGATCGGCTTGTGTGAAATCTGTACGGGTCAGGTTCGCGCCGTCGAAATTGGCGCTGAAAAGATTGGCGCCGATGAAACGCGCATCTTCGAGATCGGCATTTTCAAAAGAGCAAGCGATGAAATGCGCATGCGAAAAATTCAGCCCGCGCAGATCGAGGCCCGAGAGATCACAATCCTTCATTACGACGCACCAGCCGTTCGGCACGCCTTTCAGATATCGGTTGTTGAGTTCCGAGAGCTTGGCAATAGCTTCTTGTCCGATACGCCGACCGATGATCGCCTGAGGTTCGCGTATGGTGGACTCGGTCTTTGTCCGTGTACCGCCGGTGCGGCCTGCGTTCGCGTCTGCGGACATGACTACTCCCATTTGGGAGTTGCACTCCCTGTATTTACAATTTCGATACGGGAACGTTAGCCGGTCGGCTGTTCAAATATGTTTAAACAAACAATACAAATTGTTCCTATCGGCCACTTCGCACATGACCGAGCGAGCGATGCTCAGGCTTGTCGCCAGAAACGCGGCTGATCGCGAAAGCTCCGCCATACTTTCAACGCAGCACGCCATTCCTTGCGCGCGCGGCGCTCGTGAAAATCGAGGAGATGCGCACCGGGCGCTGCAAGGCATGGATCGGCCTGACCTATCTCGTTAACGATGACTTGTGCCATCTCAAGATCGTTCAAGGCGCCAAACACATCCTGCAATTGCGTCAGATGCTGCAAATAGGATTTCGTTTCGGCATGCGAATAAAGAGAGGCGAAGAAACTCAGCGTGTAACGAAGTTTCTTCAGGCGCTTTCTCAGCTCGTGACGATCCTTGATTTCCAGATGATCTATATCGCGGCCAAGCTTCCTCACCTTCTTCAAACGCTTGTCGAGTGCGCCTGCTGCAAATCCCGCCACGGGTTTACCGAGTGCGGCGAGATCAGGCTTTTCCTCGGCCAGCCGCCAGCCGCGCTCGTCGATGTAAAGCGCAAGCTGCAAGACGAAACGTGTCATGCGTGGCGAGCGCATAGCCGCGCGCGCCGCAACCCAGGCCTCACCGCGCGCCTTTTCAGCCGCTGCCTGAAAATCGCGGAGGGTCTTGTCGCCAGGATTTTCCGCGATTACGGGCGCGATGATTTCGCTCAGGAAAACGTCATGGTCGCGTGCCTGACCAATAGCGCGCGTCAACCATTTCGCCTCGCGCGCCATATCGCCAACCGCATCGCCGCTCATCAATCCGCCAAAGGCGATGAAAGCGGAACGCAGGCGGCGCAACGCCACGCGCATCTGATGAAGCCCTTCGGAGGACGCGCCTTCGAAAGCTGCCGCTTCGTTGTTCAGAAGATGCGACAGGCAGTGACGCAGGATCAGCGCATAAACATCCTCGACGCTGGCACCGTCCGGTATGACAACGCCATCCGCCCGCATGGCTTGCGGCGGCTCGCCTATCGCCAGTGCGCGGCCACGCGCCGCCTTGCTGCGCATGCCGACGCGCAGGGGCGCTATATCGGCAAGCGCAAGCGCCAAACGATAGAGATCGGCAGGCTTTCCGCGTTTCAATTCAAGCTCGACTTCGCTGATCGGAAGCACCCGGCCATTGGCGCGCATCGTGCCGCTGTCTATAGCCAATTCGATCTCGCCTCCATCATCTGTATGCAGATGGCTCGCCGTGCGGTGAATATCGGAAACAAGGCGCGGTGAAATCGTCGCGCCTCGCGCAAGCTTGCGGATGCGGTTGCGCAAGCTGGTGGGCAGGCGGTTGAGGTCCGGGCCCTCGCCGTCGGATTGAAGGGCGGCTTCCCATTCGCCGCGATCGCTTGCCGGGCCGCCATTTTCGGTATCGGTCTTCAGCGTCTGGATGCGCTTGTCGCCAACCTCACGCACACGAAGCGCGAGACCGTTTTGCATCAGGGTGAAGTCTTCGGTGTCGAAATAAATGGAGCGCAAGTTTCCGGCGCTGGCCTTGCCCTGCATTAACCGCGCAACGGTTCGCGAGCGGCGCACACGATCCAGTGCGTCGGGCTCGCATTCGAGCTTGAGCTCAATTTCGCGATCCATATTTGGAACGGCTCGGTCTGAGTTGGCCTCGTGCGCGCGCATTCTGCTTGGAATCCGGAAGACGCGCAAATAGGTCAAATACCTATGGCGGCGTTACCCGAAAGCGGCGGAAAAGCCCGGCTCAGAGCCGCATCGGGATGCCGGCCGCCGTCATATGCGCCTTGGCTTGCCCGATCGTGTAGGTGCCGAAATGGAAGATCGAGGCGGCCAGAACGGCGCTTGCATGGCCTTCCTTGATGCCCGCCACGAGATCGTCGAGCGTGCCGACGCCGCCACTTGCAATGACGGGAATGGTCACGGCATCGGCAACGGCGCGGGTGAGGGGGATGTTGTAGCCCGACTTCGAGCCGTCGCGATCCATCGAGGTCAGCAGGATTTCACCTGCGCCCAGTTCCATCACCTGCTTTGCAAAATCGACCGCATCGATGCCGGTGCGGTTGCGGCCGCCATGGGTGAAGATTTCCCATTTTCCCGGCCCGGTTTCCTTGGCGTCGATGGCGACGACGATGCACTGGTTGCCGAATTTTTCAGCCGCCGCGCGAACGAAATCCGGATTCTCGACCGCCGCCGTATTGATCGACACCTTGTCGGCACCGGCGAGCAGGAGCTTGCGCACATCCTCAATGGTGCGAACGCCGCCGCCGACCGTCAGCGGCATGAAGCATTGCTCCGCCGTGCGCGCGACAACGTCGAAGATGATCGCGCGTTCTTCGTGGCTCGCCGTAATGTCGAGAAAGCAGAGTTCGTCCGCGCCTGCCGCGTCATAGGCGCGGGCAGCTTCCACTGGATCGCCCGCATCGCGCAGATCGACGAAGTTGACGCCTTTGACGACGCGTCCGTCTTTCACATCGAGGCAGGGAATGAGGCGAGCCTTCAACATCAGGCTGCTTCCTTCAGCAGACGCAGAGCGGCTGCAGGATCAATGCGGCCATCGTAAAGCGCGCGACCGGAAATCGCGCCTTCAAGCCCTTTGCAATTCGCGGCGATCAGGCGGTGAATATCGTCGATCGAGGAAAGACCGCCGCTCGCGATCACCGGAATGCGGATCGCATTCGCCAATGCGACCGTCGCCTCGATGTTGAGACCTTCGAGAACGCCGTCGCGGGCAATGTCGGTATAGATGATCGCGGAAACGCCCGCGTCTTCAAAGCGGTGCGCCATTTCGAGCACGGTGAGATCGGAAACCTCCGCCCAGCCCTCGACAGCAACGCGCCCATCCTTCGCATCAAGACCGACCGCGATGCGGCCGGGAAATTTCTTGCAGGCTTCGATTACGAGAGCAGGATTTTTCACCGCCGCCGTGCCGATGATGACGCGGGCGACGCCCTTGCCGAGCCAGGTTTCGATGGTCGCCAGATCGCGGATGCCGCCGCCGAGCTGGGCGGGGATCGAGATCGCTTTCAGGATCGCATCGACGGCAGAGGCGTTGACCGGGCGGCCTTCGAAAGCGCCGTTCAGATCGACGAGGTGCAGATATTCAAAACCCTGCGCGACGAATTCGCGCGCCTGCGCTGCCGGATCGTCGTTGAAGACGGTCGCCTCTTCCATCAGCCCGCGCACAAGGCGAACGCATTTGCCGTCTTTGAGGTCGATTGCGGGAAACAGGATCATCTAGGGACGCCACTTCAGAAAATTGCCGATGAGGGCGAGGCCAAGCGCCTGGCTCTTTTCGGGGTGAAACTGGGTACCGGCCATGTTGTCGCGACCAACCATCGCAGTCACGGGGCCACCATAATCGGTGCGCGCAATCACATCCGCCTCGTTGGCGGCGCGCAGTGCATAGGAGTGAACGAAATAGGCGTGCAGTCCCTTGTCGCCGGTCGCGATGCCGTCGAGCAGCGCATGGGGACGCAGCACGTCGAGCGTGTTCCAGCCCATATGGGGGATCTTCAGTTCGGGATCGAGCGGTTCGATCACGCGCACCTCGCCCTCGATCCAGCCAAGGCCCTTATGCACGCCATATTCGATGCCGCGCGTCGCCATCAACTGCATGCCGACGCAGATGCCGAGAAAGGGTTTGGCATCGCGGCGCACCGTTTCGTTGAGCGCGTCGATCATTCCCTCGACCGCATCGAGACCGGCGCGGCAATCGCCGAAAGCGCCGACGCCCGGCAGTACGACGCGGTCCGCGCCGCGCACATCTTTCGGATTGCCCGTGACGACGATGCGCGCCTCGATCTCGGCTTCGCGCGCGGCGCGCTCGAAAGCCTTCGCAGCAGAACGCAGATTGCCCGACCCGTAATCGATGATGGTCACGACTTGCATGGCTTAACCTTCCGCCCGCGGGAAAAGGCCGAGGGCCCCGTGATCTTCATCCACGGAACGGCGCGGCCAGACGGCACCGGCAGGCGCCATCATTGACCCGGACGAGCGGACCGGGGCGCGGGGAGCGGGGGCGGGGCCGTCCCAGCGGCGGAAGAAGTCGCGTTCGGCTTCGGAAAGCGTGCGCCCGCTGGCGAGACCGATCTCGCGATAGCCGTTGCGGCGAAGCGTCCAGCGGCGAATGTCATTGGCCTGCGCGGCAAGAAGAACCTGCAGAGCGACCGAAAGGATCGCCAGCGCCTGCGGATCGAGGCGAAGCGCCTCGCCGAGAGCTGCGACCGCCAGAACGGCGGCCACATACAGCGCAAGCGCCAGCCACAGACGCTGAAAGCCGAGCCAGAATATGGTGAGGAACAGGGCAGGCCAGCAGAAGCCCTCGCGCACGAAGACGATCCCGTTCCCATCGACGGGCGCGCCGACGCGTTCGTGCACGGTGTAGAAGCGCATGGCCTGATCCTTGAGCCCGCGAGGGGGCGGGCTTTCGGCCTTTATCTAGGGCAATGTCCGCAAAAAGACCAGCCGTCTGCCGCCCGGTCACATGCCGAGTTTGCCCTTGGTGGAGGGAATGCGGTCGGCCATGCGCGGATCGATGGCAATGGCGTCGCGCAGCGCACGGGCAAGACCCTTGAAGCAGGATTCCACGATGTGGTGGTTGTTCTCGCCGTAAAGGTTCTCGACGTGCAGCGTGATGCCCGCATTCTGGGCGAAGGCCTGGAACCACTCCTTGAAGAGTTCCGTATCCATTTCGCCGAGCTTGGGCTTCGTGAAATCGACCTTCCAGACGAGATAGGGCCGCTGCGACACGTCAATCGTGACGCGTGTGCAGGTCTCGTCCATGGGGATCGTCACCGAGGCATAGCGGCGGATGCCCTTGAAATCGCCAAGGGCCTGACGCACGGCCTCGCCAATGACGATGCCGCTGTCTTCCGTCGTGTGGTGAAAGTCGATGTGCAGATCGCCGACCGCGCGGACCTTCAGATCCATCAGCGAGTGGCGGGAAAGCTGCTCCAGCATATGGTCAAGAAAGCCGATGCCTGTATCGACGTCATATTCGCCCGAGCCGTCGAGATCGAGGGAAACGAAAATATCCGTCTCCTTCGTCTTGCGCTCGATCGTGGCCACGCGGCCTTCGTTCTCTACTTCCATCGTCTTCACTCGCATAGGCAATCCGACGCAACGGCGTCCTTGCGGGGGTTTTATCAGCGCGTCGCAGCCGGGGCCAGCTTATTGACCGGGCGAGGCAAGCTCAGATGGAGCCAGCACTCAAATTATACTGCATCGCAAGGGCTTAGAAGACGTTAACCAGTCTTCTTAACAAATGCTCAGGTTTTACTTGAACAACCGGAAGTCAGAAATTCAAATAATATTGCTAAACTCTTGAATCAATTTGTTCAGCTTGGGCTTTACTAGTGAAACACCGGCTGGTGCCCACAAGATAGGGGTCTGCCCGGGCGCTTCAAGTGTGTGCGTGTTTTAACCGCGCTCGACTTGACCCCGTTCATGAAAATCGCCACATGGAGATCACGCCCGCGTTCCAGCCGGCTTCTTCATCCGGGAACCTGCTCACAATGTCCGATCCGCATTCCGCGCCTTATGTGCAATGGCATGGCACGACCATTCTGACTGTCCGTAAGGGCGGCAAGGTGGTGATTGCCGGCGACGGTCAGGTTTCCATGGGCGACACCATCATGAAAGGGAATGCCCGCAAGGTGCGTCCGCTCGGCTCGGGCAAGGTGATTGCCGGATTTGCGGGCGCGACGGCGGATGCCATGACGCTGTTCGAACGGCTCGAGGGCAAGCTTGAACAATATCCCGGCCAGCTCACCCGTGCCTGCGTCGAGCTTGCCAAGGACTGGCGGACGGATCGCTTCCTTCGCCGCCTCGAAGCCCTGATGATCGTTGCCGATGCGAGCGCGAGCCTCGTGCTGACCGGCAATGGCGACGTGCTGGAGCCGGAAGGCGGCATTGTCGGCATCGGTTCGGGCGGGAATTATGCGCTGGCTGCCGCGCGTGCGCTTGGCGATACCGACCTTTCGGCGGAAGAGATCGCCCGCAAGGCATTGAAGATCGCGTCCGAGATCTGCGTCTACACCAACAACAATCTGACGGTCGAAATTCTCGACGCCGTCTGATGCCTCTTCCCATCCGGAGTGCCCGCCAGAGCCATGACCAGTTTTTCGCCGCGTGAGATCGTTTCCGAGCTGGACCGCTATATCGTCGGTCAGAATGACGCCAAGCGCGCAGTGGCGATCGCCTTGCGCAATCGCTGGCGGCGTCAGCAGTTGCCGGAAGGCTTGCGCGAGGAAGTGCTGCCGAAGAACATTCTGATGATCGGGCCGACCGGCGTCGGCAAGACGGAAATCTCGCGCCGCCTCGCCAGGCTCGCCGAAGCGCCCTTCATCAAGATCGAAGCGACGAAATTCACCGAGGTCGGTTATGTCGGCCGCGACGTCGAGCAGATCATCCGCGATCTGGTCGAGATCGGCATTGCCCTGCTGCGCGAGAAGAAGCGCAAGGACGTGCAGGCAAAGGCCCATCTTGCCGCAGAAGCCCGCGTGCTCGATGCGCTGGTCGGCAAGGGCGCGTCCGAGCCGACGCGCGAAAGCTTCCGCCGCAAGCTGCGCGAGGGCGAACTCGACGAGAAGGAAATCGAGGTCGAAGTCGCCGATACGGGCGGCGGCATGCCAAGCTTCGACATTCCGGGCATGCCCGGCGGTCAGATCGGCATGGTCAATCTCGGCGACATGTTCGGCAAGGCTTTCGGCGGCGGGCGGATGAAGACCCGCAAGATGACCGTACGTGACAGCTACGAGCTTCTGATTGCCGAGGAATCCGACAAGCTTCTCGATCAGGATCAGTTGACGCAGGAAGCGATCCGCATGGTCGAGCAGAGCGGCATCGTCTTTCTCGACGAGATCGACAAGATTTGCGCGCGCTCCGAACGGCAGGGCGCCGATGTCAGCCGCGAAGGTGTGCAGCGCGACCTGTTGCCGCTGATCGAGGGGACGTCGGTCTCAACCAAGTACGGCACGGTGAAGACCGACCATATTCTCTTCATCGCCTCCGGCGCTTTCCATATCGCCAAGCCATCGGACCTGCTGCCCGAATTGCAGGGGCGCTTGCCGATCCGCGTCGAATTGCAGGCGCTGACACGGGACGACTTCGTGCGCATCCTGACCGAGCCTGAAGCGAGCCTCATCAAACAATATGTGGCGCTGCTCGATACGGAAGGCGTGACGCTCGATTTCACCGCTGACGGCATCGACGCCATCGCGACCATTGCGGCGGAGGTCAATGCGAGCGTCGAGAATATCGGCGCGCGGCGGCTTCATACGGTGATGGAGCGTGTGCTCGATGAGATTTCCTTCGCCGCCACCGACCGCAGCGGGCAAACGGTGCGGATCGACGCATCTTATGTGCATGAGCGCCTTGGCGATCTGGCAAAAAATACGGACCTGTCGAAGTTCATCCTCTAGGCCGATTTCTCGCGCAGAGCGATTTTCTGGGCTGGATGGTATTCGCGAGCCGCGAGTCCGCTGAAACGCCCGTATGGGGTTTCCTTGGGGTTCGCGTTTAGCGAATTTCTGACATCAGACTTCTTTCTGGTCAGCGAGTCTTTCGCGCGCCATGCGAAGGTCGGCGGGCGCGGGAGGGCATGGCCGCCAAAAGCCTTTCGAGTTCGGGCGCAGTGAGATAGGCGACCTCCTCGGCAAGCCGGTTTGCAAGCTCGGTCGCTTTCGGGTCGAGGCCCGACGTGTCGATGGTGACGCGGGGATGGGAAATGCGCGCAAGGCGTTCGATTTCCTCGGCCTCGTCCCAGATCACATTGAAATAGCCGATGATGGACTGGACGAGCCGCCAGCTTGGCCGTCCGCGCCGTCCATGTTCCAGAGCCGAGAGATAAGCGGGCGTCACGCGCAAGGCGGCGGCCATGTCTTTCAGGGCGATACCCCGCGCGCTTCGAAGATCGCGGAGTTTTTGCCCGAACGGCGTCATTTCGTTTTCCGCAGCCAGATATAAAAGGCGCCGCCGCCGCCATGACGGGGATGGGCCGGCTGAAATCCGGCGACGAGCGAGCGAAATTGCGGCTCGCTCAGCCATTGCGGCAGGGCGGAGCGCAGCACGCCGGAATGGTCAGACGCCTCATGAAACCGGGCGCTGTGCAAGGTATGGCGGGCAAAAGGGCTTTCGCCCTTGCCGGTTATGACCAGAACGCAGCGAAGCCCTTGCGCGCGCGTCCGGCTCAGAAAACGCGCCAGGGCGTCATGCGCCTCGTCCTGCCGAAGCCCGTGAAGGTCGAGCCGCGCCTCGGTTTCGATCTGGCCGCGGGCAAGGCGCTGGCTGGTGCGGCGGTCGAGGCCGGTCAAAGGCGGCGGCGAAGGGGCGACCGGGATTTTCGGTACGCGGGCGGAACGAGGGGAGGGAACAGAGGCCACGGGCTTTGGAATCGGCCTCGCTTTGGCCGTTCCGGGCGCTTCCGGCTCTAAAAATGGTTCCGGTTTGATAACGATTTTGCGGCGCGACAGGGGCTTTGCGTCCTTGACCATGGCACGCCAGAGCTTGTGCTCGTCATCGCTCAGAATTCGGGCGCGAGATTTCCGGGGTTTTGGCTTCTCGTCGCCGTCCATCTGCGCTCCCCTTTACGACCGGCCTTAACGGCCGACCACCAGACTCCGGGGGAGAAGTGCGATCAGCTCACCCGTCTGTTTCATGCGGCCGGCAATTTCGGCGGCATCCGCGCCGGGGCCCCAGAAAACGTCGCCGCGCTGAAGCCCGCGAATGGCCGTGCCTGTATCTTGCGCCACCATCAGCCGCCGAAAAGGCGTATTCGCATCGACATGAGGTATCGGCGCGGTGGTGTCGAGCCAGAAAAGCGCGCCCAGCGGATGGAGGCTCCGGTCGATGGCAAGGCTGCGGCCGGGCGTCAGATTGACCTTTTCGGCGCCGGGCGGCCCGAGTGAGGGATCTGCCTGCAAGGTCCTGAAGAATATATAGGAATCGTTGCGGCGCAGCAGCGGGCGAACCTCTTGCGGATGGGCGGCCAGCCAGGCGCGGATCGTCTGCATCGACACTTCGTCGCGCGGGATCGCGCCATCATCGATCAGCAATTTGCCGATCGACGTATAGGGCCGCTCGTTCTTTGCCGCGAAGGCGAGGCGTAGCGTGCGGCCATCATCCAGCACCACGCGCCCCGATCCCTGAATATGGAGAAAGAAGGCATCGACCGGATCGGCGAGCCAGACGAGGGCGAGCTTGTCCGCATCCAGTTGCCCATTGGCGATCATGTCTTCGATCTGGCTGCGCGTCGGGAGCGCCTTGCCTGCAGTGCGGGCGGCGGCGAAAGCCGGGGGAAAGGGCAGGACCGGCGTCTGATAGATGCCGCCCCGACGCAGGGAGCCCTTCATTTCGGGTTCGTAATAGCCCGTGAAAAGCGAATTGCTTGTTTCACTTCTCAAACGAACGGGCGTGAAGTGGCTTTCGAAATAGGCGCGGGCCGCCTTGTCGCCCGACTTCACATTCGCCGCTGCCTGACAGGCAGCGCGCCAGTCTCCAGCGCGGCCATAAAGCGTGCTGTCGGTCTTGGGATCGAGCGCGGCATTATCGTCAAGTTTCAGTATACGCGTGCAGGAACGGCGGAAAGCGTCCAGCGCCAAAGCCTGCCCATCGCTGGACCAGCCGCTCAACTCATTGAAACTCAACGCTGTTTCAGGCCCTACCGGGCGCTCCGACGCGGTCATACCCGACGCCTCGTTTCCCGCGCAGCCAACCAGCGCCAGCACGGCGATGCCGAGCGCGGCCACAAGCCCCATGCCACTTCTCTTCATGTCCCCCATCGATGCGGCCCGCGTCAGCCTTCCGATCCGGTGGCAACAAGACGCCAGTTCGGATTGCTTGCCTTCACGTCACGCTCGAAGGTCCAGACATCCGTGACCTTGCGGATCGTCACGGGATCGCCCTCGATGACGACGCCGTCCTGGTTCTTGGTGCAGGAGGTCAGTTCGCTAACGAAACGAATGGTGAGCCTTGCGCGCTTCGCAACGAGGCTCGCATCGACCAGCTCGGCCTTGGAAATGCCGATGAAGCTCTGGTCGACCGTCTCGCCACGCGCCTCGCGCCCTGCGATGACGGCTTCAAAGCTCTTGAAGACATGCTCATCGAGAAGCGGCTGCAGCGTCTTGCGTTCGCCGCGAGCGAAGGCGGTGACGATCATTTCATAAGCGGCGCGCGCACCCGACATGAATGCGTCGGCGTCGAAATGGCGGTCGGCAAGCGCGATCTCGGTCAGCGTCTGGGCAATGGCAGAGCCTTCCGGCGCGACATCCGCCCAGCGATCTTTCACCACATAGGGCTCGCGCTGGGGATAGGGATCGACGCCACCGACATCGCCTTCCAGATCCGGCTTGGCGGCGGGGCCGCGCTTGGGGAGCTGGATGACCTTGTCGCCATTATTGATCGATGCAGGCTTCTCGCCCGCGGAATAGGGGTCGAAGGGCGGGCGTTCATGGCCGGTCCGCCGACCGAGCACACTGCGCAACTTCAGAAACACGCCCACTGCGACCGCAAGCAGGATCAGGTTGATAAGTGTCGATGTTTCGCCCATTCGGGCCACCTTTCAGAATTACTGCGACGCCTTCACGCGGTCTTGCCTGCCGTGCCGGCTCGCTCGATGCGTCGCAGGAAAAACCCGCCAGCCGGATGACGGCCGCGCTTCGTGCACTTAAACTCGTCTATATAAGTTAGGGCAATCACTGGCTTATTGCTACCGGCGGGCGGGCGAAGATGTGCTCGCGTCGATGTTCTTCCTGGAAGCCCGCAAGGAGCCCCCTTGATACCGATCATCCTGCTTGCTGTCGTTCTCGTGCCGATTGCCGAGATTGCCGTTTTCATCGAGGTCGGCGGCGTCATCGGCGTCCTGCCGACAATCGGGCTTGTCATCGCCATTGCAATTTTCGGCACATGGTTGCTGCGGCGACAGGGGCTTGCAACTTTCACCAAGGCGCAGGCGGCGCTCAATCGCGGCGAAATGCCCGTCGATGAAGTGCTGGACGGGCTGTTCCTGATTTTTGCCGCGCTTTTGATGATGGCGCCGGGCCTGCTCACCGATGCGCTCGGCTTTGTGCTTCTCGTTCCCGCCGTCCGGCGTTTCCTTCGCCCCTTCATCCGCCGCTGGGCTCTGGCGCGGGCGGGGACCACCATCGTCTATAGCGACGTCTATCGCAGCCAAGGCTGGCCTCAGGACGGATCCGCCGGTCCGATCATCGAGGGTGAGGGCTATACGGTCGAGCCGGGCGATGAAAACGGCAAACCGCATCCCGGCCCGACGGTCATCGGCGACAGCAGACCGCCCGAAAAGGATGGTTGAACAGTAACCATGCCGAACGAGCTCGTCTTGTAGGCATCGCCTATCCATGTTAGCCAGCTTGCTTCAATTTCTTCATATTCGCGATCGCGGGGGATCATGTCCGAACAGAATATTCAGGGTGCCGGCGACGACGCAGCTCCCCAGCTCCGAGTGCTGACCCAATACGTCAAGGACCTGTCCTTCGAGAATCCGAATGTGCCGCGCACGCTTGGGCCGCTTGCCGAACAGCCGCAGATCGGCGTTCGCGTCGACGTCAATGTTCAGCGTTTCAGCGATACGGATTTTGAAGTCACGCTCGCCATCGGCGTCGATGCAAAGTCGCAGACCGATGTGATGTTTCTGGTCGAGCTGCAATATAGCGGTCTGTTCCGCCTGACCAACATTCCCGCCGACAGCCTTGAGCCGATGCTGCTCATCGAATGCCCGCGCCAGATCTTCCCCTTCGCCCGCCGCATCGTTGCCGATGTGACGCGCGACGGCGGCTTCCCGCCGCTGATGATCGACCCGATCGATTTCGTCGGCCTTTATCAGCAGCGCCGCACGGAAGGCACCCCGGAAGGCGTCGTTCCGAACTGATCCGCCTGCGGACAGGTATTGAGGGTCAGGACGCGTTCCACAACGCGTCCGACCCGAAGCCTGCGATGAACTCCGCATGGGCGGCGCGTTCTTCATCCGTCAAACGCGGATCGAGTGGCTTTGGGCGCTTGCGCGTTTCGACGGCGGCCACCTCGATCTTGCGCATGTCGAGGCTCGCATCGAGCACCAGGCCCGGCTGCCTGCCGCCCATCAGTTCAAGATAGACTTCGGCCAGCAATTCGGCGTCGAGAAGTGCGCCGTGCTTCACGCGATTTGAATTGTCGACATTGAAGCGGCGGCAAAGCGCATCGAGGCTGTTCTGCGCGCCGGGAAAACGCTTGCGTGCGATCAGCAGCGTGTCGATGGCGCGGTCGTTATTGAGCGCCGCATGACCTGCGCGCTTCAATTCATGATTGATGAAACCCATGTCGAACGAGGCGTTGTGGATCACCAGCGGCGCATCGTCGATGAAAGCCAGAAACTCTTCGGCGATTTCAGCGAATTTCGGATGGTCGCGCAGAAACTCTTCCGACAATCCATGAACGTCGAAAGCGCCTTTGGGCACGTCGCGCTCAGGGTTGATGTATTTATGAAAGACGACGCCGGTCGCAACCTGGTTGACGATTTCCAGACAGCCGATTTCGACGAGCCTGTCGCCATCGGCAGGCGAGAGGCCGGTTGTTTCCGTATCGAGAACGATCTGGCGCATGGTCTTCCCTGAAGCTCAGCCGAGCCGTTCCTTGATGACTTTTCCTTCGCGCGTCCGCAGCGCCGCGATGACGGACTTCACCTGCGCGAAGGCATGGTCGAGACCGTTATCGGTGTCGATGATGAAATCGGCGCGGCGGCGTTTTTCGGCATCGGGCACCTGCTTGGCGTGAATGGCCGCGAACTTCGCCATATCCATGCCGGGACGCGCGAGCACGCGTGCCTCTTGCACATGATAGGGAGCGCTCACCACGACGACAACGTCGACGCGCTTCTCGCCGCCGGTTTCATAGAGCAGCGGAATGTCCAGCACGACGGCGTGATGGCCTTCGGCTTGCGCCTCTTTCAGGAACTCGAGTTGCGCGCGGCCGACAAGCGGATGAACGATCGCTTCAAGTTTTTTCATTTCGTCGGGCAGGCCGAGAACGGCACGTGACAATTCCTGCCGGTCCACCGCGCCGTCGATGACGGCGGAAGGGAAGGCGGCGGCGATGGGCGCAACGGCGGCGCCATCCTTTGCGTAAAGCGCATGGACGGCGGCATCGGCGTCATAGACCGGCACGCCGAGGCGCGCGAACATTTTCGCCGTTTCCGACTTGCCCATGCCGATCGAACCGGTGAGACCTATCAGCAGCATCAGTTTTTTTCCTCAGCAAGCCCCATATCGGCCAGCACAAGCGCGCGGAGTTCCGGCGTCACTTGCGGCCTGACGCCGAACCAGGCTTCAAATCCCGGCACCGCCTGATGGAGCAACATGCCGAGCCCGTCAACGGTTGGATTTCCGCGCGCGCGCGCCGCCCTCAGCAATGCTGTCTCAAGGGGCGTGTAGACAATATCGGTAACGAGGGCGCGCGCGGGCAAGGCGTCGAGCGATATGTCGAGATCGCGTTCGCCCTTCATGCCGAGCGTCGTGGTGTTGACGAGAAGGTTCGCGCCGGCAAGGGCCGAAGCCGCGTCCGTCCATTCATATATGCGCGCGGCCTTGAGCTTCAGATCGTCGACCAGCGCGGCGGCGCGGGTGCGGGTGCGATTGACGATGCGGATCTCGGGCGCTCCTTCGGCTTCGAGAGCCGCGGCAATGGCGCGCGCGGCACCGCCCGCGCCGAGCATGACGACAGGACCATCGGAGGCCAGCCAGAAAGGGGCGCGATCCTTGAGATTGGCGATGAAGCCGTAGCCATCCGTATTGCGGCCTTCGAGGCCCATATCGGTGGTGACGATGGTGTTGACCGCCTTCAGCCGGGCGGCCACCGCGTCGTGGCGCATCAGCGCGGCAAAGACGGCTTCCTTATGCGGGACTGTGACGTTTGCGCCGATGAAGCCCCAGTCGTTCAGGCTGCGCAAAGTGGCGTTCAGCTCCTGCGGGGGCACGGCGAGGCGCTCATAGACTGCGTCGGCGATGCCATAGGTCTTGATCCAGTGATTATGGATCAGCGGCGAGCGCGAATGGGTGATCGGCCAGCCCATGACACAGACCTTGCGGATCATCACTGCACCACCTGACGCCGCCGCAGCTCGCCAAGCAGCGGCAGCATGGGCAGGCCGAGAATGGTGAAATAGTCGCCCTCGATCTTGTCGAAAAGCTGGATGCCCGGCCCTTCAAGCTGATAGCAGCCGACGCTGGTGCGGACCTTCTCGCCGAGCTTGTCGAGATACCAGTCCAGAAATCCGTCCGAAAATTCACGCATGGTCAGATGAGCCTGAGCGGAGTGACGCCAGACGATCTCGCCATCAAGGGCGAGAACGACACCACTATGCAGGATATGCGTGCGCGCGCGAAAACGCTGCAGATTTGCGCGGGCCTCGGCCATGTCGCGCGGCTTGTCGAAACGCGCACCGTCGCAGGAGAGAATCTGGTCCGCGCCGACGACAAGGCTTCCGGCTTCGGCCCGGCTGACGGCCAGGGCTTTTTCCTCGGCAAGACGGCAGGCCAGGGCGTCAGCATCGCCGCCAGCGAAGTTTTGTTTCACGGCATCTTCATCGACGCGCGAATCCTGCACGGTGAAGGCAAGGCCTGCATTGCGCATGAGGGTCGCGCGGACCGCGCTACCGGAAGCAAGTATGAGCGGAGAGGCGACCATGACGAGAACTCAAATCACTTTCTGACGTTCATTGTAGAGGTTCAGCACGGCAGCCGCCGTTTCTTCGATGGAGCGCCGCGTGACGTCGATCACCGGCCAGCCGTGGCGCGCGCAAAGGCGGCGGGCAAAGGCGACTTCCTCATCCACCGCATCGTGATTGACGTAGCTCGTCTCGGTATTTTCGTGAAGCGAGAGGAGGCGGTTCTTGCGGATCGCGATCAGGCGATCGGGGCTCGTCGTCAGGCCGACGATGAGGGGGTGCTTTGCAGTTTCAAGATCTGGCGGCAGGACGACGCCGGGCACGATGGGGATATTCGCCGCCTTGATGCCGCGATTTGCCAGATAGATGCATGTCGGCGTCTTCGACGTGCGGCTGACGCCGACCAGAATGATGTCCGCCTGATCGAGATCGCCCGCCGACTGCCCGTCATCATGGGCCATGGTGTAGTTCAGCGCCTCGATGCGGCCGAAATATTCGGCGTTCATCGTGTGCTGCGAACCGGGCTTGTGGGACGATTCCTTGCCCAGATAAGTGCCAAGCGCGACCATCACGGGGTCAAGAACCGAGATGCAGGGCGTCTGAAGCTCGAGGCAGCGCGCTTCGAGGCGCTGGCGCAGTTCCACATTGACCATTGTGAACATGACCATGCCGGGCGCCGCCTCGATTTCGGTCAGCACGCGCTCGAGCTGCTTGGGGCCGCGGACCAGCGCATAGACATGCTCGATGGGCTGGGCGTCTTCATATTGCGCACAGGCCGCGCGCGCGACCGCGTTCAGCGTTTCGCCGGTCGCGTCGGAAACGAGGTGGAGGTGGAAAACGCGTCTGGCCGTCATGCTGATCCTCATACATCCGGGCCAAGCGCCACGAACGCGGCTCAAGCTAGCGACGGCACCATCCCCTTGCCAGCATTTTTCCAACCCGCGGTTTTTCCAGCAATGTGCCATGCAGGAACATGTTGCCTAGCCTGTGGAAATCTGTGATTAACGGGGGCAAGTCTGGTTTTTCGAGGTGGCCCTACCAAGCCATACAGTTTGTGTGCTTTCGCTCCACCGTTCGATAGACGGGTGCAAAAAACTGAAGGACTGCGCTGAAATCCGGGGATAAATCCTCAAGGCGCGGCGGCCCTACCAACAATCCCCACTATTCACTCTTTCCACGTCGGAACGATCCACAGGCAGAATTGCTGCCGGATATGGTTTTTATCGGCGCGTCAGTCTGCCTTGCTGAATTTTTGCACAGGGCATGCGATAGAGAGGGGACTGCGGGATGCCTCAACGCCGCCCCGGTCTGGCTGTGGATCAAACAGGGCGAAGTTTTGATCCCCGAAACGCACAGCCATCCTCAACTACCACCACCTAGATTCTAAGATTTAAGGAAGAGGACGAACCTGTGAGTCACGAGATCGGAGCACCTCAGAAAAGGCTCATCCGGGCGCTCAAGGGCGAAGTGCTGGACCAGGCGCCGATCTGGCTGATGCGTCAGGCCGGACGCTATCTGCCCGAATACAAAAAGACCCGGGCACAAGCAGGAAGCTTCCTCAATCTCTGCTATACGCCAGAGCTTGCCGAGGAAGTGACCTTGCAGCCGATCCGTCGTTACGGCTTCGATGCGTCGATCCTCTTTTCAGACATTCTCGTGATCCCCGACGGGCTCGGGCAGAAGGTGTCCTTCGTCGAAGGCGAGGGGCCGGTGCTCGAACCGATTACACGCGTCGAAGAACTGGCAAAGCTCGATCTCACGCGCGTCGTTCCTCATCTCGCGCCGGTTTATGAAACGGTGCGGCGTCTCCGCAAAAGCCTTCCGGCTGAGACGACGCTGATCGGCTTTGCAGGCGCGCCATGGACGGTTGCGACTTACATGGTCGGCGGCAAGGGCTCTCCAGATCAAGGCGCGACCAAGGCATGGGCCTATCGAGCGCCAGACGAATTCCAGAAGCTCATCGATCTTCTGGTCGAAGCAACGATCCTGCATCTTGGCGCGCAGGTGAAGGCAGGCGCTGAAGTCCTGCAGATTTTCGATACTTGGGCCGGTAGCCTGCCGGAACTGCCGTTTCGGCGCTTTGCTCTGGAGCCGATGAAGCGGATCGTCGCCGCGTTGAAGGCCCAGTTTCCCGACATTTCGATTATTGGTTTTCCGCGTGGCGCCGGATCGATGGCCGTCGATTATTTCCGCGAAACGGGGATCAACGGTCTGAGCCTCGATACGGGCGTCGCGCCTGCCTGGGCGCGGCGTGAACTGCAATCGCTGGGCTGCGTACAAGGTAATCTGGACCCGCTGTTGCTGGTTGCGGGCGGGCCGGAAATGCGGCGCGGGATCGAGCATATTCTCCGCGAACTCGGACAAGGGCCCTTCATCTTCAATCTGGGCCACGGCATTGTGCCGCAAACGCCGCCGGATCACGTGGCGGAGCTTGTCGATATTGTGCGCGGATGGAGAGGCTGATGCGGGCACGCAAGGTTGCGGTGGTGCTTTTCAATCTCGGCGGCCCGGATGGCCCCGAGGCTGTGGAGCCGTTCCTGTTCAATCTTTTCAGCGATCCCGCCATCATTCGCGTACCGCAACCTTTTCGCTGGCTGATTGCAAGGATCGTTTCGCGGCGGCGTGCGCCCATTGCCCGGGAAATCTATGCGCAGATTGGTGGCCGTTCGCCCATTCTGCCGCTGACCGAAGACCAGGCGCGCGCGCTGGAAGCGGCCCTCGGCAATGAGACAACTGATGTGCGCGCATTCATTTCGATGCGTTACTGGAAACCTTTCGCCGCCGATACGGCGCGCGCGGTGAAGGCATGGGCGCCGGACGAGGTCGTCCTGCTGCCGCTCTATCCGCAATATTCGTCGACGACAACGGCATCATCGCTGAAGGACTGGGACCGGGCTGCGAAAGCGGCGGGGCTTCACACCCGGCCGCGGACAGTTTGCTGCTATCCGGTGGATGCAGGCTTCATCGAGGCTCATGTCGCGCTTCTTCGTGCCGCCATCAGCGAATTCCCGACGCGTGACGAGTTTCGCATCCTCTTCTCGGCACATGGGCTGCCCAAACGCGTCATCGAAGCTGGCGACCCCTATCAGACCCAGGTTGAGGCTACCTGCGCCGCCGTTATGGCGGGCGTGGGCGGCGGACCTTTCGACTGGGTGACGACCTATCAAAGCCGGGTCGGGCCGATGGAATGGATCGGGCCGGCGACGGATACGAAAATCGAGCAGGCGGGGCATGAGGGCAAAAGCCTCATCGTCGTGCCGATCGCATTCGTCTCGGAACATTCCGAAACGCTGGTCGAGCTCGACAAGGAATATGGAAAGCTCGCTGCCGATCACGGCGTGCCCAAATATGTACGGGTGGCGGCTCTTGGCACCCATCCGGGGTTCATCGGGGGGCTTGCCCGGCTGGTCAACGAGGCCCGGGCAGGCAATGGGCTGCTTTGTCCCGAAGAAGCGGCGGGCAGGCCTTGTGGGGAGGAAAACAGGGCATGAGCGAGTTTCTGGTCGGGGCCTATCTCTGGATCAAGGCGCTTCACGTCATCTCGGTCATCTTCTGGATGGCGGGCATGGCCTATCTGCCGCGGCTTTTCGTCTATCACGCAGAGGCCGGGATCGGCTCCGACAAGTCCGAGACTTTCAAGATTATGGAGCGCAGGCTTCTGCGCGGCATCATCAATCCGGCAATGATCGCGGCTTTCGTCTTCGGCGGGCTGATGATCTGGGCAAACCCCGATCTGCTGGGGCAGGGCTGGTTTCACGCCAAGCTGACGCTGGTCATACTGATGACGGCGGTTCACGGGCTTTTTGCCCGCTGGCGCAAGGATTTCGATGCCGACCGGAACAAGCGTCCGGCGCGGTTTTATCGTATCGTCAATGAGGTCCCGCCGGTTCTCGTCGTCTTCATCGTGATCCTGGTCATCGTCAAACCCTTCTGATTGGCCTGATAAATTCCGTTTGCTCTCCGCGAGGCGAGGGCTTATATGCTTTTACGAGCCGGAGTTCTTCCGGCGGTCTTCCTGACGTTTACCGACTTATCCGCAGGCCCTGAATACGGGCGATGATCGCGGGAAGAGCGGGGACGAAAACCGGACGCGCATAGAACGCGTTGTGGCAGGCAAGGCAAAGAGCCTCTCCCCAGACTGATCTATCCAACAGACTTCCGGCTCCGTCATTTTCCGAGATTCCCGGACCTTCGTTTCCAAAAAGAAAGACTTTCCCGCCAATGCCGCAGATCAAACTGCAGGACCTCAAGGCCAAAGGGCCGACCGAACTCTTGAAAATCGCCGAGGAGCTTCAGGTGGAAAACGCCTCCACGCTCCGAACGCAGGACATGATGTTCGCGATCCTGAAGCAATATGCCGAACAGGGTATCGATATCATCGGCGAAGGCGTCGTCGAGGTTCTCTCCGACGGCTTCGGCTTCCTACGATCGCCGGAAGCAAACTATCTGCCTGGCCCCGACGACATCTATGTTTCACCCTCTCAGATCCGCCGCTTCTCGCTCCGCACCGGCGACACGGTCGAGGGTGAAATCCGCAGCCCGAAAGACGGCGAACGCTATTTCGCGCTCCTCAAGGTGAGCACCGTCAATTTCGAGAGCCCGGAAAAGGCTCGTCACAAAGTTCACTTCGACAATCTGACGCCGCTCTATCCCGATGAAAAACTCGAGATGGAAGTGGCCGATCCAACGCTGAAGGATCGCTCCTCGCGCCTCATCGACATTGTCGCACCGCTCGGCAAGGGCCAGCGCGGATTGATCGTCGCGCCGCCGCGTACCGGCAAGACGGTTCTTCTTCAGAACATCGCCCATTCGATCACGACCAATCATCCCGAATGCTATCTGATCGTTCTGCTGATCGATGAGCGTCCGGAAGAAGTGACGGACATGCAGCGTTCGGTGAAGGGCGAGGTCATCTCGTCCACGTTCGACGAGCCTGCCGTGCGCCACGTTCAGGTTGCCGAAATGGTGATCGAGAAGGCAAAGCGCCTTGTCGAGCATGGCCGCGACGTGGTCATTCTGCTCGACTCGATCACGCGTCTCGGCCGCGCCTACAACACCGTCGTCCCGTCCTCGGGCAAGGTGCTGACGGGTGGTGTCGATGCAAACGCCTTGCAGCGCCCCAAGCGCTTCTTCGGCGCCGCGCGCAATATCGAAGAAGGCGGTTCGCTCACCATCATCGCGACGGCCCTGATCGATACGGGCTCGCGCATGGACGAAGTCATCTTCGAAGAGTTCAAGGGCACGGGTAACTCGGAAATTGTTCTCGACCGCAAGATCGCCGACAAGCGCGTCTTCCCGGCCATGGACATTCTGAAGTCCGGCACACGCAAGGAAGAGCTGCTCGTCGACAAGGCGACGCTCTCCAAGATGTATGTGCTGCGCCGTATCCTCAACCCGATGGGCACGGTCGACGCCGTCGAGTTCCTGCTCGACAAGCTCAAGCAGACCAAGAGCAATGGCGAGTTCTTCGACTCGATGAATACGTAATCAGCGCATCACGCGCGGATATGAAAAGGGCGGCCTTGATGGGGTCGCCCTTTTTTAATGCGTGCGGACAAACTCTGCGATGCCTGAAGAGAGGCCGGGCGCGAGCGGCGCGTCGGGAACGGCATAGAGCCGCGTATTGCCGGCGCGGTCGGCGGGCGCCGTTTTCAGGACGTGGTTCATATTGTCGATCACCAGATAGTTGATGCCTTGCCGGGCGCTGACGAGGCGCTGCGCATCGGTGATGCTGACCTGGAGATCGTTGCTGCCTTGCACGATCAGCGTCGGTATCGAGAGCTTTGAGAGTTCGCGGACGGGATCGTATTTGAACCAGGAAATCAGATAGGGCTGCACGCTCGGCCGGAAGAGGGCTGCGAGTTCGGGCGGCACGTCGGCGACGGTTTGTCCGGCCTCGAGTTTCTTCAGAATGTTTTTCGCCTGCTCCTGAAGCGGGCCGATCGGGCCGATGGCCGCCAGTTGCTCGCGGAGCAGTATGGGCGCAGGCCTGCCGGCTCCGGCGATCAGGATGAGACCCGCGACAGGTTTCTGTTCCGCCGCAAGCGTTGCGATGAGTGCGCCTTCGCTATGGCCGAGGAGAAAGACGCGGCGGATATTTTTCTGCGCCGCCAGAAACGTCGCCCATTTGACGGCGTCGTCCACGTAAGTCGTCAGACGCAGATCCTGTTCGGGCGGTGCCGCCTTTGCGCTTTCGCCGACGCCTCTCTTGTCAATTCGAAGCGATGCAATTCCGTTGGCGCCAAGATCATGCGCAAGCAGCAAGAGGCTGTTGTTGGTCGCGCCGGGAAAATTGCCGTTGCGATCGGTTGGCCCCGAGCCGGGGAGGATGAGCATTGCATCCACCGGCGCGGAGCCAGACGGCGTGGTGAGCGTGCCGTGGAGCGGGGCGAGGCCGCCGTCGACCGAGACCTGTTGTTCGGCCCATGTGGTTGCCGACTTTGCCTGCATCATTGCTCCCATCGCGAAAAAGATGGCGAGCGCGAATGCAGCGCGCATCACGGCACCAGAATGGTTGCGCCCGTCGTCTTGCGCGCTTCAAGGTCGCGATGGGCCTGAGCGGCGTCGGCGAGTTTGTAGTGCTGATTGATCTGGACCTTGACCGCACCCTTGGCGACCACGTCGAAAACATTCTTGCCGATCTCGGCATAGTCTTCATTCGTCGCGGCATAAGTCGCGAGTGTCGGGCGCGTCACATAGAGCGAGCCTTTGGCCGCGAGAATGCCGAGGTCGACGCCGGTGACGGGGCCTGACGCATTGCCGAAGGAGACGAGGAGGCCGCGGGGGGCAAGGCAATCGAGCGAGGCCAGAAACGTGTCCTTGCCGACGCCGTCATAGACGACGGGGACTTTTCGGCCAGCGGTGATTTCCTTGACGCGCTCGGCGACATTTTCACTGCGATAGTTGATGACATGGTCGCAGCCATGAGCGCGGGCAAGCGCCGCTTTTTCATCCGTTCCCACCGTGCCGATGACGGTGCATCCCAGATGCTTTGCCCATTGCGTTGCGATGAGGCCGACGCCGCCTGCGGCTGCATGCCAGAGGATCGTCTGGCCGGGCTCGACGCGGAATGTGCGGCGCAGGAGATATTCAGCCGTCGCACCTTTGAGGAGCAGGGTTGCGGCAACTTCAAAGCTCACGGCATCGGGGAGCGGAAGGGCGCGGATCGCCGGCACGTTGGTCGCCTCGGCATAAGCGCCACCGCTATTGTAAGCCACGCGGTCGCCAACCTTCAGATTGGTGACGCCTTCGCCCACGGCTTCGACAATGCCTGCGGCTTCGCTGCCAAGCGTGAAAGGAAGCGACACGGGGTAAAGGCCGGAACGGAAATAGGTCTCGACGAAGTTGAGACCTATGGCCTTGTTCCGTACACGGACCTGACCGGCAGCGGGGGCGGCAAGCTCCACATCGTCATATTGCAGAACTTCAGGACCGCCCGTTTTATGCACACGGATCGCTTTGATGGTCATGTCATATTCCCTTCACGTTTCAGCGTCTGGCCAGCGCAAGGCCGAGCCCTGCGGCGGCGAGAACGACGCCTGTGATCTTGTTGCGGATGATTTGTGCGCGCGCGCTTTTCAGATGCGGCGCGAGACGACCTGCGGCGACGGCATAGGTGCCGTCGGACAAGGCGCCGAGCGTGACGAAGCTCACAGCTAGCAGCATGAGCTGCGGCGTTGCCGGTTTTGCAGCGTCGATAAATTGGGGGAAGAAGGCGGCGTAGAAGGCCAGCACTTTCGGGTTGGTCACCGAGATGAGAAAGCCGCGCCGATAGAGTGTTACGGGTCTCGCGCGTGGAGCGGCGGGCGTCGCCACGTCGCCATGCTCGATCGGTGCGCGCCAGGCCTGAATGCCGAGCCAGACGAGATAGGCCGCGCCGATCAGCTTCAGCGCTTCCGCCCAGGGCCCGAGTGCCGCGAGCAGAGGCGCAAGGCCTGCGACCACGAGAACCATGTGGACCACGAGCGCGCTTGTCGATCCGCTCAGCGCAATGAGTGCATCGCGCGGACCCTGACGGATGCCGGTCGCGACGAGAAAGGTCACGACCGGCCCCGGCACGATGCAGAGCACCAGTGTTGCCGCAAGAAACGCCAGATAGAGTTCAAGCGACATCAAGATGTTTTACGCCAGGTTCTTCTTGAAGAAGGCGAGGGTGCGGGCGTTGGCCTCGTCCGCGGCCTTCTTGTCGTAGTGCTGGCCGCCGACGCGGGCGAAGGCGTGATCGCATTCGGGATATTGGTGGATGGTGACGAGCGCATTGTCGCGCAGATCGTCGATGATCTCGGCTTGCGCGCCGGGATTGACGAATTCATCCTTGCCGGCGATGTGGAGCATCAGCGGCTTCGTCATGAATTCGGCGTCGGCGAGGCGCGTCTGGATGTTGACGCCGTAGAAGCCCACGGAGGCGTCCGCATCGGTCTTGCAGGCGGTGAGATAGGCCATGAAGCCGCCGAGGCAATAGCCGACCGCGCCGACCTTGCCGGTGGTCAGGGGGCGAAGCGTGTCGATCGTCGCCTTGATGTCGGTGAGGCCGGTTTCGGTGTTGAAGAGGCCGAAAAGCTCAAAGGCCCGCTTCCACTCGGCTTCGGTCTTGTCGGTGATGTCGATGCCGGGCTCGATGCGCCAGAAGAGATCGGGGCAGAGGGCGACATAGCCCTGGGCCGCGAGGCCGTCGGCGATGTCGCGCATGACCTGATTGACGCCGAAAATTTCCTGGATGACGACAATGCCCGGGCCTTTGCCCGATGCCGGCTTTGCCAGATATCCGGAGAAAGAGCCGTCCGGCCCATTAATTGTGATGGTTTCGCCGCTCATATCCGGCCTCCTCGCCTCGAAATGGATGATGGGCGTGGACTTTAGCCGGGCGGGGCGAGGGTTGCGAGGCGAGACTTGATGTCATCGCCTCGCGAGGTCGTGTCGGATCAGGCGGCGCGGACTTCTTTGTTGGCGGAAGTGGTGGCTTCCGCACGGGCGCGGGCTGCGAGAGAGGGCATGGCGCGCGCATTGTTGCGCTGCGAAGCCTGTGCATGGGGCGCGAGGGCGACGCTGAATGCGTCGACATAATAACGCGCGAAAAGACCGATGATGTTCATTTTAATTACCATTGAGTTCGATGATAGTTAGATAGATGCCCATAGATGGCTTTTCAAACGATGACTTTTAACAGCAGGTGTAAGAATATCTAACATATGAGTATCCGCAGACTGCCGCCATTGAATGCGCTTCGGGCCTTCGAAGCCGCAGCGCGCCACGGGAATTTCTCCCGCGCCGCAGCGGAGTTGCACGTCACTCATGCCGCAATCAGCCATCAGGTTCGGGCGCTGGAAGAGGAGGCGGGCGTCGCGCTTTTTCGTCGCACGGGCCGCGCCGTGGTGCTGACGGATGCCGGGCGGTCGCTCTTGCCGGTGCTTTCGCTCGCTTTCGACCAGATCGCGGAGGGCTGGGCGCAGGTCAGGGGCGAGGAAGGCGGGCCGCTCACCGTATCGGTCGAGCCGTCATTTGCCGCGCGCTGGCTGGTGCTTCGGCTCGGCAGGTTCAATCGCGCACATCCCGATATCGATCTACGGCTGATGCCCTCATCGGCGGCCACGGATTTCGACCTTCAGGACGTCGATATCGGTATTCTTTACGGGCTTGGCGGCTGGGAAAATGTGACCTGCGAGCGATTGTTCGAGGCGACCGTCTATCCGGTTTGCGCTCCCTCCTTGCTTCAGGCGGCGGAAGCGGCGGGAAAACCGATCAGGACGCCTGACGATTTGCGGTTCCACACCCTTCTCCATGAAGAGACGACGGCGCATTGGAAAAGCTGGCTCGATGCGGCAGGTGTGCGAAACACGCGCTGGGCGTCTCGCGGGCCGCTCTTTGTCGAAGCCTCGCTCGCGCTTCAGGCGGCGGCAGCCGGGCAGGGCGTGGCGCTCGGCAATGATCCGCTGGCTATGACCGATCTTTCTGAAGGGCGGCTCGTGCGGCTTTTCGATCTCGAAACGCCGGATGACGAGGCCTATTGGCTCGTCTATCCCGAACGCAGTGCGCGCAAGGCGAAGGTTCAGGCGTTCCGCACCTGGATGCGCGAGGAAGCCGGATTGCTTCCCGCCGAGATCAAGATGCTGAAGGCGCGGGCGCGGGCGAAGACCCCGGCGCGCGAGCGCGCAAAAGCGCCGAAGCCAGATCCTCAAGATTCGTGATCGGCAGCGAGCAGGTTTCGCCGACACAGACATAAGCGGTCGGTTTGCCGTCGATCTGGCGTTTGCCATGGGCGGGATGATTGTCGGGCAAGTTCGTCCCCGCATCGATGCGCGAGAGGATGCGCGTCGGCAGGGCCATGCCCAGCACGGTGCGGCGCATGGCCGCCGTTTCGTCGCGTGTGCCGATGAGGACGATCTGGATCGCCCAGATGCGCGTCTCGAAGCTTGAGAGATAAGACCCGAGCGGAAAGATGTTGTGGGTCAACTCGCCGGCAAAGGCGCGGATGATTTCGTCGGCGCGGGCGAGATATTTTTCTTCGCCGGTCAGAAGGGCGAGCTTCGTGAGCAGGCCTGGCATGATGCCGTTTGCGGCGGGCGTCGCATTGTCGGAGACGCTGCGGGTGCGCACGATGAGGGCGGGCGCATCGTCGGCGGTGAAGAAATAGCCGCCGAGTTTTTCATCCCAATAATGCGCGTCGAGTTCGGCGACGAATTTTTCCGCGTCGGACAGATAGGCGCTGTCGTCCGTCGCCTCGGCCAGCGCAAGCGATGCATCGAGCATGTTGGCGAGGCCGTCCGACATGGCGCGATGCTGCAATTTGTTTTCGCGCCAGGCGTGATGCAAACGGCCATCGACGATCATGTTCGTCCGGACGAAACGATAGGCACGCGCCGCCGCTTCAATCCATGAAGGCTCGGCCAGCGTCGCGCCGGCTTCGGCAAGCGATGCGATCATCAACCCGTTCCAGTCCGACAGAACCTTGTCGTCGAAACCGGGACGCATACGGGGTGCACGAGCGAGAAAGAGCTTGTGCCGCAAGGGTTCGAGCGATTTCTCTTCTTCTTCCGAGAAGGGCTCATCGGCGCGGGAAAGGCGGTTGAGGATATTGGTGTGTTCCCAATTTCCTTGCGCGCTGACGTCATAGATCTGCTTGAAGTGAAGCGCGTCCTTGCCCAGAACGGCGTCGATTTCCGCCTCGCTCCAGACATAGAAGCGGCCTTCCTCGCCCTCGCTATCGGCGTCGAGCGAAGCCGCGAAGCCGCCGGCTTTTTGTTGCGCCTCGCTGCGGGACGAGGCTGCTCCTTGCTCGCCGATGACCGTCATTTCCCGGAACAGCCATTCGACGGTTTCACGCGCGCGGCGGGCATAGAGCGGTTTCTTCGTCTCTGCCCAGGCGGAAGCGAGAAGGCGCAGGAGCTGCGCATTGTCGTAGAGCATCTTTTCAAAATGCGGAGCGAGCCAGCGCTCATCGACCGCATAGCGCGCAAAGCCGCCGCCGAGGTGATCGTAGATGCCGCCTTCGCACATGTGATCGAGGGCGCGGAGCGAGGCGGCGCGGAGATCGTCGCGGCCGCTTCGCAGGTGAGAGCGCCAGAGGAAAGTGAGAAGGGGCGTTTGCGGAAATTTCGGCGCGCCCTTGATGCCGCCATGGACGGGATCGGTCAGCGACAGGAACTTGTCGGCCACATTGTCGAGAATGTCCGGCGTCGGCTCGCCGGGATGAGCATGGGCGGCCTGAGCGGCGAGGCCTTTGACGAGGGCGGTGCGGTTCTGCTCGATCTTCTCCGGCTCCTCGCGGAAGAGGCGCGAGACCTCCTCCATCAGCGGAATGAAGCCGGGCCGGCCATATTTCGCATCCTTGGGGAAATAGGTACCGCCCCAGAAGGGGTCGCCGTCGGGCGTCAGAAACATGGTCAGCGGCCAGCCGCCTTGCTCGCCGAGCATATGGAGCGCGTTCATATAGATGGTGTCGATATCGGGCCGCTCCTCGCGATCGACCTTGATCGGAACGAAATGCCGGTTCATCACGGCGGCAACTTCATCGTCCTCGAAGCTTTCATGCGCCATGACGTGACACCAGTGACAGGCGGCATAGCCCACCGATAGAAGGATCGGCTTGTTCTGCGCGCGGGCCTCCGCCAGAGCGGCTTCGCCCCAGGGGCGCCAATGGACAGGATTGTCCTTGTGCTGGAGGAGATAGGGGCTGGTCTCGTCGCTCAGGAAATTGCGTGACATCGGGTTGTCCGGGCGGTTCACTTCGGGGAGATGCAGATCATTGTCTAACATATGGAACTGGAGAGAGATCAGGCCATGAAAGTTACGA
Source organism: Parvibaculum sp. (assembly GCF_049651025.1). GTDB lineage: Bacteria > Pseudomonadota > Alphaproteobacteria > Parvibaculales > Parvibaculaceae > Parvibaculum. Next base: position 19,265 of record NZ_JBASBH010000027.1, on the reverse strand, counting down.
TCGATGTCGATCTTACGCCGGAAGAGGCGAGACGGCTGATGGGGCTTCCCGATCTCGAAGCGATGCAGCAGCGGCTTCTTGCCCAGCTCGAAAAGCAAATGGCCTCGAACCTCTCCTACATGGATCCCGAAATGCTGGTAAAAGCCATCCTGCCTGTCGGCGCGCAGGGGCTCGAGCAATTCCAGAATCTGCTTTGGGGCATGGCGCGCAGCGCGACGGGCGGCGCGGCAAAAGGCGCGAAGAAACCGGCCAAGCCGGAATAGCTCGCGTCGATTTAGTTCAACTGACTCAACGATCGGATCGATTCGGATTGGAAACGATTTACGCTCTTTCGAGCGCGGGCGGACGCGCCGGTGTGGCGGTGCTCCGCATTTCTGGTCCGGCGACTTCGGCGGCCATCAAGGCTCTGACGGGGCGCGAGGTGCCGCCTCCGCGCGTTGCCACATTGCGCCGGATTTCTGATCCGGCGAATGGAGCGGCGCTCGACCGGGCGCTGGTGATCTGGTTTGCCGGGCCGCAAAGTTTCACCGGCGAGGATGTCGCCGAATTTCATGTTCATGGCGGGCGGGCGGTGGTCGATGGCGTTCTCGGCGCGCTTGGCCGTCAGCCCGGTTTGCGCGCGGCCAATCCCGGCGAGTTCACGCGGCGCGCTTTCGAGAATGGAAAGCTCGATCTGACCGAGGCAGAGGGGCTTGCCGATCTCATCGACGCGGAAACCGAGGCGCAGCGCCGTCAGGCTCTGCGGCAGATGGAAGGCGCACTTGGCCGTATCTATGAAGGCTGGCGGGCGCGGCTGATCCGGGTGCTTGCCTATGCCGAAGCCGAAATCGATTTTGCGGATGAGGATATTCCCGCCGATCTGATGGCACAGCTCGGGCCGGAGATCGAGGCGCTTGCGAATGAGATTCGAGCGCATCTCGATGACGGGCGGCGGGGCGAGCGGTTGCGTGACGGTGTCGAGGTCGCAATCGTCGGGCCGCCGAATGTCGGCAAATCGAGCCTTCTCAATCGGCTGGCGGGGCGCGAGGCGGCGATTGTCTCCGACGAGGCGGGGACGACGCGCGATGTGCTGGAAGTCCGGCTCGATCTCGGCGGCATCCCGGTGACTCTGGCCGATACGGCGGGCTTGCGCGAGGCGGTCGGGGCCATCGAGAAGGAAGGGATCAGGCGGGCGCTCGCCAGGGCGGAATCCGCCGACCTCAGACTCGTCATGGTTGCAGCGAAGCCGGAAGGCGGGATCGAGGGCGACTTCGATCTGGCCCGTCCCGGTGACATTCGGATCGTCAATAAGGCCGATATGGGAGGCGGGGCCGATGAGGCGCTGGCCATTTCGGCGCTGACGGGCGAGGGCGTTGAGGCGCTGGTCGCGGTTTTGACGGAACGGGTCACGGTCTTGTTCGGCGCGTCGGAGCACCCGGTGGTTACGCGGGCGCGGCATCGCGAAGGGCTGGAAGCTTGCGCGGGGGAACTCGACAGGGCTTTTGCAGGGCTCCGGGACGATATTTCCGGGGAGCTGGTGGCGGAAGATTTGCGCTTGGCGGCGCGGTCGCTGGGCCGGATAACGGGTCGGGTGGATGTCGAAGATTTGCTAGATGTGGTGTTCCGGGACTTTTGTATCGGCAAATAATGTTTCACGTGAAACAGAGTCCGGCTCACACGGGGTCGACTCCCGGTTGTGAGGGACTACGCCCTTGGGGAAAGTCTTTGACCGGGTGCCCCGACGCAGACTAAAGCTTTCGCAGATATCGCCTGTACGGCGCGTGTGAGGCCTCAATTGGGTTCTTTCGACTTCGATGTGATTGTGATCGGCGGCGGACATGCCGGCTGCGAAGCCGCGTCCGGCGCGGCGCGGGCAGGGGCGAATACGCTTCTGCTGACGCATCGCTATGACACTATCGGGGAAATGTCCTGTAATCCGGCCATTGGCGGACTTGGCAAGGGCCATCTGGTTCGCGAGATCGACGCGCTGGACGGTTTGATGGGCCGGGTTGCCGATGCGGCGGGTATCCAGTTCCGCCTGCTCAATCGCCGCAAGGGCCCGGCCGTTCGCGGGCCGCGGGCTCAGGCCGACCGCAAGCTCTACCGCAAGGCGATGCAGGCCGCGATCGAGGCCCAGCGCGGGCTGACGGTTGTGGAGGGCGGCGTCAACGATCTGGTGGTCGAGGATAATCATGTCGCCGGTGTCGTCACCGAGGACGGGCGGATTTTCCGGGCGCGGCGGGTTGTTCTGACGACTGGGACTTTTCTGCGTGGAATGATTCATATTGGGACAGAACGCATTCCGGCCGGGCGCGTCGGCGAGGCCCCGACTCTGGGGCTTTCGGATCGGCTCTATGGCCTTGGCTTCGCGCTGGGGCGCTTGAAGACCGGGACGCCCGCGCGGCTCGACGGCAGCTCCATCGCCTGGGGCGATCTTCAGATTCAGCCGGGCGACAACCCGCCAGTGCCGTTCTCGTTTCTAACCCGCGAAATCACCGTTCCTCAGGTCAATTGCCACATCACGCGGACGAGTGAGGCGACGCATCGGATCATCGAGGCGAACCTCAAATATTCGCCTGTCTATTCCGGCCAGATCGAAGGGGTGGGGCCGCGCTATTGCCCGTCCATCGAGGACAAGGTGGTTCGGTTCCGCGAACGCGACAGCCACCAGATCTTCCTTGAGCCGGAAGGGCTGGACGACGACACGATCTATCCCAACGGGATTTCGACGGCGCTGCCGCCGGAGGTTCAGCTCGCTTTCATGAAGACCATTCCCGGTCTGGAAAACGTCGTCATGCGGCGCGCGGGCTATGCCATCGAATATGACTATATCGATCCGCGCGAATTGCGCCCGACGCTGGAGACGAAGCGCCTGCCGGGGCTTTATCTCGCCGGGCAGATCAATGGCACGACCGGCTATGAAGAGGCGGCGGCGCAAGGTCTGGTCGCGGGGCTTAATGCAGCGCAAGCGGAGCGGGGCGGTGAGCCGGTCGTTTTCGACCGGGCGCAGGCCTATATCGGGGTTCTGATCGACGATCTCATCACGCGCGGTGTCAGCGAGCCCTATCGCATGTTCACGTCGCGGGCGGAATATCGCCTTACGCTGCGGGCCGACAATGCCGATCAGCGGCTGACGCCGGTGGGCGTCGAGCTTGGCATTATCGGTGAGGAGCGCCGGAAGACATTCGAGACGAAGCTCTCGGCCCTGAGGGCGGCGCAGGAGATGGCCAGAACGGCGCGGATGTCGCCGAATGAGCTGGTGAAGCGTGGCTTCAAGATCAATCAGGACGGTGTGTCGCGAAGCGCCGCCGATCTACTGGCCTATCCCGACATCGATATCTCGAAGCTGGCATCCGTCTGGCCGGAGCTTGGTACGCTTGAGCCCGAGGTGGCCGAGCAGCTCGAAATCGAGGCGCAATATTCCGGCTATCTGTCGCGTCAGCAATCGGACATCAATTCCTTCCGCAAGGATGAAGGGCTGAGCATTCCGTCCGATATCGATTATGACGCGATCTTCGGCCTGTCGAATGAAGTTCGCCTCAAGCTCGGCAAGTCGCGGCCTGCGACTTTGGGTCAGGCGGCGAGGGTGGATGGCATGACGCCAGCGGCCCTGACGACGCTTCTCGTCCACATAAAACAGCGGGTCCGTCGCACAGCTTGATGGTAGGGCTGAGAACGACCCCATATATAGTGTCAGGCAGTATGCAAGTCCTTGATGCGGAATCCTTTTCTGCCGCGGCTTCTGTTTCACGTGAAACAATGGAGCGGCTCAAAGCCTATGAGGCGCTTTTGCTGAAATGGCAGAAGAGCATCAATCTGGTTTCGTCAGCGACACTGACCGATCTTTGGCGGCGCCATATGTGGGACTCCGGCCAATTGGCTGCGATGGCGCCAGTCGAAGCGAAGCGCTGGGTCGATCTGGGGAGCGGGGCGGGGTTTCCGGGGCTGGTGGTCGCGGTGCTTTTGCGCGACAGGCCGGGTTTTCAGATGGATCTGGTCGAAAGCGATCAACGGAAATGCGTGTTTTTACGAGAGGCGGCCCGGATTACCGGCGCGCCGGTTCGCGTTCATGCCTGCCGGATCGAAGACTTCGTAATGGAGGAGGGCGTCGCTCCCGACATTATAAGTGCCCGCGCGTTGGCGTCCTTGTGGCAAATACTCACCTGGTCGGCACCTTTTTGGGGAAAAAGCACGATTGGGCTCTTTCCCAAGGGTCGTAACGTCACGGATGAATTGACGGGTTCAAGGAAAGATTGGATATTTGAAGTTGAAGCCAATGCCAGCCAATCGGACTCCTCCGGCACGGTGCTGAAGCTTTGGGGGCTCAAACATGCAAATCTCCGACGCGATCTCTGACGCCGCAAAAGTTGCAAGCACCCTGACGGCGTCCGCGCCGGTGCGCATCGAACCTGCCAATGTTCGGCCTCGCATTCTGGTTCTCGCGAACCAGAAGGGCGGCGTGGGCAAAACCACCACCGCAATTAATCTGGGTACGGCGCTTGCCGCCGTCGGCGAGCGTGTGCTGATTGTCGATCTCGATCCGCAGGGCAATGCCAGCACGGGTCTCGGCATCGGCAGGGCCGAGCGTAAGGTCTCTGCCTATGACGTTCTGATCGGCTCGGCGCTGATTGAAGATGCTGTCGTGCCGACGAAGGTTCCCGGCCTCGACATTGTTCCGTCCACGATGGATTTGCTCGGCGCGGAACTTGAGCTTGCCAGCGTGCCGCGTCGTTCGCATCGTTTGCGCGATGCCTTGGCGCGCATGCCGCGTTCGGGTCGTCTGCGCGAGGATAGCGACAAGGAGCGCGAGATGACGAAGCGCCCCTATACTTACCTCCTGATCGATTGCCCACCTTCGCTCAACCTTCTGACCATCAATGCGATGACGGCGGCGGATGCGATCCTTGTGCCGCTGCAATGCGAATTCTTTGCGCTTGAAGGTCTGAGCCAGCTTTTGCGGACGGTCGAGCGCGTCAAGTCGAGCCTCAATCCGCGCCTTGAAATTCAAGGCGTGGTGCTGACCATGTTCGATCAGCGCAACAAGTTGTCCGATCAGGTTGCCTCGGACGTTCGGCAGCATCTGGGCGACAAGGTCTATCGCACGGTCATTCCGCGCAACGTCCGTCTGTCCGAAGCGCCTTCCTATGGCAAGCCCGCGCTGGTTTACGATCATCGCTGCGCCGGGAGCAAAGCCTATATGAAGCTGGCGTCAGAGCTGATCCGTCGCGAGCGCGCCTTGCGTCAGACGGCAGCCTGACCGACCGGGCAGGGGCACATTAAGATCGCCGGTTAATGCGATGAAAGGTTTCCGAGTTTCGGCCATACGCGGTAGCGCCGGGGCCTGTTACCCTCAAGTTTCCGGCTGATATGCTAAATAATGGGCGGTGTGACGCCGGCCATACTTCGGTTACGATCGGTGCGAGCGATCAAGGCTGAAGTGCGATACCTGATCGACAGACAAAGATAGAGATTTGGGGATGACGATGATGGCAGAGGAAAGCCCGAGCCGGTTGGGGCGTGGACTTGCGGCGCTGATTGGCGACGACGCGGCCTTTGCGCTGGGAGATACGGGCGTTCAGGCGCCGCGCGGCGTGCGCGAAGTGCCGATCGAGTTTCTGCGGCCCAACCCGTTTCAGCCCCGGCATGTTTTCCGCGAGGAAGAGCTTGCCGATCTTTCCAACTCCATTCGCGAGCAGGGCATTCTTCAGCCCATCGTGGTGCGTCCCGTCGAGGGCAATCCCGATGCGTTTGAAATCGTTGCCGGTGAGCGTCGCTGGCGTGCCGCGCAAAAGGCGCAGCTCCATCAGGTTCCGATCCTCATCAAGGAACTGACCGACGCGCAGTCGCTCGAAATCGCGATCATCGAAAACGTACAGCGCGCCGATCTCAATGCGGTTGAAGAGGCTGCGGGTTACGACCGGCTGATGCAGCAGTTCGATTATACGCAGGAGAAGGTGTCGAAGCTGATCGGCAAGAGCCGCAGCCATGTCGCCAATACGATGCGTCTTCTGTCGCTGCCGGCTTCTGTTCGCGGTCTGATCGAAGATGGAAAGCTGACGGCTGGCCATGCTCGTCCGCTGATCGGCATGGCCCGCGCCGAGGAAGTGGCGCGGGAAATCGTTGCCAAGGGCTTGAGCGTTCGCGATGCCGAGGCTCTGGCGCGCAAGGAAACGACCGGCACGTCCGAGCCGCGCAAGGGGCAAAGCTCCGCGCGTTCGGAAAAAGACGCCGATACGGCCGCGCTGGAACGCAATATTTCTGAGCAGCTCGGCCTCAAGGTCGAGATCAATCATTCGGGCGAGGAAGGCGGCGAGGTGCGCGTCACCTACAAGTCGCTCGAGCAGCTTGATGAGATCTGCCGCCGTCTGGCCGGACGGAGCGGCGCGCGGATCAACTGACCGCAAATTGATGCGTTTTGATGTCGCGCCGAACTGGTTCTAGCGCGCGCCCGCGCGCGCGGCCTGGGCGATGCGCAACAGCGTCTGTCCGCAAATCGCGTTTTCCGGCAATCCGGTCGTTTTGCATTGCGTATCGGCCTCGACCACCAGGGTCAGCGCACGGTCAAGCCGACGCCGGTTCCACAGACTCAACTGACGACGGACCATGCTTGCCCGGCTGAAATGCACGGGTGGCCGCATTGCGCGCATTGCAGTGTCGGCCGGCGTGCCGGATTCGATCTCCGAGACCACAAGATGAAGCTGGATCAGGTGGCGTGACAGCGCATTCAGCATCGCAATCGGGCTCAGATCAGCGCTGCGGGCGCGGGCCAATGCCACATCGAGCGCGGCAAGGTCGCCGCCAATGGCCGCATCCACCACATCGTCGAGACCTGAATCAGCATTGTCGCCGACACAGGCGCGGACATCGGCCAGTGTAACCGTCTGCTTTGCACCCTCTGCCGATCCCGGCCCCATATAGAGCGCGAGTTTCTCAAGCTCGTTCAGCGTTACGCCGCGATCGCTTCCAAGATTGGAGGTCAGATATTGAAGCGCGGCAGGCTCCGCCATCAGTCCGTCGCGGGCAAGGCGCTTGCGGATCGTGTCTTCAAGCGTGGCCGCATCATCGGCATAGCAGGGCATCGCGGCGGCGTTTGCCGCTTCTTCGAATAGTTTGCGTAATGACGATCTCGGACCCAGATCGCCGCCCTCGACGATGATCAGCGCATCGCCCTTCGGATCGGTGAGAAATCCATCGAAGGTTTTTGAGAGCGTGTCGCCCGCGCCGCGAATGCGCACGATGCGCCGGCCGCCCAGCATGGCGATGGCGGCGGCTTCATCGGCAAGGCGGGCAGGGTCCTGACGCAGATCGCCATCGGTGAGATCGGCGATGCGGAAGGGGTCGGAGGGATCCTCCACGACGCTGCGCGACAGGGCATTGATCCGTTCACGGATCAAGCCGGAATCGGGACCGTAAACCAGCACGGCGCGAACACGCGCATCGGGCCGGGCGGCGAAGCGTTCAGCTTCCGATGCTTTGATCTTCATGCCGGGATCTTCATGCCACGCGCCTATTGGACAGACGTGTCGCCCTTGGCGGCCTGACGATCGAAAAAGACGCTGATTTGCTGCTTTATATCCTTCGCCACCGTTTCCGCCGTGCGCTTTTCCGCGTCCTGTGCGGCGCTCAGATTGGCGAATTCGGAATCGACGCGGTTATAGGATGAGCGCGCACGGGCCGTCGATTTGAAGACCGTCTTGCCGTCCGCCACCGAGGTCAGAATGAAGGGAACGACCAGCACGAAATTCGCGCGGGTCACGGCGGCGTCCTGCTGGATCGCTACGTCCTGCCTGTAGGAGCTTGGGTTCAGGGTCAGCTTGTAGGTGGCGCTTGTCGGCGAATTGCCGTCGCTGCTCAAGCTATCGAGCAGACTATATTTCAATGAGCGGCCGAGAACGGTTTCAGGCGCGATCACATCCACATCGGCGAGACGATTGACGGTGCTGGCCGTCGTTCCGTTGTCGCCATAGAGCGGCCGGAAGCCGCAAGCGCCAAGCGGAAGCATGGCGCCTGCGAGCAGGAGGAGGGCGAAGAGCTGAAGGGGCCTGTGCAACACCTCAGACCACGATGTTGATGATCTTGCCAGGGACCACGATGACCTTGCGGACGGCTTTCCCATCGATAGCCTTCTCCACTTTTTCAAGCGCGAGCGCCGCGCGCTCGATTTCGCCGTTATCTGCATCTCGCGCGATGACGAGTTCGTCCCGGCGCTTGCCGTTCACCTGAACCGCAATCGTCACTGCATCTTCTACGAGGAGCGAGGGATCGGCAACCGGCCAGGGCGTGTCGACCACCAGCGTCTTGTGGCCAAGCTCGGCCCAGCACTCTTCGGCCAGATGCGGCATCATGGGGGCGACGGCGAGAACCATGAACTCGGTGGCCTCACGGCGCGCCCAGCGTGCGGCTTCCATGTCGTTGCCGGGCACGAAGGTCGAGATTGCATTGGCAAGCTCGTAAACCCGGGCGACGGCACGATTGAAGCGCAGATTATCGAAATCGTCGGTGACGGCTGCCAGCGAGCGATGGGCGGCGCGGTGAAGCGCCATCGAGGCTTCGTCGAAAGTGGCGGGCGCAGGCGTGCCTGCCGGGCAAAGCTCGTCCGGTTCGCCGGTAACGATGCGCCAGAAGCGCTGCGTGAAGCGCCAGGCTCCTTCGGCACCTGCTTCCGACCATTGCACATCGCGTTCAGGCGGCGAGTCCGACAGGATGAACCAGCGGGCGGTGTCGGCGCCGTATTGATCGATGATCGCCGTCGGATCGATCACGTTGCGCTTCGACTTCGACATGGACTCGATCGGCCCGATCGTTACGACTTCGCCGGTTTCGACGTGGACCGCGCCGCTATCGGTGAATTTGACTTCCTCGGGGAAGAGCCAGCGGCCGTCGGCACCCTTGTAGGTTTCGTGCGTCACCATGCCTTGCGTAAACAGCCCGTCGAAAGGCTCGTCGAGGCCCAGATGGCCGGTCGCATGCATGGCGCGGCTGAAATAGCGCGAGTAAAGAAGATGCAGGATCGCGTGTTCGACGCCGCCGATATATTGATCGACCGGCAGCCAGTAATCGACCGCGGCGCGATCGGTCGGCTTTGCCGATTTGGGCGAGCAGAAGCGCGCGAAATACCAGGACGAGTCGACGAATGTGTCGAATGTGTCGGTTTCGCGCAGAGCCGGTTTGTTGCATGTCGGGCAGGGGACATGCTTCCAGGTCGGGTGGCGGTCCAGCGGATTGCCGGGCTGGTCGAATGTCACGTCGTCGGGCAGGCGCACGGGCAACTGATCATGCGGCACCGGCACGATGCCGCAATCGACGCAGTGAATGATCGGGATCGGGCAGCCCCAATAGCGCTGGCGCGAAATGCCCCAGTCGCGCAGGCGGAAATTGACTGTGCCTTCGCCGAGCTTCAACTCTTCGAGCTTTGCAATCGCGGCGCGTTTGGCAGCCGTTACATCGAGCCCGTCGAGGAAGGCTGAATTCACGGCAATACCATCGCCGGTGAAGGCGTCGCTGCTGGTTGTGAGGTCTTTCAGGAAAGCGTCGCGATCCGCAGCGGAGAGATCTTTCGGCGCGACGACGGGGATGACCGGCAGGCCATATTTACGCGCGAAGTCGATGTCGCGCTGGTCATGGGCCGGGCAGCCGAAGATCGCGCCCGTGCCGTAATCCATCAGCACGAAGTTTGCGACATAGACGGGCAGGAGGTGGCCTTCGCTGAAGGGGTGACGGGCCTTGAGGCCTGTATCGATGCCCTTCTTCTCGACCTTTTCGAGCGCCGCTTCGGTTGTGCCGACAAGCGCCGCTTCCTTCAGGAAGGCGTCGATGGCGGGGTTCGTCTTCGCCAGTTTGACGGCCAGCGGATGGCCGGGCGAGATCGCGCAGAAGGACGCGCCGAACAAAGTGTCGGGCCGCGTCGTGAAAACTTCCAGCGACGCATCTGCATCGTCAGCGCCGATGAGCGGAAAGAATACGCGCGCGCCTTCGGAGCGGCCGATCCAGTTCTTCTGCATCAGCCGGACTTTTTCCGGCCAGCGCGTCAGCGTGTCGAGGCCGCCGAGCAATGCGTCGGCCATGTCGGTGATCTTGAGGAACCACTGCGTGAGTTCGCGGCGCTCAACCAGTGCGCCGGAGCGCCAGCCGCGTCCGTCGATCACCTGTTCGTTCGCCAGAACCGTATTGTCGACCGGGTCCCAGTTCACATAGCTCTTCTTGCGAGTGACGAATCCCTTGGCGAGAAAATCCAGAAACAGTTCCTGCTCATGCCAGTAATATTCGGGATCGCAGGTTGCAAATTCGCGCTCCCAGTCGATCGCAAGGCCCATGCCCTGGAGCTGGCTGCGCATCGTGGCGATATTCGCATAGGTCCATTTCGCCGGATGGGTGTTGCGCTCGATGGCGGCGTTTTCCGCCGGCATGCCGAAAGCGTCCCAGCCCATCGGGTGCAACACGTTGAAGCCGCGCGCGCGCTTGTAGCGAGCGATGATGTCGCCCATCGTGTAGTTGCGCACATGCCCCATGTGAATCTTTCCCGACGGATAGGGAAACATTTCCAGGACATAGTATTTGGGTTTGCCTTCGGCTTCGGCGCCCTCGCGGGTGCGGAAGCTGCAATGGTCTTCCCAGGCCTTTTGCCATCTGGGTTCGCTGGCGCGGGCGTTATAGCGTGTCGACATGATTTGGGCTCGAGGGCTTGGCGCGGATCGCAATTAGTCCGATCCGGGCGGCAGGGCTGGCCGGAGCTTCAGATGAAGCCCCGGCTTACCAGCTGATCTATTTCTTGATGTCGCCGGCTTCGTCACTGTTGATGCGCAGCTGACGGGCACGGACGAGGATGGCGTTTTCGATTTTCGGGCCGGTCGACACATCGGTCGGCGCGTCGATCCAGCCGGATTTGGCGTCTGCCTTCTGACGGAATACAGCCACCTTCACACCATCGGCACGCAGGCGGCGGTCCATGATGTAGACGGTGAGCTTGAAGCGCTCGCCCGGCGTCTTGGGATCCTGATACCAGTCGGTGATGATGACGCCGCCGAAAGGATCGGCCGAGGCGAGCGGCATGAAGGAGATTGTGTCGAGCGAAGCGCGCCACAGGAAGCTGTTGACGCCGATGCCGCCGGTCTGCTTGGCATCGTCGCCCGAGCCGAAGAGCTTGATGCCGCCTTCGCCGAAAATCGTCTGGCGTTCGCCTGTCGGATTCGGGTTGGTCGGTCCGGTGCCTTCCTGCGAAGGATAGTTGCTCTCGCCGCCCTTGAAGAGGCCGCAACCGCCCAGTGCCACAAGCCCGGCAAGCAGGCAGGCGCTCGTCACGGCCTTTATTCCGCCTCGCATCTGGCGCGAAGTCTCAGTCCTGCGCGCTGCACGCGCGGTCATTTCGTTCGTCATCGCTTTACGGCAAGCCTCTCGCGTTACGCCCCGATTTCCCCTGTTCCGGCCGGGATTTCATCCCGAGCCGGCACCTGACCGCAATCGTTTCCAGTCAGGCTTTCCCTCGCGCCGCCCGATTCAGACATCCGACCCCGCCCGATGCGAAGATCGAGGGCCTGTTTTCGGCCTCGAACCGGCATTTATCCGTTCGAAATTACACCCGCTGGTTCTTGCGCACCTCAATGATGGGAGCAAGTGAATTCCAGTCAAGGGCATGAAAATCGGCCGATATCGACTCTATATACCGGGGCCGGTCATGCCTCGCAACGCGGCGTCGTTTCCATGCGCGAGATGCCGATGCGATGCTCCCGAGGGTGTGTGATTTAAACGTCACAGGCAATCATTCGTTGATTGATCGCGACTCGAGATGCCTGCAAAAACCCCCCTCCTGCCGCCATCCAAGTTCGCAGACGGCTTCTGCCGCAGGCGCTAACACATTGCCATTTATCGTTTAATGACTTGTGCTCTTTCCGCAACATGCGCCGACTTTCAGACTTGCGGACCCCTCCGTTCACTTGACGCGGTAGCCTTATCACCTGATTAATCGTGCCACGCGCTCGGGGGGCATTTTCTCAGTCGGCCCGGCGGTGAACGCGACCACGGATAGATGCGCTTTCCGCTGGTTCGTAAAATTGAACAGCTAACGCTGACACTGCGAGGAACATATGAAAAAGACACTCCTTGGGACGACCGCACTTGTCGCCGTCGGCCTTCTTGCCGGCCCGGCGCTCGCGAGCGACCCGCTGAAGGTTACTGTTGGCGGCAACGTCGTCACGGGCTTCTACGTCATCGACGCCGACAATGTTGGCGCCACGTCCTTCGAAGACACGAAGGTCGCCCTCGTCGCTCGTAACATCGACATCAAGGCCGAAGGCACGCTCGACAACGGCCTCGTCGCCGGTGTGGATGCGAAGCTGCAACTCGGTTCGGACTTCGGCTATGCCGCTCAGGGCGACGCGACGTTCCGTCAGCTCTTCGCCTACCTCGAAGGTGGCTTCGGTCGCTTCGAAATGGGTGGCACCGACGGCGCCGCCTACAAGATGCACTACACGTCGCCCTGGTTCGTGCCGGGCAACGGCGTCGACTCGCCGAACATCTATAACGGCCACGGTGTTGTTCGTGCATCGACCTTCTCGCTGCTTGCGACCAATTCCAACAAGGTCAGCTACTTCACGCCGCGTCTCGCCGGCTTCCAGCTCGGCGCGTCCTATACGCCTGAAGTGTCCAGCAACACGCCGAGCCAGAATGGTCTTGGCCTGACGGCGAAGGGCGCGGCCAACGTCGCTGAAGTCTTCGAAGTGGCGGCGAACTATGCCGGCACATTCGGTGGTGTCGATGTCGGCGTGGATGGCTTCTACGTCAGCGGCCAGGATCGCTTCGGTAATGGCGATCCGGAAGAGTATGGCATCGGTGCCAACCTCGGCTATGCCGGCTTCACGCTCGGCGGCGCCTGGTACAAGGGTAAGGACACCATGTCTCCGGGTTCGGCCACGACTGGTTCGGGCACGAAGGTGTGGACGGCTGGTCTTAAGTACGCGACCGGCCCGTGGACTGTTGGCGTTGCCTACCTCAAGGGCGAAGGCCAGGGTGGTGCTTCTGGCGCTGAGAACAAGTCCTGGCAGGTCGGCGGCGGTTACAGCCTCGGCTCCGGCGTGGACCTCGGTCTCGACCTTCAGCTGAACAAGGTTGATTTCGGCGCTGGCGAAGTCGAAGCCAAGTCGGCTGGTCTCGTTCTTGCGGTCGCGTTCTAATCGCATCGCTATAATTACATCGAGAGAGCGGGCTTCGGCCCGCTCTCTTTTTTTGCGCGATCTGCTTTGGTAGAAGAGGCGACCCGCAAATTTCAAAAAGACCGTATATATGGGCGCGATAATCTGGCTGGCCTCTTATCCAAAGTCCGGCAACACATGGATGCGATCGTTTCTTCACAACCTGCTGATGAACCCCCCGCGTCCTGTTCCCATCAATGAGCTCAACCGTTTTTGTCTTGGTGAGTCGGGCGCGGCTCCTTATGCGGCGCGCGCGGGCAAGCCCTATGAAGATATTTCGCCGGAAGAAATCGCGCGATTGCGGCCATTGGTTCATATGGATTTTACGCGCGCCTCTCCCGACTCCGTATTCGTGAAGACGCACAACTATCTCGGCACCTGGTTTGACCAGCCGCTGCATAATATGGATGTGACGGCTGGCGGAATTTACATTCTGCGAAATCCGCTCGACGTCGCACTATCGGTCACGCACCACTACTCAATGTCTCTCGACCAAGCGATTGAACGTCTGGCGACGGTAGGCGTGGGTACTGATACCGGCGATGGCCATGTGCCGGAGGTTCACTCCTCCTGGTCTCATCATGTGGCTAGCTGGACCGCCGCTCCCAATCCGCAACTTCTCGTGTTGCGCTACGAAGATATGCTTGAACAACCGCAGATCTATTTCCGAAAGACTGCGGAATTTCTCGGACTTAATCCGCCGCAGGAACGTCTCGATCGGGCGATCCGGTTTTCTTCTTTCAAATCATTGAAAGAGCAGGAAGAGCAGGAAGGCTTCAGGGAGCGACCCAAGAAAGCGCAATCTTCATTCTTTCGCGAAGGTCGCTCCGAGCAATGGCGCGAAGTATTGTCGCCCGCGCAAATTCGACGGATCATTTCCGACCATCGCGAGCAGATGGAGCGCTTTGATTACATTCCGAAGGACTATGCGTAACGTCTAGCGCGCGAGAAAGCCGATGCCCGCAATGCCGCTCGCGCCGCTGCCGCGAAGACGGCGCAACTTGTCGGGTGTCGTGACGCCGCCGAGCGCATAGGCGGAAAGCCCGAGCGACAAGGCAAAATGCGCGAGTTGCGCAAAGCGCGTGACTCCGAGCGTGCGTGCGCCGGGGTGGCTCGCGGTCGCAAAAACCGGCGATATCAACACTGCATCTGCACCTGCGCGGGCCGCGGCAAGGATTGCGGATTGCGAATGTGCTGCCGCCGTGACCAGCAGTCCGGGTCTTGAGCGACGAGCCCTTACCGACATTCCATCCGTATGCGGCGTATTCAGCATATGCTCGGCGAGATGGATACCGTCGATGCCGGGGCATGCGGTGCGGTTCGATCCTGACAGAAGCAGCAGGCAGCGTTTTGCATGTGCCGCTCGAGAGAGCTTCGCCAACTCGCTCCGCGAAATGTCGATGCCATAAGCGCGCCAGATCAGGATAGAGCCATGCGGTACGGCGGCCAGAGCGGCGAAGGGATCGGGCCCGCGGGTTGGATCGGTCAAGGCGATGAGGCGGGGCATGTGTTTCCGCGCAGGCGTCCCGAGATAGCGCGTTGCGTGCATCATCGCATCCGGCTTGTCACTTTTCCCGGCAGCCACTAGCTTCACCTGTCATCCCGTCGTTACTCGCTTGAGCATAGTTATGTCCTCGTCAGATACCAAGGAAGTGGGAGACGCCGCCAGACGGCTTGGCGATATTCGCGCCCGTGTGGCCACTGCTTTGGCCGGTGCTGGCCGACATGACGAGGTGACGCTCGTGGCCGTGTCGAAAACTTTCGATGCGAAGGAGATCACGCCGCTGATCGATGCGGGGCAGCGTGTCTTTGGCGAGAACCGTGTGCAGGAAGCGGTGGCAAAATGGCCGGCGCTGAAATCGCAGACGGAGGGAATAGAGCTTCATCTGATCGGGCCCTTGCAGACCAACAAGCTGAAACAGGCGCTGTCGCTTTTCGATGTCATTCATACGCTCGACCGGCCAAGGCTTGCGCATGCGCTGGCGACAGCACGCGATAGCGGTTCGCGCCTGCCGCGCCTTTTCATTCAGGTGAATACGGGCGAGGAGCCGCAAAAGGCGGGTGTGTTGCCGAGTGATACCGACCGGTTCATCGGGCTATGCCGCGATGAACTGTCTCTGCCGATTGATGGGCTGATGTGCATTCCGCCGGTTGATGAAGCGCCGGAGCGACATTTCCTGCTGTTGGCTGACATTGCGCGGGCCAATGGCCTTACCGGGCTTTCCATGGGCATGAGTGCGGATTTCGAAACGGCGATCCGTTGCGGCGCGAGCCATGTGCGTGTCGGCAGCGCCTTGTTCGGCTCACGGAGTTGATGCGAGCTCGATCACCATTTGCGTTGTGGGCGTCACATTCGCGAGAACGCTCCGCATATCGTCGAGGCGCAGGGCGACGCAGCCTTCGGTCGGTTGAAGGACGCCGTCCTTGTCTTTCGCGAGATGGAAAAATATCGCGCTGCCTGCGCCCGGTTTCACGGGCGCATCGTTGTAACCGAGCATGATGGCGATGTCGTAGAGCTGATCGTCGCGCCAAAGCGTTTCGGTGCTTGCGCCATAAGGGCGTTTGACGAAGCGATTATAAGCCGCGTCATCCGGCGCGTCGCACCATCCATCGTCGGGCAGTGTTTCAATCATCGTCAGTCTGCTGACCGGTCGTGCGACCCTGTCCGGCCGATATCGCAATTCCCGCAGCGGGAAGGTGCCGATCGGCGTGCCGCCATCCCCCTCTCGTTTTGCCGTGACAATGCCCGAGCGGCCAAGGGCGCAGATGAATTCATCGCCGTGAAAGCGGAGGCGGCCAAGCGTCGCGCCTTTCGGGGCGGTGACGTGAATATTTATCGAGATGCTCATGGCGCGACTCTAATGAGCAGGGACCCGGCGGCAAGTGCGATCAGAAGCCGCCCGTGTCTCCCGGTGCGAAGGCAGCGGCGGGAAGCTGCGCCGTGTTCGCGGCTTTCAGTGCGTCGAGCTGGTCGAGGCTCGTCTGCATGGCCGCCATCAGATCGTCGGGCTTGCCTGTGACGGGCTTTGCCGCTGCGGGGAGCGGCAATTTAGAGGCGGCATCGGCGGCCGCAACCTTCGCCGCTATCTCAGGGTTTGCCGCCTTGGCGGCCTTCGGGTCGGCAAAGGAGCCGATCAGGGCGTTGAATGCGTCAGGGCTGAGCTGGGGCAGCGGCTGTGGCGGCGTTTTTGATGCGACCTGTACCGGCGCGGCGGCAGGCATGGGGGCAGACTTTTCACTTGCCGGTGTCGCCGCCGGTGCAATCGATCCGGTCGTATCGGCGGCTTGTGCCGTTGCGGGCGGCGTTGCCGTCGCCACCGTCGTCGGCTCCGGCTTGTCGCTGCCGAAGAGGCCGGCGATGACATGTTCACCTATGTCCTCACCGGAGACCGAAGCTATGGCGGCATCGGCGACGGAGAGGACGAGGCCGATGGGGCCGCCGTAAAGCGCACCACCGGCGACCCGGGCCTGCGGGCTGATCGTGTCGCCGGTCAGATGGCGATAGGCCTGCGCGACGACCGGAATATGCTGGAGGGGGTTTATGGTGTCGAGAAGGTCCGAAAAGCTCAATGCCTGCCCCTGGGGCGTCTTTCCCTGCGCGCGCGCGGTCCGCAACGCGTCGAAGGCGTCGGAAGCCATATTGTGCTTGCCGTGAAGGGCGGGTGCGGCGGAGGCGGCAAAATCGGTCATACTGGCGCTTTGTTCGAGCCTGAGGTTCCACTTCAAGGCAGCAAGGCTTGGGCCAATTGAAGCCCGCGGCAAAGTCTCATGGAAACAAGGTCTTAAGCGAGACGCGGGTTTGACTTGAAGCGCTGCCCGGCAGAGATTACCGGGCCATATTGAGTGCTTGGCCAGCGCGTGTGATCCGGGTTGGTCGAGGGAAACGGATTGCGGCGAAGATGCCGCCTGATCGGAGATCGTTCGTCATGTCAAAACGCCCGCCGAAAAAGGGTCCTTCGACGCCCTTCACGCCGGGGCCGGTCATGCGGCCAACCGTGCCACTGCCCGGCATGGCGGGCGGCTTTCGACCGACGATCCCGCTGCCGGGTTCTGCGATGCCTGCAGTGCCGCGCGCGCCTTCGTCCGGTGAGATCGCCGAGGCGCTCAGGAAGGCCGCCGGACTCTATGCGGCAAAGCACTTTGGCCAAGCAGAGGAGATTGCGCGTCTCATTCTGCGTTTTGTGCCACGGCAAGCGGATGCATTGCATCTTCTCGGGCTTATTGTCTTTGCGAAGGGCGACGCGGCGGAATCGGAGCGCCTTATCTCCACCGCGCTTGCGGCATCCAAGCCGCATCCAAATCTTCTGGTGAATCTCGGAAATGCCCAGCGTCAGCAGGGCAAGATTGAAGCGGCTCTTGCTTCCTATAACCGGGCGCTCAAGATCGACGTGGTATATGCCGATGCATATGTCGAACGTGGAGAGCTTCTGGCTGCTCAGCAGAGGTTCTCCGAAGCGCTTCAAGATTATGAAATGCTGATCAAGCTGCGCTCCGCCGAGATTGCGCCTTATCTACGCGCAGCGACGGCCGCGAGCGACCTTGGAGATTTTCGTCTGGCGCTTGCCTATTGCGATCGTGCGCTCCCTCAACTCGATCCGCAGCCGCTTGAGCTCCTGACAATGATCGCGATGACGCATGAGCGCCTGTCGGAATTGCCGGAAGCGATTTTGTGGGCGGAAAAGGCGCTCGCGCGTGATCCTCAGAATGCAAATGCCTTGCGCGTCTGGGCCAAGGCTCGTCGCCGCATTGCCAAACGCGACCCGCAGCGTCTTGCCGAAATCCATGAACGCCTCAGCCGGGTCAATGCGGAAGCAATGTCGGCATCGGATGCCCGGGTGATATATGCGGAGATGGCAAATGTCTGCGATGAGCTTGGCAATGTCGATGAAGCCTTTGCCTATTTCACGCGGCAGAATGAAAAGACGTTTGAGTTTTCCAAGCAGATGGGCGTCACCAATGAGGCCTTTCTGGAAGACGTGGACAAACTGATCGAGGTTTTCACGCCGGCTTTCATTTCAAGCTGGCAGGCGATACCCGACGAACCGCCTGTTGCGAAATATCGCGCCGCGCCGGTTTTTCTTGTGGGCTTTCCAAGATCGGGAACGACGCTGCTCGATCAGATTCTCGATTCGCATGACGAAGTGCAGGTCATAGAGGAGCGCCCGCTCTTGCGTGCTGCCAAGGTGGCTGCGGATGCATTGCCGGGCGGTTATCCGCTCGGGCTTGCACCCCTTACCGCCGAGCTTCGTCGTCATGTGCGCTCGGTTTATTGGGCGGAGGTCGAGAAAGAGGGCGTCGACGTTGCCGGGAAGATCATCGTCGACAAGATGCCGCTCAACATCGTTCACATCGGTCTCGTTCAGCGCATCTTTCCTGAAGCGAAAATCATTCTCGCGCTGCGTCATCCCGCTGACGTCGTGCTGTCCTGCTTCATGCAGGACTTTATTCCAAATGGCGCGATGGCGAATTTTCTGTCGCTCGACGGGGCGGCGCGACTTTACGATCGCGTCATGACGCTCTGGCAGCAATATCGCACGGTGTTGCCGCTCAATGTCGTCGAGGTGCGGTACGAGAATCTCATTCGCGATCTGCGTGGGGAGGTCGAGCCGGTGATCGATTTCCTTGGGCTTACATGGAATGAGGCGCAGAGCGATCCTGCCGCGCATGCGCTGGCGCGCGGGACGATCCGTACACCGTCATATGCGCAGGTGACGCAACCGATCTACGGCACGGCGGCGGATCGCTGGCGGCGCTATGAGAAGCATCTGGCGCCGGTTTTGCCGTTGCTTGAAAAACATATTCGTCATTTCGGCTATCAGCTTTGAGCGTTTCATGACGTCCAAGAAAATCCTGATCGTCGATGACGACGAGGCGCTTCGCGGGTCGCTGATCGAACAGCTTCAGCTTCATGAGGAATTCGATTGCATCGCCATGCCGTCGGCGGCGAGTGGGCTTGAGCATGTGCGCTCCGCCCATGTCGATCTCGTCCTGCTCGATGTCGGATTGCCGGACATGGATGGGCGCGAGGTTTGCCGCCTGATGCGCAAGGACGGCGTCAAGGTGCCGATCATCATGCTGACAGGGGCGGATACGGATTCCGAC
>NZ_JBASBH010000026.1:0-19120 GCF_049651025.1 Parvibaculum sp. | reverse complement strand
TCCTAATGGTGTCACCCCGGGACTTGTTCCCGGGGTCCAGCGGCTTCGCCGGAGTTCGCGGGAAGATGGGTCCCGGGAACAAGTCCCGGGACGACGGCGGTGTCTGCGGCGGTCGATGCGGGTCGCCATGCGCGGCCTTGACGGATGACCTCGACAAAAAAGGCCCACTTCCATTCTGGAAGGGGGCCTCTTCGTTTGCGTTTCGTGGGGGACGAAACGCGGGGGCGTACTTATTCGGCGGCGGCGCTGTTGCGCATGGCGTAGATGGCCGCGTGGCCGCCAGCGCCGTTGATGGCAAGCAGGCTGCGAATGCCTTCTTCCGCGATGTCGTCGCCGATCATGCGATCGCCTTCGCCATGGAGTTCTTCCATATCGACGTAAGCCGCATATTGCGACGCGGTGCGCTTGGTGATGATGCCTGCTTTCAGCAGCGTCTTGATGAGGACGCGGAAAACGCTGGTGCCTTCCATCATGGTTGCGCGCAGCTTGCGGTCTGTCATGGCTTCGAGAAGCGCGGACTGGACCCATCGCCAGTCGAGGCCGATCTTTTCGTAGATGACTTTCTTCTGCTCAGGCCCCGTGGAGTTGCGCAGCAGCGTCATGAAGACTTCGAGCGCCCAATCCTCGATCATGTCGCGTTCGGCTTCAGGAAGCTGGGGGACCGTGCGGTCGGCCCAGATCTTGCCGAACTTGTGGTGGAAGGCTTCGTCCGTCATCACGAACTGCATGAGCTTCTTCATCAGCGGATCATGCGTTTCGGAATAGAATTTCGCGAAGGTGCCCATGGCAAGGCCTTCGACGATCATCTGCATACCGACGAGTTTCTTCCAGGCGAGCGGCGTGGCGACGATATCGACCAGCAGATCGCGCAGCACGATGCCGCAAGCGGTCGGCTTGCCCCAGCGCGCCTTGATGTAGTTTGCAAAGCCGGTGACGTGGCGCGCTTCCTCACGCGTCTGGTTCGCCGCATATTCCTGCGCGCCCGGATCTTTCAGGATGTGGCAGAGCGAGGCCGACAGCGCGAGCGCGCCCTGCTCGCCATGCAGGATCGAGGACATGGTCCAGCGGACGGATTCGTTCACCAGATAAATCTTCTGGCCCTCGTCGAGCTTGTCCGAAACGGCGGACTGGAGCTCGAGGTTGAAATCCGTCGGGACCAGCAGGTCGCGGTCGAGATCCCATTTATCGTTGAAGTCGATGTATTTGGGATCGAGCGGGTCCCAGAAGTGATCGTGGGTGGCCGAGATGATCTTGTCGAAAGCCGTTGAGCGATGCCCATAGCGATCGATTTCCATCATGGCGGGGAAATCGTCCGGCGCGACGGCCTCATAGGCTGCGTCGACCGTCATTCTTTCGTTTGTGGACATCGTCTCCTCCTCCGCTGTCCGTCAGTACCAATGACCGAGTATAGATATGCGGAGTTTTACTCCGCAATCGTGAATCGGCACTCCGCATTTTATGGCTGCGGCTGACTTTCGGCGGATTCCGGCACTTTTTGGGGAGGGAGGGATGTTTCAGCCGGCTCGACGGTGACGGGCGCGACCGGCTCGGGCGGCAGCGAGCTGCCGAATTCGAAAAGGCGGCGCAGGAATCCCGGCGCAATGGCGGAGAGCGGATTGACGATGACGCTCGGATTGTCGGTGCTGCCCTTCACCGCATAGGTGAAGCCGAAAATGCCCTCGCCCTTGCGGCTGATGATGAGCGGGCCGAGCAGCGGCACATTGCCGAGGATGGAATTGATCGTATAGGCGGGAACGAGCGTGCCCTCCATATCGACCACATCGAAGGCGCGATCGACCTGGCCTTTCATGGTGAGGCCGATGGCGGGGCCGGCCATACGCGCATCGTCAACATGGATGCGATGGCCGGTAACGCGGAAAGGCAGTTTCAGGCTATCGAAATAAATGCCCTCGCCTTTCAGCGTGTCGCCGATGCCGGTGAGCGAACCGAGCGTCAGAATTTTCGCCAGCACAGGCGCATTGGCGATGCGGAACTGCGCCACATCAATGGTGCCGTCCATGGGCGAGCCGGGAAGCTTGTCGTCGATGCCTGCCTTGGCCACGAAAGCGCCGCCGACGACTTCCTTGGCAAGATCGAGCGAGCGGAAAACGAAGCCCGCATCATTCGAGGTCATCGAGAAATCGCGCGTGCGGTTTTCCGCCGGTTTGATCGATGCCTTGAACGGCATGCCGCTCTCATCCGTGCCTTCGATGCGGACGAGATATACCCAGTCGTCGATCAGGGTGAGGCTCGCATCGAGGCCCGTGAACTTCGTGTCGTTCTGTGCGGCAACCTCGCCCAGCGCGGCGCGGATGACCGTGCGGCGGGCGGGATCGCTTTCCATTGCGGGCGTCACGATGCGGGTGGCGGCGGCTTCGGCTTCTTTCTTGTCGCCATTGCCGGAAACGAAACTGTGCAACAGGCCGCGCGCATCGGCCTTCACGCCCTTGATGTCTAGCGTCAACTCGCCCTTGTCGTCGCGCTGCGCATTCATCGAGAGATCGTTGTGCGGCCCGAGCTTCACGACCGGCAGAGCGGCGGATATCCAGTCCCAGTTCTTGTCCATGACGAAATCGCCGCGCGCGTCGATGCCTTCGCCCGACAGCTTGAAGCCGGAAAAGGCAAAGCCCTTGGCCGACATGGCGAGATTGAAGTCAATGGCCGCCGTCTTGCCTGTCGGCTTGGTCCAGCCGAGATAGTTGATGTCGAGCGCCGCGCCGGTGACATCGGCGTGAACGGTCGCATTGCCGATATTCGCGCCGCTGCCGGTGAGCGTCGCGTCGAGCATGGCGGGGCCGGTGATATATTTGTCGAATACGAGGCCGATGGCCTTGCGCGCGGCATCGTCGAGGCGACCGGAAATCTGATAGGAGGAACTCGGCGCCTTGGTGCGGACGAAGCTTTCCGTCCAGACGAGTTTCAATGGCGGAATGCCGTTCAGGCTGACATTGCCGACGCCCTTCAGCCCCTTGCGCGACACGTCTATGTCGAGCGTGCCGGAGGTAATCGAGAGATCGGGCTGGATGTTGGGGATGACGACGTTTTCGGCATGCGCCTTGCCCGCGAAATCCACTTCGTCAATCGTGACGGTTTTCACCAGCGGCAGGCGCAGCGTGGCGTTCAACGTGCCGCTGCCGCCAATGGTCGAGGGATCGAGGCCGAAGCCGCGGATCAGCTTCAGCGGCTCGTGGTCGAGAAGCGCGAGAATGTCGGCGGTGGCGCCTGCGCCTGCAAATTCGATTTCGCCGATGCTGGTCTTGTCGGCGAGGCTGCCATCCAGGAAGTGGCCGCTCGGGATGGTGATGACCTTGCCGGGAGCGACGACGACGGAAGCCGACGTGACCCACGCATCGAAACGATTGCCCTGCACGAGGCCGCGCGCCGCCACGCCCGAGAGCGGCGGCATGCCGTCAAGGAAATTGACGGTGGTGCCGCGGACATTGAACTCGAACTGGATGCGCTCATTGGGGATCGGGGTGTGATTTTCGTCGGCATCGGCGAGAAGATCGACGGGCACGTCGATGGCGAAGGTGCCTTTTTCGAGCGTGCCATCCTTCATGTTCTTCGACACCCATTCACGCGAATTGGGCGACAGGGCCAGCGGCCAGACGGAGCGGGCTTCGTTGACTGGAATGTTGTCGATCGTGCCCTTGATCTTCAGGGCGGGAGACCGCGCGCCTTCTCCGATTGTGCCGGACGCGGCGACCTTGCCGCCCGCAACGCCGATGCTCACATCGTCGATGATCAAGGCGCGCTTGTCGAAATCGAGCATGCCCGCCAGATGCGCATTATCGATATTTACCAGACCCTCGAAGATGCCGGCCATCTGGGTCGTCGTCTTGCCTGCGGAAAGCTCGAACTTCGCGGAGGTGAGATCGACGCCCTCGCCCAGCACATAATCGACGTGACCCGTCATGGCGACGCGGTGCGGGCCTGCCTGCAACACCAGTTGATGCAGCGCGATGCGCTTTGCGGGGGCATCGAGCGACAGTTCGGCATGGGCCTTTTCAAGCGGCACGGGCGCCTGCTTGAGGCCGGGAATGGTGAAGTTGCCCTTGCCTGCATCGAGCACGAGATGAGCGGACTTTACTTCGCCGTCCGGCGCTATATCGAGATCGCCCGCCGCATCCATCGGCGCGTCGATCATGGCGTAGTTGGCGAAGGCAGGAGACATGCGGGCGAGCGCGGCGGGGACGATGTTGGTCGCATGCATGGCGACCGTGGCGCTTTTCGCGCCCTCGGGCAGCGCGCCTTCAAGCTCGATATGGCCCATCGTGTCGCCAAGCGCGAGATCGGCGCTCAGCGTGGCGGCGAGGCCACCATCGCCCCGGAAGATCGCAAGGTTCGCCTTGGGCGCTTCGAAGGTGACGCCATTGACCTCGTCGACGATGCGCAGCGTTGCATCCTGAATGCCGACGCGGCGGAGATAGCCGAGCATCGAACTATCGCTCTCGCCCCTTACCAGCGCCTCGACCATGGGGCCGAGCACGAAGGAGGATTCCGTCCGGGATTTGTCGTTGGCCGAGGCGAGGCCCATCGACAGGCCTTCCGGGCGGCGGATGAGCGTGGCCGAAACGCCGTAAAGCTCCACCGCTGTCGGCGCGATGCGGCCGCGCAGGAGCGCGGGCATGCTGAGACGGAAGGAAACTTCCGGCAGGACCGCGACGCGGTTGCCGTCCGCGCCGGTGATTTTGACGTCGACGACGCGCAGGCCGACCTGATGCTGCTCCGGCCGCCAGCGCAGGATCGTACCGCCGATTTCGACGCTGCCGCCGTTGAGCTGGCCCGTGACGCCGTCCTGAAGGATCTGCGCGAGGATGGGGAGCGAGACGGGGCCGGATGAAAGCCGCCATGCCAATACGGCAAGCAGAATCGCCGTCGCCGCAACGGCAACGCCAACGATCTCAAGCGCAATCTTACTGGTACGGCGGATCAAGAAACGACCGGGCTCCTATAGCTCGCAGCCAAGACGGCCCGAGCTGCATCCCAAAACGACGAAACGGCCAGGATGAATGCCGCCATTCCTATTTAAACGCGGATGCGCGCGAAGTCTTCACATTTGGCATCAAGCCATCGGACAAGACTGGCTTTCCCGGGCTACGATGTTAACCACATGATCCCAGTTTTTACTGAATGCGGACGGCCTGCGGGTCGTCGGCGGATTGCGGCAAGCTTGAATCGGAGAGTCTGAATGGCCAAGGCAGTTGAAACCGGCAAGTCCGGCGTGAAAAAGACGGCGGCAAAGGCCGGTACGGAGCCAAAAGCCAAGAACCCGACCAAGAAGGCCGCGGCGGCAGCCGCTGCGGCGGCGCTGCCCGGTGTGGGCGAGCATGCGCCTGATTTCGCGCTGCCTGCCGATGACGGTTCGAAAATCTCGCTGGCCGGGCTGAAGGGCCAGAAGGTCGTGCTCTACTTCTATCCAAAGGACGACACGCCGGGCTGCACGGTGGAGGCCATCGCCTTTTCGGCGAAGAAGGCCCAATTCGAGAAGGCGGGCGCGGTGGTGCTTGGCGTTTCGAAGGACACGATTGCCGCGCATTGCAAGTTCAGGGACAAGCACAATCTGACCGTCCGGCTGCTTTCGGACGAGAGCGGCGAGATGCTCGAAGCTTACGGCGTGTGGGCGGAGAAGAAGCTCTATGGCCGGGCCTTCATGGGGATCAACCGGACGACTTTCCTGATCGACAGCAAGGGCGTCATTCGGCGGACCTGGCCGAAGGTGAAGGTCGATGGCCATGCGGACGAGGTTCTGGCCGCCGTGAAGGAAATCTGAAGGCGTGAATTTCGAAACTGCAATGACGCAGCCCTTCGCTTCGCTGGCGGATGGCGCGCGGATGGTTCTTGAGTGTCCGCAAGCGGATGAAAAGGCGCGCCTTGGGCACAGGCTCGCCAAAAGCTGGCGAAGCGGCGAGTTGCCGCTCTTCTCGCCCGGCGACGGGCCGATGCCCGACCGCCCGAACCGCCCGGCAAAGCCCGAGCTTCTGACGCACAGGGCCATGCCCAAGCGCACCTTCAAGGGCGAGCGCGGGCGCTTTGCCCTGCTCCACTCGCTTGCCCACATTGAACTCAATGCCATCGACCTTGCCTTCGACATGGCCGGGCGCTGGGCGCGGGAAAACCTGCCGCGCGCCTTCTTCGACGACTGGATCAAGGTGGGCGACGAGGAGGCAAAGCATTTCCTCGCCGTTCAGGGACGGCTGGCGGCCATGGGCGGAACCTATGGCGACCTGCCCGCCCATAACGGGCTTTGGGAGGCGGCAGAGGAAACGCGGCACGATTTGCTGGCGCGGCTCGCCGTGGTGCCGCTGGTGCTCGAGGCCCGCGGGCTCGACGTGACGCCGGTGATGATCGAGCGGCTGACGGGCGCGGGCGACCTTGAAAGCGCCGACGTGCTGCGCATGATCTATAGCGAGGAACAGCAACATGTAGGGGCTGGAGCGCGGTGGTTTACATATTTATGCGACGAAGGCGAAATTTCGCCCGCCGAGACGTTCCACGCGCTTGTGCGAAAACATTTCCGTGGACTGCTGAAGCCGCCCTTCAATGACGAGGCGCGCGCCGCCGCCGGACTGCACCCTACTTTCTACGAACCGCTGACGTCGCGTTGAAAACGCTTTTCTTCGCGGCCCTAATGAGTGACACTAAACGGCACAGTTCGTGGCGGGGGCCATAAAACTTTCTCAATGCAATGTTAACCAAACACACCAAATCTTAAGGAGTGTGTAGGAAAGTCGTTTCATTACATTGAGTTAGACGCTGGTACAGGGGGTATGGCGCATGAGGGGCGTGCACCATAGCGGTTCAGATTTCGGAAATGCCGTGCGCAGATTTCTGCGCCATCATTACGTTGAGCGGCAGATCTATCTTCGCAGTCACGGTCAGGTGCAGTTCATTTCGCTGTCGCCTTTCACGCAGGCTGTGTTCCTTGCTATCGGCTTCGTGTTCTTTAGCTGGATCGCCTTTTCCTCCGTCAACGTCGTTTTCAAAGAACAGATCATCGCCTCGAAAGAGCAGCGATATGTGAAGATGCAGGGCGCTTATGAAGAGCGCGTGGCGCAGCTTCAATCGGCATATGACGAGCTGAACGGGCAGCTTGTGATTTCGCAGGAGCGGTTCCTCGCCTCGACGCGCGAGCTTGAGGACAAGCATCGCCAGCTCACCGCGCTGATGGGCCAGCGCCAGTCGGCAAGTTCCGAACTCGACACGATGCGCCAGCGCTATGCCGCCACCTTGCGCGGCTCACGCAGCGATGCGCAGGGCAATACGATCCTGATGTCGGTAGATCAGGACGGCGACAACGTCACTGTCGGGCAGACGACGACGCGGCCGCAGCGGGCGGCGGATGCGGGCGCCTTCGTCATCGATGGCGGCATCGAGATTTCCGGCCTTGCGGGCGGAGAAGACCAACATGGGACATCCTCCCAAATCGACACACGCCTGACCAAGCTCGACCGTGCCCAACAGGGCCTCATCAACCGGGTCGAGGAAAATACCGATCGCCGCATCCGGGAGCTGAAATCGATCATCGGCATGACCGATGTGGCCGACGCCAAGGCGCTGGTGAAGCGCAGCGCGGGCGACAAAGGCAAGGTCGCGGATGCCGAAGGCGGCCCCTTCCTCGGGCTGGCCGAGGGCGAGGCGCTGGCGGGCGGCGGCGAGGAAAATACCTTCACGAAGCAGCTTTTCCGGGTCAGCCAGAATCTCAACACCATGGGCGATCTTGAGAAAACCATTGCTAAAATGCCTTTGGCCGAGCCGCTGATCAGCTATCACGAGACCAGCGGCTTCGGCGCGCGCCGGGACCCTTTCAACGGGCGCATGGCCTTTCATGCGGGCGAGGATCTGGCGACCGATTACGGCGCCAGGGTCTATGCGACGACATCGGGAATTGTCACCTATGCCGACTGGAAGGGGGCCTATGGCCGCCTGATCGAAATCGACATCGGAAATGGCTTCAGGACTCGCTATGGCCACCTGAGCGCCATCAACGTCAAGGTTGGCCAGAAAATTGCATTTCGAGACGTGATCGGCCGTGTTGGGTCCACCGGCAGAAGCAGTGGCCCACATCTTCACTATGAGGTCTGGTTCGACGGCATCGTCCGCGACCCCTCCAAGTTCATCGAGGCAGGGCATTATGTTTTCGCGAAACAAGGGTAAAGAGGCCGAAAGGCCGGTTGTTCAGGCAAGCGCTGCAATTCCAGCGCCCATCGCACCCACCAAACGGACCGGTGTGCGGACTGCGCCTTCCATCATCTCCAACGATCTCGTGGTTCACGGCAACCTGGTCGCCACGGGCGATATTCAGGTCGACGGCACGGTTGAAGGCGATATTCGCAGCCAGTCGCTGACGGTTGGCGAAAAGGCTTCCATCAATGGCGAGATCGTCGCCGAGGACATCGTTATTCGCGGCCGCGTGATCGGCACCATTCGCGGACGGCGCGTTCAGCTTTCATCGACCTGCCATGTCGAAGGCGACATTCTGCATGAAGCGCTGGCGGTCGAAACCGGCGCCTTCTTCGAAGGCAATTGCCGCCATTCGGACGATCCCATCGGACAGGCTTCCACACCGAAGCCCGTGCTGCGCCCTGCCGCGACGCCGCTTGCCGCCGCACCGCGCCCTGTTGCGCAGCGCCCGGCAGAAGCCGGCAGCCCGGTCGTCGTCGGCGATGGCGGCGTGGTCGTCAAACGGCCAGCAGCGCAATAACAGAATTTTCGCTCGCGAAATGCGGGCGGCACGGAAAACAGACCACGGCGGAATTGCCTCCGCCGTGGTTTTCTATTTTCAGACGTGCTGTCCGGCGGCAAAGCCCGAGGACCAGGCCCACTGGAAATTGAAGCCGCCGAGATGGCCGGTCACATCGACGACTTCGCCGATGAAGTGAAGGCCGGGGACGGCGCGGGCTTCGAAGGTCTTCGATGAAAGCGCGTCCGTATCGACGCCGCCTGCCGTCACTTCAGCGATGCGGAAACCTTCAGTGCCACTCGGCACGATGCGCCAATCGCCCACGGCGGCGGCCAGTTGCCTGAAGCGGGCATCCGACGTATCGGCAAGGCGCGCGCTTCCCCCGTTCAGTTCCACGATGCGGTCTGCGAGGCGTTTGGGAACAATGCGCGACAAGGCGGTGGCGACATCCTGCTTGGGCTGCGCCTTGCGGGCGTCTTTCAGCGCGGCGAGAACATCGATGCCGGGCGCGAGATTGACGGCGATCTCCCCGCCCTCTTTCCAGTAGGACGAGATTTGCAGGATCGAGGGGCCGCTCAGCCCCTTATGCGTGAAGAGCAATGCCTCGGCGAAACGCGTCTTGCCACTGGCGACGGTGGCGTCGGCGGACACGCCTGCGAGGCCCTCGATCTCGCGCATCAGATCCGGCCCGAAGGTCAGCGGGACGAGCGCGGGGCGCGGCGTGATGACGGCAAGGCCGAAGCGTTTGGCGATTTCATAGCCGAAACCTGTCGCGCCCATTTTCGGGATCGACTTGCCGCCCGTGGCGATGACGAGAGAGGCGCAGGACACGCGACCGCGATCTGTTGCCAGCTCGAAGCCCGCTTCCGTTTTCGCGACGTCGGAGATTTTCGTTTCGAGTTCGATTGCGACATTTGCCGCGCGGCATTCGGCGAGCAGCATGTCGATGATCTGTTGCGAGGAGCCGTCGCAGAAAAGCTGGCCGAGGGTTTTCTCATGCCAGGCGATCTTGTAGCGATCGACAAGGGCGATGAAATCGCGCTGCGTGTAGCTCTTGAGCGCGGAGATGGCAAAGCGCGGATTGTCGGAGAGGAAGTTTGCGGCTGTCGTGTGCAGATTGGTGAAGTTGCAGCGGCCGCCGCCGGAAATCCTGATCTTCTCGCCGGGTGCGCGGGCGTGATCGAGCACGAGGACGCTGCGGCCCCGCGCTCCAGCCGTCATGGCGCAGAAGAGGCCCGTGCCGCCTGCCCCGATGACGACGACATCGTAATGTTTCGGTGATGCGGGCATGGCCCTAGTCGATATCCTCAACGACGGCGTCGGCACCGCCCTTGACGCGGGCAGCGAGCGCGGCGGCCATGAATTCATCGACGTCGCCGTCGAGAACATCGGCGGGCGCCGGGCTGGTGACACCGGTGCGCAGGTCTTTCACCATCTGATAGGGCTGCAAGACATATGAGCGGATCTGGTGGCCCCAGCCGATATCGGTCTTGCCTGCCGCTTCGGCCTGCGCCGCGGTTTCGCGCTTTTCGAGCTCAAGCTCGTAGAGGCGCGCGCGAAGCATGTTCCATGCGGTCGCGCGGTTCTTGTGCTGCGAGCGCTCATTCTGGCAGGCGACGACGATGTTGGTCGGAATATGCGTGATGCGCACCGCACTGTCCGTCGTGTTGACGTGCTGGCCGCCTGCACCGGAGGAGCGGAAAGTGTCGATGCGGCAGTCGCTTTCCTTGACGTCGATGTCGATCGTCTCGTCGACGACGGGATAGACCCAGACGCTGGAGAAGCTCGTATGGCGGCGCGCATTCGAGTCATAGGGCGAAATGCGCACGAGGCGGTGAACGCCCGATTCCGTTTTCAGCCAGCCGAAAGCATTGTGGCCCTTGACGGTGATGGTCGCGGATTTGATGCCCGCTTCTTCGCCGTCATGGCGCTCCATCAGCTCGACCTTGTAGCCCTTGCGCTCGGCCCAGCGCGTATACATGCGCAGGAGCATGGAGGCCCAGTCCTGGCTTTCGGTGCCGCCTGCGCCCGCATGCACTTCGACATAGGCGTCGTTGCTGTCGGCTTCGCCAGCGAGCAAGGTTTCGATCTCGGCCTTGCGTGCCTCTTCGCGCGCGACTTTCAGCGCGGCTTCGGCTTCGACAACGATGCTCTCATCGCCTTCAGCTTCGCCAAGCTCGATCAGTTCGAGATTGTCGTTGAGCGAGGCTTCGAGGGTCAGATAGGCGTTGATCGCGCCTTCAAGACGCGTGCGTTCGCGCATCAGCGTCTGAGCTTTTGCGGGATCGTTCCAGAGATTGGGGTCTTCGGCCTTCGCGTTCAGTTCGTCGAGGCGCTTGCGTGCAGAATCCCAGTCAAAGATGCCTCCTCAGCAGCGCGAGCGACTGCTTGATTTCATCTGCAATATTCTGGGTCTCGGCACGCATAACTGGCCTCCGTGGAACGCGGAGCGGGAAAATAGGCCGAACGGACGCGGGTGTAAACCCGCGAAGGCAAAAGGCCTCAGTAAAGCCCGCCCGTGCCTGAATTGATGCCCTCGTCATTCGTGCCCGGCGACGGGGCGGGCGCACCATCGAGGCCGGAAACAGGCGAGCCTGTGACGACGCCGAGCGATGAGGAGCCCGAATCCATCTGCGGATCGGTGCCATCCTTGAAGGCTTCGAGAATCACGTTGGGGCTACTGGACGAGGCGAGCTGGCCCGTTTTCGGATCGACCTTCACCAGATTGATGCCGGGCGGAATGCGGAACGGGATAGCGGGCTCCTTGCCGACTTCTTCCATCATGATGTCGCGGAAGATGGGCGCGGCGGTGCGCCCGCCGGTTTCAGCATGGCCGAGCGGCGTCGGATTGTCGTAGCCGACAAAGACGCCGACGACGAGGTTTGGCGAATAACCCATGAACCATGCGTCGCGTTCGTCGTTCGAGGTGCCGGTCTTGCCGGCGAGCGGCACGGGAACGGCCTTTGCAGCGGAACCTGTACCGCGCTGGATCACGCCTTCGAGGATCGAAGTCATCTGATAGGCGGTTTGCGGATTCTCGATTTCCTCGCGCGTGTCGGGAAGTTCCGGTGGCTGCTGGCCTGCCCAATCGGCGTTACAATCCTGACACGGACGATTATCATGCTTGTAGATCGTGCGGCCCCAGCGGTCCTGAATACGGTCGATGAAGGTCGGCGTCACCTTGCGGCCGCCATTGTCGAGAATGGCGTAAGCGGCGGTGAGCCTGATCAGCGTCGTCTCGCCAGCGCCGAGCGCCATGGAGAGGACGGGCGACATATTGTCAGTGATGCCGAAGCGGTGCGCGTAATCGGCGACCTTGTCCATGCCGATATTCTGAGCGAGGCGAACCGTCATCACGTTGCGCGAATGCTCGAGGCCGAAGCGCAGCGTCGAGGGGCCGTAGAAATTGTGCTCGTAGTTTTCCGGCTTCCAGAGCGCGAGGCCCGCGCCCTGATCCATGACGAAAGGCGCATCGAGAACGAGGCTTGCAGGCGTGAAGCCATGATCGAGCGCGGCGGCATAGACGAATGGCTTGAAGGAGGAGCCGGGCTGGCGGAGCGCCTGCACGGCGCGGTTAAATTCGCTCTGGTCGAAGCTGAAGCCGCCCTGCATGGCGAGCACGCGGCCCGTATGCGGGTCCATCGCGACGACGGCGCCATTGACGGCGGGCACCTGACGCAGCGCGTAATGATCCGGCGTCGTCTCGCCCTTCTTGTAGATCGGCTCGACATAGATGACATCGCCGATGGCGAGCGCGTCGGAGGGCTGCTTCAGAACGGCGCCGAGATACTGGTTCTTGATCGAGGCGCGCGCCCAGGAGATTTCGCTGAAGGGGATGGTTCCCGTTTTCACGTCCGTGGAGAATTTTCCGCTGGCGAGTTTTTCGGGTCGCAAACCGATCTTCGCGGCCTGCGGCGTCAAGTCGAGAACGACGCCGAGCGTCCAGGGCGCGAGGTCTTCGGCATGGGGCTGCGTCTGCAATGCAGTGTGCCAGTTCGCGCCCGCATCGAGCTTGGCGACCGGACCGCGCCAGCCGTGGCGCCGATCGTAATCTGTGAGGCCCTTGCGCAACGCGGTGCGGGCAACGCCCTGCATGCGCGTGTCGATGGTCGTGCGGACCGAGAGGCCGCCTTCGTAAAGCTTCTGCTCACCGAACTTGGCATAAAGCTCGCGGCGAACTTCTTCGACGAAATATTCGGCGTTGGCCACCTGCACGCCGACGGGGCGCTGGGTGACGGTGAATTCTTCGGCGCGTGCGGCAGCACCTTCTTCGGCGGTGATGAAGCCGTCTTCCTGCATGCGGCTGATGACCCAGTTGCGGCGCGCAATGGCGCGGTCGCGATAGGTATAGGGCTGATAGTTTGCAGGGCCCTTGGGCAGCGCGGCGAGATAGGCGACTTGCGCGATGGTGAGCTTGTCGAGCGGCTGATCGAAATAGATCTGCGCGGCGGCGGCGACGCCATAGCCGCCCATGCCGAGATAGATTTCGTTCAGATAGAGTTCGAGGATCTTGTCCTTCGTGTAGGCCTTCTCAAGACGCAGCGCGATCAGCGCCTCCTTGAGCTTGCGCGTCAGCGTGCGGTCGCTGTTCAGGAGGAAGTTGCGCGCGACCTGCTGCGTGATCGTGGACGCGCCGGCAAGGCGGCGGTCGTTCACGATGTTGATGATGTTGTCGAACATGGCGCGCGCGATGCCCGTCGCATCGACGCCGCCATGGCTGTAGAAATTCTTGTCTTCGGCGGCGAGGAAAGCCTCGATGACGCGCTTGGGGATCACGTTGATCGGAACATAGAGGCGGCGTTCGCGCGCATATTCGGCGATGAGCTTTCCGTCGCCCGCATGAACGCGCGTCATGACCGGGGGTTCGTAATCGGCCAGCTTGGAATAATCCGGCAGGTCCTGGTTCAACTGCCACAGCATATAGCCGCCGGCGAGCAAGCCGCCGCACAGAACAACCAGAAAAACCGCTGCTATCGCCGTGAAGATTCTCAGCATAGGGCTCACTGCCCACCCCTCATATGCGGCCGCATAGCTGGCGCGCCTGCATCAATATGACACGAAGTTTCGCACCATTTAGCACAGCACGAAATCCCTGCCGAAAATTATCCGCCAAACCATGCGCTATGGTTAACGCAAATTTGGCGGCGCTTCATTTGCGCAACAAATGAGGCGACCATATGGCCCCCCCTGCACTTGCGGCTAGTTCGGGCCCTCTGCGAGCCGGTCGCCGAAATAACGGTCGATGGCGCGGACAAAGGAGGTGGCGACGCTGGTTCGCCACTTCGAGGAGGTCAGGCGCTTTTCATCGGCGCTGTTGGTCAGGAAACCCAGTTCGACCAGCACGGAGGGAACATCGGGGGCCTTGAGCACGACGAAGCCAGCGAAGCGGTGCGTGGGGTCCAGCAGGGTCGTCGAATGGCGCGTGTAATCGACAATCGACTTGGCGAAACGGGCCGAATAGTTCTTGGTTTCGCGCTGCACGAGGTCGATCAGGATGCCGGTGACTTCGGGCGACTCGCCCTGAAAGTCGATGCCCGCTATGGCGTCGGAGAGGTTTTCCTTGCGGGCGAGCGCGGCCGCTTCCTTGTCGGAGGCGGTTTCCGACAGGGTGTAGACAGACAGGCCGCGCACGTCCGACTTGGCAATCGAATCCGCATGGATCGAGATAAAGAGGTCGGCCTTGTGGCGGCGTGCGAAAGCCACGCGGTCGCGCAGCGGAATGAAGAAGTCCCTGTCGCGCGTCATATGCACGTCATAGCGGCCGCTTTCGCGCAGGCGCTTGGCAAGCTCGCGCCCGAAGGCCAGCACGACGTCTTTCTCGAGCACGCCGCTTTTGCCATGCGTGCCCGGATCGACGCCGCCATGGCCGGGGTCGATGACGACGACGCGGCGGCGATCATGCCTGATTTCGGGGCGGGAGGGCGCGACCGGGGCGACGACCGGCCGGACGGCTTCGGCCTGAACGGCTGCGTTATCGCTATCGGGAAGGCCGACCGATGACATGAAGCTCACGGGATCGGTCTGGGCGAGATCGAGGACGACACGCCTGCCAAAGCCGCCCTGCGGCTCCAGCGTGAAATTGCGCGATACGGCCACGGGAACGGTCGTGTCGATGACGATGCGGAAGGTGTTTTGCTGGAAGACGCCGTAGCGATAATCGGCGATCAATCCGCCGCCCTTCAGCCCCGCCACATCGGGAAGGTGCGAGGACATGTTCTGCATGTCGACGACGACGCGGTAAGGGTCTGCCAGCGTGAAGACGTGATAGCGAACGGCCTGCGGGCCGCTCAGCTCGACGACGAAACGGGTTTCCGCGCCGCGATCCCCTACCCTGATGCCGGTCACGGTGGTCTGGCCGGTTTGCGACGAGGCGGCCGGAATCGTGTCGCTTGAGGGGGTGGTGGCATCGAGCGCAGGCGCTGGATAGGCCGCCTGATCGACGCTCGGCGCGCGTGTCGTGGTGGTGGGGCGGGCGATGGGCAGCGAACCCAGCACGCCGGGCTCGGCCCTGAGCGGCAGATCGGCCAGCGCCACGGCCAAAATGACGGCGCAGCCGAGGCCGAACTTTGCCAACCATTTCAAAACCGGTACGCGCCTGATATTCACCATAAAAATCGCAGCCTGCCCATATGCGATCAGCGTCGGATCGGCACGCGGACCAGAAGGGTGCGTGTGCCAGCGCGCCCGTTTGAATCGACCGAACGCCCTTAAGCTATTCTGATGAGAATGCTTTATAAACCATTACCAAATCGAAAACTTCACGAATTATCAATGACTAGGCTGGTTAATATAAGGCTCCTTGCTTCGTAAAGCGCGTGCTTGCCAAATCAGGACCGCAAACGTACAAAGCGAAGGCTAGCCGGTCTGGCGTCCTAGACGCGACGAGCGCGGTTCCCGCGATAGCGGTGCAACCCTTCCAGCTTCGCCGCCCTTCCAGCTCCGATTCCCCTTTATATATTTCACGGGGGTTTCACGGGCTGAGCGCGAAATCAGATCGCCCGAGCGCGTAATCGCTCGTTTAACCTCCTTGGGTCAGTTCCGGATAACCGGCGCGGGGCCCCTGGCGGAGAAGACGAATTCCGCCCGCCCCCGGCGAATATCAGGGGGCGTCAAAGGTTGAGATGCACGACGCAACCACGCAGTTGGACGAAAAACAGGGACGACACGTTCGCTTTTTGAAGCGGGTGCCTCACTGTCTCTCCATGGCGTGCGACCCGATTTTCCGGGGCGCTTCTGCCTCCTCTTCATCATTCAAGACCCAATCCGGTTCTTTCGCCGCGCACCGCCATCAGGCGATTGCGGCAGACCGGCTTCACACAATCGGCGCCTGCGCGCGCCCGCTCGGCCGCATGAATTTGCGCCTTGCTCTGCGCGGTGGTCGGCGTCCTGGAGATTTGCTCAATGGCAAACAAGATGCTTATCGACGCGACCCACCCCGAGGAGACTCGGGTCGTGGTCGTGAATGGAAACCGCGTTGACGAATTCGACTTCGAGTCGGAAAGCAGAAAGCAGCTTCGAGGCAATATCTATCTCGCGAAAATCACGCGCGTAGAGCCTTCGCTGCAGGCGGCCTTCGTTGAATATGGCGGCAACCGCCACGGGTTCCTCGCCTTCAGCGAAATCCACCCGGACTACTATCAGATCCCCGTCGCCGACCGCGAAGCGCTGGTGCAGCATCAGGCTGCCGCTGCGCGCCGCGCCGCCGAAGAAGAAAATGCCGACGACGATGACGAGACGCAGGCGGCACCTGCCGCTGCGTCGGACGCATCCGCTCCTGCGGACGAAGCGCATGCGGGCGACGACGCGCCGCATGACGACGCACCGCATGTAGACGGCGAACATGCGAGCGACAGCGCGATTGTCGATCGCGGCGAAACCGAACTCGTTCATTCCGACCAGACGGTCGAAGCGATCGGCGCGGACGATCCGCACGAGGAAGCTCAGGAAGAAGCCGAGCCGCGCAAGCAGCGCCACAACTTCCGCAACTACAAGATTCAGGAAGTCGTCAAGCGCCGCCAGATCATGCTGGTTCAGGTCGTCAAGGAAGAACGCGGCAACAAGGGCGCGGCGCTTACCACGTTCCTGTCGCTTGCCGGTCGCTATTGCGTGCTGATGCCCAACACGGCGCGCGGCGGCGGCATCTCCCGCAAGATCACCGTTGCTGCCGATCGCAAGAAGCTGAAAGCCATTGCCGAGTCGCTCGATGTGCCCGAAGGCATGGGCCTCATCATTCGCACGGCGGGCGCCAAGCGCACCAAGGCGGAAATCAAGCGCGACTATGAATATCTGCTGCGCATGTGGGAAAGCGTGCGCGAGCTGACGCTGCGCTCGACCGCCCCTGCCCTCGTTTACGAGGAAGGCAGCCTTATCAAGCGCTCGATCCGCGACCTCTATGACAAGGATATCGACACGGTCTATGTCGAGGGCGACGAGGGCTACAAGGAAGCGAAGACCTTCATGCGCATGCTCATGCCGAGCCATGCGAAGAATGTTCAACCCTATAAGGACAAGCAGCCGCTTTTCCAGAAATATCAGGTCGAGCAGCAGCTCGACTCGATGTTCAACCCGACCGTTACGCTGAAGTCCGGCGGCTATATCGTCATCAATCCGACGGAAGCGCTTGTCTCCATCGACGTGAACTCGGGACGCTCGACGAAAGAGCGCAACATCGAGCAGACGGCGCTGCGCACCAATCTCGAAGCGGCGGAAGAAGTTTCGCGGCAGATGCGTCTGCGCGACCTTGCGGGCCTTATCGTCATCGACTTCATCGACATGGACGAGAACCGCAACAACCGCGCGGTGGAACGCAAGCTCAAAGATTGCCTGAAGACGGACCGGGCGCGCATCCAGGTTGGACGCATCAGCCATTTCGGCCTTCTCGAAATGTCGCGCCAGCGCATGCGCTCGGGCGTGCTTGAAGGCTCCACGGTCACCTGCCCGCATTGCATGGGCACGGGCATTGTTCGCTCGGTCGAGTCGATGGCGCTGCATGTGCTGCGCGGCGTCGAGGCGGAAGCGATCAAGGGCCGTGCTGCCGCCTTCACGGCGAAGGTGCCGGTCGATGTGGCGGTCTATATTCTCAACCAGAAGCGCTCGAACCTGCTCGACATCGAAGAGCGCTATGGCACCTCGGTCTATATCGAGGCCGAGCCGATGCTGAAGGGTTCGGAGCATCGCATCGAACAGGCGGAGGCCCGCGCGCTGACACGCACGCGGCCTGCTGCCGGCGCGATCAATATCGAGAACACCTATAATGAGGAAGAAGACCTCGTCATCGACAATGTGATCGAAGAGGAACAGGACGAAGAAGACGAAGTGACGACGCCCGCACAGCCTCGCGCTCGCGAGACGCATGATGCGGAAGCGGGTGACGACGAGCAGGGCCCGCGCAAGCGCCGCCGTCGTCGTCGTCGCAAGAAGGGCGAGGAAGGCAGCGAAGCCGGTAACGGCCATGCCGCTGAAGGCCATGCGCCGAAAGACGACGCCGAAGGCGACGAGGAAGACGACGACACGCCGCATGAGGCTGGCGCTGCTGGTGAAGCCAAGACGGGCGAAGCTGCAGATGGCGAAGCAGGCGACGAAGATCGTCCCCGCAAGCGCCGTCGCCGCGGCCGCCGTGGCGGACGTCGCAATCGTCGCGATGAAGATGGCAAGCTGATCGTCGAAGCTGGCGAAAACGGCGAGCAGGCAAGCGATGAAGAGGCGGGCAAGGCCGAAGAAGACGCTGATGCGGTGGCGGAAGAAGCGCCGGTGCTGCTCTCCTATTCGCGCGAGGATGTAACGTCATCACGCGAGAATGAGGCTGAAGAAGCGCCGGCAGCCTTTATCGAGCCGGAAGCACCTGCGGCAGCGCCGGTCGAAGCGGCTGTTGCGGCGGATGTCGAACTTCCTGCCGAGACGCCGAGCGAGCCGGAGACCGATCTGGCCGATGCCAGTGAAGCTGACGCCGTTGAAGCCGACACTGGTGAAATTGCCATGGGCGTTGCCGAGGTTCATGCCGAGGTCGACACCCTTCCCTCTCCCGCCGCCGAACCGGCGAAGGAAGAGAAGAGCGAAGGCCCGGCACGTCGCGGATGGTGGCAGCGCCGCACAAGCTGAACGCAGCTTGCGCCTGAAAATAAAAAGCCTGGTTCCGTTTGATCGGAACCAGGCTTTTCTTTTGCCGAATGCCTCGGATCAGAGGGGCTTGTCGCCCATGATCATGTAGACGCATTTCGTCGAGTCCTCGATCACTTCGATATTCTGGATGTCGAGGCCTTCATACATGGCGCGCATATCGTCTTCGGTGCGGTAGATGAGGCTCCAGTCGGTGACGAACTCAAGCGGCCACTGGCAGGTCTCACGGCCCTGCTTCACGTTGGCGATGATGAGCTTGCCGCCTGGGGCGACCTGCGCATAGAGGTCGTGCGCCAGCGCGCGGGCGCGGCGATGCGAGAG
>NZ_JBASBH010000025.1:0-8023 GCF_049651025.1 Parvibaculum sp. | reverse complement strand
GCGTGCGGGCAAGGCGCACCTCAAGCGTACCCTTGCGGCCAAAGCTCATCGGGGCCGCGACGCCGGTTGCGGCGGGGCCTTGTTCCTTTGGAATATCCGCAACGGTCGCGTCTGCGCCCGGCAACGTCATGAAATCAAATCCCGTCAAACTGCCAAGTCCAATGCTTCTGCTCTGGACAATGGCTCCCCTCATGCCAGCCCGAAGGCGGTTTTCTGCGACTTTGGCCCTTAATGTCTGGCCGAACATGATCGCCATCCTTTCATTATAGCGCCTCGAAGCCAAGGAAGCGCTGCCATGCGGCCCCCTTATCGCGCGTTTGTGCGGCAGGGGTGTGACGCTCCTAAGCGCCTGAAAGGACTGGCTTTATATGGCAAGCGGCGGGAAAAGCACAAGCGCCGCTCGAATCAGACCCTTGCCGCCACCGGACGGTCATGACGCCGCAGGTAGAGGATCAGAAAAATGGCCGGGAGGCCCATCGCGCCGGTGGTGATGAAGAAAGGCACATAGCCCGCCGTTTTCTCCGTCAGGAAAGGGGCGTGGCTCATGACGAAGTCGCGGATGGGGCCCGGCGCGGCATAACCGTCGACCATGAAACCAGATACGCCGCCCAGCAACTTGCCCGGCAGGGCGTAGACGGAGCTGAAAAGCGCATATTGGGTCGCCGTGAACTCATGGCTCGTCAGGCTCGACATGTAAGCAATGAGACAGGTGCCGGCAAAGCCGCCCGAGAAATTCTCGGCGCTGATCGTCAATGTCAGGGCCGTCACGTCCGCCCCTCGCATAGCGAGCCAGGAGAACATGAAGTTCGTCAGGATCGCGGCTGTGGCCCCGATCAGCAGCGAACGCATGATGCCCATGCCCGCGATCACGATGCCGCCGACAATGGCGCCCAGTATCGTCATCCAGACGCCGAAGACCTTCACCACGGTTGCGATCTCGGTCAGCGAAAAACCGAGATCGATATAGAGCGGGTTCGCCATCACGCCGAGGACGAAGTCCGGCACGCGGTAGAAGCCGATCAATGCAAGGATCGCCAGCGCCTTCCAGCCATGACGGCTGAAGAAATCGACAAAGGGCGCGACGATGGCGCGATAGATCCAGGCGACAGCATTTTTAGTACGGCCATGAACATCAAGGCGTTCGGTGAAGGCGTCGATC
Organism: Parvibaculum sp.; assembly: GCF_049651025.1. Taxonomy (GTDB): domain Bacteria; phylum Pseudomonadota; class Alphaproteobacteria; order Parvibaculales; family Parvibaculaceae; genus Parvibaculum. Next base: position 6,864 of record NZ_JBASBH010000025.1, on the reverse strand, counting down.
CTGTCTTCGCCGATGATCGGTGCCTGCGCCTCGGCAAGGCGGGGTGCGAACAAGGCGGCCCCGATGCCTACGCTCATCAGCAGCGCCATTGCGAGATAGGCCGCATGCCAGGATATGAAATCGGCGATATAGAGCGCGCCTGCGCCCGACGCGATGATCGCGAAGCGATAGCCGAGCTGATAGGCGGCAGCCATCGCACCTTGCTGCTCGTCCGATGCGGCCTCGATGCGCCAGGCATCGACCGAAATGTCCTGTGTTGCCGAAGCAAAGGCGAGCAAGAGGGCGAGCATTGCAATCGGCATCAGCGAGGTCGACGGGTCGCAGAATGAAATGCCGACAAGGGCAATCGCAACGGTGAGCTGCGCGAGGATCATCCAGGAGCGGCGCTTGCCAAGTTTGGCGTCGAGCCAGGGGAGGCGGATCTGGTCGAGAAGCGGCGCCCAGAGAAACTTGATCGTGTAGGCAAGGCCCACATAGCTCATCAAGCCGATATCGGCGCGCGATACGCCTGCCGTGCGCAACCATGCCGAAAGCGTGCCGAAGACGAGAAGAAACGGAAGCCCTGAAGAGAATCCGAGCAGCAACATGATGAGCATGCGGCGTTCGGTATAGACCGCCCATGCGCCGGTGAGGCGCGTGCTCAGGCTTCGTTTCTCGGCAATATCCGTCACGATCTCTCCCGGCCTCGAATCAGGTCGAGGATAGATTAGGCGAGATTTGCGCGGGCGGCATCAGCGGGCGCAAGGCCAAGGTCGCTGCGCCGACAGGACCAGTCGGAGAGCATGCGGGAAAGAGCGTCGGGCGATACGGGCTTCGACAGATAATCGTCCATACCCGCCGTGAGACAGGTCTGGCGATCATCGGCCATGGCGTTGGCGGTCAGCGCGATGACAGGCACGCTGGAACGCTCATCAGCCAGCGCGCGAATGCGGCGCGTCGCCTCGAAGCCGTCCATGCCGGGCATATGCAGATCCATCAACACGATATCGGTCGGCGCGCCGTCATCGTCGAGCGCGTCGAGCACTTCCTGACCGTTGGATGCCACGCGAACCGTGTGGCCATCCCGCTCAAGCAGTGTGCGCGTCAGCAGGGCGTTGATCTCATTATCCTCGGCAACGAGAATGTTGAGGCCCACGCTCAAGCGAGGCGCGGGAGCGATTTCTTCGCGCTCCACGCCGGAGTGGCGATAGTCGTCGCGGATATTCTCGCGCGGGAAAGTCGGAGCGGTGCCGCTCATCAACGCTTCAAGGCGCGCGCGCAGCGACGAGGCGCGCACCGGGCGCACGAGATAGCCGTCGAAGATGCGCTGGAACATGGCCGGATTGCCTTCCTGACCGATCAAGGCAGGCAGGCGGTCGCGATCTTGCGGGCGCAGCAGAACGATTGCATCTATGCCCGGCGCGAAGGCACGAGCGCGCGCGACGATTTCTGCGCCGGGGCCTTCGGCGGTATCGATGGGGCACATCAGAACATCAGCGGGTTCGCGTTCGAGCGCCGCAATCAACATCTCGCCGGTGGACACGAGACGAACCTCCGCGCCTGCCAGACGGGCGCTGCGCGCCAGCGATGCGGCAAGGATCGGCCTGTCGTCGAACATGACGATGCGTTGCCCCGCAAGTGACGCGCGGCGCGGCATGGCAGGCTCGATCGCGGCAAGCGGCAGGCTGACGCGGAAATGCGAGCCGTGGCCGATCTCGCTTTCAACTTCAATCGTGCCGCCCATTGCAGTCACAAGATGGCGGCTGATCGCAAGACCGAGGCCGGTGCCCTCATAGCGGCGGGCAAGCGTCTGGTCGGCTTGCGCGAACTCATCGAAGATCACGTCGATGGCATCGCGCTCAATGCCGATGCCTGTATCTTCGACCTCGATGACGATCCGGGCCACATCATCCGTATACGAATATGAATCGAGACGGGCGCGCAAAATGACGCCGCCCGATTCCGTGAACTTGATCGCATTGCCCGCAAGATTGATGAGCACCTGACGAATGCGCGCCTCGTCGCCGGACAGGCGCTGCGGCACCTGCGGTTCGATCTCGGCGATGATTTCGAGACCCTTCTCGAAGGCCTTGGGCGACAGCAATTCGCAGACGCTTTCGAGCGTCCCGCGCAGATCAAGCGGGGCATCGGCAATATCGATCTTGCCCGCTTCGATTTTGGAATAGTCGAGAATGTCGTTGATGATCGACAGCAATGCCTCGCCCGAATGCTTGACCGCTTCGGCGTAGGAGCGTTGCGCGGGCGTCAGCTTCGTGTCGAGCAGGAGGCTTGTCATGCCGAGAACGCCGTTCATCGGCGTTCGGATTTCATGGCTCATCGCTGCAAGGAAAAGACCCTTGGCGCGGTTTGCGGCCTGCGCCTCGTCGAGCGTACCCGCCAGCTTTTCCTCGACAACCTTTCGGTCGGAGATATCGCGGCCAACGGTCTGGATTTCCTTCAGCTTGCCGTCATCGTCGCGGATCGCAAATTCTTCCCAGGCAAACCAGCGCGGGCCCGCAACCGTGACAATGCGCTGATCGAAGCGCACGCGATGAGGCGGCATGGCGAGGCCCGAGAAGGAACCGAGCATGCGATGCGGCTCGCCTTCGGGCAATTCGGGCGCAAAGGGCAGGCCCAGCGTATCCGTGCGGCTCCTGCCAAAGGTCTGACAGAAAACGTCATTCACATAGGTGACGCGGCCCATGAGATCCTTGCGCAGGATCACATCGCCTTGCGTCTTGACGAGATCGCGATAGCGCTCCTCGCGCTCGGCAAGCTCCCAGTTCTTGTCACGGAGCGTTTCGAGTTCGGCTTCCGCTTTCGCCGCCTCGGCCCTATGCGCCTTTGCGCGCGCGGACGCACGCCGCCAGGCTTCGACACCCAGCAGGAGAACCGTTGCCAGCGCCAGAAGGACCAGAGGTGCTGGTTCACCGAATGAAAACATCATATGTCGCGCGCCTTGGCCGTGAGGCTCCAAGGTGCGCCAGACATGCTTTACAGAATGTTACCGACCCCGGAAACCTGCGGATAAAAGCGAGCTTCAAGGATTAAGGGAGCATTACTTCGTGGCAACCGGTGGCTCATAAGTGACGATCTTTTCCGGGATCGGCGGCACCGTTTTCAGATAGGCGTAGATCGCTGCGAGATCGCCATCCGTCATGCCTGAATAGGCGGTCCAGGGCATTTCGGTATCGACGTCGCCGGGTTCGGGCGCGATCTCCGCCATTTTGTCCGGCGCATGGGCGCGAAAACGGGCGATGAAAGCCTCCCGCGACCAGCCGCCGATACCCGCCTCGACATCGGGCGTGATGTTTGCCGAACGCGCGATGCCGCCACCGGGAAGCGCAAAAACATTGCCGCCCGCAAAGGGTATGCCGACGGGTTCGCCGCGATCATTGCGCTTGGTGTGGCACTCAAAGCAGGCGCCCGTGGTCGTCAGATATTTGCCGAGCGCCACCTCGTCCCTGGCGTCAGGCAGTTTCTGCGGCGCCGGGTCGGCGGCAACGAAACGCATGACAATGGGAAGCGGCATCGGCAGTTGCATCGTCGGCAAGGTGACGGGCTGCGGTGGCAGCGTACGGATATAGGCGACCAGCGCCTTCACATCTTGCGGGTCGAGGATGCGATAGAACGGATAGGGCATCAGCGCAAAGAGGGGGCGGCCCGTACGATCGACGCCAGAGACGATGGCCCGGTAGATTTCACCATCCGTCCAGTCGCCAAGCACTGTCGGCGTCAGGTTCGGCGCGTAAACCTCCGCCGGGAAACCTTCTGCCGGGCCGCCCATGTGGCGACCAGCGCCAATGCGAGCCTTGTCGAATACGCGGGAAAAACGGTGCGGCTCCAGCTCCGGCGTATGGCAGCCGATGCAGGCAAGACCGTGATTGAAGAGGTAATCACCCCGCGCGACCAGTTCCGGCGTCGCCTCGACCTTCAGATCGGTTGCGGCCGAGACGCGCGGAAAGACCAGAAAAATGATCGAGATAGCAAGGAGAACAAGGACAAGCAGCGCACTGCCCGCCACGATTGCAATACGCTGAACCGACATGAATCGCCCCCCGCTTCATTCATGGCTCGCAAATTACCGGACGGAATAATTCCAGTATCACCGGCCAGAATGCAAGCGGGTCAGAGGGCGGCGTTGATATACCACTGGCCGTCGACATGGACGACGGAGGTCTGGAGCTGCTTTTTCGTGCCGTCTCCGTAGGACAGCGTCACGTCGTAAAGCGCCATTTGATTATAGGTGACGACACCGCCGCGCAGCGCCACATCCTTCAGCCCGCCATGTCTCTGCATGTCGAGCGACCAGCGCTCTACGGCAGCGTTGAGTTCCTCGGTGCTGAATTTCTTGTGCAGCTCGGGCGAGAAGCGGGCTACGGCCTCAGCCTGCGCGCCGCTTTCTATGTCGTGGAAAAAATCCACGATCGCGTCGTCGCTGCCACGGGAGCATGAGGCCAGCATGAAGGCCAGAATTCCGCATACGAACAATCGTCTCAGCATTGTTGCCACGGCCTGCATCCTCCCCGGTTGAGTTGCATGCGAGGCAAGCCTAGCACGGATGGCGCAGGCGACCAGTAAAGAGGCTGAGGCTGTACCGATCCGGGATTCAGGCGACCGCGCCGAGACGACCTGCGACAGGCTCGCGATAGGCAAGCGCTTCGGCCACATGAATTCGGCGCACACCGTCGCTGCCGTCGAGATCGGCGAGCGTTCGCGCGACGCGGAGCACACGGTGATAACCGCGCGCCGTGAGGTGCATGCGCTCGGCGGCTTCCTTCAAGAGACGTATGCCCGCCTCGTCTGGGGTGGCGACCTTGTCGAGCAATTCGCCCTCGACCTGCGAATTGAGGCGCGGCGCGGCGGAACCCATATGCGCGGCGAGTTCATCATATCGCGCTTCCTGAATGTCGCGCGCGGCCGCCACGCGAGCCGCCACTTCGGCAGAGCCCTCCGCAGGCGGCGGAAGCGAAAGATCGGCGGGCGACACAGGCGGCACCTCGACATGAATGTCGATGCGATCAAGGAGCGGGCCGGAGAGCTTCGACTGATAATCGCCGACGCAGCGCGGCACGCGCGGGCAGGCGCGAGCCAGATCGCCCGCATGACCGCAACGGCAGGGGTTCATCGCCGCGACAAGCTGGAAACGCGCAGGATATGTCACATGCGCATTAGCGCGGGCGACAACCGCTTCGCCGGTTTCGATGGGCTGGCGCAAGCTGTCCAGCACCTGACGCGGAAATTCGGGCAGTTCGTCGAGAAAGAGCACGCCGCGATGAGCGAGCGACACTTCGCCCGGCTTTGCGCGAATGCCGCCGCCAACCAGCGCCGCCATCGAGGCCGAATGATGCGGGCTGCGAAAGGCGCGGGCGCGGCCCATGCCCGTTGCCTGCAACACGCCCGCAATGGAAGCGATCATCGAAACTTCGAGCATTTCGCGCGGGGAGAGCGGCGGCAGAATGCCGGGCAGGCGCGAGGCGAGCATCGACTTGCCGGAGCCGGGCGGACCGACCATCAACATGTTATGTGCGCCGGCGGCGGCGACTTCGAGGGCGCGTTTGGCCGTTTCCTGACCCTTGATGTCGCGCAGATCGGGGAGGACGCGCGCATCCATCGCCTTCATCGGCGCGGGCTCGGAGAGAACCTGCGTGCCCTTGAAATGATTGACGAGGGCGATGATCGAACGGGGCGCGAGGACGCCGCCGGGATTGTCAGCCCCCATGCCCGCCCAGGCCGCTTCGGGCCCGCAATCATGGGGGCAGATGAGGCCACGGCCCTTGGCATTCGCCGCAATGGCGGCAGGCAGCGCGCCTGCGACCGCATTGATCTGTCCGTCCAGCGACAACTCGCCGATGACGACGAAGCGCTCAAGCTCATGAGCGGGCAACACACCCATCGCAACGAGAAGGCCAAGGGCAATCGGCAGATCGTAATGGCTGCCTTCTTTGGGCAAGTCGGCTGGCGCGAGATTAACGGTGATGCGCTTGGGCGGCAGGCCGAGGCCGATGGCGTTCAATGCGGCGCGCACCCGCTCGCGGCTTTCGCCAACGGCCTTGTCGGCAAGCCCGACGACGGAAAAGGCGGGCATGCCGCCCGCAATATGAACCTGAACATCGACAGGCCTTGCCTCGACGCCTTGAAAGGCAACCGTCTCAATCCGCGCAACCATGGCCCCCGCCCCCTCACTCCGGCTTATGGAAAGAGCGTAGCGAAGTGGCAATTTCAGTCAAGAACGAAGTGAGAACATAAATCGACAGGCCAACCGGAACGCATGGTTGCGTAGATCGTTACTTCCAAGCGCATCCATTGACGCCGTCGGGGGGCCAGAAGGAGCACGTCCATGAAGACCTCCAGCCGCTTCGTTGCCCCATTCGTATTTGCCGGTGCCGCCGCAATTCTCGCGGCATGCGCCCCTACGACCACGACGCACAGCACAGTCACCCAAACGCCGGGGCAGACAACCGTGACCGCCGACCAGCCCGGCGCGGACACGACACGACCCTATTCGCCCGGCACCACAACGACGACGACAGCGCCGTCAACGGTGACCTCCACCTCAGTTGAGAAACACTACTGAGCAAGCTCGCGACATCATGGTTTTTCCAATCCGGAGTTATGACATGACAATCTCTACACAGACTTTCAGGCGGACCGCTGCGGCGCTCGTGATATGCGGCGCATTTGCGGGCCTTGCCGCTTGCGGGAGCGATGAGACGACCACGACCAGAAGCACAACGATTGAGCGGACGAATACCGCTGTGCCGCCACCCGCATCGAGCACGACGACAACGACGACCACAACCAAAAGTGACGACTAGGCATCGACCGCCGCAGACATAATGGAGTTTCTGCCATGAGCATTTCATCCACCTTGCGTCTGACGAC
>NZ_JBASBH010000024.1:0-3591 GCF_049651025.1 Parvibaculum sp. | reverse complement strand
GGGAAAAGCAAGGGAAGACGGCACTGCACGATGCGGGGAGAAACCCCATCATACCAAGTGGATATATCTTCTAAATAGCCAGCGTGACCCAGCGTTCGGGAATTTTGCCTCAACGACGCCAGCCATTGTTAGAAAACGTCGATTTTTATAGATAAGCCGAGCCCATAGTGTTTGGAATTATGAAGGCTACCGATTCCAGACGTCTTAATTTGTGAGGGGGAACAAATGACAGGCCGGTTCGCCTTTATCCTTGTCACCGCAATTTCAATTTCAGGACCCGCAATGGCTGCGGATCTGGGCGCGACCGTTAGCGCAGCAACACAATCCATGACTTCTGCGATAAGCGGATCAGCAGCCAACGGAGCAGGGGTTCGAGGATTTGGAAACGCTGCTAACTCGCGCACTCCCGGCGAGGCCATCCTTTCCGACCTGCTCAACGGCGGCAGTCGTATCTCTACAAGCGGGTATGGATTGGACGAAAACAGATGGTCGGACCCATCAAATGGGTTCTTCATCGGTGCGCAATCTGACGGGAATGCCGCTTATACGGTTCAGATCAGCAAGAACATCTTCTCGTTCTAGCCCTGCCAACTCAGATTCAAATCTCCTGCACCTCGATGACGCCCGGCACGGATTTGATCGCGCCGCGGATCTGGGGAGTGACCTTGTAGCCGCCCTTGAGCTGGATCTCGATTTCGCGGCCGCCCTCTCCCAGCAGGATCAGGGAGACGAGGCCCTTGCCGCGTTCGGTGAGGCGGGTTTTGAGGCCTGCGAGGGGCTTCTGGTCCTCGATGAAAATTCTCATGCCTGCGGAGGTGTTCGCCACCACTTCGTCCACGGAGCGGACGGACTGGGCGCGCAGCTTGCCTTCTTCGCCCGTGCGGTCGATTTCGACGACGATGACGACGGCCTTGCCGGGCTCCATCAATTCGCGGGACTGGTTCAGCACGTCGGAGAAGACGACGACCTCGAACTGGCCCGTCGGGTCTGACAGGCTGATGAAGGCGAAGGGGTTGCCCTTCTTCGATTTGCGCTCCTGCTTTGCCGTGACGGTGCCTGCGAGAATTTCGGCGCTGTTGTTGCGCTTCAGAAGCTCGGCATAGGTGACGACATTGGCGCGGCGAAGCGCGGTCTGGAAATCGTCGAGCGGGTGGCCCGACAAATAAAAGCCGATGGCGTTGAACTCTTCGTTGAGGCGCTCAATCGGCGTCCAGGGATCAACGTCGCGCAATGCGGGGTTCGCGATGGTCGCGCCCGTGCTTCCGCCGAAGAGATTGTCCTGCTTGCTTTCGCGCTCGCTTGCCGAGGCATTCGCCGTGCCGAGCACAAGATCGGCGGAGGCGAGCACCTGCGCGCGGTGCGGGTTCAGGCAGTCGAAAGCGCCTGCCTTCGCGAGATTTTCATAGGCGCGCTTGTTGATGAAACGCGGATTGATGCGGCGGGCGAAATCGAAGAGGTCGCGGAAGGGACCGCCTTCGCGCCGCACTTCGACGATGTGCTCCATCGCCTGCGCGCCGACATTCTTGATTGCGGCGAGCGCGTAGAGAACTTCGCCATTCGCCACAGAGAAAGCGGCCTCGGATTCGTTGATGCTGGGCGGGCGGAGCTTGATGCCCATGCGCGCGGCATCCTGCTTGAAGATGTTGAGCTTGTCGGTATTGCCGAGATCGAGGCTCATCGAGGCGGCGAAGAACTCGACCGGATGGTTCGCCTTCAGCCATGCCGTTTGATAGGCGACGAGCGCGTAAGCGGCCGCGTGGGATTTGTTGAAGCCGTAGCCCGCGAACTTGTCGACCAGTTCGAAAATCTGTGCGGCCTGCTTCTGATCGACAGCCTTGGCGACAGCGCCGGTGACGAAACGCTCCTTCTGCGCGTCCATCTCCGCCTTGATCTTCTTGCCCATGGCGCGGCGCAGAAGATCGGCTTCGCCGAGCGAATAGCCGGACAGGATCTGCGCGATCTGCATCACCTGTTCCTGATAGATGATGACGCCGTAGGTTTCCTTCAGGACGGGCTCGAGAAGCGGGTGCAGATAGTCCGGCTTTTCGCGCTCGTGCTTTCGCGCGATATAGCTCGGAATATTGTCCATCGGGCCGGGGCGATAGAGCGCGACGAGAGCGATGATGTCCTCGAAGCGGTCGGCTTCGAGCTTGCGCAGCACGTCGCGCATGCCCGAGCTTTCAAGCTGGAACACGCCGACCGTTTCGCCGCGACCGAGCATGGCGAAAGTCTTTTCGTCCTGGAACGGAAGATGCAGCAGGTCGACCTGAATATCGCGGCGTGCGAGAAGCTTTACCGCCTGATCGAGGACGGTGAGCGTTTTCAGCCCGAGAAAGTCGAACTTCACGAGGCCTGCTGGCTCGACCCATTTCATGTTGAACTGCGTCACCGGCATGTCGGAGCGCGGGTCGCGGTAGAGCGGCACAAGCGCGTCCAGTCCCCGGTCGCCGATGACGACGCCCGCGGCATGCGTTGAAGCGTGGCGGTAGAGGCCTTCGAGGCGCTGGCCGATTTCGAGGAGTTTTGCCACGGCTTCTTCGGCGTCGCGCGCTTCCTGCAGACGCGGCTCGCCACGGATCGCTTCGGCGAGCGTTACAGGCGCGGCGGGATTGTTCGGCACGAGCTTGCAGAGACGGTCCACCTGCCCGTATGGCAATTGCAGCACGCGGCCAACGTCGCGCAGCACGGCGCGGGCCTGCAGCTTTCCGAAGGTGATGATCTGCGCGACCTGATCGTAGCCATAGCGCTTCTGCACATAGCGGATCACCTCGTCGCGGCGGTCCTGACAAAAGTCGATGTCAAAGTCAGGCATCGAGACGCGTTCGGGATTGAGGAAGCGTTCGAAGAGCAGCCCGAAGCGCAGCGGATCAAGGTCAGTAATGGTGAGCGACCAGGCGACGACGGAGCCAGCGCCCGAACCACGGCCCGGGCCCACGGGGATGCCCTGCGCCTTTGCCCATTTGATGAAGTCGGCAACGATGAGGAAGTAGCCGGGGAAATCCATCTTGATGATGACATCAAGCTCGAAGCGGAGACGCGCGCGGTACTCTTCCTCGGAGGCGACGGCTTCGCCTTCGGCGAGACGCGCGGTGAGCCCCTCCTCCGCCTGACGGCGCAGCTCGTCGGCTTCGCTCACATCGGCGCTGAATGTCGGCAGGATGGGTTTGCGGGTGCGCGCGCGATAGGCGCAGCGGCGGGCAACTTCGATGGTGTTCTCGATCGCTTCGGGAAGATCGTCGAAAAGCGCGACCATCTCGTCCTGCGTCTTGAAGCGATGATCGGGCGTGAGGCGGCGGCGGGCAGTTTGCGTCACGTAAGCGCCTTCGGCGATGCAGATCATCGCGTCATGGGCTTCGAATTCTTCTTCCTTGGCGAAATAGGGCTCGTTGGTCGCGACCAGCGGCAGCTCAAGCTCATAGGCCATGTCGATGAGCGGGGCTTCGGTCTGGCGCTCGACATCGAGGCCGTGACGCTGCAACTCGACATAAAGGCGGTCGCCGAAAATCTCTTTCAGCCGCGCCATCAGTGTTTCGGCGGCGGGACGCTGGCCGCTTGCGAGCAGGCGATTGACGATGCCCGCTGGGCCGCCGG
>NZ_JBASBH010000023.1:0-6067 GCF_049651025.1 Parvibaculum sp. | reverse complement strand
TGCCGGACCAAGGGGGGGGAGGGCCGGGGGAACGTCTTCCTGTCACTCGCTCTTAAAAACGGCGGGCGGCAAAAATTCCGTCGCGAATGTGGAAGAGTTTTCTAGCGCCTGATGAGCGGGCCTGAGGCCAGGGGCGCGGGGACGAGATGGCGCGCGGGCAGGTCCAGCGCCGGACCTGTCAGAATACGCGCCGGGGCCTTCAGCATTTGCCATTCAAGCTCGCGCCTTGCTCCGGCCTCGATGTGGAGTTGCCCCTCCCCCGCCAGACTTGAAAGCTTCAGCCTTGCAAGAGCGAGGTTGAGGCCGAGCGATGGAGAGAACCCCGAACTGGTGACAGGACCGGCAATGCCGCTCGCGTCGTAGATGGCGGCAAGGTTCAGCGGCTCGTGCCAGTCGATGGCGAGGCTGACCACGACATGACGCGGCTCCGCCTCCTTGGCAGCGCGCAGGGCAGCGCGTCCGGTGAAATGATCGCGGGAGAGATCGACCAGCGAGGCGAAGCCAAGCTCAAACGGTGTCGATGCATTTGCCGTATCGACGGCGGCGAAAGCGCCGAGATAGTCGATGCCGGCGCGAGGCAGGCCGGCCTCGATGCGGGCAAGCTCACGCAAGGCAAAGCCGGTGGCGCGAAGGCCGAAAGGTGCGCCTTTTTCCAAAAGCCTCGTCCAGAGCGCTGGCGCGTCGTCGGGATCGATCCAGAACTCGTAGCCGAGGTCGCCGGAGTTTCCCGTGCGGCTGACATAGGCAGGCATGCCCGCAACATCGCACCAGCGCGCGGCATAGGGCCGGAGCGTTTCGATGGATGGCAGGCCGATTGCGTCAAGCACCGCGCAGGAAAGCGGCCCCTGAAGGCTGAGCGCCGCAAGCGTCCGCGTCACGTCTTCCACATGCACGCGCATGCCGAAGGCGCTGTCGAGAAGCCATGCGAGATGCGCCTCTTCGGTTACCAGACGGTACTCATCTTCGCCGAGGCAAAAGAGGATGCCGTCGCCGACGACGAAACCGCGATCTTCGCAAAAGACGACGGGCATCGATTCATTCGTCGAAAGGGCGACAAAGTTTCCAGTCACGAGGCGCGCGAGATAAGCGACGGCATCGGCGCCCGTGATGCGGTATTTGAAGAGCGGCGAGATATCGCAGAGCGCGGCGGCGTGGCGGAGCGCGCGATATTCGTCATCGATATTCGTCAGCACATCGGGCGTCGTATAGCCGTTCCAATGCGTCCAGAGATTGGTCAGGCTTTCCGTTGCGACGTTGAAATGCAACGGCGTCGTCAAGACGCGTTGCTCGAATGGCGGCTGCTCAACGCTCTGCTCGAACAATGCAGGATCGGCCCGCGCGGCCTCGTCGAGAGCCGCAAGATCGACGGGCGTGTGAAGATCGAGGTCGCCGTTCATGCGCGCCTCCCATCTTCCATTGCCGCTTGCGCTGCAAGCTGTCCCGGCAGGCCGGACATGCCGCCAGCGGGATGGCTTCCTGCGCCGCAGAGATAGAGGCCCTTCACCGGCGTGCGGTGCCCGGCAAGTTCGGGCGCGGGGCGGAACATCAGCAGTTGATCCATGCGCAGATCGCCATGATGCCAGTTGCCGCCTGCGAGCCCGAATTTGCGCTCGATGTCCGGCGGCAACATCAGCTCGCCCGCAACGATGCGCTGGCGCAGGTCCGGCGCATGAACGGACAAGGTTTCGATGATGCGGTCGATCAGGCGGTCGCGATTTTCTTCCCAGCCGCCTGCCGCCTCAAAGGGCACATATTGCACGACGATCGACATGACGTGCTGGCCATGAGGCGCGAGAGGCGCGTCCATGACGCTGGGGATCGTCACTTCCATCGCCAGTTCGGAGGAAAAATCGCCCTGCTTGAAGCGTGTAAAACTTTCCTCGAGCGAGGAGAGCGAGGACGCCACGAGAAGGCGCGCGCCATATTCCACGGGCGCGAGGCCCTGAATGGTCGGCAATCCATCAAGCGCGAGGTTGAGCTTTGCCGTCGCGCCGCGATTTGCAATTTGCGAGAGGCGCTTGGCAAGGCCCGCATCGATATATTGAACGCCGACCATATCGAGCATGGTCGTGCGTGGATGGACGCTTGAGAGCACGAGCGGCGCCTGGAAAATATCGCCCGAGGCCGTTTCGATGCCGCTTGCTTCACCATTGCTGACAAGGATGCGCTTCACAGGCGTCGAGGTTTTAATGACGACGCCGAAACCCGCAGCCGCTGCGGCCAGCGCGTCGATGAATGCGCCGAGGCCGCCTTCCACCACATGCAGCCCCGATGAACCGGAACGCAAGCTGCGGCGATGAAGCGCGGAGAGAACGGTTCCGGCTTCATATGGACCAGCGCTCTCGCCAAGCAAGGCGTCGAGCGCCAGCGCGCCTTTCAGCAGTGGCGTTTCAAACGTGTTGTCGAGGAAATCGCCGATGCTTCCCGGCACTTGCCGCATCAGCACTTCGAGCGAGGTGGGGCCGAGACATTCGGCGCGCCAGACGAGCTTGCGCAACAGGGAGCGCAGTTCGCGTGTGCCCGCAGAGGGAAGGCTTTGCTTAAGCAGCGGCGTCAACAGGGCCGCATGCGCTTTCATACGCGCGACATAGGCCACATAGGCTTGCGTATCGGCAGCGCTGTGGCGGCGCATGATTTCGAGATCGGCGCGACGGGTAGAGAGGACGAGGTGCTGATTGTCGCGGTCGAGCACGATTGTCGGCAGGCGGCGCATGGCATAACGCAGCCCGTGTTTTGCGAGCTTCAAATCTTTCTCGATGCGGCGCGGCAGCGCGTCGAGCAAATGTGCGCCGGAGGAGACCCGGTAATCCGGCGAGATTTCGCCGGTCGCCAAAGCGCCGCCAAGTCCGTCGGACGCCTCGAGCAACAGAACGCGCTTGCCCGCCTTGGCGAGATAGGCAGCCGCGATGAGGCCGTTATGGCCGCCGCCAATGACGATTGCATCGAAGCTGCGGTCGGAAAGGTGCATTGCCCTACCCTCCCTTTCCGAGCGCGGCGGCGACAAGCGCGGCGGCGCCTGCGCCCGGACCGCCGGATGCAAGCTCGCCCGGATGAGCGCTGCCCGAGCAGAGATAGAAATTGGCGATTGGCGTTTCATATCCCGCAAGGCCAGCCATTGGCCGGTTGAAGAACATCTGATCGAGCGTCATCTCGCCTTGCGCAAAATCGCCTGCGGTCAGCCCGACTTCGTTTTCAATGTCGGGCGGCACAAGCGTTTCAAGCGCGAGGATGCGATCCCTGATGCCGGGGCTCTGTTCGGCCAGGCGCGAGACGACGAGATCGGCAAGCTCATCCTTTCGCTCCGCCGTCCAGGGGCCGTCATGCAAAGCCTCCGGCACGTAATGCACGGCGACGGACATGACGTGCTTGCCTTGCGGGGCAAGCGAGCGATCGGACATGGAGGGAATGAGCGCCTCGATGAGCGGCGTGCGCGGCGGAATGCCATCGCGCCAATCGTCGCAAGCCTGCTCCATTTGCGCGAGCGAGCCGCCAAGGCGAACGCCGCCGAGAAGCGCCGGGCAACCTTCCGGCACGGTCGGGAATTCCGGCAGCGCGTCCAGCGCGATATTGATCTTGGCCGTCACGCCGCGCATGCGGAAACGACCGACACGCTCGACAAAACCTTTCGGCAAATCCTTCCAGGGAAAGAGCGCAAGGAAAGTTCTTTTGAGATCGAGATCGGACAGAATGGCGTCGGTGAAAATCTCCTCGCCATTCGCCAGCGCGACGCCGCGCGCCTTCCTGTCGCGCAGGATCACGTCGGTCACTTCGGCTTCCCGGCGTACATCGCCGCCATGCGCAATGATCGAAGCCGCGAGGGCATTGGCGATCGCCTCCGGCCCGCCAAGCGGGATGACGGTTGCGGGCGCGCCGCCGCTTGCGCCGACAGGCTCGTCCATGAAGGGCTGCATCAGGAAACGTGCGCTTGTCGGCGCGAGCGGCCCGAGCGTCGTCCCTGCCAGCGCCATGGCGGCGAGGTTTGCCTTCACCGCATCAGATTCAAAATAGCTGTCGAGAAGATCGGCGCAGGACAGCGTCCACAGGCGCGTCACATCGTGCAACTCGCCGGTTGATTTTTCCGCGAGCCTGTCCGCTTGCCCGAGAAGGCCGCGAAGACCGGAGAGCGATAGGCGCGACGGGTTCTTCAACGGATGGGTGAGCGAGGCGCGCAGTTGCGCGACGCCGCGCTGCATGTCGCGGCGGAAATGCGTCCAGGCATCCGCGTCTTTCAGCGACAGGCGCGCAAGCTCACGGCGATGCGTGACGCCATCGCGGTAGCTGGCGTGATAGGTGCCATCCGCAAAGAGGCTGACGCCGCCATCGACGCGCAGAAGACGGAGGCCATATTTCGGTAGCTCAAGTTCGGCAACGATGCGCGCAGGCAAGCGCGCCGTGCCGAGGCTGTAGCGCGGCATGTGGAAGCCGGGGAGAATTTCATATCCGGCGGCGGCGCTGCCGAGCACCGCATTGCGTTCAAGCACGAGCACATCGACACCGGCACGCGCAAGATATGCGCCCGCTGTGAGGCCATTCAGGCCACCTCCGATGATGATTGCGTCGTGACGCTTCATGCGCCCAAACCCCAGCTCAATTGCTCAAGCGGCCATGCCGCCCGCCCTCGCGCAGATCGTACCGTATCGGGACGTTCCGCATGAAAGCCCTGTGGCGACTGTGCCGGGACAGCCGCCGCGTTAACTACAAATTCCCAGGGAACATCGAGGTTTTCGATGCGCTGCCTGCACATGGTTAATGCAGCGCAGCACCTGGCCAGCACTGGACAGGTGCAATTTCGCAGCCATCATCATTGTCTCAAGTTTGGGCAGATGCCGTGACGATGCGCTGGAAAGCCTCATATACATCGCGCTGGGCGTCGCGCAATTGCGCTTCGAGGGCGGCGAAGTCCGGCGCGTTGCCGGCGCGGGCCAGAAGCGATTTCAGGCCGGGCGTTGCCTCTTCAGGCTTGAAGACGCCTTCGACGCAGATCCGCACGACCTGCGTCAGATTGAGCGTCAGGTCGACCGCGGCAATGAGCAGGTCGGCAGTTTCCAGCGGCAGGAGCCGCGCATCGGCGATGCGCGCAAGCGCCGTGCGCGTGTGGTGGTGGAGCACCTGCGGATGTTCGTGGCCGTGAATCAATTGCAGGTACTGGCAGATGAATTCGATATCGATCAGGCCGCCGCGCACATATTTTAGGTCCCAGGGATTTTCGCTGAGAAACTCGCGCTCGATGCGGGCGCGCATGTCGGCAATGTCGAGCGCCGTTTTCGCCTTGTCGCGTCGGCGGCGCAGCGTATCGGAAATGGCGGTGGCGACGCGGGCCTTCAACTCATCGGGCCCGGTGAGGATGCGGGCGCGGGTCAGCGCCATATGCTCCCATGTCCAGGCTTCCGTCGACTGATAGCTGACGAAGCTGCTCAGATGCGTAGCGATGGGGCCGGAATTACCCGAGGGGCGCAGACGCAGATCGACCTCGTAAAGCTTGCCTTCCGTGGTCGGCGCCGTCAGCGCACCGATGAGCTGCTGGCAGACGCGCGCATAATATTGCGAGGCGAAAATCGGGCGCGCGCCATCGGAGAGCGCTTCGGGATCATCGACATCATAGATGACGATGAGATCGAGATCGGAAGCCGCGCTCATCTCTTCGCTGCCGAGCTTGCCCATGGCGACGACCGCAAAGCGCCCGCCCTGCACGCGGCCAAAACGCTCCGCCACCTTGTCCTCGGCAACGGGCGCCAGCGCGGCGACGAGTTCGCCCGCAAGCGCGGCATAGGCGGGGCCTGCCTCTTCGGCATCGGTGTTGCCTGTCAGCACGCGCACGCCGAGGCGGAAGCGATGCTCGCGCGCGAAGACACGAGCAAAATCAAGCATGTCCTGATAGTCGCGTGCATGAGCGAGCACGGCTTCGAGACTTTTGCGCATGGCTTCGCGGCCCGGAATGACCTTGAAGAAGTTGGGATCGACCACAGCTTCCAGCACTGCCGAGTTCTGCGCAAGATAGGAGGCAAGGCGCGGCGCTGTGCCGCAAATATCGGCGATGAGGTCCAGCAGCCCCGGATTTGAATAGAGC
>NZ_JBASBH010000022.1:0-10253 GCF_049651025.1 Parvibaculum sp. | reverse complement strand
TAGTTGCCGGGATTGTTGGTGATCTGTCCGAAATCGACATGAAACACCTCCAGCAAATCCATCATCGTGCCGTGACTTAGCTGATTGAG
Organism: Parvibaculum sp.; assembly: GCF_049651025.1. Lineage (GTDB taxonomy): Bacteria > Pseudomonadota > Alphaproteobacteria > Parvibaculales > Parvibaculaceae > Parvibaculum. The sequence continues at coordinate 10,164 of NZ_JBASBH010000022.1, read as the reverse complement.
AACGAAACAGGTCAGGATCGCGGGGCGGGGTGCCGCGACGATCTCGCCGCTGGAGATGGAGACGAAGGCGTGTTGGCTCGTATCGAACCAGTCGTAATAAATGCCCGAGAGATAAAGGCCGATTGATGGAACGACAAAGCCGAAGACGAGCAATGCCGCGAGCCGGGTAAGAAAGAAGCGCCAACGCTGGGCTCTGAAGTCCTTGATGCGTTCGCGCAGGTTGTCGATTGCCTTTTGCGTTCGCGGCTTGCGGCCTTTCTGCCGGAAAGCAAATTCGCCAAGTTCGATCTTTCGCAAATCGGACATCATTCGATAGGCGAGGTAAATCGAGTCGCCGAGGATGATGAAGGCAAAGGCGATCACATAGAGCCGCAGCGCCGCATCCGACTTTAGATAAGGCCATGCTATCGCCCACCAGAACTCGATCCGGTCGGCCGCCCAATAGAAATCGCGGTAGATGCTGTCATCCATGACTCTTCCCCCCAAAGAGCGTCAGGCGGAGCATCTTCTCTTGCGCGCACGGCGGGGCGCAAGTCGTGTTCTATCGCAGGCGTCGGAATTGATCGGGCCGTGGCGCTGACGAGACACAGCCGTCAGCGTTTCTTGCCTCGATACTTGTTCCCGCGCGTGCCCGGCTTGCCGCTCACGGAGCGGCCCTTGACCGGCGCGCTGGCGGCCACCTTGTCCTCGATGGTCGATTGCCGTGCCATCGGGTCGTCGGCAATGGCGAGTTCGGTCGCTTCGAGGCGTTTGATCTCGTCGCGCAACCGCGCCGCCGTTTCGAATTCGAGGTCGGCGGCGGCTTCCTTCATGCGGCGTTCCATGTCGGCGATATGGGCGCGCAGGTTGTGGCCGATGAAGGCCTGATCGGCATCGCCCGTGTCGACGCGCACATGGTCACGCTCGTAAACGCTTTCGAGGATGTCGCCGATATTGCTGCGAATGCTTTCCGGCGTGATGTTGTGCTCAGTGTTATAGGCGCGCTGTTTTTCGCGGCGGCGGTTTGTTTCCGCGATAGCGCGTTCCATCGAGCCGGTCATCTTGTCGGCGTAAAGGATCACGCGGCCGTCGACGTTTCGCGCCGCGCGGCCTATGGTCTGTATCAGCGAGGTTTCGGAACGCAGGAAGCCTTCCTTGTCCGCATCGAGGATCGCCACCAGCGCGCATTCGGGAATGTCGAGACCTTCGCGCAGCAGGTTGATGCCGATCAGCACGTCGAAGGCGCCAAGCCGCAGGTCGCGCAGAATTTCGATGCGCTCCAGCGTGTCGATGTCGGAATGCATGTAGCGCACGCGTATGCCTTGCTCATGCATATATTCGGTGAGGTCTTCGGCCATGCGCTTGGTCAGCGTCGTCACCAGCACGCGCTGGCCGTTTTTTGCGACCTCGTGGCATTCGGCGATCAGGTCGTCGACCTGCGTGGAGACGGGGCGGATGATCGTCGGCGGATCGATGAGGCCGGTCGGGCGGATCACCTGTTCGGTGAAGGCGCCTTGCGTCTGCTCCATCTCCCAGGGGCCGGGCGTCGCCGAGACGAACATCGATTGCGGCCGCATCGCGTTCCATTCCTCGAAACGCATCGGGCGGTTGTCGACCGCTGAGGGCAGGCGGAAGCCATATTCGGCCAGCGTCGATTTGCGCCGATAGTCGCCGCGAAACATGCCGCCGATTTGCGGCACGGTGACGTGGCTTTCGTCGGCAAAGACGAGCGCATTGTCGGGCAGATATTCAAACAGCGTCGGCGGCGGCTCGCCGGGTTTGCGGCCCGTGAGATAGCGCGAATAGTTTTCGATGCCCGCGCAGCTTCCCGTCGCCTCCATCATTTCGATGTCGAAGGTCGTGCGCTGTTCCAGTCGCTGGGCTTCAAGCAGTTTGCCCTGACCCTTCAGCTCCTGAAGCCGCACCTGCAGGTCGCGCGATATTTCCTCGATTGCCTGATTGAGCGTCGGCTTCGGCGTCACGTAATGCGAATTGGCGTAGAGCTTCACGCTCTCGAACTTGTTGGTCTTGTGCCCGGTCAGCGGATCGAATTCGGAAATCTCCTCGATCTCGTCGCCGAACATGGCAATGCGCCAGGCGCGATCTTCATAGTGAGCCGGGAAAACGTCGATGGTGTCGCCGCGCACGCGGAAGGTGCCGCGTCCGAAGGCGGCGTCGTTGCGCTTGTATTGCAGCGCCACGAGGTCGGCGATCAACTGCCGACGGTCGATCTTCTCGCCCACCTTCAACGAGAAGGTCATGGCCGAATAGGTTTCGACCGAACCGATACCGTAGATGCAGGAGACGGAGGCGACGATGATCACGTCGTCGCGTTCGAGCAGCGCGCGCGTCGCCGAGTGGCGCATGCGGTCGATCTGCTCGTTGATCGAGCTTTCCTTCTCGATATAGGTGTCGGTGCGCGGCACATAGGCTTCCGGCTGGTAGTAGTCGTAATAGGAAACGAAATACTCCACCGCGTTTTCAGGGAAGAAATTCTTGAACTCGCCATAGAGCTGCGCGGCCAGCGTCTTGTTCGGCGCGAGAATGAGGGCAGGGCGCTGCGTCCGCGCGATCACCTGCGCCATCGTATAGGTCTTGCCCGAGCCGGTGACGCCGAGCAGCACCTGATCGCGCTCGCCGCGCTCCACGCCTTCCACAAGCTCCGCAATGGCCGTCGGCTGGTCGCCTGCGGGTTCATATTCGGAAACGAGTTTCAGTGCCCTGCCGCCTTCGGATTTCTCCGGGCGTTCGGGGCGATGCGGCGCAAAGAGCGGCCAGTGTTCCGGGTCGCCTTGCAGCGCGCCTTGCCACTGATCGCGGTCTGCCACAGCGCTTGCGGGCACGAAGCTCGCGCCCGGCGCTTCGGCAAGGCCCTTCACCTCCTTGGATGAGAGGGGCTTGTCGGATGCGCGTCCGAAGGATTTGAAAGTATTGCGAGCCATGACGTCTAATATGGAGCGTCATGCGCACCAAGAAAAGGGCCACTCCGTCCGTTACGGCCAACCGGTGTCAGCTTTCGATTGGCTGCAGACTCGGATTGGGGGTTCTGCCGTTCGGCACCTGTGATCCGGGCGTACCCTCCATCTGGTGCATCATGAACGTGGTGAATTTGAAGACGGAATAGCCCCGCATCGCGATGATAAAAATTATACCGATGAAAATTAGCCAGCCGAGGCCGTTGCGCGGGGTGTCGGCCAGCGGATCGGTACCGAAGCGGTTGCTGCCCGGCGTACCTGCCACGCAGGTGAGTTCGATGGCGGGCCAGATGTTCAGGATCGGCACGAGGAAGAGAAGCAGAAACCAGCCGCTACGATCACGGTCATGGGCGCGCTTCACGGAAAGCGCGAGCCACGGCCAGAGCAAAATCAGGCCAACGAGTTTGATGAGGTTGATGTTTTGTACCTGCTGGAGCAACTCATCGGCCGTCATGCCGGGTGTCACTGGAATTTGCATCATGTAGTGGTAAGCCACATAGCCAAGAGCAGCATTCACCGCGGCGGCAAATAGCGTGAAGGCCCAGATGGGTCGCCGGTTGATGCGTCCCTCAAAGGAAACAAGAATGTTTGTCAGCCCCATCACGCCCTCCCGGCATTGACCTGCATGCATCCTGCCCGCTCAGCAGCGGTTGCGCCAGAGGTGGATGATCAGCGTCGCGCGTAATATAGCGGGCCGAGTTGCACCAGCAGCACGGCGGCGAGCACCAGCGCTGCGCCGAACCAGCCCGACATGCTCAGCCGGTCGCCGAGCAGCAGCGCGCCGAAGGCAGCGGCAAAGAGGCTTTCGGTCGAAACGAGAATGGCTGCATCGGATGGCGGCGTATACGCTTGCGCAATCGCCTGCAGCGTGAAGGCGAGGCCGCCTGAAACGATGCCCGTATAGGCCAGTTCGCGCCAGACCATCAGCGCCGCGTCCCAGCTCGGCGTTTCGAAGATGAAGCCGGCGGCAAGGCCCAGAGCTGCCGTCACGATATATTGCGTGAGTGCGATGGTGATCGGGCGGCGCAGATCGAGCGCCAGCGCGCTGAGCGCCAGAATTTGCACCGCCCAGAATACCGCACCGAACACGACCAATGCGTCGCCGCGATTGAGCCCGTCGAGACTGCCGCCCAGCAGAAACGTTCCGCCCAGCGACAGCACAGCGGCGGGCCATATGGCGGGGTGGAGCGCGGCAGGTGCCCGCAGGCCCGGCCAGATCAGCGCCGCGATGGCGGCAAAGGCCGGCACCATCACAACGTAGAGCGCCGTCAGGAAACCCGCATTGGTGACGCTGGTGCTCAGCAGCGCCATCTGCTGCGCTGCGCATCCGAGAAAAAACGCAACGCCGATGCCGATCAGGGCAGGCAGTCGCCCGCGCGGAATGGCCGGACCCGTTTTTGCTTCACGCAGCGCAAAGGGCAATACGGCGAGCGCCGCAAGCAGGAACCGCGCGCCGGTAAAAGTCAGCGGCCCCATATGCTCCATCGCCATCGCCTGCCCGACAAACGCCGCCCCCCAGATAAGCGCAATCGCAAGCAGCATCAGGTCGGCGGTGAGGCGGGTCATGGGAAAGCCGGAGAGGAGGGGATGGAATGGCGCAGGTCGCGGCAAAGCTATCATCATTGCGGAGAAATATACGAATGGGCGCGCCTCTCGTCTTCGCGCTTAACAAGCGGGTCCGGCTCTGCGATCCTTGGTGCATGACGAGCCAGCCGCCTTCATCGCTTTCCGCATCCGCCGCCGCGCATGCCCATTGGACGATCTACCTGCCGTCGATCGTGGTGGCGTTGGTGTGGGCTGGAATTTATCTGTGGGCCGTGTCGCATCAGCCGGTGCTGGGCGGGCTTCGTGCGGTTGCGCTGGTTGTCGAGGCCTTGGGCGTGCCGCTCTTGCTGTTTTTTGCCGCCGTGCGGGCGCGTGTGCTGGCGGTCGAGGTTCGCATGCGGGACGATGGGCAGGTTGAGCTTTATGCGCGGTCGGGCTTTGCGCGACCGAAGGAGATTCATATAGGCGCGCAGGAGATCGCCGCTGTACATGTTCGCCGCTCGCTGCCGCAGAAGTTTTTTGGCGGTGGCGCGCTTGTCCTGAAAACCTTGTCGGGCGACAGCCTCTGGTTCACCGATCTCGATCAGCCCGACGCGATTGCGCAGGCGCTGACCCGGCCGGTGAATGACAAATTTGGAACCGTGGAGAAACTTCGTTGAGCAGCATGATCGAATTTGACGAGGCGGCGGCGCGGGCCGTGGAGGCCATGTATCTGACGCCCGACGTCGTGGGGCAGCGCGCCCGCGTCATCGAGATGCTCAGTCCGCGTCCCGGCGAGCGCATTCTCGACATTGGTGTCGGCCCGGGCCTTCTCGCGCATGATCTTGCGCGCATGGTGGGCGATACCGGGCGCGTTGTCGGCCTCGATGCTGCGCCCGCCATGCTCAAGATGGCGCGCACGCGGCTTGCGGCTTTGCCGCAGGCCGAATGCGTCGAGGGCGATGCGGCGCGGCTCGACTTTGCCGATGCGTCGTTCGACGCTGTCGTCTCGACGCAGGTTTACGAATATGTCGCGCCCATCGCGCGGGCGCTGTCGGAGCTTCATCGTGTGCTGAAGCCGGGCGGGCGGGCGGTCATTCTCGATACGGACTGGCGCAGCATCGTCTGGCATTCGAGCGATGAGGCACGCATGGGACGCGTGCTGTCCTGCTGGGACGGGCATCTCGCCGATCCGCATTTGCCTGCGACGCTCGGGCCTTCGTTGCGTCGTGCGGGCTTCACGGTCGCCCGCGTCGAAATCGTTCCGATGTTTTCCGCGCATTGGCAGCCGGTCAGTTATGCCGGCGGCATCATGCGCTCCATCAGAAGCTATGTGCAGGCGAATGGCGCCAAGGTCGGCCTTGGCGGAGATGAAGTTCAGGCCTGGTATGACGATCAGTTGCGACTGGCCGAGCGCGGCGAATTTTTCTTCAGCGTCAATCGCTATGCCTTTGTCGCGACGCGCTGACGTTTACATGCCGTAGCGCGTCAGGAAGACCGCGACGATTTCGCGGATTTGCTCGTCGGTGTTTTCCGGCGCCACGAAATTTGCGTCGAAAAGCGCGGGCCAGACAAAGATCTCCTTCATCATGCCGGCGACGAACATGGCGCTTATTTTTGTGTCATGCGGCTTCAACTGACCCTGAGCGATCAGATGGTCGAAGACGCTGGACACAAAAGCGCGGCGTCCGCCGATGACGTCTTCATATGTCTTGCGGGCGAGCAGCGGCGCAACCGGCACCTCGCCGATGACGAGGCGCAATAATGCATTCATCTTCTGGTCGAACTGCATGACGAGAAAAAGGCGCGCCGCCGCACCGAGCTGTTCCGCAAGCGGTGCTGTGGCGGGCAATATTGCCAAGTCTTCGACGTCCAATTCGCCAGCTTCTTTCACCACGGCAGAAAAAAGCGCTTCCTTCGATCCGAAGTGTTTATAGAGCGTCGCAGTCGACACATCCGCTTCGTGAGCGATCTCGGTCATGCCCGCATGCGTATAACCTCGCTCCAGAAAGATATGGCGGGCCGCCTTCAATATCGCGGCATGCTTTGTTTCGATGACGCCGCGTCGATATCTCTGAAGCCCCGACGCAGTTTCGTTGCCCACTATTTCTTGCATTTGAGTTCAGACTCCGTAACGGGCGAGATATAAATCGATCGCTTCGTGGATGATCACGTCGGTGTTTTCGGGAAGTTTGGCGTCCGCATCGAAGAGGGCAGGCCAGATGAATGCTTCCTTGATCATGCCGGAGATGAAACTCACACCCATCTCCGTGTCGTGCGGTCTCATCAGCTTGCGCTCGATCAGATGGTCGAAGACCACTTTCAGGCCGGCGAAGCGACGCCTGACAATGGTCTCATATGTGTCGAGCGCAATTTTCGGCGTCGTCGGAACCTCGGCTATAACGATGCGCAGCAATGCGTTGCCGCCCTGGTCGAATTGAACGCGCAGATAGTTGTGCGCCATCTTCAGAAACATCTCGCGTATGTCGATGTCGTTATAGTCTGCGAAGTCGGGAAACTCGCCGCCGATATTGCCATAGGCGTCGTGCACCACGGCGGCGAAGAGTTCATCCTTGGATGAGAAGTGCTTGTAGAGCGTGGCGGTTGAGACATCCGCCTCGCGTGCGATGTCTGCGACGGCCGCGCGGCTGAAGCCGTTTTTCAAAAAATTCTCTCGCCCGGCTTTCAGTATGGAAGCCCGTTTGGTTTCGCTTACTGTGCGCCGATACTGTTCAAGGCCCAATTTAAAACCTTCTGACCAAATTCGTTCGTTCGTCTCATTACTACGTGACGATTACATGTTTGGTTCAAGGACAATCTGCGATTTTAGAAAAGAAAGATGACGATTCGATTTTATAGCGGCATGGGGCGTCCTTGTTTCGAGTATTGAGGAATGACAATTACTCGCATCAGGAAGTCAGCATGCGGAGAACATGGCGCAGATCAAGGTGTTCCGGCTGCGTCATACCTGCAGGCGTGGTGCATGTCGCACCACTCGGTCGGCAGGTGCTGTCGCAACCAGAAAATGCAACCAGATCAGCAATAAACGAGTACGCGACCATCAACGATGCGCAGGCACACCCGCTTTGCGAAAGGCGATTGCAAGCCTACGCGCTGCACTGATAATGCGCTTTTCCGGGATGGCTGAAAAGCCCAAGTAGAGCCCGTTACGCATGCAATCGCTTAAATAGTAGGCAGAGAGAGCGGTGACGTGAGTGTCATTTTCATTCGCGATTGCCGCCGCGCTTTTATCGTCGGCGTCGTCGGCAAGCCAGGCGACGAGCTGCATGCCGCCATCGCCGGGCGCCGCTTTGAGGAATTCCCCGAGTTCCGTTTCGATGGCGCCGATCAGGCAGGCGCGGCGCGCGGCATAGACGGCGCGCATGCGGCGGACATGCGTTCCGTAATGCCCTTCCTCGATGAAATCGGCCAGGGCCGCCTGAATGGCTGGCGGCGGCACGTGTCCGGTGATGCGGATGGCGGTGCGGAATGCGTCGATCAGGGCGTCGGGCACGATCAAATATCCGACCTTCAGTGAAGGGAAGAGTGTCTTGGCAAAGGTGCCCATATAGAGGACGCGGCCTGAGCGATCGAGGCCTTGCAGAGCGGCGAGCGGGCGGCCCGTATAGCGATATTCGCTGTCGTAATCGTCTTCGACGATCCAGGCGTTTTCGGCGCGCGCCACTTCGAGCAATTGCAGGCGGCGTTGCAGCGAGAGGGTGACGCCCAGCGGATATTGATGTGAAGGCGTGACATAGATCAGGCGGGGGTGGGGTTCGAGGGCCATGCCTGCATCGACGTCGATCCCGTCGCCATCGACCGGCACGGGAACGATCGCCGCGCCTGCGCCGAGGAATGCGCCGCGCGCGCCGAGATAGCCCGGATCTTCCAGCCAGACGGCATCGCCCGGATCGACGACCATGCGCGCGGCCAGATCGAGCGCGGCCTGCGCGCCTGCGGTGACGATCACCTGATCGGCAGTGCAGACGACGCCGCGCGCGGCACCGGCATGGGCGGCAATCGCCTCGCGCAAGGGGCGGTAGCCTTCGCCGGTTTCATAACCGAACAATCCGTTGCGCGGATCGCGGGCGCGGCGCGCGACAAGGCGGCTCCACAAGGTTGCCGGAAACTGGTCGATGGCTGGAAGCCCGTGCTGAAAGGCAACCGCTTCGCCTCGTTCATAGCGCGGTGCGCTGCGCTTGACGGAGGAAAGCTGTCTGCCGCGTTCGGACAGCGCGTTGCTTGCTGCCGATTTGACGCTGCGGGGCTGTCCGCTCGTCTTGCCGACTTCGAGCAGCCGGTCGGGAAGCAATGCGGCGACTCTCGTGCCTACGCCAACCTGACCTTCGAGATAACCTTCGGCGGCAAGTTGCTCATAGGCCGACAGCACCGTGTTGCGGCCGACGCCGAGATCGGTGGCGAGGAGGCGCGAGGATGGAAGCCGCGCGCCGGAGGCCAGCCGCCCGTCCAGAATGGCGCCGCGCAATCCGTCATAGAGCTGGCGGTAGAGCGGCGTCGCCGCGTCAGGATCGAGATGAAGTGTGCCGAGGGGCAGGGGCGAGCGAAGCATGGCGGACTGTCCTGGCAGTTTGCATGGCTCCATTATATTGGATGAAGTGGACCTTTTGACAGGTCCATTTTCTGGCAAGCTTCAGCGCCCATGAACAGGAGTGCGACATGCTTGAGATGAAGGCCGAATGCGAAAAATGCCATGCGGCAACGCCCAAGGCGGGCGAGGCGCGGATTTGCAGTTTCGAATGCACCTTTTGCCCCGACTGCGCGTCGGCGACGAGCGACACCTGCCCGAATTGCGGCGGCGAGCTTCTGGCGCGGCCGAAGCGGACGCTCGAGGTCTGAAAGGAAGGGCGAGATGAGCGACTATGAGACGGCGGCAGCTCATCGCGTACGGCAGGTCGCAAATCGCGGGTGTTACGACCGCGAGACTGTGCATGCCATTCTCGATGCGGGCTTCGTCGCGCATGTCGCCTTTGTCGGCGAGACGGGGCCGGTGGCGCTGCCGATGTTTTATGTGCGCGATGGCGAAAGTGTTCTGCTGCATGGCTCGCGCAAGAGCCGTTTCATGCGGGTGCTTGGAACGGGCGCGCCGCTTTGCCTGACTGTCACCCTGCTCGATGGGCTGGTGCTGGCGCGATCCGCCTTTCATCACTCGATGAATTATCGCTCCGTCATGGTGCATGGCGTCGGCATATCTCTGCCTGCAGATGAAAAGCCTGCGGCTCTCGATCTTTTTACCGAGCGTGTGATGCGCGGCCGCTCGCGCGAGGCGCGTGCGCCCAATGCACAGGAGCTGAAAGCGACAGAGGTTTTGCGCGTGGCGCTTGTCGATGTCGTGGCAAAGCTTCGCGAAGGCGGGCCGAATGACGATGCGGAAGATATGAACTGGCCCATATGGGCGGGCGTCATTCCGATTGAACAGAGGATGGGCGAGCCGGTCGAGTGGCGCGCGCCGAAAGCGAGCTGAAATGTATATGCGGTCGTGGATCGTCATTGCGAGCCCGAAGGGCGTGGCAATCCACCTTGCGGCGAAGGAAGAGTGGATTGCTTGCCTGCTTCGCGCCTCGCAATGACGAATATTTCATTGTCATCCCGGGACTTGTTCCCGGGATCCATGGCTGTCGGCGGTGGGGGCGGGAAGATGGGTCCCGGGACCAAGTCCCGGGACGAC
>NZ_JBASBH010000021.1:0-37221 GCF_049651025.1 Parvibaculum sp. | reverse complement strand
GCCTGCAACCCCGCCACATCCAGCACCCGCACCCGCCGATACCCCGTCTCCAGAACGCCCCGCCGCTCAAGCGTCTTCAGCAGCAAATTCACTGTCTTGCGCGACAGCCCCGCCAGTTCCGCCAGCTCGTCCTGCGTTATCCCAAGCTCCACCGGCGCCTCATCATCGCCCACCAGCAATCGCAAATGCATCGCGACCCGCGCGGCAGGCGTCGCGCGTGCATTCGCCACCGTCGCGCGCAGCGCCGCAACGAGATGGTCGGATGCCAGTTCCGCAAAATGCACCCAGAGGTCAGGCTCCGCCTGTGCAATCGCTTCCAGCGCCGCTTCGGGCACATAGATCAGCGTCGCATTGTCCCGCACCACCGCCGTCACAAGCCGTTTCCTGCCGACGAGCCGCCCCGCATAGCCGAAGATCGTGCCGCGCCCGACGATATTCGCCAGCGCGTAATCGCCGTCTTCCATCTGCACGAGAATACGCACCGAGCCATTCAGCACGCCGTAAAGCCCGCGCGCTTCCTCGCCCACATCGTAAAGCCAGCGCCCGGCCTCCGCCTTCACGGTTTGCGCCTTTGCAACCAGCGCCTGTTTGAGTTCCGGTTTCTGCCGCCGAAACCACGAATTTCGCTCCAATGCGCGGGCGATCTCAGCCTTGCTCGGCTCCGTCATGGCTCACTCACAATTGTTACCTGTGTAACAATCTAGGTCATCCCGCCCGCTATGCTCAAGCCAAAGAAACATAGGGACGGAGGATCATCATGAACGGCTCGACGATCGAAGTGAAAAAGCTCAGCGCAGGCTGCGGCGCGGAAGTGCTGGGCGTCGATCTGCGCAATCTCACAAACAGCCAGATGGAAACGGTTCGTCAGGCCTATGTCGATCACGGCGTCATCTTCTTTCGCGAACAGACGCTGACGCCGGAGGAGCACATTGCCTTTGCGCGCCGCTGGGGCGACATCGACATCAACAAGTTCTTTCCTGCAAACGGCCAATATCCCGAGATCGCCGAAGTGCGGAAGGAAAAGGAACAGAAGACCAATATCGGCGGCGGCTGGCACACCGATCACTCCTACGATGCCTCGCCCGCCATGGGCTCGATCCTTCTCGCCCGCGAATTGCCCGACGATGGCGGCGACACACTCTTTGCCAGCATGTACGCAGCCTATGAAGCGCTCTCCGACGGCATGAAGAAGACGCTGGGCAGTCTGCGCGCCGTTCACTCCAACGCCATCGCTTTTGGCGCGGCTGGTTTCTACAAGAACAGCGATCAGGCCGGTGGCTTCAAGGGCGAGGGACTTGTCGGCGAAGCGAGCCACCCCGTCGTCATTACTCATCCTGAAAGCGGCCGCAAGGCGCTCTATGTGAACCCGGGTTTCACACAGCGCTTTGAAGGCTGGACCGACATGGAAAGCAAGCCGCTCCTCGATTTCCTGTATGCGCATGCCGTCCGCCCGGAATTCACCTGCCGCTTCCGCTGGGCGCCCGGCTCAATCGCCTTTTGGGATAATCGCGCAACATGGCATTATGCCTCCAACGATTATCACGGCCACAGGCGGCTCATGCATCGCATCACCATCGCGGGTGCGCCGCTCGGCTGAAGAAAAAGAGCGGAGGAAAACCATGTCGCAAGCGGCGATGAAGACCGAAACGATCACCGTGAGGCCGAATGCTTCGGGCTTCGGCGCGGAAGTCACCGGCCTCGATATTTCGCAACCCTTGCCGCCTGCGACGCTTGCCGCCGTGAAACAGGCCTGGGCCGATCACGCCGTCGTCTGGTTCCCCGACCAGCCGCTGACCCACGATCAGCTCGAAGCCTTCACGCTCCAGATCGGCCCCTTCGGTCACGATCCCTTCATCGCGCCGATGGAAGGCCGTCCGCATATTCTGGAGCTTCGCCGTGAGCCCGACGAGAAGGCGCGCAATTTCGGCGCGGGCTGGCATTCCGATTGGAGCTTTCAGGAGGAGCCGCCCGCTGCGACGCTGCTTCATTCCAAGGTCACGCCTCCCGTCGGCGGCGACACGCTTTATGCCGATTGCACCCGCGCCTACGACGCGCTGTCCGACGTGATGAAACGCATGCTGGACGGCCTCGTCGCCATCCACTCCGCCGCGCTGCCTTACGGCACCAAGGGCCTCTTCGCGCAGGAGCAGGCCCAGCAAAACGACCGCACGATGAAGATCATCGTCAGCGAGGAAGCCGACAAGACGTTCCCCCATCCGCTGGTCCGCGTGCATCCCGTGACAGGCCGCAAGGCGCTTTATGTGAGCCCCACCTATACGCTCGGCATCGAAGGCATGACGCGCGCTGAATCCGCCGCCATCCTCGGCTTTCTCTACGCGCATATGACAAAGGACGAATTCGTCTATCGCCACAAATGGCGCGAGAACATGCTGACCATGTGGGACAATCGCTGCACGCTGCATTTCGCCGACGGCGGCTATGACGGCCACCTCCGCGTCATGCATCGCACGACGGTGGCAGGCGACAGGCCGCGATAGTTTTATTTTGAAACCGTCATCGCCCGACTTGATCGGGCGATCCATCTTTGCGTCGTAACGGAAATAAGATGGATGGCCCGGTCAAGCCGAGCCATGACGTGTTGAGTGCGAGAGGGTGGTCGAAAGCCTTCACCGCAAAAACAACAGCAGCAACAACCCGCCGATCACCAGCAATATCCCGAATATCTCCAGCCGCTCTGTCCTCTCCTTGAACAGAAAATGCGACGAGGCAAATGTGAACACGAGTTCGATCTGCCCGAGCGCACGCACATAGGCGGCGTTTTCAATCGTCATCGCCGTGAACCAGCCCATTGAGGCGAGCGATCCGGCAATGCCGACAAGCGAGCTTACTTTCCAGTTGCGCGCCGTCGCCACAAGCTGCTCGGGTTCGCGCAGCCACAGCCATATCGTCATGACGACGGTCTGGATGATGAGCACCACGAAAAGCGTATAGGCGGCGGAGATCAGAAAATCCGGCGTGCCGAGCGAAAGCGACGCCGCGCGATAGGACACGGCGGAAATGCCGAAGCCCGCGCCCGTGCCGATGCCCATCAGCGTCGGCCGCTCGCTCAATGAGCGCACGAAATTCATGGCGGTGAGATGCGACTTCGCCATCGAAATCGCAATCACGCCCGCAAGGCTCACAAGTATCGCCGCCACCGCGCCGGTGCTCGGCCGGTCGCCAAGCACGATGATGCCGAACAGAGCCGCCTGCACCGTTTCGGTTTTTGAATAGGTCGTCCCGACCGCAAAGTTGCGATAGGCGAAAAGCGCGACAAGCAGCGCGGTTGCAATGATCTGCGCGAAGCCGCCGACCACGCAGTAGAAAAGAAACCTGCCATTGGGCGAGGGCAGGGCGTAGCCGCCAAGCTCATGCAGACCCCAGAGATAGACCGCCGCAATCGGCAGCCCGAACGAGAACCGCACATAGGTCGCCGCAATGGCCGACAACTCGCCGGTCAACTGCTTCTGCCACGTCGAACGCAGGTTCTGCAAGAACGCGGCAGCGATGGTGATGGGAATCCAGAGCGGCATGATGGGTGGAACTTTGAGGATTGTGCTGCGAAGCAGAAAGCCGCTGCCTCTATTGTTCGTCATGGCCGGGCTTGACCCGGCCATCCACGTCTTCCTTACGTTTCTGCGGAAAGAAAGACGTGGATGCGCGGATCAAGTCCGCGCATGACGCCCATAAGGAAAGCCTGCCTCACTCCCCAATCGCCGCATAAACCAGTTGCTGCAACTGCGGCCGGAGCGGATAGGTGCTCGAGGGATAAAGCTGCGTCATCAGTATGGCGACAATGTCCTCTTCCGGATCGATCCAGAAATAGGTGGACGCCGCGCCGCCCCATGAGAAATTCCCGACAGAGCCGATGCTCTGCGCTTCCGCCGGATCGAGCAGCACCGAGAAGCCAAGCCCGAAGCCCGTGCCTTCTGCGGCAAGTTCGCTGAAGGCCGAACTCGACATGTCCTTCATCGTCGCGTCGCCCGGCAGATGGTTAAGCGTCATGAACTCGATCGTCTTGGGCGACACGAGGCGATGCCCGTTGAATTCGCCGCCATTGAGCAGCATCTGGCAGAAGCGCCAATAGTCCATCATCGTCGAGACAAGCCCGCCGCCGCCCGACAGGAACACCGGCGCCTGAGCATAGGTGCTGCTCTCATCGCCCTTGTCCATGACGCCTTGCTTGCCGCTTTTCGGGTCCTTGAAATAATTTGTGGCGAAGCGATGCAGCTTGTCCTTGGGCACGAAAAAGCCCGTATCCACCATGCCGAGCGGCCCGAAAATCCGCGACGCGAAAAACTCGTCAAGCGCCATGCCCGACAGCACTTCGACGAGACGTCCGCAAACATCCGTCGCCACCGAATAGCTCCATTCCTCGCCCGGCGAGAAAAGCAGCGGTATGTCGGCGAGCTTCTCGACCATTTCCTTCAGCGTCATGCCGATCGTATTCGCGCCGTCGATACCCGACGAGCGATACATGGCATCGACCGGATGGGCGTACATGAAGCCATAGGTCAGCCCCGACGTATGCGTGAGCAGGTCGCGGATCGTCATCTCGCGCTCGCAAGGCTTCGTCTCGTATTTCTCTTTCGTGCCGCCCGCCCAGACCTTCAGCTTCTTGAATTCGGGAATGTAGCGCGACACCGGATGGTTGAGCTGAAAGCGTCCTTCCTCATGCAGCATCATCAGCGCGAGGCTCGTGATCGGCTTCGTCATCGAATAGATGCGGAAAATCGTATCGCGTTCGAGCGGCGTGCCGGCCTCGCGGTCGCGATGGCCGATGGTTTCGAAATGCGCGATCTGCCCATGGCGGGAAATGAGCGTCGAAACGCCGGCGAGCTTTCCCTGATCCAGATAGGATTTCATGAAATCCGGAATGCTCGCGAGCCGCGATGAAATCAGGCCCACATCCTCGGCACGGACGACTTTGGCGGCAACGTTCATATTGTTCTTCTCCCCGTTCATTTTGTCGTTCAGGGCGCGCGCGCGGCAAGCTGGGCCAGAAGGTCTTCCGGCCGCCTTGCGCTCGCAACGACCATGCCGGGCTTTTCAGGCCCCAGCGCGATCGCCTCCCATCCCTCTCCCGTTTTTCTCAGCCGGTAGCTTGGCCGCATTTGCCCGCAGCGCACAAGATAGGGCGCGAGCACTTCCTGTTTGTTCTTGCGAAATTCGATATCGAAAACGGAGCCGTCCGCCGCGGCTTTCAGCCTGCGGCGGTCGTGTTCGGTCACGAGGTCGGTCGGAAACCTGACGATGCTGCCCAAACGCCACCCTCCAAAATCCGGACGCGCGCCCAAAAGAAAGAGGGCGAAGTTTACAGCCTCGCCCTCAAACTCCAAATATGTTGCCTCAGGCGAGACGTCAGTCGGCGAAATAGGCTCGCGTGCCCGATGCCTGGATCGCATCGACGAGGCGGCCGAGACCGACGACATAAGCTGCGGTGCGCAGGCTGATGCCCTTGTCCACCGATGCCTGCCAGACGAGATCGCCCTGCTTCTGCATGGTCGTGGCAAGGCGTGCATGCACGTCTTCCAGCGTCCAGCGCATACCGAGGCGGTTCTGCACCCATTCGAAATAGGAAACCGTCACGCCGCCCGCATTGGCCAGAATGTCGGGAAGCACCAGCTTGCCGGCCTTCTGCAGCAGGCGGTCGGCTTCCGGCGTCACAGGGCCGTTGGCGAGTTCCAGAATGATGCGTGCTGCGATCCGGCCTGCATTTTCGGCATGGATCATGTTTTCCAGCGCGCCCGGCACAAGCAGTTCGCTTTCGACGCTGAGCATGTCTTCCGCATCGCAAAGCACCGTGCCGTTCTTGCCCGCCGCCTTGACGATCGAATGGCCATCGGCCTTCAACTGCACCAGCGCATCGACATCGAGACCGTTCGGATTGACAACCGCACCGGCTGAATCGCTCGCGCCCACAATCGTCCAGCCGTCAGCCTTGAGAAGGCGCGCCATGAAGGAGGAGGCATTGCCGAAGCCCTGCAGCACCGCGCGGCGCTGGCCGTTATGGCAGCCGAGCCGGTCGGCGAGATGCTTCAGCAGATCGAAGCCGCCGCGCGCCGTCGCATCGTCGCGGCCAAGCGAACCGCCAAGCGCCACCGGCTTGCCGGTGATGATGGCAGGCGAGGGCTTGCCGGTGATGGTCGCATATTCATCGGCCATCCACGCCATGATCATGCCGTTGGTGGCAACGTCTGGCGCGGGAATGTCGCGATCGGGGCCGATGAAGCGCGCAAAGGCGCGGACATAGGCGCGCGACAGGCGCTCAAGTTCCATCTTCGACAGCTTGTGCGGATCGACGCGCACCGCGCCCTTGCCGCCGCCGAAAGGCAGTTCGGCAACCGAGCATTTGACCGTCATCCAGAAGGCGAGCGCCTCGACTTCTTCTTCCGTCGAATCCGGATGGAAGCGAATGCCGCCCTTGGTCGGTCCGCGCGTATCGTCATAGCGGCAGCGCCAGGCCTGAAACGATTCCTGCCGCCCGTCATCCATGCGGATCGTCAGCCGTGCTTTCAGCGTTTCCATGGGTTGGCGAAGACGCGCAAGGGTCTCAGGCGCGATTGACATATGTCCGGCCGCTTCATCAAGGCGCTCAAGCGCGCGGTCGAGAAGGCCAGGCGCGTTGTAAGGCTCACCGGCGTGGTGTGCCTCGCCGCTCGTCTTGTCGTGCAAATCGCGATGCATCTTCGTCCTGTCGTTTAGGCTGTGAATAGGCGGACCGGGAAGGGTCAAATGGGAAGGGCGCAGAGTAGGGAAACTGGTCCCCCACGTCACCCCGAAAGACCTCCCACAAGGTCGCAGGCCGTAAATACGGGGATTCGACGCCTCGGCGTGCCTTTTAGCCTGTTATTTGTGACGAAAACAGTCGGAAATCGCCCGAATCCAAGATTTCACGCTGTCACTCTTGGCCGCAGGGCTCTTGCCGTGACGCACGATAACCATGTCGAGTTCGGGGATAATGACGGTGAACTGGCCTTCAAACCCGTTAGCCGAAAAGGATCCCGGCCCGCCAAGCCCGAGCCACCATTGCGCGCCGTAAGGCGATTCCGCCTCTGCCTGCTGCCAGGTGGGCGAGCGCGCATAGTCCACCCACCCTTCGGGCAGAATGCGGCTTCCCTCCCATATTCCGTCGCGAAGATAGAGAAGTCCGAAGCGGGCAAAATCGCGCGGCGTCGCAAAGCAGAAGGACGAGCCGATAAACGTCCCGGCCTTGTCGAATTTCGGCGCGGCGCTGCTCATGCCGATGGGATCGAACAGGCGCTTGTGCATGAAGGCTTCAAAGTCCGGCCCATAGGCGTTGGCCGCGCGCGCCGCCGCCCGTGCGATGATGTTCGTCGTCCCGCTCGCATAGGACCAGAATGTTCCCGGTTGATGCGCCAGCGGAAATGAAGCGGCGAAATGCGCCACATCATCCTTGCCCTTGCCCCACAGCATTTCGATGACGTCGGACGCCTGGTCGTCCACATAGTCTTCGCGGAAGGCAAGCCCGCTCGACATGCGCAGCAACAGATCAAGCGTGATCGCCGCGCGCGGATCGTTCGGCGCCTCGCGCCATTCCGGCGCATCGACAGGCGCATGAATGTCGATCTTCCCGTCGCCGACGAGAATGCCGATCAGCGCCTGCGTGATGCTCTTTGCCTTCGACCATGAAGGGCAGGTGACATCCGGCCCGAAGCCCGTCCAGTAGCGCTCATGGATCAGCCGCCCGCCTTGCACGATGACGAGCGCATGCGTCTCGCCGAGATCGTCGGGCGCTTCCGCCGCGAAGGCATGATCGAGCAAACGCCCAAGCGTTGCCGTATCGGCGCTTTTGGGAAGCTCGCCAAGCGGCCATGCCGTTGTCGGCCATGGCGTGTCCGCGGGCTGTTGCGGCAGGGTGGTAAGAGCCGTTGTCATCAGGCAGCCCCGGAAATGGAAAAGGAAATCGCCGGCGCATCGTCGAGCACCGGCAGTGCGATCACAATATCACCGCCCGACTTGCGCCACGCCACCGGCCCGTGTCCGAGCAGCGCAATTTCCGCACCCTCACGCACCGCCACATCGCGCAGCGTCATCTCGCCGCCCGCAGGCTTGCCGAGCACGATGGCATAAAGCGTTTCGCCATTGCGCGTGAAGCGCACCGGCAACTCGTCGCCCGTCGCGCCTTCCGCCCGCACCCATGGCCGCGTGCCGTAAATCGCCTCGCCGTTCCGCGCGAGCCATGCGCCAAAGCCCTGCAGCCGCGCCACTTGCGCCGCCGGTATTTGCGCATCCTCGCCGCGCGGGCCGATATTGAGCAGCAGATTGCCGTTCTTCGACACCGCATCCACAAAGTCGGCGACGATATCGGCGACGGACAAATAATCTTCGTCCTTGTCCGCCCGATTGAAGCCGAAGGAATGAGACATGCCGCGCGTCGATTCCCATTTGCGCTTCTGGATGTCGGGGAAGCTCACATATTCCGGCGTACGGAAATCATAATGCGGCGGCTCCGCCGGAATCATGCCCTTGCTCCGGCGTTTGCCGCTCATGCGCGGTTTGGCCATCTTGTCGAAGCGGTCGCTGAAGTATTTGAAGCGCATCAGCCATGACTTGAACGTCACGGGCATCGCGCGATCGTTGACGACGCCTTCCGGCACGTTGTTGTAGTAATAGGCGAAGACCTCGGTCAGTTTACCGAGCGGCGTCGGCCAGGAAATATCGTTCCACAGCACGGCGGGCTTGTACTTGTCGATAAGCTCCTTCACCTGCGCCACCGCATAGGCAGGGTAGCGCCCGCCCGGCGTCGAACCGATGAATTGCCCCAGCGTGCGCAGCGGCTTCTTGTTGAACGACCAGTCGATGCCGCTTGAATAATAGAGCCCGTAGCGCATGCCTTCCGCGCGCACCGCCTCGCCCAGCTCGCCGACAATGTCGCGCTCCGTATGCCAGCCCGCCTTCTTCGGATGACGCACGCCGGTCGGCCACAGGCTGTAGCCGTCATGATGCTTGGTCACCAGCACCACATATTTCGCGCCCGCCTGTTTGAAAAGCTTCGCCCAGGCCTTCGGGTCCCATTGCTCGAGCCCCTTGAGAAACGGCGCGCGGAAATCTTCATACGGCATGTCGCCATAAACCGCCGCATGATGCTTCGCGCTGTCGCTCTCAGGCACCTTGATCGCGTTCGCATACCATTCGGTATAAGGCGTCTGCGCGACCGCAAGGTCATATTGCGTCGCGAATACATCGCCAATGCTGCCATGCGAGCCCGCAAAGCCCGGAATGGAAAAAAGCCCCCAATGAATGAAGATGCCGAACTTGGCATCCTCATACCATTGCGGAACCTGATGCTGTTTGAGCGAAGCAAGATCGGCGTCGAACTTTGTCATGTTTCTTTTCATGTCTTTTCTGATGCCGAATGGTGCCTGCATGGGTGGCGGGTGTAAATCTTGAATGCGCATCTTTCCTGTTGATCGCGGCATCCGCCAAAACAAAATATGTCACCCCGGCCTTGTGCCGGGGTCCAGTAGCCACAAACACAGAGCTTGCCGCCACTGGACCCCGGCACAAGGCCGGGATGACATCTGTATTTGTGGTCGCCCGCATTGAAAGCGAAAATGAAAGCAGGTCTTTCATTGCCCTTCCGCTCCATCCCGCTAAGCTAAATCCCAACGACAAGTATGGGAGGATGCGATGGCGTTACGTAGGTTGCAGATCGAAGGCGAATGGTTCACGGACGAGAGCGGTCACGCTCACATCCTGCGCGGCGTCAATCTCGGCGGCGATTGCAAGATGCCCTACACGCCGAATGGTCATACCAACCTGCCGACGGATTTCTCCGACCACCGCACAGTCTCCTTCATCGGCCGTCCCTTTCCGCTCGCCGAAGCCGAGGAGCATTTCTCGCGCCTCAAGGCATGGGGCTTCAATTGCCTGCGCCTGTTGACGACATGGGAAGCGGTGGAACATGCCGGACCCGGAAAATATGACGAAGCCTATCTCGACTATTTCGCCACGCTCTGCCGCATGGCAGGCGAGCATGGCATGTATGTCTTCGTCGATTTCCATCAGGACGTCTGGAGCCGCATGACCGGCGGCGACGGTGCGCCCGGCTGGTGCTTTGAAGCGGTCGGTCTCGACCTCACGAAGTTCCATGAAGCGGGCGCCGCCCACGTCATGCAGTACAAATATGATTTCGCGCGCGGCGGCCGTCAGGAAGATCGCTACCCGACCATGACCTGGTCGCAGAACTATCGCTATCCCGCCAATGCCCTGATGTGGACCTTCTTCTTTGCTGGCGCAACCTTCTGCCCCGACTTCAAGATCGAAGGCCGTAACGTGCAGGACTATCTGCAGGACCATTATCTCGGCGCGATGGAAGCCGTCGCAAACCGCATCCGCGACCTGCCGAACGTCATCGGCTTCGACTCGCTGAACGAGCCGGGCTCGGGCTATGTCGGCAGGCATCTGAGCTATCGCCACCTCGCAAAAAGCGAGATCGATCCGACGCATCCGCGGCCGGGCCTCGCATGGTCGCCGCTTGACGGGCTGGCCGTCGCTCGCGGCCTGACGCGCACCATTCCCGATCTCAAGCTGGACACGCAGCAGATGCGCGTCGTCCATGGCGGCGATGTCACCGTCAATCCGAACGGCACCTCGATCTGGATGGAAGGCGCCGAATGCCCCTTCGAGCGCGCGGGCGCCTATCGCATGAAGGGCGGCGAGATGGAGGTTGCCGACGAATTCTTCTTCCTGAAGCAGGATGGCCGCGTCGTCACCATGGAACGCGATTTCATGGGCCCGTTCTTCCAGCGCGTCGCCACGCGCATCCGCTCCATCGAGTCGGACTGGCTCCTCTTTGCCGAGCTCGATCCCGGCGAAGGCTTCGCTCACGGGTTTCCGAAAGACACGCCGCGCGGCACCGTCAATGCAAGCCACTGGTATGACGTTGTCACGCTCAGCACCAAGCAGTTCAATTTCCCGACATGGGTGAACCCTTATTCGGGCCGCAAGCTCGAAGGCGCGGACGCCATCGAGGAGCAATACACAAAGCAGCTCGGCTTCATCAAGGAAAACGCCAAGAGCCTGAATGACGGGCAGGGCGCGCCGACGCTGATCGGCGAATTCGGCATCCCCTTCGATCTCGATCAGGCCAGCGCCTATAAGGCATGGGCCGCAGGCGACAAGAGCGACAAGCCCTGGGAGAAGCACGTCATCGCGCTCGACCTCATGTATAACGCGATGGACAAGCTGCTGATCTCATCGACGCACTGGAACTACACCGCGTCGAACCGCAACGATCAGGCGGTAGGCGATGGCTGGAATCAGGAAGACCTCTCGATCTACAGCATCGACCAGCGCGCCAACCGCAACGACATCAATAGCGGCGGCCGCGCGCTTGCCGGCTTCGTGCGCCCATATCCGCGCACCATCGCAGGCCGTCCCCTCAAGGTGAAATTCAAACGCGAAACCGGCCTCTTCCGTTTCGTCTATGAAGCGCTCGGCGACGGCGAAACCGAAATCTTCGTGCCGTCACTCCAATACCCCGATGGTTTCACCGTCGAAGTCGAAGGCGGCAAGGCCACGCGCGACGACAAGAACCAGAGCATCCGCGTCCGCGCCGATGGCGCCGGCAAGGTCGGCGTCACGCTGACAAGGCTTTGATGTAGAACCACACGCCCCGCTGTCATCCCGGCCTTGTGCCGGGATCCAGTAGCGTCAAACGCCGAGCCAGTGGCTCTGGACCCCGGGACAAGCCCGGGGTGACAAACGGAGAGAATGACACCCGCCAAAAATTCAGCGTCGTCCCGGGACTTGTTCCCGGGACCCACCTTCCTCCGCCCACCGCCGGCAAAGGCCCTCACCCAACCCTCTCCCAGAGGGAGAGGGCTAAACGCGGCCCGCCTTTCAATCCCCTCTCCCTCTGGGAGAGGGAGGGACCCATGCCGCAGGCATGGGAGGGTGAGGGCGCCTCACTCTCCCAACCCCGCCGCAATCGCCTCCGCAGCCGCCCGCATCGGCGCAAGATAGCGCCGCGCCGCTTCTTCCTCGCTCATCACCGAGCCGAGATAGCGCATGGTGATCGCCGCAACGACGCGCTCGCCCTGCATGATCGGAACGGCAAGCCCCATTGCCGGATCGCCCCGCACCGGCGCAGTTGAGGCATAGCCCCGCATGCGAATACCGGCGATGAGTCGCGCCACGGCTTTCTCGTCCCGCGCCAGCGCGTTCGCGCGCGTCTTCGAGGCGCGGAGCAGGGTGAGGATCGTCTCGCGCTCATCATCGGGACAAAAGGCCAGATAGGCGCGGCCAAGCGCGGCGACCAGCATGGGCAGGCGCTGGCCGACATAATCCGGGTCCGTACTATATGGGCTCTCGCGCCGCGTGCCGACGCGCACCACCATCGCGTCCCGCTCGAACGTCGCAACCGCCACCGGCCATTTATGCCGCGCGGTCAGCGTCGTAAGAAATGGCCGCGCCGCCTCGACCACCTTGTCTGCATAACGAAATCCGCCTGAAAGCTGTAGCACCCGTGCGCCAAGCGCATATCCGGCCTTGCGCGAGACGCGCTGCACATAGCCGCCAGCGATCAGCGTATCGAGCAACCGCACCAGCGTCGGCTTTGGCAGCGCGGTCGCTTCATGGAGCGACGCCAGCGCCATGGGCGAGCGCTGGTTCAGCGCTTCCAGCACCAGAAGCGCCCTGAGAATTGGTTGGATCTCTGCGGTTTTTTCACCCATGCCTGAGCTTAATTCCGTAATACGGAACTAGCAAACTTAAGCGTCATCGCTTTGCCCAGGATGTGCTTATGCTCTTTCTCCGATGGAGGAGGAACCCATGAACCAGCATCTGAAATCCGCCACGATTGCCGCCGCTTCCGCTTGTTTCTCGCTGAAGCCGCTGACGCCGACAATCGGCGTCGAAGTTCACGACATCGACCTCGCAAAGCCGCTCGACGCCGCAACGCTCGCGGCCCTTCGCCAGACGCTTCTGGACTGGAAGGTCGTCTTCTTCCGTAACCAGAACATCACGACCGAACAGCATCTCGCCTTTGCGCGCAATTTCGGCGATCTCGAAGTCCATCCCTTCGCGCCCTTCAAGGCTGATTACCCCGAAGTCCTTGCGATCACCCATGACAAGGATAATCCCGGCAAGGAAAATTTCTGGCACAGCGACGTGACATGGCGCGAGGCGCCTTCGCTCGGCTCCGTCCTGCGTGCTATCGAAGTGCCCCCTGTCGGCGGCGACACGCTTTTCTCCGACATGTATGCGGCCTACGAAAACCTCTCCGACGAGGTGAAGGCAAAGATCGAGGGCAAGGTGGCGATCCACGACTTCGCGCATTTCCGCACCGCCATGCGCAAGCGCGGAAAGTCCGAAGCCGAGATCGAGGCCATGAACAAGAAATATCCGATGGTCGAGCACCCCATCGTGCGCACCCATCCCGAAACCGGCCGCAAGGGCATCTACGTCAACATCGCCTTCACGCAATATATCGTCGGCATGGAACGTGAAGCGTCCGACGCGCTGCTGAAGCATCTTTACGCGCAGGCCGCCGTCCCTGAATATCAGTGCCGCTTCTCATGGGAAGCAAACTCGATCGCCTTCTGGGACAATCGCGCCTGCCAGCACTACGCCGTTTCCGATTACTGGCCAGCCGTGCGTCGCATGGAGCGCGTGACGATCATCGGCGATCGGCCATATTGAACAGGACCCGGATATGAAATCCCTTCTCTATTGGGGCGGCATCGTCGTCCTTGCCGTGGTGCTCGGCCTCGGCTCCGCCATGCTGGTGATGAGAACCGGCGGAATGGGTGACGATGTCACCATCGGCCCCTGGCATGCGAGCCTCGCCGCAGGCAGCGCCAGTGCGGACATGTATACGCGTGCCCGCGTCGCCCGCTTCGGATTGCTCGCGCTGGATAAAAAGGAAACGCTCTACTACACGGCCAGCACCGACAGCGCAGGCGAAACGCTTTCGGGCAGTTGCACCTATGTCGTCACCGGCAACGACCTCGCCACGCGCTGGTGGAGCGTTACGGCCTATGGCCCTGACAGCTTCCTCATTCCCAATGAGGCGGGCATCTATTCCTTCTCGAAAACGACAGTGAAGCGCGAAGCGGATGGTCACTACATCGTCCGCGTTTCCGCCAACCATCAGGAAGGCAACTGGCTGCCGGTGAAGCTGGGCGAACGCTTCGACATGACCGCGCGTTTCTACAATCCAGACGCGTCCGTCTATGCAGACCCCGGCGCGGCAAAGCTGCCCACGATCGTCAAGGAGAGCTGCAAATGAAGCGTCTCACAGTCTTCATCGTCGCCGTTCTGGCGCTTGGCGCTCTGGTGCATGTGGCCGCCATCCATGCGCTGCCCGGCTTCATCATGTCGAAAGCCATGGCGAAGATCGGCGGCACAAGCGAGGTCAACATGTTCGTCGAACCGCCGCTCGCCACCGCTGAGGCGCGCACCATCGTCCGCCCGAGCCCGGACCTTGCCTATTCGACCTGCGTGCTTGATCTCTCCAAAGGCCCGGTGCGCGTGACCGTGCCGCTCACCGCGCCTTACACCTCCGTCGCGCTTTATTCGGCAACGACGGACAATTACTTCGTCCGCAACGACAGGGATTCGCACGGCAAGGAACTCGACGTCATCGTGCTTGCGCCCGGCGCGTCGAAGCCCGCCAACGTGCCGGCAGACAGCGAAATCGTCGAAGCGCCAACGGCCAAGGGCCTCGTCCTTGTCCGCCGCGTCGTCGAAAGCGTGGAAGATTTCCCCGCGCTCGATGCCATCCGGCAAAAAGCAACCTGCGCTCCCTTCAAAGGCTGAGCGCTGTGGGGCCGCGCTTCGGGGAGGGAGCGCGGCCCTCACGACCCCATTCGTCATGCCCCTCCCGGACTTGATCCGGGATTGACCGGGGCATCCAGCTTCTCTCCGTCGTGCCGCAAAGATGGATCGCCCGATCAAGTCTTCTGACTTCATCAAAAATAGAAGCGTCGTCCCGGGACTTGTTCCCGGGACCCATCTTCCCCCGCTCACTGGCGGTCCGCCATGGATCCCGGGGACAAGCCCCGGGATGACATTGTCAGGGTAGGCGAGTGCTTCTGAGCCGCGCCTTGCAGCATCCAGAATGTCGATACGACCTACCCCCGCTCCGTCACCTCAAGCGCAAACGCATAAACCAGCGCGACTTCCTTCAGCCGCTCAAAGCGCCCCGACGCGCCGCCATGTCCTGCTTCCATGTTGATGCGCAGCAGCGTGAGCTTGTCGTCGGTCCGTAGCGCCCTGAGCTTCGCCGCCCATTTCGCGGGCTCCCAATAGGTCACGCGCGGATCGGTCAGCCCGCCCAGCGCGAAGATATGCGGATAGGCCTGCGGGCGCACATTGTCGTAAGGCGAGTATGACGCCATGTAGCGATAGGCTTCCTCGCTCTCCAGCGGATTGCCCCACTCGTACCATTCCGGCGGCGTCAGCGGCAGCGACGCATCGAGCATCGTCGCCATCACATCGACAAAGGGCACTTCGGCGATGATGCCCTTGAAAAGATCGGGCGCCATGTTCGACACCGCGCCCATCAGCATCCCGCCCGCGCTGCCGCCATGCGCAACGATCTGCCCGCGCGAGGTGAAACCCTCTTTCGCCAGATGCTCGCCCGCCGCGATGAAATCGGTAAACGTGTTGCGCTTCTTCAGCAGCTTCCCGTCGCTATACCAGCGATAGCCTTTCTCCTTGCCGCCGCGAATATGCGCCACCGCATAGACAAATCCGCGATCGACCAGCGACAGCGCCGTCACCGAGAAAGACGATGGAATACTGATCCCGTAAGAGCCATATCCGTAAAGCAGGCATGGCGCGCTCCCGTCGAGCGGCGTCTCCCGAGCGTAAAGCAGCGACACTGGCACGCGCTCGCCATCCGCAGCAGTCGCGAAAATCCGCCGCGTCACATAGTCGGCGGGGTTGTGGCCGGAGGGAATCTCCTGACGCTTGCGGAAAGTCCGCTCCCGCGTCCCCATGTCGTAATCATAGACCTCCGCAGGCGTCGTCATTGAGTTGTATGAAAACCGCGTCCGCGTCGTTTCATATTCAAAGCCCGACGAAAGATTGAGGTCATAGGCTTCTTCATCGAATGAAATTTCATGCTCGGCGCCATCGCTGAGCCTGGCGATGACGATGCGCGAAAGCCCGTCGCGCCGCTCCAGCCGCACATGATGATCGCGATAGGCGACATGCGCGAGAACGAGCGTGCCGGGCCGATGCGCCACCACATCGCGCCAATTTGCGCGCTCTGGCGTATCGAGCGGCGCTTCCACGATCTTGAAATCTTCCGCGCCATCCGCATTGGTGAGGATGAGAAAACGCTTCCGCGCCACATCGTCCTCTATGTCGTATTCGACGCCGTGCTCGCGCGCCGCGACAAGCTTCGGCGCCGTCTCGGGCGCGTCCGCCGGCACAAGCCTGATTTCGCTCGTCTGGTGGTCATGCGTCTCGATCAGCAGAAAGCGCCCGCTCTGCGTTTTGCCGACGCCGACATAAAATCCTGTATCGGTTTCCTCATAGATGAGCGCATCGCTCGCCGCATCCGTGCCTACTACATGGCGATAGACCTTGAGCGGCCGATGCTCCTCATCGACGCGCACATAGAGAAAACTCTTTCCCGCCGCATCCCACGCAATGCCGCCTGACGTGTCGACCACTTCATCGGCAAGGTCCGCGCCGGTCGCAAGATCGCGCACGCGCACAGTGAAATATTCCGAACCCTTGCGATCCGCCGACCATGCAAGCAAGCGATGATCGGGCGAGTGATCGGCATCGCCGATGTGGAAATAGGCTTCGCCCTCCGCTTCCTTGTTGCAGTCGAGCAGCGTCTCGTCGCCCGATGCGCTCTTGCGCCCGAAGATCGGATGCTGCGAGCCCTGATCGTAGCGCGTGAAATAGGCGTAAGCGCCGTCAGACGAGGGCACGGAGCTGTCGTCTTCCTTGATCCGGCCCTTCATCTCGGTAAACAGCGTCTCGCGCAATGCATCGAGCGGCTTCAGCGTCGCTTCCGTATAGGCGTTCTCCGCTTCCAGATAGGCGCGAATATCCGCCGACAGCGCATTCGGATCGCGCATCACCTCGCGCCAGTCGGGATCGCGCAGCCATGCGTAATTATCGACGCGCGTAATGCCGTGATACGTATCGCTCTGCGGCCGCGCCTCGGCCTTGGGCGCTGTGGCGGGTGGTGTCAGTTTCATTTGGTCGAGGTCCCGCTGTCTCTGAAGCCCTCCCCTTGAGGGGGAAGATTGGGTGGGGGGTGCGCTGGAAGATGAAGTCTTGTGAAGAAGCCCCTCTCCCTCAAAAGGGAGAGGCAAGCGCGTCAGGGATTGTCTTGCTCGTCCGGCTTGAAGTCGAGCGCCGTGCCGTTCATGCAGAAGCGCAAGCCCGTCGGCTTCGGCCCGTCTGGAAACACGTGGCCCAGATGCGCTTCGCAGGTCGCGCAACGCGCCTCGATGCGACGCATCCCGTGGCTGCTGTCCTCGATCCCCTCGACGGATTGCGCCTCGATCGGCATGAAGAAACTCGGCCAGCCCGATCCGCTTTCAAATTTCGTCTCCGAGCGGAAAAGCGGCTTGCTGCAACAGACGCAGAAATAGGTGCCGGGCCGGTGTTCATTCACCCACGGGCCGGTAAAGGCGCGTTCCGTTCCGCCCTTGCGCGCCACTTCATATTGCTGCGGGCTCAACTCATCGCGCCACTCCGCGTCGCTTTTCACAATTTTTGGCGTGTCGGTCATTGAACAACTCCTGCGCGGGCGGCTGCGGGTTTGGCGATACTGTAAAGATAGTGCGCGCACCGCCTTCGTCAAAGGCACAAAAGAAAATGGCGGGCGCCGCTTTTCAGCAGGCCCGCCATCACTCAGCGATTGAAGGGCTCAGGAAGCCCGTTTCATCTCATGCTTCAGATCGCGCATCTGGTCGTGATCGGCCTTCACCAGAACATAGGCTGTGGTGATCGCCTCCTTGACCGGGGCGGAAACGGCGCTGTCCTTCAAGGCTTCCTCGAACTTTGCCTTAATATGATCTTCTCCGCGTTCGACCTCGTTGATCACGCTCTGGTCGTCGCCTGTCACGGAGTTCTTGAGGTTCATGAACACGCGATGCGCGGCGGCGAGAACCGTGCCGTCATCTTCCGGCTTGCCGCCAAGCGTGCGTACCTGCGCCTGCAGATCGGCGGTCAATTGCTTGCGCTGCATGGAGCGGCGCTCGAAGAGCGACTTGAAGCTCGGATTTTTCGCATCCTTCGCCGCATCGCCATAGCCATACGCGCTGTCGAGCGTCGTTTCGATGAGACCGTTCAGAACCTTGATATCGTGCTGGACGTTGGTGGTCATTATACATGTTCCTTTTTGGCCATACGAAACCGTCCTCGGCCCGCGCGAAGCTGGCCATCGAAGGGGGACGGTATACGTGATGAGCTGACGTTGATCGCGCTGCGGCTTCATTCGCATTGAAGCCTGCATGTAAATAAAGCGCATGGGGCGCCATAAGGTTCCCCGACGGGCAATGCGGCCGCTCACACCACGGGCAAAAAGAAACTGCGCCGCCCGCAATAAAGCGGAACGGCGCAGCATGATCTCATCGTGATGGATAGAGTGTCGCTTATTCGAAAATCAGCGTCAGCGTCTCGGCAACCATGGCCGGGCGCTCCTGGCCTTCGATTTCCATCGTCACTTCATTGGTGATCTGGTAGCCGCCGGCCTTGGGCTGCGCGTCCTTCAGTTTGACGCGGGCGCGCACCTTGGAGCCGACCGGAACCATCTGCGTGAAACGAACCGAGTTCGATCCGTAGTTGATGCCGCGCGTCGCACTTTTCACGCCGCTGATCTGGCCCATCAGATAGGGGAGCAGCGAAAGCGTCAGATAGCCATGCGCAATGGTCGGCATGCCCAGGTCTTTCTTGGTGCGCTCCGGATCGATGTGGATCCACTGATGGTCGCCCGTGGCATCGGCGAACTTGTTGATACGGTCCTGATCGATCTGAACCCAATCGCTCACGCCGATCTCATTGCCCTTTTCGGCGATGTATTCGGCAACAGTGTTGAACATGCGCATTTGGCATCTCCCGTTCGGTCTTGTGGAAGTGTGGCTATCGGCCCTTGCCTGAGCGGCAGGGGCAAAATTCGTTGGCGACAAAGTAGCGGCGCCAGGCCGATCCGCCAACCAGTATTAAGAGCGCCGGTTACTGCGACAGGCGGATCATCACGCGGCGGTCATCTTCCGAATCCGAGGTCAATATGTCCTCAAGCCAGCCCCAGGCCTCGCCCTCGGTGCCGATGACGATGCGCGAGCTTGGCCAGCCGAGCCGTTCCAGCTCGTGGGCCACATTCGTCGCCCGCTTGCGCCCCAGCGCCGCATTGGAGCGCGCATCGCCGATCTTGCTCGCCTTGCCGAAGAGGCATATCTGCTGCGCCTGCTTGCCCTTCGCAATGCCATAGATGTGCTTGATCTTGCCGAGGTCCTGCGGCCTCAGGCGGCTCGAATTCGTATCGAAATAGACGTAAGCGTCCTGCGCGAAATCGCGCCCGGCACCCTGCTTGTTGTTGCACCGCTGGGCGCTCGTATAGACCTCGTTCGCCGCCGATGCGGAGCTGTCTATGCCCGCCGAAGCGATGAAGAAGGCGGCAGCCAGCGCTGTGGCTGCGATGATGGGGCGCAGGAACGTCATGCTCGAATCTCCTCTGATTGTGAGGAGACATTAGCATAACGTCCCGCATCCCGCGCGACCCTCTCCGTCCTCAGACGATCTTGGAATCCCGATTGTCCCAATAACGGTCGCGGATGAGGCGCTTGTAGAGCTTGCCCGTCGGGTGACGCGGCAGTTCCTCCTCGAAATCGACCGAGCGCGGGCATTTGATCGCCGAAAGCTGCGTCTTGCAGTATTCCAGCAGTTCCGCCTCGAAGGCCGGACCGGCATCGGCCCAGTCCACCGGCTGCACGACCGCCTTCACCTCTTCGCCGAAATCCTCGTTCGGAACGCCGATAACGGCAACGTCCGCGACCTTGGGATGCATGACGAGCAGGTTTTCCGCTTCCTGCGGGTAGATGTTGACGCCGCCGGAAATGATCATGAACGCCTTGCGGTCGGTGAGGTAGATATAGCCATCCTCATCCACCTTGCCGATATCGCCAAGCGTCGACCATGTCGGATGCTCGGGATGGCGCGACTCTGCCGTCTTCTTCGGATCGTTGTGATATTCGAATTTGGAGTCGCTCTCGAAGTAGATCGTGCCCGCTTCGCCCACGGGCAGTTCCTTGCCCTCGTCGTCGCAAATATGCGCGATGGCATTGAGCGGCTTGCCGACAGAGCCCCTATGCGCGAGCCATTCTTCCGAATTGAGCGCGCAGAAGCCGTTGCCTTCCGATCCCGCATAATATTCGTAGATCACCGGGCCCCACCATTCGATCATCTGCTCCTTGACGGGAATGGGGCAGGGCGCTGCGGCATGGATGGCGACCTTCAGCGACGACACGTCGTACTTCTTGCGCACATCTTCCGGCATTTTCAGCATGCGGACGAACATGGTCGGCACCCACTGGCTGTGAGTGGCCTTGTACTTCTCGATCAGCTTCAGCGATTCCTCGGCGTCGAAATGCTCCATGACGATGACCGTGCCGCCGAGCTTCTGCACCGACATCGACCAGCGCAAGGGTGCCGCGTGATAAAGCGGGGCGGGCGACAGATAGATGGTGTTGTTGTCCATGGCATAGAGGATCATGCCAAGGCCCACCAGCGCGCCCGGCTCGTCGATCGGCGTATTGGTCAGCTCGTGGCGCACGCCTTTCGGGCGGCCCGTCGTGCCTGACGAATAGAGCATGTCGATGCCCGAAATTTCGTCGGCGATCGGCGTCAGCGGAAATTTGGCCCGCGCATCTTCAAGCGATTCATATCCGGCAAGCGTCCCGCCGACGATGAACTTGCGCTCGACCTTCGGCAGATGATTGCCGGAGATGAGTTCAGCCGCGACCGGCGCCAGCGCTGTGGAGGTGAAGAACAGTTTCGCGCCGCAATCTTCGGCGATATAGGCAATCTCGCCAGCCGTCAGACGCGAAGAAACCGCGGTGTAGTAAAGCCCGGAACGCTGCGCCGCCCAGCAGATTTCATAAAAGCGCGCATTGTTGTCCATGAAGATCGCGATGGAATCGCCGTATTTCAGCCCCGCATCGCGGAACATATGCGCGAGCTGGTTGGAGCGCTCGTCGAGTTCCTTGTAAGTGACGGTCTCGCCGGTCGCAGCCATGATATAGGCGGCTTTGTCGGGCGTGGTCTTGGCGTGAATAGAAGGATGCATCAGGCTCGTCTCCCAAAGGCAATTTGCCGGAACTGTAGACCGCAAGCGTTTCGCCCGCCGAGGGACTTCGCTTTTCTGTGGGTCCGTTGTTATATCAGGGCCGAGGACAAGCCGTCGGGCCCCGTTCCCTGCAAAGGAGCGCAAGTTTGTCGCGGCGTCAACATTTGTAAGTTGACGCAAGGGAGCCGCAGGCCCAGGCGCAGAAATTCGGCAATTGCCGCTAACAGGGAGCGAAAAAAATGGCCTACGAGACGATCAAATACGAGGTCGAGGATCAGATTCTCACCATCACGCTGAATCGGCCCGACAAGCTCAACGCCTTCACCGGCCAGATGATGCTCGACATGATCGACGCCTTCGACAAGGCCGACGCCGACGACAATGTCCGCGCGATCATCGTGACGGGCGAAGGCCGCGCCTTCTGCGCCGGTGCCGACCTCTCCGCAGGCGCCAAGACCTTCGATTACGCCGAGCGCGAAGACCGCCCCGACAAGCAGGGCAACCCGGTCAACGCCGACGGCTCCATCGACTGGAGCAACGAAGCCGTGCGCGACGGCGGTGGCCGCCTGACGCTGCGCATCTATGAATGCCTGAAGCCCGTCATCGCCGCCGTCAATGGCCCGGCCGTCGGCATCGGCGTCACCATGCAGCTTGCGATGGATATTCGCCTTGCGTCGGACACGTCGAAATTCGGTTTCGTCTTCGCCCGTCGCGGCATCGTGCCGGAAGCCTGCTCGAGCTGGTTCCTGCCGCGCATCGTCGGCATTTCGCAGGCGCTTGAATGGACCTATACGGGCCGCGTCTTCGGCGCGCAGGATGCGCTTGACGGCGGCCTCGTGCGCTCGCTGCACAAGCCCGAAGACCTGCTCCCCGCCGCCCGCGCTCTGGCTCGCGAAATTGCCGACAACACGGCGCAGGTTTCCGTCGCCCTGACGCGCCAGATGCTTTGGCGCATGGTTGGCGCCGACCATCCGATGGAAGCGCACAAGATCGACAGCCGTGCCATCTATGCGCGTGGCCGCACCGACGACGCAAAGGAAGGCGTCGTCTCCTTCCTCGAAAAGCGCCCGGCGAAATATCCCGACCGCGTCTCGAAGAACATGCCGTCCTTCTTCCCCTGGTGGCCGAAGCGCGAATACAAGTGACATTGAAAAGGCGGGCCCGGTGCCCGCCTTTTTTGTCTCCCGCATCCTCTGCCGTCATCCCGGCCTTGCCAAAAACTCGGCGTCTACCCCCGCGCCTCCGCCCTCGGCGCTTCCAGCTTCCAGAGCGGCGTGAAGAAGAAAATCGACAGCCACAAGATGATCATCAGCACGACCGGCACCAGAATGGCATCGAGCGGCCCCATCCACTTGATCAGATAGCCCGTCAGCAGCGCGCCCAGCGGCCCGCCGCCCATCGTGCCGAGCTGGAAAGCCGAGATCAGCCGCGCGCGCATATGCGGGCTGGCAAATTCCTGCACCACCGCGCGCGATTGCGTCATCGACACGCCGCCCGCAAGACCCCAGAACAGCGCCAGCGCATCGACGACATAGATCGAGAAGCCGAAATGCATGACGACCATCACCACGGAGCCCGTGCACATAGCGAGCATCATCGCGCGCCCCTGCCTGCGGATCGGGCGCATGCGGCTCAGCGTGAACGACGAAATGCCGATGCCGCCGAAGAAGCACATGTTGATCACCGCAAGCTCAAACGAACTGCCGTGATAGATGTCGCGCACCATGATCGGGAAGAGCACCATGAAGACGCCCATGAACAGCACGCCCGACATGAACATCATCAGCACGACGGGCCGCAGCCTCTCGCTCGTCCATAGAACGACGAGGCCTTCCTTGATGTCGGAGAGTTGCGACTTGCGCGCGCCGCTGAGAGGCGCGGGTGGCGCGAGCGAGAGCTTCGATGTCGTGAACGCCGCGCAGGCAAGCAGCACGCTCTGAAGCACGAAAAGGGCAGGCGCGCCGACGATCATCGCCGTGCCACCGACAAGAAACCCGCCGACCTGCGCGAGAAACTGCCCGCTCATGGCAAGCGCGACGGCGCGTTGAATATTGCCCTTGAGGCTTACAACGGCGACCCGCGTCAGCATCGCATCGCGCGTCGGCATCACATAGGCGCCCAATATGCCAAGCACCACGCCGAAGCCGAGCACGATTTCATATGTGAGGTGGCCCGTATAGATCAGCCAGGCAAGCATCAGCGGCGGCACGGTCTGGATAAGCTGCAAGCGCTGCAAATGGCTGCGCAATTCCAGCCGGTCGGCCAGCGCCCCGCCAAACAGCGTGAACAGCAGCATGGGCAGCATCATCATCATCTGCGCAATGCCGACGCGGTCGGAGCTTTCATGCAGCACGATGGCGACAAGCCAGGGAAAGATGACGCCCTGAATGCCGCTTGAAATGAAATAGAACCAGATGCCGCCCATATACCAGGCAAGATCGGAGCGCGGCTCCTCAGCCGCCGCGTTTTCGTCCGTATCCACTCAGCTTTCCTCGGCGTGATAGCGCCAGAGCGGCGACATGAGAAGCGCAATGACAATGCCGATCATCACGACGGCAGGCACCAGCACGGCTTGATGGATGCCGAGCCAGCCGACGAGGAAGCCCATCAGCAGCGAGCCGATAGGCGCGCCGCCGGAAAAGCCGAGCTGGTAAAATGCGAGCACGCGCGCCCTGTGGCTGGCCGGCGCCGCCAATTGCACGATGGTCCGCCCCATCGTCATCGTCGTGCCCGCGCCGATGCCCCAGAGGAAGCAGAGAATGCAGAGCACCCAGAACGGCATCGTCAATGCGAGCAGCGCCAGAATGATGAGCCCGCATGAGACCGCGCCCATCATCACGCGCCCGCGCCGCACGATATGGCCGACCTTCAGCAGCGCCATGGTGGCGAAAATCGTGCCGCCCCAGAAGCAGATATTGATGAGCGCGAAGCGAACCGCAAATTCAGTGACGGTGCTGTGATAGATGTCGCGCACCATCAGCGGCAGCACCACCATGAAGCTGCCGACATAGAAAAGCCCGACCGCGAAATTGACGCCGATCACCGCGAAAACAATGCTGTGCGCCCGCGCGGTCGCAATCCCGTCCAGTATCTGCGCAAGCCGTCCTTCGCCCGCGCTCGTCTGCGCCGGCGGCAGCGGTTGCAGTTTCGTCGTCGCCCAGCCGCCGGCAATCACCAGCAGGGCCTGAAAGATCAGCAATGCAGGTGCGCCGATGATGGCGGCAAAGGCGACGATGAGCATGCCGACAAGCTGCCCGCCCATCTGCGTGCCCATGGCCAGCGTCACCGCCTGCTGAATGCCCGTTTCGGCAATGCGCGTCAGCGCTGAATCGCGCGCGGGCATGGCAAAGGCGCCAAGCGTTCCCATGGCCAGCGCATAGGCGATCAGGAATCCATAGCTCAAATGCCCGCTGATGAAGACCCCGGCCAGCACCAGCGGCGGAATGGCGGCAAGCCAATGCACGCGCACCAATATGCGCCGCACATCGCCATGATCGGCCACCGTGCCGCCCAGCAGCATGAAAAGCAGCGACGGCGCCATCAGCGACATCTGCGCGATGCCGAGTCGCGCCGCAGGCTCATGCAGCACCTGCGTCACCAGAAACGGAAAAATCACGAACTGAATGCCGAGGCTGATGTACCAGCTCGCCTGACCGCCGAGATAAAGCCGCAAACGCTGCGTCCGCGTCGCCACGTCCACCATTTCGGCGTTGATCGTTTGCTCCCCCGGCACCGTCATATGACCCTCACGCGATTCTCTGGCATTGCGCCATTGTTGTTCCCGCAAACTATAGCATCTGCGCCTGTTGCAAATGCATATACGGACAGTTTTGTAGGTGTCGGAGAATTGGCCGGTTATCCGTCTACCCGGTGCCGCGCGGCCGGACGCGGGCTAGGCGGGCGACGCGCCGTTCACCAGTCCGAGCCCTGCGGTCTTGTATCCCAGAAGCTCAAGCATCGTGTCCGAGGCGAATTGCCTGACGGATGGGTCGAGCGCAAGAAACCAGTTCTCCTGCGTCCGATAAATGGGCCGCGTATACCAGGCGAAAATTCCGGCGCGGCGCTTGTCAGCCGTGCGGTTGAGGCCCGTCTTGTGCCACACGCGCGCTTCCATGACGATCATCGTGCCCGCAGGCGCTTCAAGCGGCACCGTGTCCGTTGCCGCTTCTTCGGCCTTCGGATTGCGGTGGTGCAAATGGCTTCCCGGCACCATGCGCGTCGCGCCGTTCTCTTCCGTGAAATCGTCGACGCACCAGCAGACGTTCACGCCCTGCGGCTCCGCGGGCCAGGGTTCCGGCACGAAAATCTGGTCGGCATGCAGCACCATCTCGCCGCCGCCCGGCCCGGTGATATTGGCCGAGATATTGCCGAGCAGCGCAGGCCAGCCGATGATCGAGCGCAGCAGCTCCAGCGCGGCAGGGTGCTCCACAAGATCGGAGAAAACAGGATCGCGGCTCAGCACATTCCACACGCGCTGGTTCGTGTCGTCATGCGCATAGTCGAGGCCGAATTTCTGTTCGCGTCCACGCGCCCGATCGTCATAAGCAGCGCGATAAAGCGCATCATGCACGCGCGCCAGCGTCGCGCCTTCCAGCACGCCTTCGACAAGGCAAAGCCCGTGTTCCTTTATGTCGCGCGCCGCGCGGGCAAGATCGCGCGTCGGTTTCGGAAGGCTCGCCCCTTGCGTCATCTTGTTCAGCATGTCCTCTCCCGCCCGAAACCTCAGGCCTCCTTGAGATAAAGCGTTTGCAGGTCGCTCGTCGGATTGCTGCCGAAGCCCAGCATGTCGCGCATCAGCGGGCTTACTTCCCTGAGCAATTCGGGCGTGACCGTCTGATACCAGTTCCATTGCGGACGCAGGAACGGGCGGACGTAATAGGCAAAGAGCCCCGCGCGCGTCTTGTCCGCGCTCACATTCGCGCCCGTCTGATGCCAGACGCGGCCATCCATCACGAAAATCGATCCCGCCTTGCAGGTGATCGGCACAGCCTCGTCATAGCTCGCGCCCCAGTCCGGCCCGTGATCCTTTTTATGCGAGCCGGGCACGAAGCGCGTCGCGCCCACCTCCACCGTAAAATCGTCGAGCGCCCAGCCGACATTGATCGCGAGCGGGTAGGGCGGCCATGGCGCGGGCACATAGCCCTGATCGGCATGCATCCCCATCGCGCCCGAACCCGGCGCGGTCACATTGGCTGAAAAATTCGACAGCAGAAATTCATGGCCGAGCAAATGGCGCACCAGATCGATGGCTGTCGGATGCTCGACGAGATCGCGAAACGCGCGATCCTTTCCGACGAGATTGAAAACGCGCGTGTTGCGCGTATCGGGATCGAATGAAAATCCATTGAGCGGCACGCCTTGCGTTTCGTCCGCTTCGATGCCGCGCTTCAGCGCATCGCACGTCGCCGCAACGCCATCGGTGTCGAGCACACCCTCCATGATGGTGAGGCCCTGCTCATCCAGTTGCTGCTTTGCTTCCGCGACATTGCGCGCAACCGGCAATGCATTTTCTGCTTTTGCCATCCTGTCTCCTCCCGACTGAAAGTCTGGGCGAGGAGACATGGAGCGTCAACCTTCGAGCACGCGCCGCCGCACAAGCGCAACATATCGCAGCGTCACCTAGTTTCTGCTGTCATCCCGGGCTTGTCCCGGGATCCAGGAGCCATACGCTCGGAACCCGCCGCGAAGCATCACCGCGCCAGCGCCATCATCTCCCGATATGTCAGCACATGCCGCCCCGCGTTCCCGCGCAGCGCCGCCGCGACCATCGCCTTGGCAACGGTCTCCCCCGGAATGCCCCGATATTGCACCGCGCCGCCGATCATCAGCGGATTGAGGAAGGGCGTCAGCGCCATGATCATCGCTTCACGCGGCCGCCTTTCAGCGCGCTCTCCAAACAGCAATCCGGGCCGGAAAATATGCAGGCCCGAAAATCCGATCGCGCCGACCGCATCTTCCGCCTCGCCCTTCACGCGCGAATAGAAGATCGACGATGAAGCGCCCGCGCCGATCGCCGAGACGAGCAAGAAGCGTTGCGCGCCAGCAGCCTTTGCCGCGCGGGCAAAGCCGACCACATAGTCGAAATCGACCTTGCGAAATTGCGGCTGACTTCCCGCCGCCTTGATCGTCGTGCCGAGCGCGCAAAACGCATCGTCGACATGCGCGCCGGACGCAGCCACCGCGCTTTCCACCGCATCGAAATCCGTCACGATCTGCGTGAGCTTGGGATGTTCAGTGTCGAGCTTCTTCCGCGTCACCGTCACCACGCGACCATAGTCTGGCGAGGCCAGAAGCAGCTTTAGCAAAGACCTGCCGACAAGGCCGCTCGCGCCTGCCAGCAAAGCCACGCGTCCGTTTTCGCTCATCGTGGAATGTCCCCCGTATATCTCGCGCGCGGCCTGATCATATGGCCCGAACGATGTTGCTCGATCGCATGGCCGATCCAGCCCGCCGTGCGCCCGAGCACGAAGACGGCAAGTCCCGCACCGGGCAGCATGCGCAGCGTAGCGCCCATCGCGCCGATAGCGAAATCCACGCTGGGTTTGACGCCGCCCGCATCCGCCATCACATCCATGATCCTTTGCGAGCGCTGAAACGCCGGATCGTCGCCATAGGAATCCTGCATCATCTTCAGCAGCGTTCTGGCGCGCGGGTCGCCATCGGGATAAAGCGGATGCCCGAAGCCCGGCACCGGATCGCCATTGCGCAGGCGCGTCAGCACGGCATCTTCAAGATCCTGCCGATGCGCCATATCCGTCAGAAAACTTTCGACGCGATTGGTGAAGCCGCCATGTCGCGGTCCCTCTGCCGCGCAGATGCCCGCCTGCACCGACGCATAAAGCGTCGCGCCCGTTCCCGCGACGCAGCGTGCCGTGAAGGCGGATGCATTGAGTTCATGGTCGGCGCAAAGCACCAGCGCCGCGCGAATGAGATCGGCGGCCCGCTTGTCGCCCATGGTGAGCGCGCGCGCCAGCACCTCATGCACCGGCTCCGCCGATGGCGCGACGCCGGAAATGACAGCGGCCACATAGCGCAGCAGCCGCGCCCCCGTCGCCGCAAGCCCCCTGTCCGTCATGTTGTAAACTGCAGGATCGTCGAGTTCGGCAACAGGCAGCAGCGCAAGGCATCGCGCAATACGCGGCATTTGCGAAAGCTCCGTATGCAGTGTTTCAAGCATCGGCGTCATGGTCAGAACGGCGTCGCGCGTGAAGGGCTGCACATCGCGGCATCCCCAGAGCAGCGCCGCCACTTGTTCGAGGCTCGAATTGCGCGCCAGCGCCGTCGCGTCCGATCCCCGGTAATGCAGCTTGCCGTCCGCAATCAGCGTGATCGCGGAATCGAGCACCGGCAATCCGCCGAAGTTCAGCGCGCCTCTCGCATCCGCCGCCTGCGACGCCGCATGGCCGCTCCGCCGGTCCTTCAGCACGCGCACATCTTCCGCCCGGTAGCGCTTCGCCCGCGTATCGGCCACCGGCTCGGAGCGGATCATGTCGCGGCTCACATAGGCGTAAAGCGTGGCTAGACTCACCCCCAATTCGGCGGCGGCCTCCTTGGCGGAGAGGTAGAGGTTTTCCGGGGCGTCGGCTTTGCGCGGCATGGCTGGCTCGTCATTCATATACATTGATTAGCTTAATCAAGATTGACGATATATCAAGCCACCTCCAGATTTGGCTCAGAAGCGGGGCCCATTCGGGTGCTGCCGCCCCGAAAGTGAGGTGTCGTGATGTCCGAGAACAATGTTTTGAAGCGCGCCAGCGCCGCAGGCCTCGACAATGTGGTCGCCGCCGAAACCGCGCTCAGCCATGTCGATGGCGAGGCGGGCCGTCTCGTCATCGCCGGTTACGATCTGGAGGTTTTGGTCGCCTCCCACGATTTCGAAGCCGCCGCCGCTCTCCTCTGGCGCACCGCCGGTCTCGACCCCGCGCCGGACGAAAGCGCCGTGCGCCGCCAGTTGGGCGAGGCGCGTGTCGCCGCCTTCCGCCTCGTGCCGCTGCTGCTCGCCTCCACCAAGGGTCTCACCGTGACGGAGGGTCTGCGCGCCGGTCTCTCGCTCCTGTCCGACGAGGGCGACTTACCCGCCCATATCCGCGCGGTCGGCGCCGTTCCCGTTTTTGTCGCCGCTCTTTGCCGCCGCGAAAAGGGCGCGTCCGCCGTCGCCCCGGTCGCCCATCACGGCCATGCGGCCGATTTCCTGCGCATGTTGCGCGGAGAGCCCGCAAGCGAAGCGGAGGTAACGGCCCTCAATGCCTATCTGGTGACGGTAACGGATCACGGCATGAATGCCTCCACCTTCACCGCCCGCGTCATCGCCTCGACGCGGGCGGGCATGATCTCGTCCATCGTCGGCGCGCTTTGCGCCTTGAAGGGGCCGCTGCATGGCGGCGCGCCCGGCCCCGTACTCGACATGCTGGACGACATCGGCACGCGCGAAAACATCATGCCCTGGCTCAGGCGTGAAATCGCGAAGGGCGAACGCCTGATGGGCTTCGGCCACCGCGTCTACAAGGTCCGAGATCCCCGCGCTGATGTGTTCAACAAGGCCGTGACGCTTCTGACAAACGGCAATGAGCGCGTATTGTTTGCCCGCGACGTTGAAAAGGGCGCGCTTGCCGCACTCCGCGAGGCAAAGCCCGATCAGCGCCTCGACACCAATATGGAATATTACACAGCCATATTGCTCGAAGCCCTTGGCATACCGCGCTCCGCCGTCACCGCCGTTTTCGCAATGTCGCGCGTCGTCGGCTGGTCGGCTCATGTTATGGAACAGGAGCGCGTCGGTCGCCTCATTCGTCCGCAGTCTGCCTATATCGGTCATTGGCCCGACGAGAAGGCCGCATGAAACCGTCATTCCAGGTACCCATGCACGAAGACGTCCGCAAAGACTTCCTTCGGCAGTCGCTCGCCTGCAGCGCACTCGGCTCGCCATTCACGAGCCGTGTCTGCGCCTTGCTGGCCGAGCGCCTGACCGATGAAAGCGCCTTCGGCAGCCGCATTCTCAATTGGCCGGGTCGGTCGGAGCGCGATGCCTTGCCGCTTCGCGCGGCTGGCGGCCTCAATGCCTTGAGCCGTTCGGGACTCGCTCCCGCGCTCACCTCGGCCTATCCGCCGCATGAAGTGGACGATGAAACGCTCTGGGCCGCCATCGCTCAGGCCATCGTCGTACACGACGCTTTCCTCACGGGGTTCCTCGACAGCCCGCCCCAGACCAACGAGGTCGCGCGCTCCGGCACCATTCTCGGCGGTGCATTGCATCTCGCGGCCATGACGAAAATGCCGATCGACCTCTATGAAATCGGCTCCAGCGCCGGTCTCAATCTCGGCTTTGACCGTTACGCCTATGATCT
Organism: Parvibaculum sp.; assembly: GCF_049651025.1. Taxonomy (GTDB): domain Bacteria; phylum Pseudomonadota; class Alphaproteobacteria; order Parvibaculales; family Parvibaculaceae; genus Parvibaculum. Next base: position 6,591 of record NZ_JBASBH010000021.1, on the reverse strand, counting down.
GGGTGAGGGCAGGGCATGGGGATCGGATGCCGAGGGCGTCCATATCGAGCAAATATGGAGCGGCTCATGCCCGCCGCTTGATGCGCCCCTCACCATAAACGCGCGCCACGCCTGCGATCAAAACCCGCTTGATCCGTCAGCAGATGAAACGCGCGAGCGCCTTCTTTCCTATGTCTGGCCCGATCAGACGGCGCGCAAAGCCCGCCTTGCTGCTGCACTTGAAAGCATCGCGCGCTCAGGCTTCCGCGTCGAAACCGCCGATGCTGCCGATTGGGTGGAGCGCCACTTTGCTGCGCCCGGCACGAAAGGCGTCGTAAAGCTCCTGCTTCACACCATCGTCTGGCAATATCTCCCGCCGGATGTTGCGCGCCGCATCAAGCTTGCAATGGAAGTGGCCGGAACCGCAGCCACCGCCGATGCGCCCGTCGCCTGGCTCCGCGCCGAACCGGACGAAACGCTCGGCACCGCCGCCGTCAAACTGACGCTCTGGCCGACAGGCGAAACGCGGCTTCTCGGTCGCGCCGATTTTCACGGCCGCTTCACCCGCTGGGCATGACGCAAGCCCGCCGCCTCATTTTGCACAAGGCGGCGATGATCCAAACGCAACGTGGACGAGCTGAAGCGCGGGTTGCCCAAGGAGTTCGGGATGCCACTCCGCGCTGTGTATCACCCGCGCTGCAAGCTGTTCGTAAGAACGCGGCCCCGTAATATCGATGCAGTCCGGTGCATATAGCGGCATGCCGAGCGCCGCCTTCGCGTTATCGTCGTCATGCACATATTTGAGCGTCGCGAAGTAACCGGCGAGATATTGACGGCAATAGAGCCCCTTGCGCGGCGTCGGGCCCTCCGGCTTCAGGGCAAAATTCGCCAGCGTCTTGCACGCTTCATAAAGGTCTTGGCCCGTAGAAATACGGGGCTGCATGGCGCCGGATTCCGTCGCGCCAAAGGCAATGGTTAAAACATTGGTGACGATTACCAGCGTCGCTATGGCTCGTGTCGACAGGTTCATTGCAAGGTCACTCCCGGCCCGTGACAATGGACCATCCGATCGGGGGACGGGAAGCCCGCTTGAAGGTTTGCCGTCGGGAAAATGACGATGAAGACAAGGTTGCTGATTTACGGTGTCGAGGAATTTGCGGGCGCGTTGATTTCGCGCCGCGCGGCCGGGGCAGCCTTTGCACATATTGCAGCAGGCGGGGATATCGCCCGCGTGGCTACCCACGCCAATGCGATGTCACGAGCCCGCGCCGGACTGGTCGAGCCGCGCATTTTCGGTCTCGGGGATAAGTCCCGTCTCGCGACCCAGCTCGACGACGTGGCGGTCCTCGTCAATTGTTCTCCCCGTTTTTCCAAGACCTCACCCGCCCTGATCGACGCCTGCCTCGCCACAGGCACGCACTATCTCGACATCTGCTCGGAAAGGCTCAATCTCTCGCAGGTTTTGGCTCGAAATGATGAGGCAGAACGAGCCGGAATCGTCCTGATTGCGGGGACAAGTTTCGACGTCGCCGCCGCCGACGCCATGTCGGCCCGCCTTGCCACCCTGCTTCCCGCAGCCCGGAATTTGACCATCGCCGTCCATCGCAGCCCGCTGTCTCGCGCCGAAGCAGGCAGCCTGATTGCCGCCTGCCGCGTGCCCGGCGAGACCCTGAAAAATGGACGGCTCACAACGTCGTCACCGGCTAATTCATCCGTAGACGTTGATTTTTACAATGGCGAGGAAACAGCGTTCCTCGCGCCGTGGCGTTGCGAAGGTATTTCCGCGCAGCACCGCGGGCCTTTCACGACCGTCAACTCATACGAAGTTCTGCATCCGGCATTGACGCGCCTCCTGAAACGCGCCGGTATTCGCCGCTGGATGTTCCGTCACGGATACAGGCTCGCCGCACTCGAACGCCGCATTGCGGGCCGCCGCGCGGGACCGACTGACAAGCAGCTTTCCAGATCACGCTCCATCGTATGGGGTGAAGCGCGCGCGCCAGACGGCAGCGTGCGTCGCGCCCGCCTCGAAGCGCCTGCCGCTCATCTGTATACGGCAGATGCGACGCTCCTGATCTCTCGCATATTGCTTTCAGGAAATGTCGCGCCGGGATTTCGATGGCCGTCAGAAGTCGGCGGCGCGGCGCTCGTCGAAGAGATCGACGGCGTCACCTGGCGCGAGCTTGCCGATCCTTCGGAAACGATGACGCCGGATTTGCCGGTGCAGGTCGTCGCGTCAACCTAGATATGCCTCAAGGCTTTTCGACGCCGAACCAGCGGTCCTTGAGTTTCATCATGCATTCGCGCTGCGAATATTGGCTCGTCATCATTCTTCCCATTGCTTCGGCGGCTTCCGGCGTTTTGCCCGGCTCTGCGCCCATCGCATTGGCGAGCTTTGCATAGCCTTCATCCGCGATGTCTTTGGCGAGCATGCGGCAGGGATCGACCGTGCCATATTTCACAACGGGAACGATGATCGCGACGGCGATCAGAAGAACAATCAGTCCAAGGATCATGCGCATGACGTTTCCCTTCAATACCCGCTCGGCCCATTGCGACGGCCATAACTATCGGCAGGCATGGTGCTCGATTGCCCCCCGGACGAAACCTTGCAGGCATTGAAGCCCTTCTTCCACCCGGCCCGATAGGCCTTGCTCTTGCCCCAGCCTTCCGGGTCGCGGTGCAGGGTCGAAGGATCGCCCGGCACATAGGAAGCACCTGATCCGCAACCATCCGAATAGCCGGTGCCGTAAAGCGGGTCCTCGCTATATTTGCTGTCGGCGCCAAACGTACCGCAGGCGGCGAGCGCAAGCATGGCAGCAAGCGCCAGGCCGAGAGTTGCGGTTCTTCTGAAGCGTTTGGCCATCCCTAAACTCCTTGGGCGAAACTCGTAAGCTGGCGAATGTACTAAGCGGTCCGTCGCCACACCATAACTATAGTTTACGAGGTTTTAACACGGTTGATGCTCAGATAAGCGAGTAGCCAGGCGAAAATTCCGGCTGAAACGTTTTGGAACCGGGCTCTCGAAATGGCGGTGGGTGGACACGAGGCGATGACAGGGCACGAGGCCGCATCCTCGTCGAGTGAGCGCGACCTGTTGCTGCGTCGCCTCGCTGACCTTGCGCTATTGCCGTCTGGTCGCATGACGCCGCAGGAGCGCGGCCTGATCGATACTGTGATCGCGTCTGCTGTCTCGCGTCTCGACGCAACTGGCCGCAGGCGTCTCGCCGAACGCATCGCACAACTTCCCGAGGGACCGGGTGAATTGACGCTCGCACTTGCGCGCGACACGATTGATGTTGCTGCACCGGTCCTGCGCAGCAGCCTCGCATTGCAGGCAGGCGATCTGGTTCAGATTATTCGCACCGCAAGCGCCGACCATCAGCTCGCGATCGCCGAACGGAAAGCGCTGTCAGCCGCAGTCGTCGAGGCATTGATAGACCACGCCAGCGCCGCCGCAATTTGTCGGATGCTTTTAAATCCCGCTGCCGAGCTTTCCACGCGTGCAATGGAAACGCTTGTGCGCCGTAGCGCCAGCGAACCGGAATATCAGCCCTTGCTGCTCGCGCGCCCCGAACTGACAATGCGCCTCGCGCAGCTCATGTTCTGGTGGGCATCGCTGGAAGGGCGCAAAGAAATTCTCGGGCGCTACTCCATCGAACGACGCATGATGCATTCGGCGCTCGATGACGTGCTGGATGCAGGTTTGGCTGCAAGCAGTGTGGACGAAGCGCTGCACGTCACGCTCTCTCTCGTTCGGCCTCCTGTCGCGATGTCGAAGGCCGAACTGGCGCGGCTCCTTGATCTTGCTGGAATGAGAATGCGAGATGAGTTCGCCGAGGAATTTGCGACAGCGGGCCGCATTCGCGTTGAAACTGCGTTGCGCATTATCGGCGATATGGGAGGCGAGCCCGTTGCGATTTACGGCAAGGCCCTCGGCCTGTCGCGCGCGCAATTCGCCGAGCTGATTGCCGCATTGGCCAGATTGCGCGATGTTGATCTGTCCGGCGGATCGTTCTTTGAACGGATTACAGCCGTATTCGATGCAATCTCCACCGATCGCGCCGATCTCGTTCTGCATTGCTGGGATTGGGCCATATCTGCCGAAACACAGATACCGTCCGAGACATAGCCTTCATTCGGCCGCGGAAGCAGATGACGCAACGGCTTCTGGCTCGGCAGCCACCCGTGCGGCAGCTTCCGCCGACGGCATGAAATCCGGCTGCGTGATTATATCTTCTAGTGCGCTGCGCGCACGCGCCGCCGTTGCGATAATGTCGCTCTCGGCCTTGTCGACAAGGTCGAGCACCGCTCTCACGCCATTCAGCACATTGTCGAGCCATGGCTCTCCGCCATGGCCATTGGCTTTGAGCGTCACGCCATCGGCTGCCAGCGTCGTCACGACGCGGCGCACCGCCGCCGTATTGAAATCGACGGGGCCAGTCACGAGATCGACCAGCATGCGCACCTGCGCGCGTACGCCTTCGACAAGTGCGCTGCGTTCGCGTGCTTTGCGGCTGTCGTCGTCGGCCGGTGGTGCGAGATCGTCGAGCGAGACATTGAGCACGCGCGCAATCGCAGCCATCGTGCGAAACGTCCCGTCTTTTTTTCCTGTCTCGATTTCAGACAGATAGGCCGGGCTGATCCCGGCTGCTCGCGCCAGCGCAATCGCTTTAAGGCCCCGGCTTTCCCGCCAGACCCGCACCGGGCTTTGTCCCTCGGCGATCCGATGTGCGACCGTTGCCGGTACGCCATCTTGTCCGCCCAGTCGATCAACGAGTCGGCTGGACAGGGCCGCGCGCACCTCAATCATTTCTCGCGCTGCGTCGACCGTTTGCGTCAGCAGCTCAAATTCATTTCCCGGTACAACGACGAACAGCGTCTTGCCGTCCGCATCAAGGATGCGCTGGTAATCTTTGTCGCCCGCAATTTTCTGATTGGAAGACTCGCTCACGAGACATGGTCTCCGTTCATGGCGTCGCTTGCATCCTCTTGAGTCCGAGGCATGATGGTCCCGGCGGGAGATCGAAGCATAGGGAGGCGCGAATGTCCATGGATCGTCAGCGGCCAAAGAAAAATGTCGACGAGGTGGTGGCGCTCGTCAGAGAGCGCGGCAGGCGCGGCGAGTTGCCGCTCGCCGAACGTCGTGCGGTGATGGACAAGAACACTGAGGTTTTTCCGGTACCGGCGGGTGTGCGCATTGAGGCCGTGGACCTCGGTGGGCTAAAGGCTGAGTGGATGATTCCAGATGGCTTGTCTCCGTCATCTTCGCCAGTACTCATCTATTTCCATGGCGGCGCCTATGTCGTCGGCTCACCGCTTTCACATCGACACGTGACGGGACGCCTGGCAATCGCGGCCGGGGCTTGTGTGTTGAGTGTCGACTATGCGCTGGCGCCAGAGCATCCCTTTCCTGCAGCCGTTGTCGATGGCGTCAAAACCTATCGCTGGCTTCTGGATCACGGTCATGCCGCGAACACCATTGCGCTCGGCGGCGATTCTGCTGGTGGCGGGCTGGCAGCGGCAACGCTCATCGCGGCTCGCGATCAAGGCTTGCCGATGCCCGCCAGCGCGATCCTCATCAGTCCATGGACGGATTTGACCTGCGATACCGAAACCTATCTCAGCCGCGCTGCCGTCGATCCAATGATAACGCCGGAATCGATCAGAGGGTTGGCTGCGGTTTATCTCGCAGGCGCGGACGCCCGCGATCCGCTTGCCTCGCCAAATCTCGCCGATCTAACCGGATTGCCGCCCTTGCTCGTTCATGTCGGCACCGACGAGGTGTTGCTCGACGACGCACGCATTTTCGTTGAGCGCGCGAAGGCGGCGGGCGTCGATGCGCACATCGAAGTGTGGGATCGCATGTTCCATGTGTGGCACGCCTTCTATCAGATGCTTGAGGAAGGCGAGGCGGCAATCGAAATTCTCGGCGAGTTTCTTCACCAACGTTTTTCGAAAGCCTGACGTCAGCTGCGCCAGCGAAGAGTGGCGGGCTTCACGGGATTCTCGAATGGCCGACCTTGCTCGACGGCTTCAGCCCATTCACTCTTCAGCCGCTGATACCACTTGGCCTGCACATCGGCATCGTTGATGAGCATGAGGCGCGGATCGAAGCGCAATCCTTCTTGCTGCAGGTTCACCATGTCCCGGTCCTGGCCGAGAAAACTCCGCATGAAACGCCGAACGATCGGTTTGAAGATCGAAAGAAACGGGATCGTCCAGTAAAAGGATTGAGTGATCTCCGTCGTCTTCTCGTCGATAGGCGTGACGCTCGTCAGACCGACGAGGCGATGCCGTCCGGCCTTGATGCGCTCGATCCTTATGCCGGGAAGCCGGAATGCAATCTCGGTCGTCGGGGTGCCACCGAGAATTTTATAGGCTAGCGAATTGCTTGATGGCTCGTGTTCAACCATCGCAAAGCCGAGCGGGCTCGGCGCAAATGCCTTTGCCTTCTCATGAATGGATTTTTTTGAACGCCACCACCATGAGCGATGCACATATGGGCCATGCGCGGGATCCATGAGCCCGACAATGGCATGGTCGACATGGCAGGAAAAATTCATCGTCTCGCGAATGTTTGGCGCGCGTCCATCGAAGTCTGGCATGACG
>NZ_JBASBH010000020.1:0-13790 GCF_049651025.1 Parvibaculum sp. | reverse complement strand
GGCTCGACCCGGCCATCCACGCCTTCCTTCGGATCGAAGGCGTGGATATGCGGATCGAGTCCGCGCGGCGAAAAAAGTAGAATTGAGATTGATATGACTGACGCGGCCAAGAATTTCATCGAGACCTATGAGCGCGAACGCAATGCGTTGCCGGGCGCCAGCCTCGGCTGGCTTGCTATCCGGCGCGATGCGGCTCTGAAAGCCTTTGCGGATGCGGGCCTTCCTCATCGCCGTCTCGAAGATTGGCGCTACACCGATTTGCGTCAGGCGCTGGAAAAAGCATCTCTCGCGCCAGCGCCCGGCCATCAGGCTGCCGCATTGCTTCCCGACGCAAGCCGCGCTTCCGTCGCTGCCTTTGCAGGCATCGAGCGCCACGTCATCGTTTTCGTGAACGGCAGGCTCCGCACCGATCTGTCGAAATTCGATCTGCCCGATAGCGTCACGTTGAAGCCGCTCGCCGAAGCCTTGAGCGAGTCCTGGGCGCGCGAGCTTGTCGAAACGCGCGCCACCGATGCGCAGGCGGCAAACGTCGTCGCACTTAACACCGCGCTGATGCATGACGGCATGGGCCTGCACATCGCCGCAGGCGTGAAGCTCGATGCGCCGCTGCATCTTCTCTTCCTCGGTGCCGACGATGGCATATGGCACGGGCGCAATCTGATCCGCCTTGAAGAGGGCGCAGAGGCGACCATTTTCGAAACTCATATCGATGCGGGCGCGAAGCATTATTTCGCCGATCTCGTGACCGATGTGTCGCTGGCCCCGGATGCGCGCCTGACCTGCATCAAGGTGCAGGACGAAGCGCCGACCGCGATACATCTGTCGACTTTCGCCACCCGTCTGGAGGCCCGCTCGAACCTGTCGAACTTCATCATGACGCTTGGCAGCGCATTGTCGCGCGATCAGGCTTTCATTCGCTTTGACGGGCAGGGCGCGGAAGCCCATGTCAACGGCGCGACAGCGCTGCGCGGCAAGCAGCATGGCGACCAGCTCTGCAACGTCGATCACGCAGTTCCCCATTGCAACAGCCACACGCTGTTCCGCACCGTTCTCGACGAGTCCGCGACCGGCGTGTTTCAGGGCAAGGTCATTGTGCGTCCCGACGCGCAGAAGACCGATGGCCGCCAGATGTCGAACGCGCTTCTGCTCTCGCGCGACGCGGCAATGAACGCCAAGCCCGAGCTTGAGATTTACGCCGACGACGTTCAATGCGCGCATGGCAGCACCATCGGTGAGCTGGATCGTGAAGCGCTTTTCTATCTGCGCTCGCGCGGCATCGACGAAGAAACCGCGCGCCAGCTTCTGATTTCCGCCTTCCTCGACGCCGCCTTCGACACGGTGCCGCATGAAGGCGCGCGCGACGCGCTGCGTTTGCTCGCCGCAAGCTGGTTCCGCCTCGGCGAAGAGGAGACGGCATGACCATTGTGACAAAGCTCGCCGAAGCCCCTTATGACGTCGCCGCCATCCGCGCCGACTTCCCGATCCTGTCGCGCGAAGTCTATGGCAAGCCGCTCGTCTATCTCGACAATGGTGCCTCCGCCCAGAAGCCCCGCGTCGTCATCGACGCGATGCGCAATTCGATGGAGCACGAATACGCAAACGTCCATCGCGGCCTGCATTATCTTTCGAACACCGCGACGCAGGCCTTCGAGGACGCGCGCGAAAAAGCTCGCGCGTTTCTGAACGCGCCGACGACCGACGAAGTCATCTTCACCAGCGGCTCCACCGATGCGCTGAACCTCGTCGCGTCGAGCTTCGCCGCGCCCCTGATCGAACCCGGCGACGAAATCGTGCTCTCCGTCATGGAGCATCACTCGAACATCGTGCCGTGGCATTTCCTGCGCGAGCGCCAGGGCGCGGTGCTGAAATGGGTGCCCGTGACGGACGAGGGCGACCTCGACATGGACGCCTATGCAAAGCTGCTCGGACCCAGGACGAAGCTCGTCGCCATCACGCACATGTCGAACGTGCTTGGCACCGTCACGCCGCTGAAGGAAATCGTCCGCCTCGCTCACGCGAAGGGCGTTCCCGTCTGCGCCGACGGTTCGCAAAGCGCCGTCCATCTCGACGTTGACGTGCAGGCGCTCGACATCGACTTCTATGCCGTCACCGGCCACAAGATTTACGGCCCCACCGGCATCGGCCTTCTTTACGGCAAGAAGGAACTGCTGGCGAAGATGCGTCCCTATCGCGGCGGCGGCGAGATGATCCGCGAAGTCTCGCTCGACAATGTGACCTACGCCACGGCTCCCCATCGCTTCGAGGCAGGCACACCCGCCATCGTCGAAGCCATCGGCCTCGGCGCCGCGCTTGATTATGTGCATGGCGTCGGCCGCGACCGCATCGCCGCGCATGAGGCAAGCCTGCTCGCCTATGCGACCGAGCGCCTTTCGGCGATCGACGATCTGCGCATCATCGGCACGTCGCGCAGCAAGGGCGGCATCATCTCCTTTACGATGGGCGAGGCGCATGCCCACGACATTGCGACGATCATCGACCGCGCAGGCATCGCGGTCAGGGCAGGGCATCACTGCGCCCAGCCGCTGATGGAGCGTTTCGGCGTCACGGCAACGGCGCGTGCATCCTTCGCCATGTATACGACGCATGAGGAAATCGACCGCCTCGTCGCCGCCCTTATCGACGCCAAGAAGTTTTTTGTTTGAGGTCCATGATGTCGGAAGACGTGAACATGACCAGAGAGACGCAAACGCCGGAACCCGTCGAAGGGGAGGCGCCCTCCGCCATTCCGCCCGAGGAACTGGCGGCGCTGACCGACGACATCATCGCGGCGCTGAAATCCGTCTACGACCCGGAAATCCCGGTCGATATTTACGAGCTCGGCCTCATCTACAAGGTCGACGTCTCGGATGATCGCGATATCCTGATCGAGATGACGCTGACCGCGCCGGGCTGCCCTGTCGCGGGCACCATGCCCGAAATGGTCGCGGACGCGGTTCGCTCCGTTGAAGGCGTCGGCGATGTGAAGGTCAACATGACCTTCGACCCGCCATGGGACGCCAGCCGCATGTCCGACGAAGCGCGCGTCGCGCTCAACATGTATTGACCGAACTTGAATAGAGCGCGTCTACTATCCATGTGTAGGCGCTGGAGGATTTGAATATGGCTCGACAGCTCCCCAAGGCGATCACGCTGACCGACAAGGCAGCCGAACACCTGCGCGCGATCATGCAGCGCTCGGAGGGGAAGTATATCGGCTTGCGCGTCGGCGTGAAAAACGGCGGCTGCGCCGGCATGGAATACACGATGGAATATGCCGAAGACCAGAAGCCGCTCGATGAAGTCGTCGAGGACAAGGGCATCAGGATTCTGATCGACCCCAAGGCGATCCTTTTCCTCATCGGCACTGAAATGGATTATGAGACCGAGAAGTTTTCCGCCGGTTTCAAGTTCAACAATCCGAACCAGACGGATGCTTGCGGCTGCGGTGAAAGCGTCACCATCGAGCCCGCCCGCGTCTGACGCCTAGCGCGCATTCCAGCGCAGCTCGGTGCTGCGATCGGGCGCAACGAAGCGGCTCTTGGGAAATGTCGCGGTCACCGTTGTGCCTTCGCCGACAACGCTTTCCATTTCTATCGTGCCGCCATGCAGGCCCATGATCTTGCGCACCAGCGGAAGCCCAAGCCCCGTGCCCTGATGCGTGCGCGACATCGCGCTTTCGACCTGAACGAAAGGTTCGAAAATGCGCTGTATATCGGCTTCCCTGACGCCGATGCCGGTGTCCTTCACCTTCATGGCGAAATTTCCGGCCGCATCCAGCCCGATCTCGATCCAAACGCAACCGCCCTCAGGCGTGAACTTGAGGGCGTTCGATGTCAGGTTGATGGCCACCTGATTGAAGAGGCGGGGATCGGCGATGATCCATGGAATATCGTCGCGCACACGGAATGACAGATCGACATTTATCTCCGAAGCGCGCTGGCGGAACATGCGCATCGAGCGGTTGAGCGCCTCGACCGGATCGATCGGCTCCTCCGCAAGCTGCAGCTTGCCCGCCTCCGCCTTCGAAATATCGAGAATATCGTTGATGATGCTCAGCAGATGCGTGCCGCTGGAGCGAATGTCGCCCGCATAATCGGCATATTTCTCCTGCCCCACGGGACCGAACATCTGGTTCGCGATGATCTCCGAAAACCCGATAATGGCGTTCAGCGGCGTGCGCAGCTCATGGCTCATGATCGCGAGGAAGTCGTTCTTCGCCCGGTTCGCCGCTTCCGACCGGCTGAGCAGCCGCTCAGAGCGCGTACGCTCCAGCCGCAGCTTCTCATTGTCCACGAAGCTTTTGCGAAGCTGATATTCCTGGATGAAGTTCAGGAAAATGCTGATCGCCGCCGCGCCGCCCAGAAACGTGTTGTTGCTGGCCAGAACATCGAACGGCACCGGATTGATGACAATGGCGGTCCATTCATAGGCCGCCAGAATGATGATCGAAACGGTCGCCGAATAAATATAGCTCAGCCGCCACAGGCAGTTGGCGTAACCCAGCACGATGACAAGGCCGCCGTAATAGAGATAGGCCCCCGGCGCCGCGGCAACAGCCGTCATATAGACCACCGCCATGCCCGGCAGCAGCATCGAGAATGACAGCCAGCCCGCGCTGCGATGGGTAAAGCGCGGCGAATAGGTCATGGCGGCGACGACAAGCATGGCAGGGCAGGTGATGCCGAAGCGCACGGCCCAGGCTTCATAGGCAACATCGGGGATGATGTAGAAGTCGAGAATGCCGAACAGCCCGAATACAATGCCGCCCAGAGCGATCGACAGGCGCGTGATGTTGATCTGCCGGGCAAAGTTGTCCGCGCTGAAAGTGTCCTCGATCTCTCGATCGCGGAAACGCAGCGTAAGCAAGCTCATCGCATAGTCGCGCCTGTACTCGGACAGTACGGCGCTGTCGTCGCTGCTCAATATCTGATCCTCACGATGATCAGGAAACGAGACCCCTGCTGATCTGTTTGGGCAGAAGCCGGGGAAAACTTTTCTGCCTCACTGCCTCTTATTTCACGTGAACTCCTAATAACGGCTTAAGGTAATGAGTCGTTAACGCCTCGCAGATGTTTGATTTCCTGTCGCTTTTGCTGGCTTGCGACATGCTGGACGGTTGATTTTTAGACAAATTAATAGAAAATTAGCCCTGTTCTCCCGGCGCAGGATCCAGCAGGTCGCAAACCTCCTGAACTATCCTGCGCGGCGGCGACAAATAGGAGCGCGTTCGGGCGATTTTTCGTTCGGCGCTTATGCGCATCGCGCTTCGGGTGGGGGGGCTGCCACGGTGAATGTTTTTCCGGCTGAAATGCGCCTTCAGGATGTCGTCGTCCCCAAGCTCGGCACGCCCGGCGACTGGCTGACCGCGGATGAGCGCAAGGCCCTGACGACAAAGTCGCTGCGTCGTGGTCTGACGATACTGGGCATCCATTACGCGCTCTATCTGGCAACGCTTGTCGGCGCCGTCGCCGCGCTTCCGCTCTGGCTCAATCTTCTCTTCGCCGTCGCCAATGGCGCGCTGATCGGCCTCATCTTCCTGATCGGTCACGACACGGGCCATGCGAGCTTCGTTCCCGGACGCCGCTGGAACATCTGGCTCACGCGCATCGCCTTCACGCCCTGTCTCCATTCGCGCAGCCTCTGGGATGTCGTTCACAATCGCATCCATCACGGCTACGCCAATCTCAAGGGCTTCGATTATGTCTGGGCGCCCATGTCGAAGGCGGAGTTCGACAATGCGTCATGGGCGCGGCGTACGCTTGAGCGTATCTATCGCGGCCCCTTCGGCCCGGTGATTTATTACTGGTACGAATTCTGGATGAAGAAGCTCGTGCTGCCCATCTCGCCGGAATCGCGCGGCGAGTGGCGCAAGCATCTTCCCGACACGCTTTACGTGCTTGTCGTCGGCGGCGGCATGGTCGCGTTGATCGGTGTCGTCGGCCATCTGCTTGCGCCCGAGCGGTCGCTCGCGCTCACCATGCTGATCGGCTGGGTCATTCCCTTTGCCGTCTGGAACTATCTGATGGCGCTCTCCATCTTCCTTCAGCACAACCATCCCATGGTGCCGTGGTTTGCCGAGCGCGAGGAATGGACCTTTTACGGCGGCAATATTCGCGGCGCAGCGCATGTCGATCTGCCGTTCGATTTTCTGCCGCTCTTCAAATGGGTCATGTTGCACAACGCGCATCACGCGCTGCCGTCCGTGCCGATCTACAAGCTCACCGAGGCGCAGACGAAACTGATCGAGGCCTATGGCGCCGATATCGTGCGCTACAAATTCACGCTGCCCGCCTATCGAAACGTCTATCGCGCCTGCAAGCTTTTCGACTATGAGCGCAAGCAATGGACGGATTTTGAAGGCCGCCCGACAGCCGAGCCGATCGACATGACGCCAGCCATCGAGCGTGCCGATCTTGGCAGCGTCAATGCACCGGCGAGCCCGACGCGCCGTGGCGGACGCGGCTTCCCGCTCCGTCCGGGTCAGGTGCGCCCCGCCGCCGAAGAAGCGGCGCGCAAAACCACCGCATCGAGCAACGACTGAGGCTCAGGCGGCCCAGACGAAATAGCCCGCCAGCAGCGTGCCGAAAACGATCCGGTACCAGCCGAAAACGGAAAACCCGTGATGGCTGATGAAGCTGACGAGCCAGCGCACCACGACAATCGCCGAGATGAAAGCCGACACGAAGCCGACGGCAATGATGGCGCTGTCGTCCGGGTTGAGAATGTGCCGTGCCTTCCAGAGATCGAGCACCGTCGCGCCCAGCATGGTGGGAATAGCGAGGAAGAACGAAAACTCCGCCGCCGTCTTGCGCTCGACGCCAAGCAGCAGCGCGCCAAGGATCGTCGCGCCGGAGCGTGAAACGCCGGGGATCATGGCGAGGCATTGAAAAATCCCGATCTTGAAAGCCGTCAGGTTTCCGAGATTTTCAATCGCATCGACGCGCGGCGCCGGTTTCCAGCGCTCGATGGCCAGAATGGCGATGCCGCCCAGCACCAGCGAGGCGCAAACCACCATCGGCGAAAAAAGCACCGTCTTGATGAAGTCGTGCAGCAGGAAGCCCAGAAACGCGGCGGGCAGAAAAGCGATGATGATGGCCAGCGCGAAGCGCCGTGCGGCCGGGTCGCTTCCCAGCCCGAAAGCCACCGTCAGCAGCTTGCGCGCATAGAGAACGCAAATCGCCAGGATCGCACCAAGCTGAATGACAACCTCGAAGACGTCCGCCGTCGCGCCGGTAAAGCCGATAAGTTTCCCGGCGATTATGAGATGTCCGGTGGACGATATGGGCAGGAATTCTGTGACCCCCTCGACAATGCCAAGAAAGATCGCCTGAAAAAGAACGAGGAAGGACATATGTAAGGAGAGCCTGCTTCTGGAGTTGGTTCGTCGAACCTAGCACAGGCTCATTCGATCTTGCTCCGGCCAAGCAGGTTCGGCAGCCCGAATTCGGTTAAATTCGGTTCATCCTGGGTTCAGGCGGCAGATGGCACTCTGCGCCTACACTGGCACCGGATGCCGGTTGAAACAGGAGGCACCCCCATGGTGCGTTTGGACAAAGCGGCAGTGAGAATCAGTTTGACCCTGGCGCTCGGCGTCGGTTCGCTCGGCCTCTACACATCGACGGCTTTGGCTGCCCGCGATTGGCAGCAGCCGCAGCAGGATGACAGCCAGAACCAGAAAGAGCGCGGCGCACGCGAACGCCAGCAGGGCGAGCAGCGTCAGCAACAGCAGCGTCAGCAGCAACAACAGCAGCAGCAGCAGCAACAGCAGCGCCAGCAGGTAGATCAGCAGCGCCAAGAACAGCAGCAGCGGCAGCAGGCCGACCAGCAGCGTCAGCAGCAGGATCGCTGGCGTGGCCAGCAGGATCAGCAGCGCCAGATGCAGCAGCGTCAACAGGCCGACCAGCAGCGTCAGCAGCAGGATCGCTGGCGCGGTCAGCAGGATCAGCAGCGCCAGATACAGCAGCGTCAACAGGCTGACCAGCAGCGGCAGCAAGATCAGCGCCAGCAGAACAATCGCTGGCGTGCGCAACAGGATCAGCGCCCGCAGCAGGACCAGCGTCGACAGCAGGCCGATCAGCAGCGTCAGCAGAATGATCGCCAGCGCGCGCAGCAGGATCAGCGTCAGCGGCCCGACAACCGCCAATATGGTCAGCGACCGGATGATCGTCGTCCGGCGGACTGGCGCGGCAATGACCGTCGCGACCCGCGCTGGAACCAGCAGTCGCAAGGCCGCAACTATAATCGCGACAACCATCGCGACTATCGCCGCGAGCCCGACTGGAATCGCTGGCGTCAGCGCCACTATGTCAGCACGCCGCGTTATTACTGGTACAATGATCGCGGGTCGCGTCCCTGGTTCGACTACAATCGCACCAGCTATATCTCGATATATGCGCCGACCTACGTCATTCCCTACAACGCCTATGAGAGCTATGGCAGCTCCTATTACGGGCCGGTCGGTTGCAATCGCGATGTTGTGGGTGCCGTGCTCGGCGGCGTCGCCGGCGGTTTGATCGGCGCGCATAATGGCGGCGGCGGCGCAACGGTTGGCGGTGCCATCATCGGTGCGATTCTGGGCGGCGCTCTGGGACAGGCGATCGATATCAGCGATCAGGCCTGCTACGGACAGGTGCTCGAATATGCGCCGTCCAATCAGCCCGTCTATTGGGAAAGCGATGGCGCGCAATATCAGGTGACGCCGCTGCGGACCTACCAGTCCGGCTCGGGCGAGTATTGCCGCGAATACCAGACCTACGTCTATATCGATGGTCGCGAAGAACAGGCTTACGGCACGGCTTGCCGCCAGCCCGATGGTGCCTGGCGCGCAATGAACTGATGCGCTTCAGCACGACGAATAAAAGCGGCGGCCCGGAAAACAGATCCGGGCCGCCATTTCTTTTTGCTATTCGCCGCCGCCGCGCCGGTTGAGCCCGGCAAGACGCGACACGTCGCGGACCGCGCCGCGCGCGGCGCTTGTCGCCATGGCGGCATAGGCCTGAAGGGCAGGGGAGACGCGCCGCTTGCGCACTTCCTTCGGCAGCCAGCCAGCCGCATCGGCCTTCTCGCGCCGCGCCGCAAGTTCGGCATCCGACACCGCGAGATGGATGGTGCGCTTGGGAATATCGATCTCGATCACATCGCCCGTTTCGACAAGGCCGATCGCGCCGCCTTCGGCAGCTTCCGGTGAAACATGGCCGATGGAAAGTCCAGACGTGCCGCCCGAGAAGCGTCCGTCAGTGACAAGCGCACAGGCTTTGCCGAGGCCCTTCGATTTGATGTAGCTCGTCGGGTAGAGCATTTCCTGCATGCCCGGCCCGCCGCGCGGTCCTTCGTAGCGGATCAGCACAACCTCACCGGCCTTGACCTCGCCGGTCAGAATGCCCGACACCGCGCTGTCCTGGCTTTCATAGACGCGCGCCTTGCCCGAGAAGGTGAGGATGGATTCATCGACGCCCGCCGTCTTCACGATGCAGCCGTCTTCCGCGATGTTGCCGTACAGAACGGCAAGCCCGCCATCTTTCGAATAGGCATGAGCAATATCGCGAATGACGCCATTCGTGCGGTCGAGATCGAGCGCAGGGTAACGCCGCGACTGCGAGAAAGCCTCCGTCGTGCGAACGCCGCCCGGTGCCGCGCGGAAAAACTCATGCGCGTGGTCGCTCTTGGAGCGGCCGATATCCCAATGATCGATGGCCTCGCCAAGTGTCGGGCTATGGATCGTCGTGGCATTGCGATGAATGAGCCCGCCGCGATCCAGCTCGCCCAGAATGGCGAAAACGCCACCGGCGCGATGCACGTCTTCCATATGCACATCGGCGATGGCAGGCGCGACCTTGGCAAGGTTCGGCACACGATGCGAAAGACGGTCGATGTCCTTCATCGTGAACTGGATTTCGCCTTCATGCGCGGCTGCAAGCAGATGCAGAACCGTATTGGTCGAACCGCCCATCGCAATGTCGAGCGACATGGCATTCTCGAAAGCGTCGAACGTCGCAACATTGCGCGGCAGCACGCTCTCGTCATTCGTCTCGTAATAGCGCCGCGTGATCTCGACGATGAGGCGTCCGGCTTCAAGGAAAAGCTCCCTGCGGTCCGAATGCGTCGCCAGCGTCGAACCGTTGCCGGGCAGCGAAAGGCCGAGCGCTTCCGTCAGGCAGTTCATCGAGTTGGCGGTGAACATGCCCGAGCACGAGCCGCAGGTCGGACAGGCCGAGCGCTCCACGACGGCCACTTCCTCATCGGAAATATTGTCGTCGGCGGCGGCGACCATCGCATCGATCAGATCGACCGAGCGCTCCTCGTCGTCCCACTTCACCTTGCCCGCTTCCATCGGCCCGCCGGACACGAAGACGACCGGAATATTGAGCCGCATCGCCGCCATCAGCATGCCGGGCGTGATCTTGTCGCAATTGGAAATGCAGACCAGCGCGTCGGCGCAATGCGCATTGACCATGTACTCGACGCTGTCGGCGATGAGGTCGCGCGAGGGCAGGCTGTAGAGCATGCCGTCATGGCCCATCGCGATGCCGTCATCGACCGCGATCGTGTTGAACTCCTTGGCGACGCCGCCTGCCTTTTCGATTTCGCGCGCGACGAGCTGGCCGAGGTCTTTCAGATGTACGTGACCCGGAACAAATTGCGTGAACGAATTCGAGATGGCGATGATCGGCTTGCCGAAGTCGCTGTCCGTCATGCCGGTGGCGCGCCAGAGGCCGCGGGCGCCGGCCATGTTGCGGCCGTGAGTCGATGTGCGAGACCGATAGGGAGGCACGGGGATATCCTTTCGTCCGGGGGCGAGGCTGCATCGCATGAAATCGCTCAGCGATATTCTGCGCTCGCGTTTTCCGGGTATTACTATCTGCGCGAAGCTGAGAAAACCAATATCACAAAAGCGCGCAGTCGGGGAGGGCATAGCCCCTTGTAACAACAAGGTTATTGCCCTCGCTCGCGCCTCGCTCAAGCTCTCGCAGGAAACGCTCACAAACCGCTCGCTGGAGATCGTCCCTCGCATCCGCGCCGGAGGCTGTTGCGACCAGTTCTCAAGTGCGGGTATCGGTTCATTTCAGCCGCTCCCGACCCTAGTATCGGGAGGTCGATCCATACTGACGGAGACAGAAAAGATGAACGAAAAACTCCCCGTCATCGACATGCGCCCACTTTTCGACGAAAGCGCAACGGCGGCTCGCGCCAACGTCGCCCGCGAAATCGATGCCGCATGCCGCGACAACGGCTTTTTCTACGTGACAGGCCATGGCGTCGATCCGGCCATCCTCGCGCGCCTCGAAGCGGCAAGCTGGCGCTTTTTCTCGCTGCCCGAAGAGCAGAAGCTGAACATCGCCATGGCGAAAGGCGGCCGCGCCTGGCGAGGTTTCTTCCCCGTCGGCAACGAACTCACCTCCGGCAAACCCGATCTCAAGGAAGGCATATATTTCGGCACGGAGCTTCCGCCCGATCATCCGCGCGTTCGCGCAGGCGTGCCTTTACATGGTCAAAATCTCTTTCCAGCCGAAGTGCCGGAGCTGCGAAACGCAGTGCTCGACTATATCGACGCATTGACCAATACGGCTCATGCGCTGATGCAAGGCGTGGCGCTCGCGCTCAGTCTCGACCGGCGCTACTTCGCCGATCACTACACCGCTGATCCGACAGTGCTCTTCCGCATCTTCCACTATCCGCCGTCGCCAGCCGGAGACGAGGGCTGGGGCGTCGGCGAACATACGGATTACGGCCTGCTCACCTTGCTCGCTCAGGACAAGATCGGCGGCCTGCAGGTCAAGACGGCGCGCGGCTGGATCGAGGCGCCGCCCATTGAAGGCACCTTCGTCTGCAATATAGGCGACATGCTCGACCGATTGACGGGCGGCATTTATCGCTCAACGCCTCATCGCGTGCGCAATACAAGCGGTCGCGGGCGGCTCTCCTTTCCGTTTTTCTTCGACCCGGGCTTCGACGCCGAAATCGTCCCCCTTCCGCATAATTCGACGAGCGTCAGAGACGACAGCGCCGAGCGCTGGGACAGGGAAAACGTCCATGCCTTCACCGGCACCTATGGCGATTACCTGATGGGCAAGGTGTCCAGGGTTTTTCCAGAGCTGCGGCAAGAGGTTTTCTAGTCTTTCGGAGTTCGGTTTTCCGGAGCAAAAAATGCTGCATTCGCACAAGGATGCAGTATGCAGGCATGAAATTCCGGAGAGTTCGAACGGAGAGCTTTTCGTCACGAAATTGCTGTGTTAAGCGCATTGAGAATGGGTTTAACATGCGTTCGGAGGCGAGAGCTTTGAGATTGGTTGAGTGCGCCTCGTCGACCGCGAAACTCGACTCTTCATTCCTTCGGCAGATTGTCTGCCCTCACGAGCCAATGAAGCCAAAACGGAGCGTCTTCATGAACTGGAAAATCGGGACGGGATTCGTCGCGATGGCAGTTGCCGGTCTGATATCGGTTGCTGCCCACGCCGAAGAAAAAGTCCTCAACGTTTACAACTGGTCGGACTATATCGCCGAAGACACGGTGGCGAAGTTCGAGAAAGCGACCGGCATCAAGGTTCGCTATGACGTTTATGACGGCAACGAGACGCTTGAAGCCAAGTTGATGGCGGGCAATTCGGGTTACGACGTTGTCGTGCCGACGTCGTTCCCCTTTCTCGATCGCCAGATCAAGGCAGGCGTCTACAAGGAAATCGATCGCAGCAAGATTCCGAACTACAAGAATCTTGATCCCGATCTGATGAAGCGTGTCGCTGCAGCCGATCCCGGCAACAAGCATGCCGTCATCTGGATGTGGGGCACGACCGGCTTTGGCTACAACGTCAAAGCCATTGAAAAGCGTATTCCGAATGCGCCGGTCAATTCGCTGGACCTGCTTCTGAAGCCGGAAAACGTGTCGAAGCTCAAGGATTGCGGCGTCACCTTGCTCGACAGCCCGACCGACGTTATTCCGATCGTGCTGAACTATCTCGGCCTCGATCCGGACTCCAGCAAGCCTGAAGATATTCAGAAGGCGCAGGACCTGCTGATGAAGATCCGTCCCTACGTCAAGTATTTCAACTCGTCGCAATACATCAACGACCTGGCCAATGGCGACGTGTGCCTGTCGCTCGGCTGGTCGGGCGACATCTTCCAGGCGGAAAGCCGTGCGGAAGAAGCCAAGAACGGCATCGAGATCAAATATACGATCCCGAAAGAAGGCACGTTGATCTGGTTTGACACGATGGTCATCCCGAAAGACGCGCCCCATCCGGAAGCGGCTTATGCCTGGATCAACTTCAATCTCCAGCCGAAAATCGAGGCGGCGAACTCCAACCACGTCGCTTACGCCAACCCTGTGCCGGCGTCCAAGGAGTTCCTTGACGACTCGGTGAAGAACAATGAAGCGATCTATCCGCCCAAGGAAGTGATGGACAAGCTCTTCACCGTCCCGACCAAGGATGCGGCGTTCAACAGGTTGCAAACACGAGCCTGGACGACAATCAGGACCGGTAAATAGAACAAGGCGGCCCCGGCGGACAAAATCCACCGGGGCCATTTACTCCTGCAGGGGTCGCTAGTGTCGGACGTACAAAGCATCAAGTTGACGGATCAGTTGACGTCGACACTCGCTCGTTTCGGTTTGACCGGAAGGCGCATTGTCATCGGGGTTCCCCTGATCTGGCTTTGCGTCTTCTTTCTTTTGCCGTTCCTGATCGTTCTCAAGATCAGCTTCGCGACGCAGATCATTTCCATCCCGCCTTTCACGCCTCTGCTCGACTGGAGTGGCGGGGGACTTGTGCCAGGCCTGCAAATAGATTGGTCGA
>NZ_JBASBH010000019.1:0-25970 GCF_049651025.1 Parvibaculum sp. | reverse complement strand
TCCCACGCCTTCGGCGCGGGCCCCTCCCTCTCCCTCAAGGGGAGAGGGGCGAGGAAGCGCCCCGCCAATCTCTTCCTCAAAGCCGCCTCACCTTCGGCGCGCCCGCTTCCGCATCGAGCATAAGGTCCGTCAATGCCCAGACGAGCGCATCGACCCTGTCCGGGCTTTTCCCCATGCTCGGCACGAAATCGCACATCTGATCCTCAAGCCGCGCCAGCGCGCCGACATGCGAAACAAATCCGCGCTCGTACAGCGCCGCCACAGGCTCGGCACGCAGGCGCTTGCCGCGCGTCGCCCGCACAAGCCGCAGCGGCGCGGTCGGCATCACCTGCCGCATGATGGTCGAAACCATTTCACCACCCTGATTGCTTTCGGCCACGATGCGATCCGCCTCGTGGTCGCGAAACGCCTTCGCCGCGCGGCTCGCCCAGGTAAGCGGCGTCAGCCCGCCCATCGAGCGATCGTCAAGCACATAGGCGCGCCCGTCATCGGCGATCCCCGCCACCACGATCCCGCATTCGTCCGCCTGCGGCCCGCTCGTCGCGGGCGGATCGACGGCGACGACGATGCGCACAAGCTCAGGCGCTGCCCGCACCCGCGCATTGTCGATCGTCTCGCGCGACCAGAGCGCGTCGGGATTATCCTCGATCAATTCCGCATCAAGCTCCTGCCGCCCGAGCCGCGTGCCCTCATAGCGCGAGATCACAGAGCGGAAGAACGCATCGGCGAGGTTGGCGCGGTTGGCGTAAGTGCTCGCCCGCGTCACCGCCGTCGTCTCGTCGGCCAGCAACCGTTTCAAGATCGGCACCGGGCGCGGCGTCGTCGTCACAACCTGACGCGGGCGCGTCCCGAGCCGCAATCCAAATTGCAGCATGTCCCATGCCGTTTCCGCGTGTCGCCATTTACCAAGCTCATCCGCCCATGCCGCGTCGAATTGCGGCCCGCGCAAACTCTCCGGCTCCGACGCTGAAAACGCTTGCGCCACCGCACCATTCGGCCAGAGCAATCTCTTGCGCGAGGCTTCAAAGCGCGGACGGTTCGTGCCGCCTAGCGCGCAAAGCCCCGATGCGCCGTCGATCATCACTTCGCGCACATCGCCGAATGTTTCCCCGACAAGCGCGATGCGCCCCGCCTCGCCGCGCTCCGCAAGGCCGCGTATCCATTCGGCGCCTGCGCGCGTCTTGCCCGCGCCGCGACCGCCAAGCACCAGCCATGTCGTCCATTCACCCGGCGGCGCAATCTGATCGTCGCGCGCCCAGACGCTCCACTCGTCAAGAAGCCACGCCATCTCCTGCGGCGTCAGGCTCGCAAGAAACGCCTGCCGCTCCGCTTCCGGCAGAGAGGCGAGCGAGGCGGCGCTCAAGCTCGGCGCGCATGTCGCCGTCGCCGTTTCGCTCATCGGCGGATTTCGGTTCACGTTTCTCTTTCGCGGCTTTTATGTCGTTCAGCTTCTCGAGCGATTTCACCAGCGTCGAAAGGCGGCGCGCGTCGCGCTCCCTTTCCAGTGCCGGGCGATCCTGCGTGCTCTCGCCTTCAATCGCGTCGATCTCCCGCGCAATGAGCCGCTTCAATCGCGATGCAAGTTTCGTCGGCATCAGCGCCGCACCTGCAAGATCGGCGGCGCGGCGCGCTTCGGATTTCGGAGGCTGGCGCAGTTTCCATCCCGCGCGCCTCGCATAGCTCGAAATTTTCTGCCAGGCCACGCCTTCGCTTGCTGCAATCTCCGCCAGCGATTGCGCGAGGTCTTCATAGCGTGCCCGGATGGTTTCCCAATCGGGCTCACCCTTGCGTGAGGCAGACTTCTTCATATGCACCAACAGATGGTTGCGAGCGTTGCGCTTGTTAAGCGGGGATTTCTTCGCTCACGTTCAAAAATTCAATATCGACTGAACGAACAGTCGCACCTCTCCAGATGAACCGTATATGTGGTTGGAGCGTTACGCTTATAATGGAGGATATCTCCATCCCCCTTCAAAAGAGGCGAAATGCAAAGTTCCGATATAGCGAACATTCTCGACACCTGGCGCATCGCCATGCAGACGTGGTTGCCCGCGCCACTCTTCGGCATTCTTCTGATGCTGTTTGCGGCTTTCGTCGCGCTCGCATTTCATCGGCTCATCATTCGCTCTGTGCGCCGCCTTCTCGGCTCGCGCTATTCCTTTGTTTCATCCCTGCTTGGGCGCACCCAGAAAGTCTCGCGCCTTGCTCTTGTCATCTTTCTTCTTGGCGCGGCACTGCCGCTTGCCGGTTTCAGCGACGAGGCAACGGCGCGTGTCGCGCAAATTCTGCTCGCGGCCTTTATCATCCTCATCGGCTGGACAACCATTATTGCCTGCGAATTGAGTGCGGATCTCTATCTCCGCCGCTTCCGCCTCGATGAAGTCGACAATCTTCTCGCCCGCAAGCACGTGACGCAGACGCGCATTCTGAAACGCGCACTCGAAACCATGATCGTCCTGATCACCGCGGCAACCGCGCTGATGACTTTCGAGTCCGTCCGTCAATTTGGTGTCAGCCTTTTCGCATCGGCGGGTGCCGCCGGTCTCATTGTCGGTCTTGCGGCGCGCCCGCTCTTTGCCAATCTCATAGCCGGCGTTCAGATCGCCATGACGCAGCCGATCCGGGTGGACGATGCCCTTATCGTCGAAGGCGAATGGGGCCGCGTCGAGGAAATCACCAGCACCTATGTCGTCATCAAAATCTGGGACTGGCGGCGGCTCATCGTGCCGCTCGCCTATTTTCTCGAACATCCCTTCCAGAACTGGACGCGTCACAGCGCCTCGCTCATCGGCGTGGTCTATCTCCACCTCGATTACACCGCGCCCATCGAGCGGCTGCGTGAAAAGCTCGCCGAATTCGCCAAGGCTTCGCCGCTCTGGGACGGCGATGTCGTCAAATTGCAAATCAGCGACACGAAAGAGCGCACCATCGAAGTGCGCGCATTGGTCAGCGCTGCTTCATCCGGCGATGCATGGGACCTTCGATGCGAAATACGCGAAAAGCTGATCGATTTCCTGCAGCGCGAACATCCCCACGCCCTCCCCGTCCAAAGGGTCGAGCTTGCGAAAGATACAATTCCAGAGATGGATCGAAGATAGGTAAGGAGCGGTGCGCTGCCAACTGGGGATATCTCATCCCCCGCAGTTTTTTTTAGTCGGCGATGAGCTTCGGCCAATCGACGATGCGGTCGCAAATATCCTCGAACGCGATATCGTCCTCAGAGATCACGCGGCCGCGCACGGACATGCCCGCGCGCACGACGCTTTCCGTCTCGCCCGAAACCAGCGGATGCCATGACGGCAAATCCTTGCCCTCCGCGATCAGGCGGTAAGCGCAGGATGGCGGCATCCACGTCACTTCCTCGATCACCTTCGGCGTCAGATGCACGCAGTCGGGCACACGCTTCGAGCGGTTCTTGTAATCCGTGCAGCGGCAGGTGTTTCCATCCAGCAGCGTGCAGACCGCGTCAGTGAAAAGGATCTCCAGCGTGTCCTCGTCTTCCAGTTTGACGAGGCAGCACTTCGCGCAACCATCGCAGAGCGATTCCCACTCCGCGCGGTTCATTTCGGCGAGCGTCTTGCGCTTCCAGAAAGGTTCCCGGCTCATGCGGCAGACAAAAGCCCGGTTCACGGGTGCTGGTCAAGTCCTGTCCCCGGTTGAAACACAATTGCGCCCCCGCCCCTCCCATTCCTGCCCCATTACGGGCACAAATGAAGGGAATAGTTGATTTTGGGCCCGTCCGCGAACGGCACGGCGCTTGCCTGTTGAACAGGCTGAACGAACATACGGGGCTGGGAACACAATCTTGTCGGATCACCATCAGGACGAAGAGCAGACGCTGGAAGACGCGCGCCCGGCCAGGCGGCGCAAGCTCCGCTTCGGGGTTCGGCTTGCCTCATTCATGCTCACCGCAGGCGTCTTTGCCGCGCTCCTTCTCGTCTTCGTCACCGTTCCCAAACTCCAGCGCGACATCGAGGCCGGCCCCGCCGCCGCCCTTGCGCTCACCGTGCTCGATGCGGAAGGCAATGAGATCGGCAGCCGTGGCGGCAGCTCCGCGCCCATCGTGCCGCTCGGCGAGCTTCCGCCCTATCTCGTCAAGGCGTTCGTCGCCACCGAAGACCGCCGCTTCTATTCGCATTTCGGCATAGACCTTCGCGGCATTGCGCGCGCCGCCTGGGTCAATATGCGTTCGGGCGGCCTCGTCGAAGGCGGCTCCACCATCACGCAGCAGCTAGCCAAGAACCTCTATCTCGACAGCGACCGCACGCTCTGGCGCAAGGCGCAGGAAGCGCTGATCGCGCTCTGGCTTGAAAGCAATTACACCAAGGACGAGATTCTCACTCTCTATCTCAATCGCGTCTATATGGGCGCAGGCAATTACGGCATCGACGCCGCCGCACATTATTACTTCGGCAAAAGCGCGCGCGATGTGTCGCTGGCCGAGGCTGCCGTGCTTGCGGGCCTGCCCAAAGCGCCCTCGCGTTTTGCGCCCACCAACGATCTCGCCCTTGCGCAGGCTCGCGCCTCCGTGGTTCTCGACCGCCTCGTCGGCAATGGCGACCTTACGGCGGAAGAAGTCGCAGGCGCGCGCGCTCATCCCGCCGTCGTCGCCGCGCGCGACAAGCGCGATGGTCCGCAATATTTCGTCGACTGGGTCGCGGGCGAAGTGCGCAGCCTTCTGCCTGAAGCGCATGGCCGCCTCATCGTCAAAACGACGCTCGACCCCAAGCGCCAGCGCGCGGCGGAAGCAGCCATTCGCGATGCACTGAAAGACAATGGCAGCGGCCGCAGCGTCGGTCAGGGCGCGGCCATCGCGCTCGCGCCCAATGGCGCGATCCTTGCCATGATCGGCGGCAAATCCTATCTGGAAAGCCAGTTCAATCGCGCGACGCAGGCCGAGCGCCAACCCGGCTCCGCCTTCAAGCCCATCGTCTATCTCACGGCGCTTGAGCAGGGCTTCACGCCCACTTCCGAAATAGAAGACTCGCCCATCGCGCTTGGCGAATGGTCGCCGAAAAATTCCAATGCCCGCTATGCAGGCACGGTCACGCTGACGCAAGCACTCGCCCGTTCGATCAACACGGTTGCGGTGAAGCTTGCAGAGCATGTCGGCGTCAAGAACATTGCCGATACGGCAGCGCGGCTTGGCATCGTCTCGCCGATCCAGTCGAACCTCTCGATCGCCCTTGGCAGTTCGGAAGTGACCCTGCTCGAGCTCACCTCCGCCTATTCAACCTTCGCCACCGATGGCCGCCGCGCCGTCCCCTTTGGCGTCACCGAAATCACTTCGCTTGAGGGCGAGACGCTTTACAAGAATACGCCTGCAACCATCCGCGTCACCGATCCGGCAAACGCTCATGCGATGACCTATATGCTTCGCCGCGTCATCACCGAGGGCACGGGCCTTCGCGCCGATCCCGGCGACCGCGAAGCCGCCGGCAAGACCGGCACCAGCCAGGACAATCGCGACGCGTGGTTCATCGGCTACACGGCCAATGAGATCGCAGGCGTCTGGTTCGGCAATGACGACAATACGCCGATGAAAAGTGCCTCGGGCGGCAACTTCGCCGCCGTCGCCTGGCGCGGCTATATAAAAGCCTCGCAAACCGGCGTGCCGCCCGCGCCGCTTCCCGGCGCATATGAAGAAATGCCCGTCGCGCAAGAATTGCACGCCCCCATCAAGGGTTTCCTGTCGCAACTCGCCGACCTCTTCAATGCCGCACCGCGCGTCGAGCCGCGTGACAACAACCTGAGCGCGGGCCCCCGCCGCAACGAACCGGCATTGCTGCCGGGCGGCGGCAGGCCGAGGTAGCGGCATCCTGAGCCATTGCCACCTCGGGGCCGATAGGCCATACAGGCGGCAGTTCAATCACATTCGGATACTATTGTGGCGCCTCCGCTGCTTGCCCTTCGTGATATACGTGTCGCTTTCGCCGATCAGGTTCTGATCGACGGGGCGGGTTTTGCCTTGGCGGCGGGCGACCGGCTTTGCCTTGTCGGGCGCAATGGCGCGGGCAAGTCGACGCTGCTGAAGATCGCGGGCGGCCTTGTCGAGCCGGATGGCGGCGAGCGTTTTCTGCAGCCCGGCACGCGCGTTTCCTATCTGCCGCAGATGCCGGATTTCGGCAAGGCGGCGACCATTCTCGATTATGTGACGGCGGCGGGCGCAGAGAAGCATCAGGCCGAAGCCATTCTCGACGAGCTCGGCCTCGATCCCGCCATGACGACGGCGACGCTTTCGGGCGGCGAAGCGCGCAAGGCAGCCATTGCGCGCGTGCTGGCGGATGATCCCGACATTCTTCTGCTCGACGAGCCGACGAACCATCTGGACCTGCCCTCCATCGAATGGCTCGAAGAACGGTTATCGCAATTTCGCGGCGCCTTCATTCTCATCAGCCATGACCGCGCATTCCTCCGCAGGCTGACGGCTGGTTGCCTCTGGGTCGATCGTGGCATCGTCCGCCGTCTCGACAAGGGGTTCTCGCAGTTCGAGGAATGGACCGAGCAGATATTGGCCGATGAAGAAGTCGTCCAGCACAAGCTCGACCGCCTGATCCTTCAGGAGACGCAATGGTCGCGCGAAGGCATCAGCGCCCGGCGCAAGCGCAATCAGGGGCGGTTGCGCCGTCTCTATTCCATGCGCTCGGAACGCGCCCAGCAGATCGCGCAGACGGGTCGCGCGGCGCTTGCCGTCGAAACCGGCGCGGCGTCGGGTACGCTCGTCGTCGAGGCGAAGAATATTTCCAAAGTGTTTGGCGAGCGGACAATTATCCGCGATTTTTCCACCCGCATCATACGCGGCGACAAGGTCGGCCTCATCGGTCCGAACGGAGCCGGTAAGTCCACGCTCCTCAAGATGCTGATGGGCATTCTTCCGCCCGATACGGGCAGCGTGCGCCTCGGCACAAACTTGTCCCCGGTTATCGTCGACCAGACGCGCGGCTCCCTCGATCCTGAAGCAACGCTCTGGAATACGCTTTGCGAAGGCGGCGGCGATCAGGTGATGGTGCGCGGTCAGCCGCGTCACGTCGTTTCCTATCTGAAAGATTTCCTCTTCCGCGAGGCTCAGGCACGTCAACCCGTAAAGGCACTTTCGGGTGGCGAGCAGGGTCGCCTTATCCTCGCCCGGGCATTGGCAAAACCGTCGAACCTTCTCGTGCTCGATGAGCCGACAAACGATCTCGACATGGAAACGCTCGATCTCTTGCAGGAAATGCTCACGGACTATGACGGCACCGTGTTGCTTGTGAGCCATGATCGCGACTTCCTCGACCGGGTTGTCACCTCCGTCGTCGCACTTGATGGCGAGGGCGGCGCCGAGGAATATCCCGGGGGTTATTCCGACTGGCTCCGCTTCACCCGCGACCGCGTCGCCACCGCCAAGTCCGCGCTGAAAGCCGGTGCCGCACCCAAGGCCGAGCGCCTCGTCAAGACAACGACCAAGCTCAGCTACAAGGATGCGCGCCTTCTCGACGAGCTCGGCGAGAAAATGCCCAAGCTTCAGGGCGACATTGCCAAGCTCGAAACCCAGCTTGCCGATCCAGGTCTTTACGCTCGCAACCCTGCCGAGTTCGCCAAGATCACCGCGCGCCACGACGCGCTTCGTGCCGACCTTGCCCATGCGGAAGAGCAGTGGCTCGAACTCGAAATGAAACGGGAAGAGCTTTCAAGTTCCTGAGGTTAGCCAATCGGTAACTCTCCCGAAGACAGACGGGTTCGACGGGTAGCACTCCGTGTTTTCGGCTGATAGCATTGCCGCCAATTCGGAATGCATTCCTGGGGGCCTCTCTTATGAACCGCAATCTTCTGCTGGGCGGGCTTGCTGCCGTCGTCATCATTGCCGTCGCAATCGTGCTTGCCATTCGTCCGGGCCAGCGATTGGAAGGCAGCGGAATGCATATCGTCTTCGCGACGGACTGGAAGGCGCAAGCCGAACATGGCGGCTTCTATCAGGCACTCGCCAAAGGCTATTACAAAGACGCGGGACTCGACGTCAAGATTCAGCAAGGCGGCCCCGGCGTAAACGTGCCGCAGCTTCTTGCAACGAACACCGTACAATTCGGCATGGGATCGAACAGCTTCATCCCGCTCAACGTCGTCGTTGCAAAGGCCGGCTCCAAAGCCGTGATGGCAAGTTTCCAGAAGGATCCGCAAGTGCTCATCACGCATCCGCGCGATGACATAAAATCCATTGCCGACATGAAGGGCAAACCGATCCTCGTCGCCGACGCAACCGTCAGTTCCTTCTGGCAGTGGCTCAAAGCGAAGTATGGTTTCACCGACGATCAGATCCGCAAGTACACCTTCAACCTTGCGCCCTTCCTCACCGACAAGAATGCAATTCAGGAAGGCTATCTGTCGTCCGAGCCTTACACGGTCGAGAAGGAAGGCAAGATCAAGCCGCAGGTTTTCCTGCTCGCCGACAACGGCTATCCTGGCTACGGCGCTTTCATCATGGCAACCGACGAGATGATTTCCGATCATCCTGATGTCGTGCAGAAATTTGTTGATGCCAGCATAAAGGGCTGGGTCGACTATCTTTACGGCGATCCATCGCCTGCGAATGCACTCATCAAAGCCGACAATTCGGAAATGACCGACGAGCTGCTCCTGCATGGCATCGCAACGCTTAAAGCCTATGGCATCATAGACTCCGGCGATGCAGAAACATTGGGCATCGGCGCAATGACCGAAGAGCGCTGGCAGGAATTTTACGACACCATGTCCAAGGCAGGTGTCTTCCCCAAGGGCATCGATGTTCACAGCGCCTATACGCTTGAATTCGTCAATCACGGTGTCGGTATCGATCTCAAGAAAGAGCTGACAAAGAAATAGGACGTTCGGCATTGTGAACAATCAATACGCTTCACCGCTGATCGACCTTCAGAGTGTCAGCAAGACCTACGGCAGCGGAACCATCGCGCTCGACCGCGTCAGCACGCAGATCGCGCAGGGATCGTTCGTCTCGCTTGTCGGTCCGTCGGGCTGCGGCAAGAGCACATTGCTTCGGATCATCGCCGGGTTGATCACGCCGAGTTCCGGCGCGCTTGCCTGGGGCGGCCCTGACGGCATTCGTCCAGACGATATCGGCTTTGTTTTTCAGGACGCGACGCTCATGCCATGGGCGCGCGTTTTTGAAAACGTCTTCCTCCCGCTGAAGCTTCGCGGCGTATCGCGGCAAGATGCGGAACCCCGGATCATGAATGCGTTGACGCGTGTCGGGCTTGCCGATTTCGCGCAATCCTTCCCTCGCGAATTATCCGGCGGCATGCGCATGCGCGTTTCCATTGCGCGGGCACTCGTCATGCGCCCGCCAGTGCTGTTGATGGACGAACCATTCGCCGCGCTTGATGAATTCACACGCGAGAAACTCGACGACGATCTTCTGGAGCTTTGGCAGGCGGAGAATTGGACCGTCGTTTTCGTCACGCATAGCGTTTACGAGTCCGTTTTTCTCTCTGAGCGCGTGCTCGTCATGGGTGCGCGTCCGGGCCGGCTTCTTCGCGACATCTCGGTCGACATGCCCTACCCGCGCGGCCGCGCTTTCCGGGAGTCCCATGACTATGTAATAAGATGCGCCGAAATTTCGGCAGCACTTCGCGAAGGTTCGGAGGCGTGATGGAAAATTCTCGCCTCCTTCGCCTGCTCGTTCCCACGCTGGTTGGCATCGCCTTCCTCCTGCTGTGGGAGCTTCTTGTGCGCGCCAATGGCATTCCGGAATTTGTCCTGCCTGCGCCGAGCCGCATAGGGGCGAGCCTTGTTACGAACTTCGCCTCACTCATGGCCTCTCTATGGGTGACGCTATCGATTACAATTCTCGCCTTCATCCTCGCCGCCATTGGCGGCGTTGGCCTTGCGATCCTTTTTTCCCAGAGCCGCCTCGTCGAAATGGCGCTCTTTCCCTATGCGATCATTTTACAGGTGACGCCCGTCGTATCGATCGCGCCGCTGATCCTCATCTGGGTCGGCTTCGATCGCGTGCAACTCGCGCTGCTCCTTCTTGCCTGGATCGTCGCCTTCTTCCCGATCCTGTCGAATACGACACTCGGCCTTCGTTCCGCCGATCACAATTTGCGCGATCTGCTCAGGCTTTACGGGGCGAGCCGCTGGCAGATTTTGACGGAGCTGCAGCTCCCATCCGCCCTGCCCTATATTCTTGCCGGGATGAAAATCTCCGGCGGCCTCGCGCTGATCGGCGCAGTCGTCGCCGAATTCGTCGCCGGATCGGGCACCTCGACAGGGCTTGCCTGGCGGATCATCGAGGCCGGCAACAGGCTCGACATCCCCAAAATGTTCGCCGCGCTGCTGCTGCTTTCGGCGCTGGGGATTTCGATCTTCTTTGGCCTTTCCTGGGTTGAGCACCTTCTGCTGCGGCGCTGGCACGAGAGCGCGGTCAGACGGGAGGAATGAGCCTCAAAAAACGCTAGGAAATGGGCCAAAAATCCCAAAATTTACTTTATTTAATTGTGAATAATAAATTTTTACACCGCGGTTGACGCGCTTTACAAAAAATCCCATGTTACACAAAGACTAAGCAGGCCTTTACAAGCAGGTTCTGCTTCCGCATTCGCACCTCATGGAGGGCTTGTTGGCCCAGCATTCGCGCAAAGGCGCCCAGTATCAGGCCGTTACGGCGAACCGCCTTATCGACGGGATCGTCGTCTATCTGACGGCGGACAATAGCTGGTCGGAATCCCTGCAGGACGCAGAAGTTGCGGATGGCAAGGAAGCTGCCGAAGCCCTGCTGGCGCGCGGCGAAGTGTTCTTTGAACCCGGCAATCAGGTGCTCGACGTCTATCTCTTTGAAGTCGAGCAGACCGAAGCCGGCATACGCGCCGCGAGCGTACGCGAGGCGATCCGCCAGGCAGGTCCGACGGTCAGAACGGACCTTGGCAAGCAGGCGGAACTCGAAGGAGTTCATGCCTGATTTCGGCATGGCTTAAAGCAGGCAAGGAAGTTTCATGTATCGGTATGACGAATTCGACCACAAGCTGGTGAACGAGCGTGTCTCGCAATTTCGCGGACAGGTTGCGCGCCGCTTGTCCGGCGAATTGGCGGAAGACGAGTTCAAGCCGCTGCGCCTTATGAACGGCGTTTATCTGCAACTCCATTCCTACATGCTGCGCATCGCAATTCCCTATGGCACGCTTTCGTCGCGCCAGCTCCGCAAGCTCGCGGAAATTTCGCGCAAATATGACAAGGGCTATGGGCATTTCACGACACGCCAGAATCTCCAGCTCAACTGGCCGGCGCTGAAGGATATTCCGGCGGTTCTCGACGAGCTTGCCTCGGTTGAAATGCATTGCATTCAGACCTCGGGCAACTGCATCCGCAATACGACATCGGACCATCACGCTGGCGCTGCCCCGGGTGAATTGGAAGACCCGCGCATCATTTGCGAAGTCATTCGCCAATGGTCGACCTTTCATCCCGAATTTTCGTTCCTGCCGCGCAAGTTCAAGATTGCCGTATCGGCGACAGAGCATGACCGCGCTGCGATCCGCGTGCACGATATCGGCGTGCAGGTTGTGAAGAATGCAGCGGGCGAGATCGGCTATGAAGTCTGGGTCGGTGGCGGACTTGGCCGCACGCCTATCATCGGCAAGAAGATTTCCGATTTCGTCGTCCGCGAGGATCTTCTCGCCTATCTGGAATCGATCCTGCGCGTCTACAACATGTTCGGACGGCGCGACAATCTCTACAAATCGCGCATCAAGATCCTCGTGCATGAAATCGGCGTCGACGAGATGCGGCGTCAGGTCGAGCTGGAGTTCGAAGAGGTCAAGAAAAGAGGCACTCTTCAACTGCCCGACGAAGAGGTCGAGCGGATCAGACAATATTTCGCGGCTCCTGCCTGGGAAACCCTGTCTGACGACACGCCGGAAATCGATGCGCTGATTGCAAAAGACAAGAACTTCGCCGACTGGATGAAGTCCAATATTTCGCAGCACAAGATACCGGGCTACGCGATCGTCAACGTCTCGCTGAAGCCGACCGGCCTCACGCCCGGCGACTGCTCGGCAGATCAGATGGACGCTGTCGCCGACATTGCCGACAAATATGCGTTCTCCGAAGTGCGCGTCGCGCATGAGCAGAACCTTTGCCTCGCCAATGTGCGCAAGCAGGATCTCTATGAGGTCTGGAAGGCGCTCGACGCGCACCAGCTCGCGACGGCAAATGGCGGTCTCATCACAGACCAGATCGCCTGCCCCGGCCTCGACTATTGCAACCTCGCCAATGCGCGTTCGATTCCGATTGCGCAGCGTATTTCCGAGCGGTTTCAGGATATCGATCTTCAGCAGAAGATCGGGCGTCTGCATGTAAACATGTCGGGCTGCATCAACGCATGCGGCCATCATCATGTCGGCCATATCGGTATCCTCGGCGTCGACAAGAAGGGCGTCGAGCATTACCAGGTGACGCTCGGTGGCGCGGCGGACGAAACCGCCATTGTCGGCGATATTGTCGGGCCTGCCTTCACCGAAGGCGAGATCGTGGATGCGATCGACAAGATCGTTCACACCTATCTGCAAATTCGCAGAGACGACGAAATCTTCATCGACACCTACCGCCGCGTTGGCGTGCAGCCGTTCAAGGAGAACCTCTATGCAGCTAATTAAGGACGGCACCTTCGTCGCCGATGCATGGACAACGGTTGCCGATGATGCGCCGATACCCGACGGTCCCATTATTGTCAGTCTCGACCGTTGGAAGAAGGAGCAGAACGCCCTTCTCGCTCGCGGCGGCAAACTCGGCATTCGCCTGAAGAGCGGAGAGGAACCAGCACTGATCGCCGATCATCTCGACAGCTTTGATGTTGTCGCTCTTGAATTCCCGGCCTACCGCAATGGCCGCGCCTTTTCCTATGCGCGTATCCTGCGCGAACGCTATGACTACAAGGGCGAAGTACGGGCCGTGGGTGCCGTGCTGCGTGACCAGTTCTATTTTCTGGTGCGTTGCGGATTTGATGCACTGGAAGTCCGCGACAACATCACGGCCGAGATTTACAAGGAATCGATCGGCACGTTCTCGCATGGCTATCAGCCGGGAGCCGATGGCGGGCCGACTGTAATGTCGTTGCGCCAGAGACTTGCGGCCAATGCCGAGTCGCGAAAAGCAGGCTAAATCGGCGGGCGGCCGGAGGCGAAAGCTTCGATCGCCTGATGGCGGACAGCCTCTCTTTCCAGCGTGGCCAATGCTTCGTCCATTCGCCGGATCGCTGCCGTAACACCCGCAAACTCATCCATTTGCGGCGCATCGATGCGCATATGGGCCAAAGCCGTGCGATATGAAACGAGACGCCGTGCGAGGACATCCGCCGTCGTATCGATCAGATAGCCGTTCTGCTCAAGTCGCGGATGCAGGTTCACAAAAGACGCTGGATCGTCAAGAGCAATGGTCGTCGTGCTCGTCGGCGCGCCATGCAAGCTGTCGGCGCGTGCCTGATCTGCCGCATTGATTTCGCTGCAGATCGCTGTGAACTGCCCCATCAACGTCGTGTCGGACATCACATCGTCGCTGAGCGCATTTGCCAGCGCGGCCAGGCTCGTCGGGTAGCGGGCCCTCAGGCGCAAGTAATAGGCAAGACTTGCAGAAGCCGAAGCCTCCGTCCGATTGAGATTCTCCAGCCGTGAAAGATAATCGTCATCGGGCACAGGCCGTTCGGACATGAGGTTCGCAGCGAGTTGGCGAAGCCCCACTTCCGCATCGGTGAGGGGCAATTGCGTATCGACCCCTTGCTCACCGGCAAAAATCGCCTGGACCCTATCGAAAACATTTGGCCGGTAGCGGCCCAAATCCGGGTCTTGAGCACAACCGGACAGCAGCAATACAGCAATGGCTGCAAAGCTCACTCTCGTCGAGGCCGCTGGCGATCTGATGCGCATCATGGATGCGAACATAGTCGGCGTTGGTTAGCCGCGCGTAAAAATTGGCGCGCTTCAAGTCTTAAGAAAATCTTCCAACAAATACAAAGCCCGGCGCTCTTTCGAACGCCGGGCCTTTACGCAACAGGACAGACTTTGCCTTAACGCGACTTTAGATCAGGCGGCGCGGAACTTCTCGAACGCGTCGGTGAACTTCGCGGTATAGGGGGCCGAAGCTTCGCGCACGGCCGACACGGCGATCTCGTTGATCTCGCGGGCGGCATCGAGATTGCGCTTCAGCGACGCGCGAATGAATTCATTTTGCAGTTCGAGGGCGGCGCGAATATCGCCGGACTTCAGAACGGCCTTGGCGGTCTCAACGGTTTCTTCGAAATTGGCGCGCGTCAATTCGGTGATAATGCCTTGAGCGAGCTCAATCGGGGTCTGCGTCTTCTTCGGCGCAGCCTTGGGGGCGGCAGCCTTCTTCTTCGCAGCGGGTTTGGCTTTCACGGTCTTCTTGGCCTTCGGGGCAGTCGTAGCTTCCGTCATGGATATCTCCTGCTTTGCGTTGGGCGCTGCTCCTGTGGAGGCGGCGCTCTGCACAAATCGAGGCTCAGGATTTGTGCGCTGCACAATCAAATAGAAGCACATGTCCCTAGCGTCAAGAGGTTTTTGTGCGCTGCACAAAAAATGCGTGTCCATGGACCTAGGTCCAGTAAAATCTCTTTAAGTTGAAAGGGGTTAGGTCGAGTTGCGGCGCGGTGCCGCAGATCAAATCGCCCAAAGCGGCGGCGCTGCCGGCCCCCAATGTCCAACCGAGCGACCCATGCCCGGTGTTCAAATAGAGGTTCGTGAAGCGCCCGGCCTGCCCAATAATTGGGCTGCCATCCGAGCTCATGGGACGCAGGCCGGTCCAGAACACCGCCTCCTCCGCGACTTCATTCATCTGCGGGAAAATGTCGAGCGTAGCCGCCAAAACCGACCGTGCACGAAGCATTTCGATGTTCGTGTCGTAGCCGCAGACTTCTGCCGTTCCCGCCGTTCTCAGCTTGTCGCCAAGCCTGCTGACAACGATCTTGCGGGCTTCATCGGTGATGCTGATGGACGGCACCACATCGCTCTTTACAGGTAGCGTCACCGAATAGCCTTTGAGCGGATAAACAGGAAGCCTCAAACCCGCCAGCCGTGCAAGGCCCGTCGTCGCGACGCCCGCCGCAAGAACGACGGCATCAGCGCCAAAGAGCCATGCTTTTGTGCGAACCCCCGAAATCCTGTCGCCGAGGGTTTCAAATCCTGTGACCTCCGCGCCGGTAACGAATGCAACGCCCATACGCTGAGCTTTTTCTGCAAGGCGCGCAGTGAACAAATGCGCATCGCCGCTTCGATCGCTGGCGCAATAAATGCCGCCCGCGATTTCGCCTTTTTGAATGGCGGATACGAGAGCCGGTTCGAGATCGACGCATTCTCTCGCGGAACATATGTTCTGCTCCAGACCGGCGCTGCGCATCGTTTCAATATCCGCCGCAGCGGCCTTCAAGTCAGAGGCATGACGGAATATCTGCAGGATGCCGTTTCGATTTTCGTTAAACGTAATCGGAGCGCCCTCACTTTGAGCATGCGCTGCGATCGCATCCATTCGTGCTTGCGTGAGTAGAGCCAGTGCCAGGTTTGGCAATACACGTTGAGCGCGAGCCGACGCACGGCAGCGCATCAGAAAACGCAGAAGCCATATCCACTGTTCGGGGTCCGCCTTCAATTTCAAGCGGAACGGTGCATCGGCGCGACCCAGCCAACGCAATACGAGGCCCGGGACCTCGGGTCCCGCCCAGGGCGCCACTTCGCACGCCCCAATTTGACCGCCATTGGCATAGCTCGTCTCAAGGCCCGCTCCCTCGCGCTTATCCAGCAAGGTGACCTCGTGACCGCGGGCGGCAAGCTCGTAGGCGGAAGTAACGCCGATGATGCCGGCGCCAACGACGACGATTTTCAAGATGGGACCTCCAGAAGAACCCACTTTACGCCCGAGGGTGCCCGTCATGGAAGGGCGAGCATAGTTCCTCCATACTGGTCATGCCGATAAGATCGGGCATGTGTAAACATCGACATTAGGTGAGGCCGATATGCGCTGGGAAGATGGAGAACGGGGCGGCAATATCGAGGACCGACGTGGCATACGCCCCGGTGTCCGTGCCGGCGGGGGCATCGGACTTGGCGGCGTCGCGATCCTGCTGATCGGCTATTTCGTCTTCGGCATCGACCCTTCGACACTGGTCAACGTCGTGCAGCAAGACGGCGGCAGCTATACCCAAGACGCAGGCCGACAGGGTGCGCCGACTGACGCATCCGGAAAATTTGTCGACGTCATCCTGACATCGACCACGCGCGTCTGGACCGGGCTCCTCAAGCCGACCGGCAAGCCTTATCGGCAGCCGCAGCCACTAGTGCTTTATACACAAGCTACGGGCACCGGCTGCGGCATGGGCCAATCGGCAATGGGGCCGTTTTATTGTCCGTCCGACGAACGCATCTATATCGATCTGGATTTTTTCAATGAGCTGTCATCACGCTTCGGCGCGCCCGGCGATTTCGCCAAAGCTTATGTGATCGCCCATGAAGTCGGGCATCACGTGCAGAAAGTGCTCGGCACGGCAGCCAAGGTGCAGGCTGCACAGCAGCGCGCCGGCAGCAAGGCGCAAGCCAATCGCTATTCAGTGGCGCTCGAACTTCAAGCCGATTGTTACGCGGGCGTCTGGGCATCCAATGCGCAAGCCGCCTCCAACGGAGCAATCGTCATCGACCGCCGCGATCTGGACGATGGGCTTCGCGCGGCAAACGCCATAGGTGACGATACGTTGCAGAAGCAAACGCAGGGTCAGGTCGTGCCTGACAGCTTCACCCATGGCACCAGCGCACAACGCATGCAGTGGCTGCATCAGGGCTTTGATTCCGGCGACCCTGCCGCATGCAACACGTTTTCAGGGCTCTGATCGCAGGTAATCACTCAGGGGCATGACGATAGCCCAGCTCAGGCAGCGGCAGGCGAACGTTCGCGCGTTGCCGAAAAGAGCACATGTGGCCACTTTTCCGCGGTGTAGCCGAGTTCCCAATTGCTCTTGGCGAGAAACACGGGCGCGCCGTCTCGGTCGTCCGCCATATTACCGCGATGGGCATCCACAAACCGTTTCAGCTCTGCGGGGTCTTCGGCGCTCACCCAACGCGCCGTCTCAAAAGGCGCGTTCTCGAAACCGACCTTGATTTCGTATTCCGTCTCGATGCGCGCCGCGAGAACTTCGAGTTGAAGCCGCCCGACAACGCCAATGATCCAGTTCGCGCCAAGCTGCGGCTTGAAGACCTGCGTCACGCCTTCTTCTGCGAGACTCTCCAAGGCGCGGCGCATGTGCTTTGCCTTCATCGGATCGTCAAGACGAATGCGCTGAAGGATTTCCGGCGCGAAGTTCGGAATGCCCGTAAAGGTCAAGTCCTCACCCTCGGTCAGCGTATCACCGACGCGGATCGTGCCGTGATTTGGGATGCCGATGATGTCCCCCGCGACCGCTTCATCCACCAGTTCGCGATCCTGCGCAAAAAAGAGCGTCGGGTTGTGAACGCCGATCGTCTTGCCGGACCCCGAAACCCGCATCCGCATGCCGCGCTTGAAGCGACCAGAGCAAATGCGCATGAAAGCGATACGGTCGCGGTGATTGGCGTCCATATTCGCCTGCACCTTGAAGACGAAACCCGAAACCTTGGGCTCATCCGGCTGCACAAGGCGCTTTGAAGAAGGCTGCGGGCGCGGCATCGGTGCAAAACGCTTCACGGCGTCCAGCAATTCGCGCACGCCCAGCTTTCTGAGCGCGCTGCCGAAATAGACGGGGGTCAGATGCCCGGCCCGATAGGATTCCAGATCGAAAGCGGGCGAACCTTCGCGCGCGATTTCCATCTCTTCGCGAAACATCGCCAGTTCTTCGGCGCTCATATAGTTGGCGATTTCGCTGCCCGAAAGGCTTGTTGCCTCCATGCCCTCGCCCGCGCGGTCATAAGGCACGAAGCGATCATGTTCCGGATCGAAAATACCTTTCAGCAATCCGCCGGCACCTGCCGGCCAGACCATCGGAGCAGTGTCGAGCGCGAGCTTGGTGGCAATCTCGTCCATCAAGTCGAAAGGGCTCATGCTTTCGCGGTCGATCTTGTTGATGAACGTGATGATAGGCACGTCGCGCAAGCGACAGACTTCGAAGAGCTTCAAGGTCTGCGCTTCGATGCCTTTTGCGGCGTCGATGACCATAATCGCAGAGTCAGCCGCCGTCAGCGTTCGGTAAGTATCTTCGGAGAAATCCTCATGGCCGGGCGTGTCCAGAAGGTTGCAGGTGATGCCTTCATATTCAAAAGTCATCACGGCAGAGGACACAGAAATCCCGCGCTCCTGCTCGATCTTCATGAAATCCGAGCGCGCACGCCGACTGTCGCCGCGAGCCTTGACCTGGCCCGCAAGATGGA
Organism: Parvibaculum sp.; assembly: GCF_049651025.1. Classification (GTDB taxonomy): domain Bacteria; phylum Pseudomonadota; class Alphaproteobacteria; order Parvibaculales; family Parvibaculaceae; genus Parvibaculum. The sequence continues at coordinate 7,608 of NZ_JBASBH010000019.1, read as the reverse complement.
TCGCCCCGCCCATCAAGAGCAGGTTTTCAGTCAGCGTCGTCTTGCCCGCGTCAGGATGTGCAATGATTGCAAAGGTCCGACGATTGCGGACGTCGGCTCCGATGCTTCCATGGTTGCCGGCCTCGATCGTGCTCAAACTTATCTCCAGTTCCGATTGGGGCCGGACCCTACTCTAATGAAGGGCGTTCTGTCATCTTGCCTGCGCGAGCATCGAGTCGGCGCGACATCATGACAGATGCGCCAATTTGGACATTCCGCCAAGCTCCGCACAGCGACATTCGAACCAAGGCAAAACATACGATGACCACCGCCCGCGACATTGTGACCGCGCATGTAGAGGCAGCACTCAAGGAAGCCGCCGAACTTCAGATCCCGACCGACGTGTTAGGGCGCGTCATGTTCGAACAAGTGCTTCGCATGTGGCGCGAGACCCGCTCTCACGAAGACATAAAAAGCGAGCTTCTCGCCGCCGTGGAACACCTCGATCCGGACGAGGATTTCATGTTCATGCGGCCCTGAAGCCGCTTTAACCCAGCGGCTCCTGAAGGAAATGGCGCCCTTCACGATCCTCGATCTCGACAACCCACAGATCGGGATCGAATTTGCGTTGTCGCTCTACATAGGAGTCGGCATCCGGTTCGGGCACCGGCGCGGCTCCTGTACCGGCGAGCCAGATCAGGGTGCCATCACCGGCCCGGGCGGGCGCATAGACCGTTGCCGTGCGGTCGAGCCTGTTCACCTTCACAAGCACAGTGCCAGACGTTGAATCCCCCCGGCGCACGACCATAGCGGCAGCGCCTGCGACCTCGCAGCGTCGGATCAGCGCTTTAACCCAGATTTCCGCCTTCAGTCGAGGCGCGGTTTCCATTGACGACTCCCAGCCACTCACACGAGATGCCCGTATACCTTAACCGCTTTATGCGTTTGCCGAATTTCAGGACGGGCACTAGAATTGCAAACGATCCGTTAACACGGTTGGGGACCGCCCTGAAATCGCACAGCCATATTTGATCTGAGCGCCCGGGCGTCACTCAATGCGTCAAACGAGGTCGGTACCCAGAGGGGAGTTTCTTATTATGTCGAGTGTTTCGAGCCAAGGCGCTACCGCACGCCGGATAGCCCTGAAATACAGCTTGGGCGCTGCACTTTTGCTGGCTGTCTTGCCAGGTTGCACCGTTGTACAGGGCGATACTGCAGCTCTCGACAAGATAAAGGCCGCGCCCGTAGCGGCAGCGACTGCACCAGTGGCGGCGCCGGATGCGACCGCCGCTTTGGCGACAGGCAGTCTGGTAGACGCCAATATTGCGAGTGCAGGTATCCCGATCCCGCTCATTTCCCCTCGCCATGCAGGCGTCCAGGTCGCATCGATCGACCCGCGCGCAGGTCTTAGCGCGATATCCCCAAGCGTGCCTATCAGCCAGCTTGCAGGCGTCTATCTCAAGTTTGACGATGGCATGAAGGTGGCGGAAGCAAGCAAACTCAACACCCCCAAGGAAGTGCGCCGCGTGCTCAGTACGCTGCGCTTTTCGCAGCCGGAAACGATGGCGACTGGCTGGTATGCCATCCGGGCGATGGCGGCTGCGCAAAGCAAGCTGTTCGCGCAAGGCGTCCGCGATGAAGTGCGTGTCAATGGTCAGGCCAAGGTTCTCGCCTCACTCGAAGACTCTGACTATGTGCTTCGAATTCATGGGGCAGGCGATGCCATCACTGCTGTTATGGCTTCGGCCTCGACTGAAAATGACCGCATGGCGAAACTGCGCAAGCGGTTCATCGACACTGCAATGAAATTCCAGAAGCAAAAGTGGGGCATGAACGAGCCGCTCCCGGCAGAGCCAGTCGTCAAGACAGCCGAAGCGACCTCGCCCTCCCCCACCGTCGGACGCGTCATTGCGGCCCTCTCACCGATTTCCGAGGCGCAGGCCTATTCGACGACCGTGATGACAAAAATTCTCGCTCAGGCGGCACGCGAGGTGATTTCGGCGCCAATCACCCCGATCGCCGCAGGTGGCCGGGACGAGACATCCACTTGCCTCAATTGGGCGAGGCTCAATCTCAACCAGTGTATTGCGGCGGCGCACTTCCCCTCAGAAGAGGCCTGGTGCACAGGTACGCACGCCATTGAAGAAGTGAGAACTTGCTGGGCGTCCGTCATGCCCGCCCCTGGAGCAACGCCTCACTGATCGTTCCCGGTTACACGACACGCCAAAGCCCTGCGGATTCACCTCTGCGGGGCTTTTTGTTTGCAAATTGGCACGCGACGAGATGCACGCAATTTGAAACAAGTCCGATTCTAATTCGAGGAAAATGATAATCGAATTTTCGAAGTAATTTTAAAAAAATATCCAAAAATTCAAGTAAATACCTGAATATAATATCAGTAAAAAGGCAATCATATAAAGTATTAGTCGATCCAATTATTACAAAGCTGATCATTTTATCTTTTAATTTAACTGCCCAACCACGAGTGCGCCGTAAATTCGTGCCAACTAGACACGAAAGGAGCATTTCATGTCGTTCATTCTGCGAGCTGCCTTCTGGCTCACAGTGCTGGCTTTCCTATTGCCCGCAGCAGGCCACCAGGCCACGGCGCAAAACGGCAACGCCGGCACTTCTCCCGCCAGCTATGTGACGGAATCAAACGCCACTCCGGCTGATGATGTGAATGCGGGCGAGATGCTGTCCCTTGCCGCGCAATCGGCGGGAGACTTGCTAGGCTTTTGCAATCGCAACCCTCAGGTTTGTGATCGAGGGCATGCTGTCGTCTCACATGTCGCCAGACAGGGCGCCTATTACGGCAGCCAAGCCTTTCTCTGGCTAACGGAAAAGGCCCGGGAAGCACAAGACCCGGCAGCCAGCGACGACGCCCCACCACTCGCTTCGCCCAAGCATGCGCCCCAGTCGCGTGTGGCAGGCGTGTAGACGACATCAAGACTGCCGCGGAAGCCCCATCCTGAGCATCTTCGGCCTCGTCGCGCCGTCCGGCTTTTCGCCGGGCGGCGCTTGTGCATTCAGCTCCCGACCGCTATCTCCTGAGAGAGCACGAAAGAGCACCAAATGAGCATCGAAACCCTGATTGAAGATTTTTCCTTCCTGGACGATTGGGAGGAGCGATATCGCTACGTCATCGAGCTCGGTAAAGACCTCGATCCGTTGAGCGCCGAGGAACATTCGGCAGCTAACAAGGTTCAAGGATGCGTCAGCCAGGTCTGGCTGGTCAGCGAAGCCAACGGTGCGCGCCTTGTTTTCCGCGGCGACAGCGATGCCTTCATTGTTCGCGGGCTGATAGCCATTCTGCTACGAATCTATTCCGGTCGGACGGCAACCGAAATATTGGCGATTGACGCGCGTGAAATCTTCGAGCGGCTTGGACTGAACGAACATCTCAGTCCTCAGCGGTCCAACGGCCTTTACTCAATGGTCGAGCGGGTGAAAGCCCACGCCAACACCCAACTCGCACACGAACCTCGCCTGTAAGGTTCTTACTGAGCCATCACCCCTAGACGGTAGTGAGCGACCAACCTGTCCAAGGCAATCTGAAGCACAACCTTGCCCGCACGTTGCGGCCAGCCAAAGTTGCGCTCGATTTCGGCCAGACCACGCTGGTAGCAGCATGCCTCCACCAGAACACCAGCCAGATCTGCGCCTGCAACATCAAGTGCCTTTGCGAGGCGCTGGCGCGCAGCGATCGCCCGATCGGTCACTTCCGCAGGATCGCGCGGCCGCCGACCACTCCCATCGGGGCCCAGGGCCATTGACCAGTCGGCTGTGACACGCGGGGCCATCTGCGCCAGCGTGAAATCTCTTCGCAGCCGCTCGCCCGCTTCGGCCTGTGCTTCGCTGATCAGCGGCTTGCCATCCGCGCCTTTGCGACGACGCAGCCACCCGAGCGACGTCTCGGCTTCGTTCATCTCGACAGTAACCGCAGCGCCGTCGATGGAAATATTCTTCCTGACACGGAGTTGATGCTGCGTACGAAAAGGGTCGGCAGCCGCATCAAGGCGGCGCCAATAGGCAAGACCAACTTCGCTCGGGCGCCAGGCTTTATTGCCGCCTGCCATTTCTGCGACACACACAAGATCTCGCTGCTCAAACGCCTCCCAATAAATTTCACTAATGACCAACACCGGCTTTCGGTGACTGTTGCGGGCAACGAAGACACCGAACCCGGCATCGCCCGCGCGCATCACGTAGCTTTCGGGCTCCGTAAACCGATGGAATACGCGCCGCACTTCACGTTCAAACTCGCGCTCTGAAATGATTGTCATTGCCGCAACCCGCTGAGCGGCATGGTGCGAACGGCATATTCGAGCCTGTCGAGCAGCAAGTCGAAATCCTGATCGTCCCGGCGATCCTCGATCTGTCGGCAGGCATGAGCGGCGGTCGTCCTGTCGCGTCCGAAATGTCGCCCTACTGCTGAAAGACTGAACCCGAAGGCGACATGCATCAGATACATGGCGATCTGGCGTGCATGGGCGACTGGCGCCCGCCGACGCGTCGGCGCACGCATTTCCGCGATTGAGACATCGAGTGCGCAGGCGATCATTTCCTGCGTCAAGGCGACTTGCGCGGCATGCTCGATATCCCGCCGCTGGCGCCGCTCCGTCCTTGAGATTGACGGCACATGCAGAGCCCCCACAAACCCGATAGCCTGATGCCGCCCGACCCCACCAATGTTCAACATTCTCTTCTCTCCAGCCCTTGACACACAACGATAGGAACATTACGAGAACATAATTAAGTTCCTATGGAAAAATTACGTGTCCCGCATGTGCCGGGGATAAATTTGCGTAAAATTTGAAGCTTTTGGACAGACTTGGGAGGCTGCGCTGTGACAACCCGGATACGTCATTTCCGCAAGCTTCGACGGCTCACCCAATCGGATCTTGCCGAGCGTCTCGGAACGACAGCAGCCACGGTCTCGCGATTGGAGACGGCGGATATAACGGTTTCCGTCGCTTGGTTGCGGCGATTTGCCGATGCTTTCGGCGTACAGGTTTCAGACCTGATCGACGAGCGGGAAGCGCAGATGCGCATTCCCTGCATGGGCGAGATCGGTCGAGCCGGCACCCTTTCATCAACGCCCACATCAGGCGAGAGCACGGTCATGCTGGATGCGCCGGCTCGCGACCCGATCGCATTTCGTATTCGAGAAAATGTTGGAATTTATTGCGCGGGTGACCTGCTCATCGCCGACCGCATGGCGCCTGAACATGTTGCGATGGCGCTCGGGCGCGACTGCTTCGTAGAAATTGAGGGAGAAGCAAGCGGCTTTGGGCGATTTATTTCATCCGATAACGGATGTTATCTGCTCGTACCTCCTGAGCCAGGCGCGCTGGTCAGATCACTTCCGACGCCAGACTGGGTCGCACCCGTTGTGATGCTTATCCGTTATTTTTGACTAGTTGCTGCTGCAGGAGACCTTTACCTCCTGCGCGCCTGCAGCAGCCCCATTGCACTGCATGCCCGGAAAGCAAACGGCGGCAGGGACATCCGTGAATATGAAAGCGATATAAGCATCGCCCTTATTCGCCTCAACCGTACCCGCAAGATCATATTGGCGTGTTTCGCCAGCAGATAGCGTAACCACGTCGCCAACTGTCGGCTCAGACAGGGGAACGTAATGCTCTCCGTCAAACGTCAGGCTCGCACTGCCTCCCGCAGAAATTTTGCACGAGGCGTGAAGCTCGGTCGACACGGCGGGATTCGAGGCAATCTTGAACTCGGCCACCTCTCCCTTTCGGATGACGTGCTCACCACTCTGAAGCTTTGCCGCCTCGACAGCGAATGTCGGCGTTGCAACCAGAAGCACGGCAGCAAATAGCGTCACCGATGAAATCGCCCGAATGCGCATGCTCACCTCCGGCCTCGCGTGTTCGTGGAGATTCAGTGTGGCCTGAACAATCGCCCGCGTTCAAGCGATGCGTTGATTGGCGCGGCTGGCGAGCGCGTGGGCTTTTTCCGATTGGAGAAAAGCGTCATGGCCCAGCACCATCACGATGCGGCCATCCGCATCAACCAGCGGCAAGCGGAGCCAGAACTGGAAAACGTGGGGTTGAGCCCAGGGAACCAACGGCACCACGCCCTGCGCAGGCCGCTCGCCCTCAATCACCTCGCGATAGGCGGCTTCCCAGTAGCCGCGCTGATCACCCAGCTCAAAATCGTCGAGGCAGCGCCCTGTCGTCTCGATACCGAAATAGTCACGCAAACGAGTACCCGCCAAGCGGACGCGCAGATGAAGCGGCTCGGGCCCCAGCACATCGAGCAGGCTGATCGAGGGCAGCAATGATTTAATCTCTGCAGGCTGAATATCCGCCCGCACGGGAAACCGCTGGTCCGTGCATTTCGCGCGCCAGTAGTCGAACAACTCGCGCTGTTCGGGGATGATGAGCTGGGCTCGAATTGCCTGATCTTGTGGTGTCAGCACGCGCCCCCCGCGATCGCAAATAGCTTCAGATGAAGCGTCGCGAATCAGATACTCGATGATGAGTCGGGATGCATCGCTTTGCAAGCAGACACATAGCGGCTGCCGCTACTTCGTGCTGCGACGACGGCTGCGGCCATTTTGGCCAAGCCCCATTTTCTTGGCCAGCTTGGAACGAGCCTGTGCGTAATTGGGCGCCACCATAGGATAGTCGCGCGGCAGGCCCCACTTCTCGCGATATTCGTCGGGATCGAGATTGTAATGCGTACGCAAATGGCGCTTCAGCGACTTGAACTTCTTTCCATCTTCAAGACAGATGAGATAATCGGGAGTAATCGACTTGCGTATCGAGATTGCAGGCTCGGCTTTTTCCACCACCATGGCCTGACCGCCCGACGCCTGAGTCAAAGCATCAAAAACGTTCTGAATCAGGTTTGGCAGATCGGCTGGGGGGAGTTTATTGTGACCGACATATGCCGACACGATATCTGTCGTTAAATCGATTAATTCCGCTTTGTCGCTCATCTCGTCCCTTCCGACACCTCACAGCCGCCTCATTCCGGGCTTGAACAAGTGAGGTCGCAGAATATTTTCTATACTAAAATGATAATCCTAGACCTTATATCAATTGCAAGGTCATGCATCAATAGTTGCATAGCTCGACAGCAGACCATGTCGACCTAATAATCGATAGAAAAATTCAAGTGGAAAAACTGCGAGACGCAATTGAACGTATCGCGCGACAACGCTGACTGGTTCATTACGACGAGGCAGATCATAATATTGTGAAGACGAACGTCACTGGAATATGCAGCCATGTTTTTGAGAGATATCTGGTATTTCGCGATGCCCGCCGAGTCGATCGAGCGCGGCGCGATGACGCGAAAGGTGCTGCTGGGGGAACCAGTGTTGATTGGGCGCACCCAGGACGGCGAAGCATTTGGCTTGCGCGATATTTGTCCGCATCGGGGCGTGCCCCTCTCCGCCGGAACGCTACTCGATTCGACCGACAGCGGCTGTGGCGAACCTACAGTCGAATGCCCCTATCACGGATGGAAATTTCGCGCCGACGGACGGTGTGCTGAAATTCCATCACTCGTGCCCGATCAGGACATGGACGTTTCGCGCATCCGCGTGCGGCGATATCCGGTGCGAGAAATTCAGGGAAACATCTGGATATATATGAG
>NZ_JBASBH010000018.1:0-50613 GCF_049651025.1 Parvibaculum sp. | reverse complement strand
GATCAGGCGTCTTTGGCGAGTTCAGCAATGATGAGTTCGGCGTGTTTCTTCAGCTCGCCGAAATCCGCCATCTGCCGTGCATGGAGTTTCAGATCGATGCCTTGCGAGCGCGGGATGATGTGAGTGTGGAAGTGGAAGACGGTTTGTCCCGCCGCTGAACCGTTCAACTGCGCGACCATGACGCCCGGCGCTTTGAATGCGCGTTTCACTGCGGCAACGACTTTCTTTGTTGTCAGAGCCTGTGCCGCGACGAATGCCGGATCGAGGTCGAGCAAATCCTCTGCCGGAAACTTCGGGATGACGAGCGTATGTCCTTCGGCCTGGGGCATCACGTCCATGAAGGCGAGCGTCATGTCGTCTTCATAGACTTTGAAGCAGGGTGCTTCGCCACGCAGGATTTTGGCGAAAATATTGTTTTGATCATATGCCATGACGTCAGAAATCATCCTCTTGGGTTTCCGTGTGCTCATCGTGCCGGAAGGGTGAGTATTCGCCAAGCGTTTCAATGTCGTGATCGACATGAAGGCGTTCGCGCGCGAGATATTCGGCAACGGCTTCGCTGAACGAGGCGTTTGCAATCCAGTGTGCGCTATAGGTTTTTGCGGGCAGATAGCCGCGTGCGAGTTTGTGCTCGCCCTGAGCGCCGGCCTCGACACGCTTCAGCCCGCGTGCAATCGCGAAGTCGATTGCCTGATAGTAGCAGCATTCGAAATGCAGGAAGGGGTGATGTTCTATCGCGCCCCAGTTACGCCCGAACAGCACCTCGTCGCCGATGAAGTTGAGCGCTCCGGCGATGTAGCGCCCATTGCTCCTGGCCATGATGAGCAGCGTCCGGTCCGCCAGCCTCTCATTGATCAGGCTGAAGAATTCGCGTGTCAGATAAGGGCTGCCCCATTTGCGGCTGCCCGTGTCCATATAGAAGGCATAAAAGGCATCCCAATGATTTTCGGTCAGGTCTGCGCCGGTGACCCATTCGATGGAGATGTCGTGCTCGAGCGCGCGCTCACGCTCCTTGCGGATCATCTTGCGTTTGCGCGATGAAAGATCGCCAAGAAATTCATCGAAGGATTTGTAGCCGCGATTTTCCCAATGGAACTGTTGATCCGTTCGCTGGAGAAGTCCGTGGCTGCCCAGTTTTGTCCATTGGCGCTCGGGCAGGAATGTGAAGTGCAGCGACGAAACGCCTGTGCGGCGTGCGACTTCGAGCGCGCCTGCCAGTAGCTGATCCTCGGCAGCGTCCCGGCCCGGGCCGGGCTTTGTCAGCAGGCGCGGGCCGGTCGCGGGTGTGAAAGGCACGGACACCTGAAGCTTGGGGTAGTAGCTCCCGCCCGCGCGTTCGAATGCGTCTGCCCAACCATGATCGAAAACATATTCGCCGCGGCTATGGCTCTTCAGATACATCGGCATGCAGCCTGCGAGGCCGCCGGCAGCGTCTTCAAATAGCAGGTGATAGGGCATCCAGCCGGTGCGGCGCGTCGCCGATCCGCTTTCTTCAAGCGCGTGCAGGAAGGCGTGGCTCAGGAATGGATTGTAGGGTTCACCGGGCGGATTCGCACAGGCATCCCACTGCGCGGGATCGACGGCGCCGAGTCCTTGCGCAATTTTTATGATGGTTTGTTCGGCGTCACCCATCGACACTTCCACTCCGACCGACAGGGCTCGACTTTAGGCTATCGCGCGCAACGAGCAAGGCGCGCGTCCGATCATGAAGCCGTATCGGCGAGTTGCGGCTAAAGGGATTTGACGATCAGGCGACCAATGTCGGCCAGCACGGCGTCACGCGCGTCGGGCGGTTCACCGCCGCCTTCGTAATAGGCGGCGACAAGAACAGGCGCGCGTCCTGTCGGCCATATGACACCGACGTCGTTGGTCTCGGCCTTGGCGCCTGATCCTGTTTTATGGCCAATGCGCCAATCGGATGGGAGGCCCGCGCGAATGCGCCCGGCACCCGTCTTGGTGGAAAGCATCCAGTGCTGGAGCTGCGTTCGCGAGGATGGCGATAACGCATTGCCGAGCAGTGTGGAATTCATGAGCGCGAGCATGGCATTTGGCGTGGTCGTGTCTCGCGGATCGCCGGGCTCGATGATGTTGAGCGTCGGCTCTGTGCGGTCGAGCCGCGTGACTTCATCGCCAAGGCTGCGTGCGTAACGGGTGAGGCCCGCCGGGCCGCCAAGTGTGTTGAGGATGAGATTGCCTGCCGTGTTGTCGCTCAGCTCGACGGCTGCCGCGCAAAGCGCGCCAAGCGTCATGCCGCCTTCGCCGACATGCTGGGCGGCTACCGGCGCGTATTCGAGCAGGTCCGACTTGCTGAAGCTTATCCGGCGATCGAGGCTGTCCAGCCCACGGTCTACGCGATCGAGCACGGCGGCTGCGGCGAGGAATTTGAAGGTGCTGCACATGCCGAACCGTTCGTCGCCACGATGGCCAAGGCGTCGTCCGCTTGCCGTGTCGAGGATGGCCACTCCGAGGCGGCCATTATGCCTTGTCTCAAGCGCGACAAGTTCGCGCTCGGCATCGGCGATGGCTGGCTTCGCGCCAGCAAATGTTGGCGAGATGGCAAGGAGCGCGACGCTGCCCAGCAGTATCTCGCGGCGAGATATCGGCATGCTATTCGATCTCGAAGATCGCCTCGATCTCGACGGCGATGTCCATGGGTAAGCTCGGGGCAGAAACGGCGGAGCGGGCATGACGCCCGGCATCGCCGAAGATTTCCACGAGCAGGTCCGACGCGCCGTTGACGACGGTCGGTTGCTGGATGAATTCCGGCATGGAATTGACGAAGCCGAGCAGTTTCACGCAGCGCTTCACACGATCGAGGTCGCCGCCGACGGCTTCCTTGAGCTGTGCGATGACATTGAGCGCGGTGAGCCGCGCGGCCTTCTTGCCTTCCTCGACATCGAGATCGCGCCCGACCTTGCCTTTGAACTCCAGCCCCTTGGGGCCCATCGGGCCCTGGCCTGAAATATAGACAAGCGAGCCTGTCACGACATAAGGCACATAGTTGGCTGCGGGCGCGGCCGCATTCGGCAATGTGATGCCCAGTTCGCTAAGCCGTGCTTCAATCTTGCCGGTCATGGAAACTCCTCCTGTTGCGCCCGTTTTGTCAGAGGATATACCTACCTTGTGAAAGGCGGGCGCGGAAGCCCCGGGGGAGGAACATATGAAGCTTGCGACGCGCATGCCGGTCGATGACGGCCTTTTCATGCCAGCCGAATGGGAGCCGCATGCGCGCTGCTGGATGCAGTGGCCGTCGCGTGGCGAGGTTTGGAGCGAGCAGTTGCCGCAGGCCTATGTCGCCTATGCGCAGGTTGCGCGTGCAATCTCCCGCTTCGAGCCGGTGTCGATGGTCTGTCGCCCGGCTGATGAAGCGCAGGTTCGTCTTGCTTGCGGTCGCGATGTGGAAATCGTGCCCATCGAGATCGACGATTCATGGGTGCGCGATTCCGGCCCTATTTTTGTGGTGGACGGCAGAGGCCATGTGGCCGGCATTCATTGGCGGTTCAACGCCTGGGGCAATGCCTATTGGCCGCATGACAATGACCGGAAGGTCGGCGGCAGCATTCTGGAGCGCCTCGATATGCGCTGCTACGAGGGACCGATGATCCTCGAAGGCGGCTCGATTTGCGTGGACGGCTACGGCACTTTGCTGACGACGGAAGAATGTCTGTTCAATGACAATCGCAATCCGGAACTTACGCGCCAGCAAATCGAGGAGCGCCTCGCGCTGCATCTCGGCGTCCGTCGCATTATCTGGCTCGATCAGGGGCTGGAGGATGATGAGACGGGCGGGCATGTCGATATGATTGCCTGCTTTGCCGGGCCGGGGCGCGTGTTGCTGCATATGCCGGAGGATCGCAGCGACGTCAATTTTGCGCGCATGCAGGAAAACAGGAAGCGGCTTGAAGCGGCGCGCGATGCTCGCGGCCAAAAGCTCGAGATCATCGACGTGCCGCAGCCCAGGCGCAATCTGCGCCGGGCGGATGGCCGCAGGCTCAGCACGTCATATGTGAATTTCTATATTGCGAATGGCGGCATCGTGATGCCGAGTTTCGACGATCCAAACGACAAGGTGGCCGCGGAAATCATCGGCGCCGCGTTTCCAGGTCGCGAGGTCGTTCAGGTGCCGTCACTCGATATTGCAGCAGGCGGCGGCGTCATACATTGCATAACGCAGCAGCAGCCTGCCGGGAAAGCGCTGAAGTAGATCAGCCGTTCAAGATCAGGCGCGCGGCCCGGCTGCCCTTTTTCTTGTCGGCATACATTGCGCGGTCGGCGCGATTGAGCAGATCGGCCGCTTCGGTCGTGCCATTGTAGTAAGCGAGGCCGAGGCTCGCGCGTATGCTGATTTTGTCGTTCTGGGCAGAAACCACCAGCTTGTTGATCCCGTTGACGAGCTGGCGTGCGCGCTCGCGTGCGGGCACGTGTTCGGCGCGGACGAAGAGAATTGCGAATTCGTCACCGCCCAGTCTCGCGGCATAGTCGGTGGCGCGAATGCTCTGCTGGAGATGGCGTCCGATGGCGCGCAGGACTTCGTCGCCAATGTGGTGCCCGTGCTCGTCGTTGATTGCCTTGAAGCCGTCGAGATCGAGATAGGCGAGAATGCCCGCCTCGTCATAGCGCGCAGCGCTGAGCAGGTTGCGGCGCAGAACGCCGTCGAAACCCCGGCGGTTCAGGAGGCCGGTCAGCTCGTCCGTGACTACCATGTTTTCGAGCCGCGTGACCCGCGCGTCGAGTTCCATGATGCGCTGTTCCGCTTCCGCCGCATATGCAAGGGCGTGAGCGAGAATTCGCTGAGGATCGGCCGCGACGCGCCGGTCGCTTAATGTACGGCGTAGGCGGGCGACAGGCTCGTCGGCCGACAGGACGCTATCTGCCAATGGCAGAGCCGCCGTATCCCGCAAAAGTTTTCCGCGTCGCATAGCGCTGCTTCTCCAAGTCAAACCGATATCGGTCTTGTGTGAAGCAAGCTGTTTGCCAGCTTCATTGATTTAATGGTTTCAATGACTTGGTGTGTTCCGGCGCCATTAAAACCGGGGTACAGATAGGTAAATATTGCCCGCCCAGCATGGCTTGCCGGGCTCGGACAGGTCCGCTCTTTGTGGATGTCAGCTTGTCAGGGCGTCGCGCGGGCGGCGTCCGGCGAAGAAATCGTCGAGGTTGTCCAGTGCCCGAAAACCCATGGCGTTGCGCGTTTCCAGCGTGGCGCTGCCGAGATGGGGCAGAAGGAAAGCATTGGGCAGGGTTCTGTAGCGCGGGTCGATGTTGGGCTCATTGTTGAAGACGTCGAGGCCCACCGCCGCGATCTGTCCGCTGGACAGGGCATCGATCAATGCATCGTCGTCAATGATATCGCCGCGCGCCGTGTTGACGACAATGGCGCCCTTGGGGAGCCGGGCGAGCGTTTTGGCATTGAGAAGTCCGCGCGTTTGCGGGGTAGATGCACAGTGAACGGACAAAATATCCGACACCGCCAGAAGTTTGTCGAGGCTTGCATGCCAGATCGCCTCGCCTTCACCTTCGACCTTGTGACGATTGTGATAGTGAACTTCCATGCCGAAGGCGCGGGCGCGCCTGGCGACAGCGCGGCCTATGCGCCCCATGCCGAGAATGCCGAGGCGTTTGCCCGTGAGAGATATGCCGAGCATGCCGGTTGGCGCCCAGTTTGCCCATGTGGCTTCGCGGATTGCCGCCGTGCCTGCGGCAGCGCCGCGTGCCGCGCCGAGAATGAGGAGCAGGGCTATGTCGGCCGTCGCGTCGGTCAGCACGTCTGGCGTATTGGTGACGGCAATTCCTCGCGCATTTGCTGCCTCAAGGCTGATATGATCGGTTCCGACGGAAAAACTGGCGATGATTTTTACGGTTGGCGGTAGCCGATTTATGGTGTCAGCGTCGAGCTTGTCGGTCACTGTAACCAGCAGAGCGTCCTTGCCTGCGGCGTGTGCAATGAGTTGTGCATTGTTCCAGAGGCTGTCGTCCCGATTGTTTTCGACAAGATAGTCTCGCGCCGCTCGTACTTCGGCATCCGGCGGAAGCCGGCGGGTGATAAGCAGTTTGGGTGCCATTGTTGCGCCATTTTCAAGTGTTGTGGTCTCGGTGACGGCAGGCTGTGCTTCTGGTTTACTTGATGGTGCAGCGTTCGCAAAGGTCGCGGGCGCGGCGATGATATGAGGTCGGGAATATGTTGCGAGGCAAAGGAGCGGTAGTCGGTGCCATGGCGGCGGTGGCCCTGGCGCTTGCCGTCGTAGCGGCAGGAAGCGTTGCGGTGGTTCGGCTCGTCAAGTCCGACGTTCAGGCGGCGCTCCCACAGGCGCATCGCGCCGTCTACGATCTCAGCCTCGACCATGCGAGGTCGGTCAGCGAGGTCTACGGCCTTGAAGGCCGCATGGTTGTCGAGTGGCGGGGCGGCCCTGCTTGCGACGGCTATACGTCCGATCAACGGGTCGTGACCCATTCTCTCGATTCCGCGGGTGGCGTTTCTCTGAGCGATGTCAGGCTGAATTCCTGGGAGGCGCTTGATGGAAATGAGTTCCGTTTCGACCGTACCGAATATCTCGACGGGAAGCTTTCGGCGCGCGAAAGCGGCATCGTCAGGCGCAAGGGCGGCAAGGTGACTTTGGAAGAGCCCGGCAAGGAGCTTCAGACGCTGCCGCGCGACGTCATGTTTCCCAGCGCGTTCAACATGGCGCTGACAACGGCGGTGCTGAACGGAAAATCGAGTTTCACTCGCCTGCTGTTTGATGGAACGCAGACGATGGTGACGAGCGTGACAGCCTTTATCGGCAAAGCGGGTGCGGCACCCACGGATGCACGTTCGGTCAGGATTAAAAATCGCGGCGACGGCAACCCGCTCAGAGGTGCACAGGCCTGGCCGGTGCGTATGAGCTATTTCGATCAGGATGATGGCAAGGTCGATGGGATGCCGAGTTTCGAGATGGGATTCCATATGTTTCCCAATGGCGTGATGAGCAAGCTCAGCCTTGATTATGACGATGTGATCCTGAGAGGCGATCTCGCGCAGATCGAATATTTCCGCCCCGGCAGTTGCTGAGGCGGCACCCGGCTTTCACTTCTTGATGCCGCGCCCCTTGATGATCGCTTCCGAACCAAAGCGGGCGCGGACGCGATCCATCGCGCGTTCGGCATCGGCACGGCGCGTTGCTTTTGGATCGAGCATATCGGGCGGATCTGCGAGATCGCCATCCGCCAGTTGCGTGATGCCGATACCGATGAGGCGGAAGGCAGTTCCATCCGCTTCGCGTGTAAGCATCGGCGCGCCTGCGCGATAGATCACTTCGGCAAGCTGCGTTGGATCGGGGAGCGTGAGACTTCGCGTCCGTGTTTTGAAGTCTGCCGTTTTCAGCTTCAAAACGACTGTTGTGCCTGATGCGTTAGCGGCCTTTGCTCTCTCCGCCACGCGTTCGCATAGTGGCCAGAGCTTGCGATCTAGTTCGGCGGCATCGGAAATATCATCGAAGAATGTCGTTTCGGCGGAAATGCTTTTGGCGATATTCGCGCTTGAGACACTACGAACGTCGAGGCCGCGTGCGAGCCGCCAGAGGCGACGGCCCATCGATCCGTAGCGCGCCATCAGATCGTTTTCTTCCATGCGCTGAAGTTGCGCGATGCGCGTGATGCCGTCGCGCGCGAGCTTTGTTTCCAGAGCCTTGCCGACACCCCAGATCAGACCAACAGGTTTTTCCGCGAGAAAGGCCAAGGCCTCGGCGCGGCCGATAGCGGAAAACCCGCGCGGCTTTTCCATGTCGGATGCAATCTTTGCAAGAAATTTGCAGTAGCTCATGCCCACCGAAACGGTGATGCCGATTTCCTTTTCGATGCGGCGCTGAAGTTTGGCCATGGTGATTGCGGGGCTTGCGTGATGCAGCCGCTCGGTGCCGGTGAGGTCGAGAAAGGCTTCATCGATCGATAGCGGTTCAACGAGCGGCGACAAGTCGCGCATCATTGTGCGCACTTCGCGCCCGACGCTGACATATTTAGCCATGTCCGGTTTGATGACGACAGCTTCGGGGCAGGCTTGCAGCGCCTTGAACATTGGCATTGCGGAGCGCACGCCGCGAATGCGGGCGATGTAGCAACAGGTGGATACGACGCCGCGCTTTCCGCCGCCAATGATGACGGGTTTATCCGCAAGTTCCGGGTTGTCGCGTTTTTCAACCGCGGCATAAAAAGCATCGCAATCGAGATGCGCGATGCTGAGGCTATGGAGTTCGGCATGGAAAGCGATGCGCGGACGGTTGCATGCGGGGCAACGTTTCGCGTGAGGCTCAGTAGGAGCGAAGCAATCGCGGCAGAAGCCGGTCGCGCCCGCAGCTTCTGTCATGGCACGGGGTCCGGCCAGAGCCAGGCCGCGCCGCGCACGCCGCTTGCGTCTCCATGGAGGTGGCGCATGAGCTTCGTGTCCACGCGGTCGGAGAAGACATAGGCGCCCCAGCGCGCGGGCACCTCGTCATAAATGGCGGCGATGTTCGACATGCCGCCGCCTAGCACGATAACATGCGGGTCGATGAGATTGATGACATGGGACAGGGCGCGGGCGAGCCGGTCGGAATAGCGCCGAAGTGCGGAACGGGCAGGGCGCGAACCTGCTTCTGCGGCTGCGACGATTTCCATCGCTGTCAGTCTTTCCTTTTCGGTCAGTTCATATTCCGCTTCGAAGGCGGGACCGGAGTTCCAGCTTTCGATGCAGCCTTCCTTGCCGCAATAGCAGCGCGGGCCGGGAATTTCATCGGGCAGGGTCCATGGGAGCGGATTGTGGCCCCATTCCCCGGCGACGGCGTTCGGCCCGTTCAGCAAGCGGCCATTGACGACGATGCCGCCGCCGACGCCCGTGCCGAGAATGACGCCGAAGACGGTTGGCGCGCCTGCGCCCGCGCCGTCTGTCGCTTCGGAAAGTGCGAAGCAGTCGGCGTCATTGGCAAGGCGCACCTTGCGGCCAAGCGCTGCTTCGATATCGACATCGAAGGGCATGCCGTTGAGCCAGGTGCTGTTGGCGTTTTTGACAAGCCCGGTGGCCGGGGAAATAGCGCCCGGCATGCCGATGCCGACGGTGCCTTGTTCGCCAGTCTCGTCTTCAATCGACGTGATGAGCGCGCGGATGGCTTCAATGGTTTCGCGGTAGCCGTTCTTCGGCGTGGGGATGCGCTTGCGTGAAAGCTCGCGCCCATCGGGAGCAAGCGCCACGCCTTCGATTTTCGTTCCGCCGAGGTCTATTCCGATACGCATGGTTCGTCCGGTTCAGTAAATCATGATTGTCATCCCGGCCTTGTGCCGGGATCCAGGAACGACGAGTGCCGAGCAAGCGGCTTCTGGACCCCGGCACAAGGCCGGGGTGACAGCAGGTTTTGGATGAGAGTTTCTAGAACCCATCTTCTGTCAGGCGCTCTTCGATAAATGTCTGTGCAAGCCGCCAATCCGTCGTGTGGAAATGACTGTCGGCGGCAGGGCCCATGAGTTTTGCAAGGCGCGGGTCGGCAATGAAATGGAGCCGGTGGCAAGCGCTGTGCGCCTTGGCGACGGATGAGATGTTGTGCGGGATATCGTCGAGGAAAAACACCGGCGCCTCCACTATGTCGGCAAGCTTGCGCACTGCGCCGCCCTTCAGCCCCGTATTGGCGATAACAGGATAGTCCATGCCTTGCGCGGCGAGGCTTCTTGCGCGTGTTTCCCGTTGGGAAAAAGGCACATTGGTCAGCACTACGATCTGCGCGCGGGCCGAGAGCGCTTTGAGCGCATCGGCGGCGCCGGGAACGGCAAGGAGCAGATTGGTCGATGTCTCGAAAAAACCTTTCATCAGGTCCGGCATTTCCGACGGATCGATCGCCACATCCGTATCGCGGCGTTTGATGTTGCCCGTCAGCGCATAGCTTTTGAGATCGAGCCAGAGGCCCTGCGTTTCGAGATAGGTCTCCAGGCCGACAAGGAACTGCATCAGCACTTCGTCGCAATCGGAGATGATGAGCGGCCGACCACGAACAAGGCTCAACGCCTCGATCTGCGGGAGAACGTCGACATGCAGCGCCAGCGGGTCGTGATTGCCGAAGTTGATCGGCTGTGTCGAGCTCTTCATGTCCAATGCACTTCTTCGCCGCCCGGCAGGAGCCGTCTTGCGACGCCGGGGATTTCGGGTTTCAGGTTGGCCGTTTCGCAAAAGGCCAGCAGACGTTGATCGTCCATCAAGATGAAATCGAGCACGCCGCCGAGGATTTCCGGCTCGCTGGCGCGGGCAAGCAGCTCATCAGACGAAAGCCCGGTGAGGTCGACAAAGGCGAAAAGAAGCTCTTCCTCGGTTGCGATATAGCCGAGCGCTTGTATGGCGATCAGTTCAGCCTGATCTGCTTTCATCGGGAACTCCGGGCGTTTCTACAAGCTCCCATTAAGCATAGGTCGCTTTTGATACAAAATGGGGGTGCCTGAGAGGCAGGTTAAAGACTTAGTTAACGATATTGGAGTGAGATGGCCCCAGTGAGACCCGGGAATCAGCTCCGAGCCCCGGAATACCAGTATTGAAGCGCCGGACGGGCTCGGCAACAGGTGGAGTTCTGGAGCATGGATGCGATGACCAAAAAGGTACTGATCGTCGAGGACAATGAGCTCAATATGAAGCTCTTCCATGATCTCCTGGACGCCCATGGTTACGAGACGCTTCAAACGCGCGACGGTATCGAAGCGCTGGAAATAGCGCGCAAGAATCGTCCCGACCTGATCCTCATGGATATCCAGCTTCCCGAAGTGTCGGGCCTTGAGGTCACGAAGTGGATCAAGGAAGACGACAGCCTGCGTTCGATCCCCGTCGTGGCCGTTACGGCTTTTGCGATGAAGGGCGACGAGGAAAAAATCCGGGAGGGTGGCTGCGAGGCTTATATCTCCAAGCCAATCTCGGTAACGCAATTTCTTGAGACCGTTCAGCGTTTCCTGAGATAAGGGCAGACCCGTGACGGCGCGCGTACTCATTGTCGATGACGTTCCGGCAAATCTGAAGCTTCTGGATGCCAAGTTGACGGCCGAATATTTCGGCGTGCTCAAAGCATCTTCCGGCCCGGAAGCCATAGAGATCGCCACATCCCAACTGCCCGACATCATCCTGCTCGATGTGATGATGCCGGGCATGGATGGGTTTGAAGTGTGCCGCCGATTGAAGGCCGCGCCTGCGACCGAACATATCCCCATCGTCATGGTGACGGCGCTCGATCAGCCGAAGGACCGTGTGCAGGGCCTTGAGGCCGGCGCCGATGATTTTCTGACCAAGCCTGTCAACGATCTGGCGCTTTTTGCCCGCGTGAAAAGCCTCGTGCGCCTCAAAATGGTGACGGATGAGCTTCGCATGCGCGAGGCAACCGGCCAGCGCATAGGCGCGCTTGTCGGCACCAGCACCGAACGGATGCTGATGTCGGAGCCGGGGCGGGCGCTCATTATCGACGATCGTCCGACATCGCTGAAGCGCATGAGCGAAGCCCTGTCGCTCGAGCACACGGTCATCGTTGCCGAGACGGTTGACGAGATGATGCAGCTTGCCAGCATCGGCGCTTACGACCTTTTGATCGTCAGCCTGACGTTGCAGGAATTCGATGGCTTGCGCCTGTGCTCGCAGCTTCGCTCGCTTGAAGCGACGCGGCAGACGCCTTTGCTTGCCATTGTGGAAGAGGGCGACACGCCGCGCCTCGTGCGGGCGCTGGATATGGGCGTCAACGATTACCTTGTGCGGCCGGTCGACCGGAACGAACTGGTGGCGCGTTGCCGCACGCAGCTTCGCCGCAAGCGTTATCAGGACTATTTGCGCGACAAGTTCCAGCAAGGTCTCGAGCTGGCGATTACCGACAGCCTGACCGGCCTTTACAATCGCCGCTATATGGAAAGCCATCTCGCAGCGTTGGTTGAAGAAGGCGTGAATGGCGGCAAGCCCGTTTCCCTGCTGATTTTCGACATCGACTATTTCAAATCGGTCAACGACAACTACGGTCATCCTGCGGGCGACGCGGTGCTCAAGGAATTCGCACAGCGCATCTCGCAGAATGTGCGCGGCGTCGATCTCGCCTGTCGTCTCGGCGGGGAAGAGTTCGTGGTCGTCATGCCGGACACGGATCTCTCCTACGCACTCATGGTCGCAGAGCGCTTGCGCCAGAAGGTCGCCGAAGTGCCGTTCCATGTGGAGCCGACCGTGAGTATCAGCGTCACGGTGAGCATCGGTATCGGCGTCTCGGAAGGGACGGCGGATTGCGCAGCGAAGCTGCTGGAGCGAGCGGACGCCGCTCTCTACAAGGCCAAACGCGAGGGACGCAATCGCGTGGTCGCCGAGGCGGCTTGAAGAAGCACCTTTCTTAGACATTGCCTTTAAAGACGTTTTCAAGCTATTGAAAAATCACAATAATATGTGGTTTTCACGATCTGTTCCGCAGTCAGTTAAGAGATTGCATTAACCATGAATGTTCATGGTTAATCATGCTTCTAACGCCGATCTCTATGATGTGACTTTATTTGGCACAGTTCC
Source organism: Parvibaculum sp. (assembly GCF_049651025.1). Lineage (GTDB taxonomy): Bacteria > Pseudomonadota > Alphaproteobacteria > Parvibaculales > Parvibaculaceae > Parvibaculum. Next base: position 38,111 of record NZ_JBASBH010000018.1, on the reverse strand, counting down.
GATGATAAAATCTGTGTATTAGGTAGGTTTCGCTGCCGCGCCTGCTTCCTATTGCTGGGGGGTGAGTGGAGCGGGTTTGAGGCAGCGATATGTGTCCTCGCGGGTGCTCGGGTCCGCCGCATCTCCTGGGTCCGCGGGGCACGGCCGGTCGGAACGTGGTTGTGGAGTGGCCTCCTCTGATAAGCCACCGTTTCGACCGGTCACCTTTTCTGCCCGCATATTGCAAAACAAAAAGGCCGGTCCATCGGGACCGGCCTTTTGCGTATCAGAGGCGGCAGGCGCCAATTATTTGATCTTCGTTTCCTTGAACTCGACATGCTTGCGAACGACGGGATCGTATTTTTTGATCACGAACTTCTCGGTCATGGTGCGCGAGTTCTTCTTGGTCACGTAGTAGTAGCCTGTGCCCGCGGTGCTCTCGAGCTTGATCTTGATGGCTGCTGGCTTCGCCATGGCACGAAATCCTTGGTGTTAGGCGGACAACACAAGGCGTCCGCAGAGATTCTGCTCGCAATCACGGGATGTGCGATTTGGCGGCAGACTACTCGCGCGCCGGCGTAAGTCAAGCCTGCTGTCGCAACTGCTAAGTGCAGAGCGGACAAGCGGGATTTGGCCGCCTAGCTGGCCTGGGAGCGCAGCTTGGCGTAGCGCCAGCCTGCAATGCAGCCATAGAGAAGCGTCATGGCGGCAAAAGCGAGCGGGAGGCCGTGTGGCGGGAAGAGTTCCATGGCGCCGCCGCCAAGGGCAGGCCCCGCAAGGCCGCCGAAATTATACATCATGATGAAGGCGGCATTGGCTGCCGCCAGATCGCCGCCCCGGAAGCGCTGGCCCAAAAGCGTGAGGCCGACAGTGTAGAGGCCTGTCGTGACGCCGCCGAAAACGAAGATGACGGGCATGACCAGAAACGTGCCCTGGACCAGCGGCAGCGTCGCGACGGTGAGCGCACCGATCAGGCCGCACATGACGAGAATCAGTCGCCGGTCCAGACGATCTGCCAAAAGGCCAAGCGGTATCTGGCTCAGGATGTTGCCGGCCGCGAAGGCAGTCAGCACCAGCGCGGCCATTTGCTCGGTTAGCCCGACGCGAAGGCCGTAGACGGGCATCAGCGTCATCGTGCCTTGCTCAAGGGCGCCGAAGGTGAAGGCTGCGAAGGTCGCGGTCGGGGCGACGAGCAGAAAGGCGAGAACGCCCCGGCTCTGGCCGTGTGCGGACACCTGACGCGTCGCCGGACCGGCAAGCGAGATCGGGATGCTCGCCAGTGCCACCAGAAACGCGATGATCGCGTAAGGCAGGAAACCCTCGGAACCCGCAGTCACCAGAACGAGAGGGCCGGTGGCAAAGCCGACGGCGAGCACAGTGGCGTAGATGCCCATCAGTCGCCCGCGCGTGTTGTCGTCCGCAAGCTGGTTGATGGTGGTTTCGCTGAGGACAAAGAGAATGACCAGCACCGCGCCGTTGACGAAGCGGATGGGGAACCAGACCCAGACATTGGGCACGATGTAGTAGGAGATGAGGCAGACGGCGGAAATCCACACCGAACCGAGAAGCAGATGTTTGGCGCTGAAGTGGCGGAGCAACAGGGGCAGGAAAGGCGTGATCAACAAGCCGCCGATCGCCGGGAAGGCGGAACTGAGGCCGATCATGAAGGGCGAGATGCCCTGGCGCTCGAGCGTCAGCGCGAGCAGCGGCAGCGACGCGCCAAGACCCATCGCGACAGCGGTGAGGCTTGCAATGGCGCTGACGATCCCGCGGCGCCGGTCGGCGACGGAAAGAGCGGATGTGGCTTCGTCGGTCATGTCATTTGTCATCGTGCGAGAGAGCCTCAGGCGCGGATGACGGGCCTGTTGTTGCGGTATGAGTAGAGGGGAATGCGCGGCCGCGCGGTGGTGGCACCATAGCCTGCAAGCACCTCGCGCAGCACGAATTCGGTGACGTCGATCACCGGCAATTTCAATGCGTCGCTGATCGGATACCAGTCGAGTTCTTCCAGCTCGCCGCTGCCGGCAAGCGTGCCCCGGACCGCATTGGCCGAGGCTGCAAAGAAGCGCGCATGGAAACGGATGGGGCTTGATGCGGGCGTTATCGCACGCGCAAGACCCGTCAATGCATCAAGGCGTGGGGCTACGCCAAGCCCGTGGAAGTGCGACCAGGATGGGCCGCTATCGGCACCCACATCGCCGGGAGCGGCAAGGATGAGGCCCGTTTCCTCGAAGGTTTCGCGGATGGCGGCCATGGCGAGCGCCTGAGACTTCGCGCCGAAGCTTGCGGCTGGCGAAAGCGGCGTTGCCGGGCGTGCGCGCAGATCGTCAGGATCGAGTTTGCCGCCGGGAAAGACGAACGCGTCCGGGATGAACTTCATCCGCGAGTGACGTTTGCCCATCAGGATGCGCGGCTCGGCCTGTGTCGTGTCGATCAGAACAAGGCTGGCTGCGTCGCGCGGGCGTACGGGCGAGGTTGCTTGAGACATCAGACGCTCAGCATGTCGCGGATGGCCTGATTTTTCCGGAAATGAATGAAGGGCACGGCGCGCGCTTTTTGCGCGGCGCTCGTCAGACGCAGGCGTTCGTCGATCTCCGCAAGGATCGTGCGTGTGATGTTGGGGAGATCGAGATCCTGCGCGTCCTTGATGCTGATCCAGTGCAGGCCCTGCAATTCGCCAGAGCCGGCAACCTTGGAGGGATCGCCATGAATATGCTCGGCATCGGCGATGAAGAAGCGCGTGTCGAAGCGGCGCGTGCGATAGGGCGGCGTGATGGCGCGGGCGACGAAATCGAGCGCGCTCAATGCCGGTGAAACGCCGAGCGAAAAATAAGCGTCCCAATCCTTGTGCTTGCTGCGCTGGGGCGAGTCGATGAGCCGCCCGACGGCGAGGCCCGTTTCCTCGAAGGTTTCGCGGATGGCCGCCATGGCGAGTGCGCGCGCGCGATTTTCGGTTGGCGTACCGCGCATCCGCGCGAGCAGCAGCTTGGCCACATCGTTGCGAAGTTCTTCAGCGGGGCGTACGCGGCTATCCACCGGATCGACGCGGCCGCCGGGGAAGACGAATTTGTTCGGCATGAATTTGTGGCTCGCATGGCGCTGACCCATCAGCACCTGCGGCACCGAACTGTCATTGCGAACGAGGATAAGCGTAGCGGCATCGCGGGGGCGCACTGCGGGGCCCGCCGTTCCGTCGCGAAATTCCTGCTCACGTGATTTCTTGGGGTCAAACGCCCCTCCTGCCGCCTCTGTCATGCGCTTCGGTTCCCGGTGCTTCAATGCCGTTATAGGTGCAGGATGCCTGCCGGGCGGCGCAGTGTCCAGAAGTGTGCGGGGTGTCAGTCCTGCGGAGTGCCGTCGAAGCCGTGCATCCGGGCCCCCCATTGCAGGCCGACAATCGAGCCCTTGATGCGTGGCAGCAGGATGAGCGACAGCGCCACCGTCATGGCAGGCCAGATCGCGATATGAATCCAGATGGGGGGCATATAGGCCATTTCGACAGCCAGCATCAGCGGCACGACGATATGGCCGACGATCATGATTGTGAAATAGGGCGGGGCATCATCTGCCCGGTGGTGGTGGAGTTCTTCATGGCAATGCGGGCAGTTATCTGCGACTTTCAGAAATGCTCTGAAGACCTTGCCGTTGCCACACGCCGGACAACGCAGCATGAAGCCACGCAGCATTGCCTGCCATAGAGACCGGGCCTCGGGGCGCGTAGCCTCGAAGATTTCGGGCTCATGAATGTCCACAATGCTGCTCATCGGATCCCACTGAATATTTATTGCTTCAGCATATGGGTCTTATTCGCTTGATGAAAGAATGTGGCAGGTTGCCGCGCGACGGACTGACAAGTCAGCTCTTGCGCGAACGCCCGGGCGTTGCCTTGCCTTTGCCGGGTTTTGCGCGTCCCGGTTTTGGCTTTGACGCACCACGACGCGGATTGTCCTTGCCGGTACCGGACTTGCCAAACCCCTGGCGGCCAGCCGGTTTGCCGGGACGCCCGCCTTCGACAATGTCGAAGCGAAGGCCGCCGGTGATCGGCACGGCCTCTTCGAGGCGGACTGTCACCTGTTCGCCGAGACGATAGGTGAGGCCCGAGCGCTCGCCGACGAGGGCGTGGCGTGCTTCGTCATGGTGGAAATATTCTGTACCGAGATTTGAGATCGGTATCAGTCCGTCGGCGCCGGTTTCCTCGAGCTTCACGAAAAGCCCGAAGCGCGTCACGCCGGCAATGCGGCCGCGGAACTCGGCGCCGATGCGCGCTTCGAGGAAAGCGGCGATGAAGCGATCATTGCTGTCGCGTTCTGCCAGCATCGAGCGGCGTTCCGTCATCGAAATATGTTCGGCGATTTCGGCCATTGCCGAAACCTCCTCATCCGATTGGCCGTCTTTGCCCTGACCGAGCGCGGAAATGAGCGCGCGGTGAACGACGAGGTCCGCATAGCGACGGATCGGCGAGGTGAAATGCGCGTAATGGCGCAGGTTCAATCCGAAATGGCCGATATTGTCCGGCGAATAAATGGCCTGCGCCTGCGAGCGCAAGACAATGGTCGAAACCATCTGATCGAATTCGGTGCCGTCGACATCCCTCAGGATCTTGTTGAAGGTGGCGGGCCTCGTGACCTGACCCTTGGCGATGCTCATATCGAGCGTTTTCAGAAACTCCGCCAGGGCGGCAAGCTTCTCGCGCGACGGCGCATCGTGAATTCGGTAGACGAGCTTGCGCTGTTTGTGCTGCAGCGTTTCGGCTGCGCAGACGTTGGCTTGAATCATGAACTCTTCGATGAGTTTCATCGACTCGTATTTTTCCGCGATGTGGATTGCGGCGATGCGGCCGACAGGGTCGATCTCAGCCTTGTATTCGGGCAGATCGAGATCGAGCGGTCCGCGCTTTTCACGCGCAATGCTCAATGTCTTGTAGGCATCCCAAAGCGGCTGCAGCACCGTCTCGAGCAATGGCCCGGTCTTGTCGTCGGGCGCGCCGTCGATGGCTTCCTGCATCTGGCGATAGGTGAGGCGGGCGGCAGAGCGCATCAATCCGCGCAGGAATTCGTGGCTGCGTTTATTGCCGTTGCGATCGAAGATCATGCGTACGGCGAGACAGGGACGCTCTTCCTTTTCACGGAGAGAGCAGAGATCGTTCGAGATGCGTTCAGGCAGCATAGGCACGACGCGGTCGGGGAAGTAGGTCGAGTTGCCGCGCTTGCGCGCCTCGCGATCCATCGGCGAGCCGGGGCGCACATAGGCGGCGACATCGGCAATGGCGACGATGACGACATAGCCGCCCTCATTTGCCGGATCGGTATCGAGCGCTGCCCAGACGGCATCGTCATGGTCGCGAGCGTCCGTCGGGTCGATGGTGACGAGCGGTATGTCGCGCAGGTCCGTGCGGCCTGAAATGTCTTTTGCTTCAGCCGCCTCGGCTTCGCGGATCACGCTGTCAGGAAATTGATCGGGGATGCCATGCGTATGGATGGCAATGAGGCTGATCGACTTCGGATCGCTGCTCTTGCCGAAGACTTCCTTCACGCGCGCGCGCGCAAGTCCGTAACGCTTGCCCGGAACCGTTTCGGCGAGCACGAGATCGCCGTCCTTGGCGTTTCCTGTATCGTCGCGACCGATTTCAAATTCCGTGCGCACGCGCTTGTCCACGGGGACGATGCGTCCGCCTTCCGAGCCGCTGCGAAAGAGGCCGAGAACCTGTTCGGCGCCTTTGCCGACACGGCGAATGACGCGCGCCTCGTAGTCGTAGATCTCGCCTTCTTCAGTCGTCTTGGTGAGGCGGGCAAGTACGCGATCGCCGATGCCTGCCGGCGGTTCGGCGTCGCGCTCCGCTGTGCGGCCTTTTTTGGGTTCGGGCGTAATGACGATGCTGGGGGCGGCGAGTGTGCTTTTCCACTCAAGCGGGCGCGCAACGAGTTCGCCATCGGTGTCGCGATGCGTGATCTCTATGAGCAATACGGAGGGAAGCTCTCCGGTGCGATGGATCTTGCGGCTTTCGCGTTTTTCGAGAAGGCCCTCTTCCGCCATCGCCTTCAGCATTTGCTTCAGGGGGATGCGGTCCGCGCCCTTGATGTTGAAAGCGCGCGCGATTTCGCGCTTGCCGATAGGTGTTGCGCTCGACGAAACAAATTCAAGAATTTGTTCGCGCGAGGGCAGTCCTTGCTCCCGGTCGCGCTTGCGCGGCGCGTCCTTTTTTTGGGGTGGCTTGCGGTCGGCCACCGGTCAGTCCGCCGCAGCGGCAGAGCGAGGCTTCGCTTTGGCCGCAGGTTTCTTGGTTGCTGCCTTCTTCGCAGGCGTTTTTTTGGCGGCCGTTTTTTTGGCGGCAGGTTTTTTTGCTGCGGCTTTCTTCTCCGGCTTCTCGGCGGCGTCCGCTTTCTTGGGTGCCGCTTTCTTTGCCGGTGATGCCTTTTTGGCGGGCTTTTTCTTGCCGCCGCCTTGCGCTTCGCGCGCGGCGATCAGCGCGACTGCGTCAGCCAGCGTCACCTTTTCAATGTCCGCGTCCTTGGGGAGCGTGGCATTGGTCTTCTCGTGTTTTACATAGGGGCCGTATTTGCCATCCATGATCTGGACGGGCTTGCCGCCTTCGGGATGCGGCCCGAGTTCGCGCAAGGCTTTCGGCCCGCGCGGCTTGCCGCCACGTGCCTTCTTTTCGGCGAGTTCGGTCACGGCGCGATTGATGCCGATGGTGAAAACCTCTTCCGGGCTTTCGAGATTGGCATAGGTGCCGTCATGCAGCACGAAGGGACCGAAGCGGCCAAGACCTGCCGTGATAGGCAAACCCGTTTCGGGATGCAGGCCGACTTCGCGCGGCAAAGCGAGAAGCATCAGGGCTTTCTCAAGATCGATATTTGCAGCGGACACGCCGAGCGCCTTGGGAATGCCGGAGCGTTTCGGCTTGTCGCCTTTTTCTTCCGGCTCACCGAGCTGGATATAGGGACCGAAGCGGCCCGACTTCACCAGCACGGGCTTGCCCGTGTCGGGATCGACGCCGAGCACGCGGTCGCCCGCTGCGGCTTCGCCATCCGCACCGACGGTGAGCTGGCGCGTGAAGCGGCATTCGGGATAGTTCGAGCAGCCGACAAAGGCGCCGAACTTGCCGACCTTGAGCGAGAGTATGCCGTCGGTGCAGGAGGGACATTTGCGCGGGTCGGTGCCGTCGCCCTGATCGGGGAAGACGTGCGGCCCGAGCACATCATTCAAGCGGTCCAGAACTTCGGTGATGCGAAGCTCCATGGCCTGGCTGACGGCGACAGTGAAGTCGGTCCAGAATTCGCGCAGGACCTGCTTCCAGTCCAGCTCACCTGCCGACACCTTGTCGAGCTTTTCTTCGAGGCCAGCCGTGAAATCATATTCGACGTAGCGCGTGAAGAAGTTTTCAAGGAACGCCGTGACGAGACGGCCCTTGTCGTCGGGCACGAAACGGCCCTTGTCCATGTTGACGTAGTTGCGGTCGCGCAGCGTCTGCAACGTCGAGGCATAGGTGGACGGGCGGCCGATGCCGAGTTCTTCCATGCGCTTGACGAGTGTCGCTTCCGTGAAGCGCGGCGGCGGCTCGGTGAAATGCTGGTCGGCGCGCACATCTTGCAGGCCGAGCTTGTCGCCGCGCAAAACCTTCGGCAGACGGCCATCGTCATCGCCTTCTTCCGGCTCGTCGCGCGTTTCCTGATAGAGGCGGAGGAAGCCGTCGAAGACAACGACGGAGCCGGTGGCGCGCAGGCCGATCTGCTGTTCGTCCGCTTCGATTTCGATGGTCGTGCGCTCAAGCTGCACGCTTTCCATCTGGCTGGCGATGGTGCGGTTCCAGACGAGTTCGTAAAGGCGGCGCTGATCGTCATCCAGCATCTTGGCGACGTGCTTGGGCAAGCGCGCGAGATCGGTCGGACGAATGGCTTCATGCGCCTCTTGCGCGTTCTTCGCCTTGGTCTTGTAAATGCGCGGCGCGGAGGGGAGATAGGCCTCGCCGAATTCATTGTTGATGACGGTGCGCGCCTGCGCGATCGCTTCATCGGCGATTTGCACACCGTCGGTTCGCATATAGGTAATGAGGCCGGTCGTCTCGCCGTCGATTTCGAGGCCTTCATAGAGGCGCTGCGCGACCTGCATCGTGCGGCTCGCGGAAAAGCCGAGCTTGCGGGAGGCTTCCTGCTGCAACGTCGATGTGGTGAAGGGCGGGTAGGGATTGCGCCGTGCCGGTTTGCTTTCGACCGACTTGACCGAGAAGCGCGATGCCTCGATGCGCTTGACGATGTTGTCCGCAGTCGACTTGTCCGGGATGTCGAACTTGTCGAGCTTCTTGCCGTCGAGATTGACGATGCGCGCGACGAAAGGCGCGCCGGATGCGGTCTGGAAATCGGTTTCGATCGTCCAGTATTCCTGAGCGCGGAAGGCGTCGATTTCGAGTTCGCGATCGCAGATGAGGCGGAGCGCAACAGACTGAACGCGGCCGGCCGAGCGCGCGCCCGGCAGCTTGCGCCAGAGGACGGGCGAGAGCGTGAAGCCGACGAGATAGTCGAGAGCGCGACGCGCGAGATAGGCGTCGATCAGTTCCTTGTCGAGGCCGCGCGGATTGGCCATGGCCTGAAGCACGGAGTTTTTCGTGATCGCGTTGAAGACGACGCGCTCGACATGGACGCCCTTCAAAACCTTCTTGCGGTTGAGGACTTCTAGCACGTGCCAGGAGATCGCTTCGCCTTCGCGATCAGGGTCGGTTGCGAGAATGAGTTTGTTTGCGCCTTTGACCGCTTCCGCGATGTCGTTCAGCCGCTTCTGCGACTTCGGATCGACATCCCAGGCCATGGCGAAGTCTTCGTCGGGCAACACCGAGCCATCCTTGGATGGCAGGTCGCGGACATGGCCATAGGAGGCCAGGACCTTGAAGCCTTTGCCAAGGTATTTGTTGATCGTCTTCGCCTTTGACGGCGATTCAACAATGACGACGTCCATGTGGCGCTTGAACTCTCTTTATATACCCAGGTGGTGGCCGCGTTCGTCGGCCGCAAAAGGTCAACGAGCAGTCCAGATAGTCTGGTTGCCATGAATAGAGAAGGGATAATTCACGCCGCCGCTGGCTTATGCAGCCGTGCGAGAAGATGGGGAAAAGCCACATCGCTGTCAAATGTCGCAGAAATCCGCCGATTTTCCTGGAGGAAGCCGATTTGGAGCAAATTCGGCTATTCCTGGGCCCCATGCTGAATTAACCATTTCAATAGGCGGAAAGTTATGAGATAGTTCTAAGGATGTAGTTCATAAAATACATCAAACGGTCTGTTCTAAGCATTCGGGAGGCGGGAGTTGCATGCTGAGGAACTCGAGGGAGGGAGCGGTGATCGATATTTCGCCGCTGATGAATGGGGCGGAGCCGGTTCAACGAGGGCGCGACGCTGGCTCAAGCGGGGATGAGGATGCAGCGAGCTATCTGTTCGAGTTGCTTGTGGCAGCCCGGCGGCTCGCGGTCATGCGCCGCCATAAATTTCTGGCCTATCTGATCGGCATGGCTGCCGAGGAAGCGCGGCTTCTTACGCAGGGTCGCTCCGCTGCTCGGCCCGCAACGGCGAAGGCTGCGCGCTAGGCGTAGTCTTCGGGGAGCAGGCTGACCCGGTCGCCCGTATCGCGGTGCAGGCGGCCTGCAAGGTCCAGTTCAAGCAGGACAATGCGGACCGTCGGCACGGACAAGCCGGTTTGCCGGACAATTTCATCCACCATGATGGGCGTCGGCCCAAGCGCCGAGATGATGCGCTTGCGGGTCGCTGCGTCCGGCTCGGGCGTGCGCGTGGTCGCTGCGGCGAAGGTGAATGGCTCCGGTTCGAAGAGCTGGCGCGCAACCGGCGAATCGAGCGCGGCGATGATGTCGTCGGCATTCTCCACCAGTGCGGCGCCTTGTTTGATGAGGCTGTTCGAGCCGCTGGCGCGCGGGTCGAGCGGCGACCCCGGCACGGCGAGAACGTCGCGGCCTTGCTCCAGCGCGAAGCGTGCGGTGATGAGCGAGCCGGAGCGCATGGCGGCTTCCACGACAACGACGGCGAGTGAAAGGCCGGAGATGATCCGGTTGCGGCGCGGAAAATGGCGCGCTTGCGGGCGCGTGCCGGGCGGCATTTCGCTGACGAGTGCGCCGCGAGTGCCGATTTCTTTTTGCAGGGCGCGATTTTCTTCCGGATAGACGACATCGAGGCCGCCGCCGACAACGCCGATGGTTCCGCCCGACAGCGAGGCGCGATGCGCGGCTGCGTCAATGCCGCGTGCGAGGCCGGATACGACGACGAAGCCTCGTTCGTTGAGATCGCGCGCGATCGTTGCCGCGATCTTCGCCCCTGCGGCAGAAGCATTGCGCGAGCCGACCATCGCAATCGATTTGCGCTCGAGGAGATGCGCTTCACCCATCACCGAAATGACGGGCGGCGGCGGGTCGAGCGTGGCGAGGCGGCTTGGAAATGATTTCTCGCCGACGACGATGAGCCTTGCGCCCAGCGCTTCAGTCGCCTTGATTTCGCGTTCGGCTTCGGCGCTTGAGGGGATGCGCAACGCATTTTTTCTGCCGCCGCGCGAGGCGAGGGCAGGGAGCGCCTCCAGCGCCTCGACGGCACTTGGCATGTGTTGCAACAGATCACGAAATGTCACGGGGCCAACCGTGTCGCTGCGCGCAAGGCGCAATCGCGCGATGCGTTCGGCCTCGGAAATGCCGGAGCTCATTAGTTCGAGCCGATGCGCGATTCTGTGCCGGAGGTGAGGCGGCCGATATTGCCGCGATGGGCGATATAGATGAGCACGACAAGCACGATGCTCAGCGGCAGCAGATCGAAGCGGCTGAACAGCGCCAGATAGATTGGCGTTGCAAGTGCGGCGATGAGTGCCGCCAATGACGAATAGCGGAAGATGGCGGCAACGGCGAGCCAGGTGACGCAGAAGAGAAGCCCGACGGGCCAGAAGAGCGCGAGATTGATGCCGATGAAAGTCGAGATCCCCTTGCCGCCCTTGAAGCGAAGCCAGACCGGGTAGAGATGGCCGATAAAAGCTGCAGCGGCAGCCATCATCGCCATCGGAAGGGCGAGGGTGGCATCTGGCGCGATGTAGAGAGCCGCGAATACCGCGACAGCGCCTTTGCCCGCATCGCACAGAAATGTGCCGCCAGCGACCCAGCGATTGCCTGTGCGCAACGCATTGGTCGCGCCGATATTGCCCGAGCCGATGTCACGAATGTCACCGAGACCAGCCATGCGCGTGAAGATCAGGCCGAAGGGGATCGAGCCCAGCAGATAGCCGAGCAGAAGTGCAATGGCGAACCATGGCCAATTGGCGCTGTCACTCAGTAAGCTGATCATCATTTCCCCCGCTCCCATTTCCGTCTGATCTTATCCGTGGCGCTTCATCGACGCCAGCCCATCGTGCCAAAGCTCGATATGGAAATTTAGTGGAGGCGCGAACTAGTCGCGGACGTAGACCGTTCGCCCGCCGACCACTGTGCGCAAGGCATGGCCTTGCAGGCGACGGTCTTCAAAGGGGGTGTTCTTGGAAATCGAGTGAAGCTTTGAGGCTTCGACGATCCACGGCACGCCTGCGTCGATGAGGACGAGATCGGCGGGAAGTCCGGCGGCGAGACGGCCCGTCTGCAAGCCGAGCAGATCGGCAGGCACATGCGTCATTGCGCTGAGCAGGCGGGCGAGCGGCATGTCGCCATTATGGACAAGCGCAAGGCTCGTGGGCAGCAGCGTTTCAAGCCCGATGGCGCCGAAGGCGGCTTGCGCGAAGGGGCGGCGCTTCACTTCCGGGTCTTGCGGGTCGTGGCCCGAGACGATGACGTCAATGGTGCCGTCCGCGAGGCCTGCGACGAGGGCGCGGCGATCCGCTTCCGAGCGCAGCGGCGGCGACAGCTTGAAGAAGGTGCGATAGGACTGCACATCGTTTTCGTTGAGCGCAAGATGCGCTGCCGACACGCCGCATGTCACCTTGAGACCATGACGCCGCGCGCGGGCGATGATTTCGACCGATGAGGCGCAGGATATTTGCGCGACGTGGTAGCGACCGCCGGTCAGTTCCAGCAGGCGCAGGTCGCGCTCGATCATGATGGTTTCGGCGGCGGACGAAATGCCCGCAAGGCCGAGGCGCCCTGCAAGTTCGCTTTCGTTCATCACGCCGCGCGCAAGCTCTGGTACTTCCGCATGCTGAACGATGAGCGCGTTGAAGTGAGCGGCATAGGACAATGCGCGGCGCATGATCTGCGCATCGGCAATGGCACGGTCGCCATCGGTGAAGGCAACGGCGCCCGCTTCCTTCAACAGGCCGATTTCCGTCATCTCCTTGCCGTTGAGGCCCTTGGTCAGGGCGGCCATCGGATGGATGTTGACGATGCCTGTGTCGCGGGCGCGGCGTTCGATGAAATCGACCAATGCAACGTCGTCGATCACCGGATTGGTGTTCGGCATGACGATGAGCGTCGTCACACCGCCTGCGGCAGCGGCGAGGCTTGCCGTGCGCAAGGTCTCGCGGTGTTCGGCACCGGGCTCGCCGGTGAAGACGCGCATGTCGATGAGGCCGGGCGCGAGCAGATGGCCGCGGCAATCGACGATCTCGACGCCGTCGGGGATGCTGTCGCTGAAAAGGCCGGGGCCGAGGTCGGCAATCTTGCCGTCTACAACCAGCAGATTGCCGCGCGCATCGAGACCGGATGCAGGATCGAGCAGTCTCGCGTTGATGAAAGCGGTTTTGGTCATGCCTTTGCCGCCCATGGCTGGCGCTCGTTCGGCAGGTTGCGGGCAAGCGCATCGAGAACGGCCATGCGCACGGCGACGCCCATCTCGACCTGTTCGCGAATGACGCTGCGGTTGATGTCGTCGGCGACGGCGCTGTCGATTTCGACGCCGCGATTCATCGGGCCGGGATGCATGATGAGCGCGTCGGGCTTGGCGCTGGCGAGCTTGTCGTAGTCGAGGCCGTAAAAGTGGAAATACTCGCGCTGCGAGGGCACATAGGAGCCTGACATGCGCTCAAGCTGCAGGCGCAGCATCATCACGATGTCGCAGCCTTCGAGGCCCTTGCGCATATCGTGAAAGACTTCGACGCCGAAACGCTCGATGCCGGTCGGCAACAGGGTCGGCGGTGCGACGACGCGGACGCGGGCGCCCATGATGTTGAGTAGCAGAATATTCGAGCGTGCGACGCGGCTATGAAGGATGTCGCCGCATATGGCGACGGTCAGGCCTTCGAGATTGCCCTTGCGGCGGCGGATGGTCAGCGCGTCGAGCAGGGCCTGTGTCGGATGTTCGTGGCTGCCGTCGCCCGCATTGATGACCGAGCAGCTCACCTTTTGCGCCAGAAGCTCGACCGCGCCGCTGTCGCCATGACGGATGATGATGAGATCTGGATGCATGGCGTTCAGCGTCATCGCCGTGTCGATCAGGGTTTCGCCCTTTTTGATCGAGGACGAGCTGACCGACATGTTCATGACGTCGGCGCCGAGGCGCTTGCCCGCCAGCTCGAACGAGCTTTGGGTGCGGGTGGAGGCCTCGAAGAAGAGATTGATTTGTGTGCGACCGCGAAGGACGGAGCCTTTTTTGTCGACCTGGCGGTTTTGCTCGACATAAGTGTCGGCGAGGTCGAGAAGCGCGGTGATATCACTCGCGGAAAGCCCCTCGATCCCCAGCAAATGCCGGTGTGGGAAAAGGGGGACGGGTTGTTTATCCGCGTTGGTCATTAAAGCCGCATTGTATAGGTCCGATTCCTGAACGCGGCAAGGTGGAATTGTCGCACTGGTGACGCAGAGGTCTTCCCGGCGTGCTAGCATTCCAGCCTGCCGGACCAGCAGGAGACACGCTCATGACAACGATCCGCACTTTTGCAACGCATGAAGTCTTCAACCAGCCACCGCCGCTGGAGCATTACAACCTCTATACGTCCGATAATGCGCTTCTTGAAACGGTAGAGCGCGAGGGTGGGCAAGCGGCGCGTGCTTCGTTGACGGCATTCGGGGGGCGGATCGGCACGCCAGAAGTGATCGATCTGGGGCGGCAGGCAAATACCTATCTGCCGGTGCTGAAAAGTTTCGACCGTTTCGGCCATCGCATCGACCGGGTGGAGTTTCATCCCTCCTATCATCAGCTCATGGCGCTGTCGGTCGAGCAGGGGCTGCACGGCTCGCCCTGGGACCATCTGAAGGATGGGAGCAAGGCGAAGCCCGGCGCAGTCGTCTCGCGTCTTGCGGGCACCTATATGATGACGCAGATCGAATCCGGTCATGGCTGCCCGATCACCATGACCAATGCGGCTGTGCCTGCGCTTCTCTTTCAGCCCGATCTCGCGAAGGAATGGATACCTCGCATTCTCTCGCGCAAATATGACGAGCGCTTCGTTCCGGCGAGTGACAAGGCTGGCGTGACCTTCGGCATGGGCATGACCGAGAAGCAGGGCGGCACGGATGTGCGCGCAAATACGACAGTAGCGCAGCCGGTCGGCAAGGGCGGGCCGGGCGGCGAATATCGCATCACCGGGCATAAGTGGTTTTTCTCCGCGCCCATGTGCGACGCGTTCCTCGTGCTGGCGCAAGCGCCGGGCGGCATCTCGTGTTTTCTGATGCCGCGCTTCACGCCTGACGGGGTGGAGAATGCGATTGCGATCCAGCGCCTCAAGGACAAGGTCGGTAACAAGTCGAACGCGTCGTCGGAGGTTGAGTTTCAGGCGGCGTCTGCCTGGCTCATTGGCGAGGAAGGCCGGGGCGTTCGCAACATCATCGAGATGGCAACCTATACGCGGCTCGACTGTGCGGTGGCGTCGGCGGGCATGATGCGGCAAGCGGTGGCGCAGGCCGTTCATCATTGTTCCTATCGTACCGTTTTTCAGAAGAAGCTGATCGATCAGCCGTTGATGGAAAATGTTCTTGCCGATCTCGCGCTGGAAACGGAAGCGGCGACGGCGCTGTCGTTCCGCGTTGCGCGGAGCTTCGACCGTGCGGCGGACGATGAGGCGGAAGCCGCTTTCCGTCGCATCATGACACCGGTCGCGAAATACTGGGTGTGCAAGCGCGCGCCGAACCTCGCCTATGAGGCGATGGAGTGCCTTGGCGGCAATGGTTATGTGGAGGAAGGCATTGCGGGGCGCATCTATCGTGAGATGCCGGTCAATGCGATCTGGGAAGGTTCCGGCAACGTCATGTGCCTTGACGTGCTGCGCGCATTGACGCGCGAGCCGCAGGCGCTCGATGTCGTGCTGGCGGAGTTCGAGGCCGCGCGCGGCGCGAATGTCGCCTATGACGGGGCGCTTGATGCGCTGAAGGATGCGTTCACGGATTTGGGTTCGCTTGAGGCGCGTTCGCGTCAGATCGTCGAGGCGATGGCAAAGATCGCTGCGGGTTCGATCCTCGTGCGTCATGCGTCCGCAGCGGTGTCGGATGCTTATTGCGCGACACGGCTTGGGCGTGACTGGGGCGATATTTACGGGACGCTGCCGGTGGGTGTGGATCAGCGGGCGATTGTGGAGCGGGCGCGGCCGGTGCATTGATGTGAGCGAGGTGGCGTTCTGTCTCTTGCGTCATGCCCCGACTTGATCGGGGCATCCATCTTCGGTCGCTGAAAGATGGATCACCCGGTCAAGCCGGGTGATGACGACGGGGAGGGAATGTCTGTCTTACCCAAACACCCACAGCATCAGCGGCATCGTCACAACCGCCAGCACCGTCCCGCCGGTGATGAGGCTTGCCATCAGTTCCATGTGGCCGCCGAGCTGGCGCGCGAGGACGTAGGATGATGTGGCGCCGGGAACGGCGGCGCAGATCAGGACGACGAGGCGCGGCAGGCCGGTGACGTCGAAGAGCCAGCAGAAGCCCATCATCATTGCAGGCATGGCGATCAGTTTCAGCGTGCTGGTAAACAGGACGGCCCACTTCGCTTCCAGGATATGCCCGATGCGAAGACCACCGCCGACGGCGATCAGGCCGAGCGTCAAGGAAGCGTCGCCAAGAATTTTCGTCGTTATCGAAAGCGGGCCGGGCAGGCCGATGCCGGTCGCATTGAGGAATATTCCGGCGATGCAGGCGAGGATGAGCGGGTTCTGGGCGAGCAGTTTGAAAAGCGCGACGGGGCCCGATGACATGCCAAGCGCATAGCGCGTCAGCACCATGACGGAGAGCGTGTTGACCAGCGGCACCAGCACGGCAAAAGCCACAGCGGCCAGCGTTACGCCGTCACTGCCGTAAAGCGCCGCGATGGCAGCGAGTGCGACGAAACTGTTCCAGCGCGCCGCGCCTTGAAAGATGCTTGAGAATTCCGGCCCGTCGATCGGCAGAAAGCGTCGTGCTGCCAGCAACAGGGCAACCATGGTAAGCAGGCCCGCTGCAAGTGCAGACGCCATGGGCCATACGTCGAAGCTCGCGAGGTTCGCTGTCGCGAGCGTGTGAAGCAGCAGGCCGGGAAAGAGGACGTAATAGTTCAACTGGTCGAGCGGCAGCCAGATGCCTTCACCGGGAAAGCCTGCGCGCCTGATCGCAAAGCCGAGCGCGATGACGAGAAAGATGGGGACGAGTGAATTGAGGATCGAAAGCACTCAGCGCCTCATGGGAAAGGTGTCGGGCCAGCTTCGGCGTCGTGTAGCACTTCCGGCGAAATTTCATCAAGCGAGCGCCGCGCCGTCTCGGGCAGGAACAGCAGAACCGGAATGATGGCAAGCGGCGCGGCGGCAAGCAGAATGACGATCGCCAGAGCGTGAGAACCGACGACGGCATAGAGCGCGCTTTCGGCGGCGAGGCCGGCGATGCTCGCGGTCACATTGATGACGCCGCGTGCTGCCGCCGAGGTCGAGCGGTAAGAGGTCGGAAAAAGTTCGCTGCCAAGAGCCGACAAGGTGACTTCGGAAGCGAAATAGGTGAAGAGCGCGCCGATCCAGCTTGCGACGAGAAGCCTCGGGTCGGAGGTGAGATAGAATACGTAGAAGAGCGACACGGCAAGCGTGATGCTGACGGTCAGCACCGCGCGTCGGCCGATACGGTCGCTCAGGCGCCCGGCGATGAAGTAGCCGATGATCGCTAATGCGCCGCCGAAAAATTGCAGCGTGCCGACCTGTTGCGGCGTGTAGCCATGCGTTTCCTGCAGGAACTTCGAAATGAAGGCGAAGGTCGCCGACAGCCCGAATGAATAGGGGGCCGTGGTGGCGACGAGGGCCGCGAAACGTCCGGGATAGGCACGCGCCAGCGAGACGATGGGCGTGAGATGGTCACCGAGGCTGCGGCGCATGGAGGTGCGGGCGGCACGCAGGTCGGTGAAGCGTTGCGTCTCCTTCAACTGGCGCCGCGCAAGCAGGATGATGACGAGGCCCGCCGCGCCGATCAGATAGAAATCCCGCCAGCCGTGAGGCAGAACGTCAATCTGCGTGTAGAGCAGCGAGGAGAGGCCGTAGCCGAGCGTGCCAAGCGCCGCCAGTCGCCCGAGCGCCCAGCCGCGCATGCGCGCGTCGATCTCTTCGGCGACGATGACGTAGCACAGCATGTCTTCGGCATAGCTGAAGCAGCGGGCGAGGGTTTGCAGAACCAGAAACTGCAAGTCGGTCTGGGCGAAGGCGGTGAGAACCGTCGCGATGGTCATGCCGGAGATGGTGATGAGCAGGAGCCGCTTGCGCCCGACAATGTCGGCCATGAAGGCCAGCGGAAAGGCGAGCAGCACGCCGAAGCGGATGATGCCGGTATAGAAGCCGACATTCTGTTCGGGGATTTCGAGGGAGGCTTGTATCTGCGGCAAAGCGAGGGAGAAGATGCCGAGGTCGTAATTGTTGATGAGGAGCGAGCTGCCGACGAGCAGCAAGAGCAGGCGCTGTTCGCTCGGCAACCTGTATGCGGCTTCTGTCAATTCGGCGTTCCCCTCCGAAGCGCTTCGCTGAACCTTTCCTCCTTATACGCTGCGCAACCGTTCCAGAGCACCCTGGAGGATGTAGGCGGCCGCCATTTTGTCCACGACTTCGGCGCGCCTTGCGCGGCTCGTGTCGGCCTCGATCAAGGTGCGCGTCACGGCGGCGGTCGACATGCGCTCGTCCCAGAAGGCGAGAGGCAGGGGCGAGAGCTTTTCGAGATTGCGGGCGAAGGCGCGGGCGGATTGCGCAGCCGGGCCTTCCGTGCCGTCCATGTTGACGGGAAGGCCGACGACGAAGCCGCCCACCTGATGTTCGGCTGCAAGGGCGAGAAGGCGCGCGACATCGGCGGAGAATTTGGTCCGGCGGATCGTTTCCAGCGGACTTGCCACGGTCAGCGTCACATCGGTGAGCGCGAGGCCTATGGTTTTAGACCCAAGGTCGAGGCCCATAAGCCTTTCGCCCCGTTTCAGGGCCGCCCGAAGCTCGCTCAGGTTCTTCACATTGCCGCTCAAACCTGTGTTTCCCTTGTAAAATTCCCGGTTCGCCGGACCATAAGAGGGCTGAAGGTCGCGCGCAACGCGTTATCCTCATATATAGAGAGCGGTATCGTTGCGGCAGGGCATCCGGCTTTGTTATGTTCCGCCCGAATCCTAGAGAATGGGAGCCATATGACCAGGCGGGCGACGATCCGCCGGACAGGCTTCTTTCTGAACCAGAACAAAGGCACCTCATGTCCGTCGATCAGAACACGGTCCGGCACATCGCCCGGCTTGCGCGGATCGCAGTCCGGGAAGATGAGCTTTCGGCTCTCGCTGGCGAGCTCAACACAATCCTCGATTGGGTCGAGCAATTGAGCGAAGTCGATACCAAAGGCGTCGAGCCCATGACGAGCGCGGTCGAAGTGACCATGAAGATGCGCGAAGACGTTGTGACGTCGGGCGACCTCCAGAAAGAGGTGACGATGAACGCGCCGATATCCGAGGACGGCTTTTACGTCGTGCCGAAAGTGGTGGAATGATGAGTGACCTGACAAAGCTGACGCTCGCCGGCGCGCGCGACGCGCTGAAGAAGAAAGAGATCACTTCGGTCGAACTGACCGGGGCCTATCTCGCTGCGATGGAAGGCGCGAAGGCGCTCAATACCTATGTGACCGTGACCGCCGACAAGGCGCTCGACATGGCAAAGGCATCGGATGCGAAGCTCGCCAAAGGCGAGGGCGGCGCGCTTGAGGGTCTGCCGCTCGGCATCAAGGACCTCTTTGCGACCAAGGGCGTGTTGACCACGGCCTGCAGCCACATCCTCGACGGCTTCACGCCGCCTTACGAGTCGACGGTGACGTCGAACCTGTGGCGCGACGGCGCGGTGATGCTCGGCAAGCTCAACAATGACGAGTTCGCCATGGGCTCGTCCAACGAGACGAGCTTCTACGGGCCGGTCGTCAATCCGTGGCGGCGCAATGGCTCGGACACGAAGATCGTTCCGGGCGGTTCGTCGGGCGGTTCGTCGGCTGCGGTTGCGGCGCGGCTCTGCCTTGCGGCGACGGCGACCGATACGGGCGGCTCCATCCGTCAGCCGGCTGCCTTCACCGGCACGGTCGGCATCAAGCCGACCTATGGCCGTTGCTCGCGCTGGGGCGTTGTCGCCTTTGCCTCGTCGCTCGATCAGGCGGGCCCGATTGCGCGCGACGTGCGCGACGCGGCGATCATGCTCGGCTCGATGGCTGGCTATGATGAGAAGGACTCGACCAGCGTCGATCGTCCTGTGCCGAATTACGAAGCGGCGCTCGGTCAGGGCGTGAAGGGCCTCAAGGTCGGCATTCCGAAAGAATATCGGGTCGATGGCATGCCTGCCGAGATCGACGCGCTGTGGACGCGCGGCATCGAATGGCTGAAGGCGGCAGGGGCAGAGATCGTCGATGTCAGTCTGCCTCACACCAAATATGCCCTGCCGACCTATTACATCGTCGCCCCTGCCGAATGCTCGTCCAACCTCGCGCGCTATGACGGCGTTCGCTACGGGTTGCGGGTCGAAGGCAAGGACATCACCGATATGTATGAGAAGACCCGCGCGGCGGGCTTCGGCGCAGAGGTGAAGCGGCGCGTGCTCATCGGCACTTATGTTCTGTCGGCGGGCTATTACGATGCCTATTACCTCAAGGCTCAGCAGGTGCGCACGCTCATCGCGCGCGACTTTGCGGAGGCGTACAAGAAATGCGACGTGCTGCTGACCCCGACGGCGCCGTCGGCGGCTTTCGGCATCGGCGAGAAGACGGCCGACCCGCTGTCCATGTATCTGAACGACGTGTTCACAGTAACGGTGAACCTTGCGGGCCTGCCCGGCATTTCGGTGCCTGCCGGACTTTCGAGCGACGGCCTGCCGCTCGGGCTTCAGCTCATCGGCAAGACTTTCGACGAAGAAACACTCCTGCGCGCAGCCTATGCGCTTGAAGAAGCGGCCCAGTTCAAGGCCGAACCGACTGAATGGTGGAAGGCATGACCGTGAATATGCAGCACCGCGAACCCCGCAACGAAGACCTCATCAAGGGTGCGACGGGCGATTGGGAGATCGTGCTGGGCCTTGAGGTTCATGCGCAGATCGCGTCCAGGGCGAAGCTCTTTTCGGGCGCGTCCGCCGAGTTCGGCGCCGAGCCGAACACGCAGGTGAGCCTTGTCGATGCCGCCATGCCCGGCATGTTGCCCGTCATCAATCGCTATTGCGTAGAGCAGGCGGTCAAGACCGGCCTCGGGCTTCGCGCGCAGATCAATCTGCGCTCCGTGTTCGATCGGAAGAACTACTTCTATCCGGATCTGCCGCAGGGCTACCAGATATCGCAGTTCAAGAGCCCGATTGTCGGCGAAGGCGTCGTCGTGATCGATCTTGCCGGTGGCCGTTCGGTTTCCGTCGGCATCGAGCGGCTTCACATGGAGCAGGATGCGGGCAAGAGCGTGCACGATCTTTCGCCGTCAAACAGCCTCGTCGATCTCAATCGTTCGGGCGTTGCGCTGATGGAAATCGTGTCGAAGCCCGACATGCGCTCGTCCGACGAGGCGCGCGCCTACGTCACGAAACTCCGCACAATTCTGCGTTATCTCGGCACATGCGACGGCAACATGGAGGAGGGTTCTCTCCGTGCGGACGTTAACGTTTCGGTGCGCCGTCCGGGCGGCCCGCTCGGCACGCGCTGCGAAATCAAGAACGTCAATTCGATCCGTTTCATCGGCCATGCCATCGAATACGAAGCGCGTCGGCAGATTGAAAGCCTTGAAGAGGGCGGCAAGATCGCCCAGGAAACGCGCCTCTTCGATCCGAAGAACGGCGAGACGCGCTCCATGCGCTCCAAGGAAGAGGCGCATGACTATCGCTACTTCCCCGATCCCGATCTTCTGCCGCTCGTACTGGTGCAGGCCGACGTTGACCGCATCGCAGCAAGCCTGCCCGAACTTCCAGACGACAAGAAGGCGCGCCTGATGTCGGAGTACGGCCTGTCGGCCTATGACGCGACCGTTCTGGTCGGCGAACGTGCGACTGCGGACTACTACGAAGCGGTGGTGAAAGGCGGCAAGTCGGGACGCGATGCGAAGCTCGCGGCGAACTGGGTGACGGGCGATTTGTTCGGCGCGTTGAACCGCGAAGGGCACTCCATCGAGGCCTCTCCGGTGTCTGCAAAGCAGCTCGGAGAGCTCGTCGATCTCATCTCCGACGGCACGATCTCGGGTCGAATCGCGAAGGAGGTTTTTGATTCGATGTACAAAACCGGTCGCGACCCGGCCGAAATCGTCGAAAAAGATGGCTTGCGTCAGGTGACGGATACGGGAGCGATCGAGGCGGCCATCGATGCCGTCATGGCTGCGAACCCCGACAAGGTCGCGCAAGCAAAAGAGAAGCCTGCATTAGCAGGCTGGTTTGTCGGTCAAGTCATGAAATCCACGTCTGGCAAGGCTAATCCGCAAGTCGTGAATGAAATTCTCGCGCGCAAGTTGGAGCTTTCGTCCGAGGGCTGACAAAAAAATACGACTCTCTCCTGAACGATTTGTAAACCACTTTCCGCAGAAAGTGGGCCGCACCTGCTTGCACAAAATTGCAACAGTGTGTTGCGGAGATGATTGACCACGCTCATATTATTTACGCGTCCAAGGGGTACTTGGCCGCGAGGAGTGTGTGCGTTGCGAGTCAACGGATTGTCGCCGGACGAAAACGGCACATCAGGAGCTAGAGAAAACATGGCTACGAAAGCAAAAGCTAAACCAGCCGCCGCCAAAAAGACGGCAGCGAAAAAGCCTGCCGCCAAGAAGACGGCAGCAAAGAAGCCCGCAGCTAAGAAGCTCGCCGCCAAGACGACGGCCGCGAAGAAGAAGCCTGTTGCGAAGAAGAAGCCGGCTGCTGCAAAGAAGCCTGCCGCTGCCAAGAAGAAGCCGGCCGCCAAAAAGGCAGTCGCCAAGAAGACGGTAGCCAAGAAGGCCGTCGCGAAGAAGAAGCCGGCTGCTGCAAAGAAGCCTGCCGCCGCGAAGAAGAAGCCGGCCGCCAAGAAGGCAGTCGCCAAGAAGACGGTTGCCAAGAAGGCCGTCGCCAAGAAGCCGGTTGCCAAGAAGAAGCCCGCTGCGAAGAAGAAGCCGGCTGCGAAGAAATAATGACCGTTAGTCGCCGGCCTGCCGCAAGGAGTGCGGCGGCCACGCGCCCTTCCAAAACGGCCAGCCCTGCAAAGCGGGGCAAGGCCAAGCCGATCGAGCTCTATTACTGGCCAACTCCTAATGGCTGGAAGGTCTCGATCATGCTGGAGGAGTGCGGTCTGCCCTACGCGGCAAGGCCGGTGAATATCGGAGTTGGCGACCAGTTCAAGCCGTCCTTTTTGAGGATCGCGCCGAACAATCGGATGCCAGCCATCGTGGATCCGGATGGTCCAGGGGGAAAACCGATCTCGATCTTTGAGTCGGGGGCAATCCTTCAATATCTCGGCCGAAAGGCGGGAAAGTTTTATCCCGCGAACGAGAGGCAGAGAGTTGAGGTCGACCAATGGCTATTCTGGCAGATGGCTGGGCTTGGCCCCATGGCGGGTCAAGCCCATCATTTCCGCCAGTACGCCCAAGAAAAAATCCCGTACGCGATCAAACGCTATACCGACGAAGTGAACCGGCTCTACGGCGTCATGAACAGACGCCTGAAGGATCGGGACTATCTCGCCGGACGCTACTCGATCGCGGACATGGCCTGCTGGGGCTGGATCGTACCTTACAAGAACCAGGGCCAGCAGCTCACAGACTTTCCCTACCTTAAGGACTGGTTCGAGCGGGTCAGTGCTCGCCCGGCCGTTCAGCGAGGTTTTATCCTTGGACGCGAATGGCGCCAGGGAACACTCGGGGACAAGACGAAAGACGCCGAAAAGGCTCGCAAGATCCTGTTCGGGCAACGCGCACAATGAACGATATGGGTGACGGGTCGGACTAATCCTCCGGCCCGCCACTTGCCAAGCACCAGCGCGTCCGGGAAACTGGGCGCGCTGGTGGTGTTTTCAGCAGCGTAAAAGTGAAGAGGGACTGCCGATGCGTTTCAAAACCTGGATTGCGACGGGATTGGCGGTTTGCGCCCTTGGCATTTTCGCGGGCTCGGCCCAGGCCAACGAAGTGACCGGCAGCGGCTCGGTCGTCATGAAGGACAAGTTCCATAGCAAGAATGCGTGGGGCTCGAACCTCACCCTTCCGCGCGACGGCAAGATCACGCGCGTCATGGACGGCACTTACGGCTTCGACATTCGCACCGTCGATGGTGTGCAGGTTGCGAGCTTCCTCGATCCGCAACAGGCGGTCGGCCTGTCGCTGCCCGCGGGCACCTATGTCATCGATCCCTATGTTTGCACGCAGCATCGCCATCACCACATTGAAGTGACGGCATCTTATTGACCACTGCGGACGGGGGAGCGGGCGATGATTGATCTCTATACATGGACGACGCCTAACGGGCGCAAAGCATCGATCATGCTTGAGGAATGCGGACTCGACTACGCAGTGCATCAGATCAACATCGGCAAGAACGAGCAGTTCGCACCTGAGTTTCTGAAGATCAGCCCGAACAATCGTATCCCCGCCATTGTCGACAATGATGCGGAAGGCGGCGCGCTTTCTGTTTTCGAGTCAGGTGCGATCCTGATTTATCTCGCCGAAAAAACCGGCAAGTTTCTGGCGCCGAAAGGCGCGCAGCGCGTCAAGGCGCTGGAGTGGTTGATGTGGCAGATGGGCGGCGTCGGTCCGATGTTCGGCCAGCTCAATCATTTCATGAACGCCGCGCCGGAAAAAATTCCCTATGCGATCGAGCGCTATCAGAACGAAGCCGCGCGCCTGATGCGAATTCTCGACAAGCGACTGGGCGAAGCGCAGTACCTCGGCGGGGATTATTCGATTGCGGACATCATCACCTATCCGTGGGTGGCGCCCGCCTTTGACCTGATCGCCAAGGCAAAGCCGGATGTGGTCGGCGAGGGCGCCAATACGCGGCGCTGGCTTGCGGCTGTCGGCGCTCGGCCCGGCGTTCAGCGCGGCATGGCGGTGCCGAAAGTCTGATCGTCAAAGCCGATTAAACAAAATGACTGGCCGATCACACCGCCATTTATAGCGAATGGCGCGTTAACCATTTTTTCAGCGAAGGGATGAAATGCTTCTGCCGGGCAAGGGCGACCTTGCGGGTGGTCGAGTGGTGCCGCGCTGAAACAGATGCTTGCGGACCGCGATTTTTGGAGGTGGGCCAATGGCTCGCGTGCAAGTCGAGACGCTCGAACAGTTCGAGCTCGCTGCTGAAGGAGGAAAGAGCGACGCACTCTATGACCTGGGCCTTATCTATTCGACGGGCCGGGGTGTGGAGGTGGACCTCGTGACAGCGCATAAGTGGTTCAATCTGGCGGCCGTTCGCGGAAGCGAGCCTGCCCGTCATTATCGCGCCGAACTGGCACAGGAAATGAATCCCGCCCAGGTTGCTGAAGCCCAGCGACAGGCGCGTGAGTGGTTGGCGTCGCACTAGTTCTCCCGGTTCAAATCTGCGCGTCGGCGTCGCTTTCCCGCAAGGTGACAGGCCATTGCGTTGCGCTTATGTTGCGCACGCGAACACAGAGGGGCCCATGACCGACGCCATTGAAGACCTTATCCAGATTCTCGACCTCGAAAATATCGAGGAAAACCTGTTTCGCGGCCATAGCCCCGATGTGAGCTGGCAACGCGTATTCGGCGGGCAGGTGATCGGTCAGGCCATGATCGCCGCCTATCGCACGGTCGAAGATCGCGTGTGCCATTCGCTGCACGCCTATTTCATCCGCCCCGGCGATCCCAAAGTACCCATCGTTTATGAGGTCGACCGTTCGCGCGACGGCAAAAGCTTCACGACGCGCCGTGTCGTCGCGATCCAGCACGGCAAGCAGATTTTCAACCTGGCGGCTTCGTTTCAGGTGCCGGAGCAGGGGTTCGAGCATCAGGCGGAAATGCCGATTGTGGCGATGCCGGAAGACCTGCCGAGCGAGCGGGAGTTGCGCGAGGAAGTTGCGAGCCGATTGCCTGAAGACATGGCCAAGCATTTTGCCCGGCCGCGTCCTATCGAGATCAAGCCGGTCAATCCGCAGCACTACATCGATCCCGAACCGATGGAGCCGACCCAATATATCTGGTTCCGCGCCCGCAAGCCGGTGCCGGAGAACAATATTGCGCTGAGCCAGTCGATCCTTGCCTATGCCTCCGACATGACCCTGCTCGATACCTGCATCCGGCCTCATGGCGTGAGCTGGGTTTCGGGAAAATTGCAGTCCGCGAGCCTCGACCACGCGATGTGGTTTCATCAGCCTTTCAAGGCGAATGAGTGGATGCTTTATGCCCAGGATAGTCCCAGCGCATCCGGCGCGCGGGGCTTCAATCGCGGCAGTGTTTTTACCCGTGACGGTCGCCTTGTGGCATCGGTTGCCCAGGAGGGGCTGATCCGATATCGGCCCTAAGATAGTCGTTTTCTCCCAGATGGCTCTTGATGCCAGAGGCAATCTTGGGCATACACGGGTCACGGAGATGTGGCCGAGTGGCTGAAGGCGACGGTTTGCTAAACCGTTATACGGTGTAAAGCCGTATCGAGGGTTCGAATCCCTCCGTCTCCGCCAAAGCCCTCACATATCATATTGATTCATCGAGACTTTTTGGCCTCATGCTGCGCCGCTTGCGACTAGGCAATGGATGCCTGTGTGAATCGCATGTGCCGACCGCAAACTGCTTTTCAAATGTTCCGGTGCGACGTGCGGCTCAGACAGGACGCAGCAGATAATGGCTGACGGCCCAGTCTTTGCCGCCTGCATGGCCGAAGAGTCCTGCCGTGGCGAGGAAGAAGATGCGCCAGCGGCGACGCCAGAGTGATGCGTCATTGCCATAGACGTCGCGAAGAATGTCCATAGCTGGTTCCGAATTGGTGTCGAAGTTTGCCAACCAGTGGAGTGCTGTTCGGCGATAATGTTCGCCGCTCCATCGCCAATCCCTTTCAATCGAAAACAGATTGTCGAAGTGGTCGATCAGGCCATGGCTCGGCATCATGCCTCCAGTGAAGAAGTACCGTGCGATCCAGTTGGATGGATCGTCCAACTGGAAGCGGTAGGGTGTGCGGGCATGGGTGAAGATGTGGATGAAAAGTTTGCCCTCGGGCTGCAACCAGCCTCTCACGCGAGTGAGCAGGGCGTCCCAGTTTGCCATGTGCTCGAACATCTCAACGGAGATCACGCGATCGAAACGTTGGGGTGTCGAGAAGGCGTTCATGTCTGCGGTGATGACGCGCAGATTTACAAGACCGCGCAATGCGGCCTGCGCGATGATGTAATCGCGCTGGGCTTGCGAATTTGAAACTGCGGTGATGCGTGCATCGGGAAAACGAGCGGCCATCCAGAGCGTGAGCGAGCCCCAACCGCACCCCAATTCCAGAATGTTCTGACCATCAGCGAGTTGCGCGCGGGCGGCTGTTTCGGCGAGAGCCAACTCTTCGGCTTCTGCCAGGGTTTCCCGGCCAGTCGGGTAAAGGCATGAGGAGTATTTTCGCTGCGGCCCCAGGATCAGATCAAAGAAAGCGGGCGGCAATTCGTAATGCTGGGCGTTGGCATCTTCGACGTGCTCGGCTATGGGGCGGTTGCGCATGCTTTCCGCGAACAAAAGTTCCGCCAGTGAGTCGCTCGCTCCGAGTTTCTGATTTGTGCGCGACACCAGATAGCGGATGCCAGCGACAATCAGCGGATCGGGAAGTGAGGTGCGTTCCAGAAGGGCACTGCCGGCGGCGATCATATTCATCGTGAGTTCTCGTCCTAAGGGCGAAGCACGTGCATGTGTACGTTTCACCTTCGGTTGCGGATCAACCTTTGAGATGTGATCCAAACGCCGTTTGCGTCCCTATCAATGCAGGAGCGCAATGCCGCACGAGGCAAAGGACCCACGTATGATTTCTCGCCGAATGTTTATAGGGGCGGCTGCGTCCTTGGCTTTTGCCGGGCCTGCTTTGGCCGCTCTGCCGGTGCCAGTTGCCGACGTTTTGACGTTTCGCATCATGCGCAAGGGCACCCGTATCGGCACACATGCCGTGGCGTTCCAGAAAGTCGGTGATGCGCTGACGGTGACGATTAATGTCGAAATGCTGGTCAAGTTTGGACCCATTCCGATTTTTCGCTACACACACAGGAATATTGAAAGATGGCAAGGCGGCGAATTCATCAGCATGGATGCGAAAGCGGACAATGATGGTACCCCCGCCTTTGCAATTGCACGTCGGGAGGACGATGGGCTCCTTGTCGAAGGCTCAAAGGCCACACGATACATTGCTCCTCCGAACGCGTTGGCGGCAACGCACTGGAACGTTTCAGAGCTTTTCGTTCCGATGATCAATCCGGAAAACGGGAAGCTTCTCGCGCCGCAAATCACAGATAAGGGCATTGCACCTTTCTCGCTCGCCACCGGCAAGGTCATTCGGGCTCAGCACTACACCTGGCGTGAAGAGGAGGCTCTTGATCTTTGGTATGACAGCGACAAGACTTGGGTGGGTTTGAATTTTCAGGCCAAGGATGGTTCTGTTGTCGAGTATGAGCGGCTTTAGCCAATTAGCGGTTTTCGACGACGTCTTCGGCCGGTGTTGCGCCACGATCGGCGCGCTGGTCCACAGGCTTTGAAACGCGGCTCAGGTTGTGCGCCGTGTTGATGAGGGCGACATGCGAGAAGGCTTGCGGGAAGTTCCCGAGCATCCGCTGCGCCACAGGATCATATTCCTCCGAGAGCAGGCCGACATCGTTGCAGAGGTCGGCGAGGCGAGTAAAAAGCCTGCGCGCATCGTCCATGCGGCCCAGCATCACATATGCGTCAGCGAGCCAGAAACTGCATGCGAGGAAAGCGCCTTCGCCGGGTGGCAGGCCGTCTGCCGTTTCTTCGGTCCTGTACCGCAGGACATAGCCATCGACGATCAGTTCGCGCTCGATATGGGCAATCGTGCCGCGGATGCGCGGATCTTCAGGCGGCAGGAAACCAACGGCAGGCAGAAGCAGCAGGCTTGCATCCAGCGCGGGAGAGTCGAAGCTCTGCACGAATGTTCCGCGCGTTGCGTCATAGCCGCGCCGGCAGACCTGATCGTGAATTTCCTGACGCACCTCGCGCCATCGCTCGAGCGGACCGGGCAGATCGAATTCTTCAATGCTTTTGATGCCGCGATCGAAAGCGGTCCAGGCCATGACTTTGGAATGCGTGAAATGGCGTCTGCCGCCGCGCACTTCCCAGATGCCTTCGTCGGGTTCATGCCAAATCGTTTCGAGATGGGTGAGGATTTTGCATTGAAGCGCCCAGTCGGCTTCGATGTATTCCAGCCCGCCGCGCCGCGCCTGATAGAGCGCATCCATCAGCTCGCCATAGACGTCGAGCTGAAGCTGGCTATGGGCCGCATTGCCGACGCGCACCGGCTGTGAGTTCTCATAACCGGAAAGCCACGGAACCTGCCACTCGGTCAGTCTGCGCTCTCCGGCGATGCCGTACATGATCTGCAATTTGTCGGGGCTTCCGGCGACGGCGCGCATGAGCCAGTTACGCCAGTCGCGGGCTTCGTCGTAGAAGCCGCTATTCATCAGCGCCAGCAATGTCAGCGTCGCGTCGCGCACCCAGCAGAAGCGATAGTCCCAGTTGCGCGAGCTTCCGATGTGCTCTGGCAGCGACGTTGTGGGCGCGGCGACGATGCCGCCGGTTGGCGCATAGGTGAGGGCTTTCAGTGTGATCAGAGAACGGATGACATTGGAGGCCCACGGCCCTTCCACTTTGGCGCGGCTTGCCCAATCTTTCCAGAACGCCTCCGTATCGTGGAGCGCCGCGATAGCATCCAGCGGTCCTCGCAGCGGTTCGTGCGAGGCCTGATAGGTCAATACAAAGGGATATGTTTCGCCTGCCGCGACCTTGAACTCGCTGACTGTTTTCAGCTCCTCGCCATGCAAGGCCACGGGCGTGCGCAGGAGAACCATATCGGGACCGGCAATCGCCTGAAGTGTGCCGCACTCGGTGGTATGGACCCAAGGGACTGTCTCACCGTAACCAAAGCGAATTTCAAGCTCGGTGCGCATCGTCACCTCGCCGCGCTCGCCGATCACCAGACGGACGATGTCCGACGTGCCGTGACGCGGCGGCATGAAATCCACGATTTTTACTGTCCCCTCCGGCATCTCAAATCTCGTCACCAGAATGAGCGTGTCGCCCTGATATTGGCGGCTGATCTCGGCCGATGTCATGTCGCAAGGTGCTATCAGCCAGCGGCCATTGTCCGGCTTGCCCAGCAAGGCGGCAAAGCAGGCGTCGGAGTCGAAACGCGGCCAGCATAGCCAGTCGATGGAGCCGCCACGGCCGACCAGTGCCGCGGTCTCGCAATCGCCGATAAGCGCGTAATTTTCGATACGATGCGTCATCAGAACGGGGAATTTGGTGTGCAGGCCATTGCATTGAAACGCGCAGGCGTGCGGGACGTTCCATTGGCGGGGCGGGTCGCCTGTTGACCGACAGTTCCCCGGCGTGAACTATTAGGGACGGGACGCGATTTGGATCGAGGGGATAACATGTCTGTCGCCACTTCCGCTGTGCCTTCCACGGCGCAGATGCCTGCGGATCATCCGGCGCGGCTGGTCGATCTCGCGCGCTATCCGATCCACGATCTCCAAAGCGCGGAAGCTCGAACGCTTGTCCAACGCTGCCATGATGAATTGGTGGCCACCGGCTCGTGCATGTTGCCGGGCTTCCTGACGGCAGAGGCTTTGGCCGCGATGAGGCAGGAGGCGCGTGAACTTGCACCGCTTGCCTATAATGAAGGCGCGGCAAAGGGGACGGCCTATCTCGACGCGCCCGACAAGAGCCTGCCTGAAGACCATCCGCGGCGGCGCATGCTGCGCACCTCCGTTGGCGCCGTTGCATATGACCTTGTGCCGCAAGGCTCGCCGCTGCGCCGTCTTTACGAGTGGGATGGGCTCAATGATTTCATCGCGAGCGTTGTCGGCCTGCCGAATATTTATCGCTATGCCGATCCGCTGGGCGCGCTCAACATTGCCGCGATGAAGTGCGGGGATGAATTGCTCTGGCATTTCGACCAGACGGATTTCGTGACCTCCATTCTGCTTGAGCCGAGCGAGCAGGGCGGGGAATTTGAATATGTGCCTTTCATCCGCAGCGATGATGACGAGCGATATGATCGCGTGAAGCGACTTTTCGACGGGGATATGTCGGAGGTGATCCGGCTCGATCTGGAACCGGGCGCTTTTGCCTTTTTCAAGGGGCGGCATTCGATCCATCGTGTGACGCCGATTGAAGGCGATACCACGCGGCTGATCGCGCTGCTCGGCTACGATACGAAGCCCGGCACGGTGAGCAGCGAGGGGTTGAAGCAGCGGCGTTATGGGCGGATCAACTAGAGCATGACCAAAAGAAGCATGATGATTGCCGAGGCCTATGTGGGCGAGGGCGTCGACGCTGCGCATTTGAACCTGATGCTGGGGCCGCGCGACGGGCCGGTCGGGCAGGCTTTCGCCAATGCGCTCGCCGCTCCGCGCATGGGCTATATTCCATTCATGGCGGTCGTCCGGCCGAATGTTCCGGCGACGCCCGCGACGCTCCTTGTTTCGAAGGGCGATCTGCGCGGGCCGGTTCATGAAAATCTGGTCTGGGGCCCAGCGCAGCTTGGCGTCGCGCGCGGCATCACCGAAGCGCTCCTCGAAGGCGACCTGCCGCCTGAGGCCGAGCACGATTGGGTCGCGATTGCGGCAGTCTGGGTGAGTTGGGATGCGAAGGATGCCGACGCTGTCTATCGCAACAATCATCAGGCGACGCGCGCGGCGGTGCGCCGGGCATTGTCGACGATCAGCGAGCGCGAAACGCTTGCGCGCTTCGCCTCGCGGCCGCTCAACTCATATTATCAGCCGAAAGGCTGATCGTCAGGCCGTGACGACTTCATCGTCGTCGATGTCGTCTTCGCTCGCCTCATGGTCTTCGGCGAGCAGCATGTAGATTGCCGGGACCACGAAGAGCGTGAAGGCCGTCCCGATGGACAGGCCCGAGGCGATGACGAGGCCCAGGCTGAACCGCGACATGGCACCGGCGCCGCTGGCAAGGATCAGCGGCAAGACGCCGAGCACCATGGCCGCTGTAGTCATGAGGATCGGGCGGAGACGAATGCTCGTTGCTTCCTCGATTGCCTCGCGCTTGCTTCGGCCTTCCTTCTGGAGATTGTTAGCAAACTCCACGATCAGAATGCCGTGCTTGCTGATGAGGCCGATCAGCGTCACGAGGCCCACCTGAGTATAGATGTTCAGCGTTGCACCGCCGACGCCGAGCGAGATGAAGATCAACGCGCCGCAGATCGACATGGGCACGCTGATCAGGATGATCGCCGGATCGCGGAAGCTTTCAAACTGCGCGGCAAGCGTCAGGAAAATAATGACCAGCGCGAAGAAGAAGGTCACGACGATGGCACTCGATTCCTGAACATATTGGCGCGAGGGGCCGGAGTAATCGACCGTGTAGCCTTGCGGCAGAGTGCGGGCCGCAAGATCGCGCAGGTAGTTGAGAGCGTCGCCCGTTGTGATGCCGGGCGTTGCCACGCCTGAAATCGTGGCCGCGTTGAGCTGCTGGAAATGGTTCAGCGTCTCAGGCACCGTTTTCGTTTCGAAATGGGCGACTGTCGAGAGTGGAATGGAAGCGCCTGCTGCCGTGCGAATGTAGTAGTTCGACAACTGGTCCACGTTGAGGCGGAACTGCTGCTGTACCTGCGGGATGACCTTGTAGGAACGGCCCGCCAGGCTGAAATAGTTGACGTAACCGCCGCCGAGCATCGCCGACAATGCGCCACCGACATCGCTCATTGTCAGGCCCATCTGCGCGACCTTGTCGCGATCGATGATGACTTCCGTTTGCGGCTTGTCGAACTTCAGGTCGGAGTCGAGAAAGACGAAGTTGCCGCTCTTCTGCGCTTCGGCGAGGAAAGCTTGCGAGACTTCATTGAGCTGCGAAAACGGTTCGGTCGTCTGGATCACGAATGAAATGGGTAGTCCGCGGGCACCGGGAAGCGCCGGGGGCTCGAACATGACGACGCGCGCGGCCGCGATATTGCTCAGCTCTTTTTGCAGCATATTCTTCAACTGGGTCGAAGATGTAGTGCGCTCGTCCCAGGGTTTGGTCACGAGACCGGCAATCGTCTGCGAGGGCGTGACGGCCTGGAAAACGTGGTCCATCTCGGGATGCTTCGCATAGGTCTTGTAGACCTCGGCGCTTGCGATCTGGCGCTGGGCGAGCGTCGCATTCGGTGCGGGCGTAACAAGGCCGATGACGATGCCCTGATCTTCCTGCGGCGCGAGCTCAGACTTCGAGAAGCTGTACAGAAAATAGATGCTGACGAGCACGATGGCCGCGAAGGTTGCGACCACGGGCAACTGGTCGAGGCTCGAACTGAGGACGCGCGCATAGCCGACTCTCAGTCGCTCGAAACGCTCATCGATGAAGGTGACGGTACGGCGTTCCCACTTGCTTGTCGTCGGATCGTTATGCGGCTTTAGAAAACGGGCGCACATCATCGGCGAGAGCGTCAGCGCGACGACCGCGGAGACGGTGACGGCGCCGACCAGCGTGAACGCAAATTCCGTGAAGAGCGCGCCGGTGAGGCCGCCCATGAAGCCGATCGGAATGTAAACGGCGATCAGCACGATAGTCATCGTGATGATGGGTCCGCTTAGCTCGCGCGCCGCGAGGATTGCCGCTCTGGTCGGTGGTTGCCCCTCTTCGAGATGGCGATTGACGTTTTCGACGACAATGATCGCGTCGTCGACGACAAGGCCGATGGAGAGCACCAGCGCGAGCAGGGTGAGCAGGTTGATCGAGAAGCCGAACAGCACCATGAACATGAAGGCGCCGACGAGCGAAAGCGGAATGGCGAGCGTCGGAATGAGCACAGATCGCGGTGAGCCGAGGAAGGCAAAAACCACCAGCGTAACGATGATGAGCGCTTCGACGAGCGTGCGAATGACTTCGTTGATCGAACTGTTGACGAATTTCGTCGCGTCATAGGCAATGGCGCCGTGCAGGCCTTCGGGGAGTTGCGCCTGAATTTCGGGGAACACAGCTCTGACGCGCTTCATCACATCGAGAAGGTTCGCGGAAGGCGCGACCTTGATGCCGACCTGAACGGACGGCTTTCCGTCGAAGTAGCCGGCGGATTCATAATCCTCGGCACCCAGCGTGACGTTGGCGACGTCTTCCAGTCGCACGGACGTCCCGTTGACGTTCTTGACGATGAGATTGCGGAAGTCGTCGAGGGAGGACAGGCTTGTTGAGGCGGTCAGATCCACCTGGACCATCTGGCCCTTGGTGGTGCCGAGCGCGGAGAGAAAGCTGTTGCGTGCCAGTGCGGCCGTGATGTCCGATGCCGTCATATTGTAAGCGGCGAGCTTGTCGGGGTTCATCCAGACGCGCAGCGCAAAGCGCTTTTCGCCAAGGAACTCTGCCTGCTGCACGCCTTCAATGGCTTGCAGCTTCGGCGCGACGACGCGGAGCAGATAGTCGCTGATCTGGTTGTTGGCCAGCACGTCGCTTGAGAAGCCGATATACATCGAGTCGATCGTCTCGCCGACGGCGACGGTGATGACCGGTTGCTGCGCTTCGGCGGGAAGCTGGTTGCGCACCGCGTTGACGCGCGTATTGATCTCGGTTAGCGCCTTCGCGCTGTCGTAGTTCAGGCGGATTTGCACCTGAATGACGGAGACGCTCTGCGAACTCACCGAGTTCATGTAGTCGATGCCGTTCGCCTGAGCGATCGAGTTTTCGAGAGGCGTCGTGATGAAGCCGGAAATCACGTCTGCGCTTGCGCCGAAGTAAGTCGTCGAAACTGTCACGACGGCATTTTCGGTACGCGGATATTGCAGCACGGGCAGCAGGGACACGGACCGCAAGCCCAGCACCAGGATGAGCAGGCTGACGACGGTGGCAAGGACCGGGCGGCGGATGAAGATGTCGGTGAAGTTCATGAGAGCCTACTGATCCTGCGGCGTGGGCGCGGGGCTATTGGGCAGTTTGACCTCATTGTTGATCAAGACAGGCGTGCCGTTTTTCAGCTTGAGCTGTCCTGACGTGACAACCGTGTCGCCTTCCTTGAGACCCTCGACGATTGCAACCTGATCGCCGCGAGTTTCGCCGGTCTTGACGAATTTCTGCTGCGCCGTGAGCGGCGTTTTGCCCTCGGCGTCGGGCTGGCCCTTGACGATAAGGAATATGGTTTCGCCATAGGGATTGTAGGTGATGGCCGTCTGGGGAAGCGTCAGGCGCTTCTCCGTGTCGCCGACGGCGATTGCGACGGAGGCGAACATGCCGGGCAACAGTTTGCGCTCGGGGTTTGAAAGCTCGGCGCGGACGGCGACGTTGCGGGTCTGCGGGTCGAGCTTGGGATCGAGTGCCACGACCTTGCCGGCAAATGTCATGCCCGGATAAGCGTCCGTCGTGATCGTGACGGCCTGGCCGACTGCCGCGAGGCGCACATTCTGCTGCGCCAGAGAGAAATCGACATAGATCGGGTCGAGCGCCTGAAGGGTCGTTACCTTCTGGCCGGGCGTCAGATATTGACCGAGATCGACGAGGCGGATGCCGACGTGACCATCGAAGGGAGCGCGAATCTGCTTCTTGTTGACCAGTGCCTGTTGTGCTGCAACCTGCGCCTGAGCGCTCTTGAGATTGGCCGTCGCCGTGTCCAGCGCGGCCTGGCTGACGGCGCGGGTGCGTACGAGTTCCTTGTTTCGCTCATAAGTGAGGCGCGACAGCTCGGCTGATGCCTTCAGCGCATTGAGATTTGCCACATCGTCGGCGTCGGCAAGGCGGAGAAGGAGATCGCCTGCTTTCACGTCGCTATCCGACTGAAAGGGGATTTCCGCGACGATGCCCGCGAGTTGGGGCGCTATGTCCGTGCCTTTTTCCGCTTTCAGCGTACCGACCGCTTTCAGCGTCGGGTCCCATTCCTCCATCCCGACCACTGTCGTCGAAACGGTCTGCGGAGGCTGGCCCATGCTGGCAATGAAGTGCCTGATCATGATGCCGCGGCCGATCAGGAAGGCAATGATGCCACCAAAGATTACGCCAGCCACAATCAGCATGATGACCATGCGTCTCGTTATCATGGAATTCTCCGCGTGCAGAAATGGGACGATGGGCTGGTGCCGCCAAGGGCGGTATGGCTGCGATTTATGTTACGATATAAAAGACTTAATAGATCTCTGAAAGGGATTGCCGCCGCCCGGATCGCTTTTTGTCGCGAGTAGGGTCTGCAGGGTGACACTTGCGATTGTGAAAACCCGTATCCCGGGGGGAAAATGAGTTCCGCGCTGGCCAGTATTGACCTCCTGATGTTTTTCCAGTTTATCGGCCTTGCCGCCTTCGCGGTATCCGGCGCGCTTGTCGCCGGCGAACGACAGATGGACTGGTTCGGCGTTGTCGTCATGGGCATCATCGTCGCGGTCGGCGGTGGCACGCTGCGCGATATGATGCTCGGCGCGACGCCCGTTTTCTGGATCACATCGCCGTGGTATGTGGCCGTGGCCTCCGTCTTTGCGCTGGGCACAATTCCTTTGATGCGGTGGGGAATTGCCGTCCGCAGGCCCATGCTTATCGCCGATGCTATCGGCCTTGCCGTTTTTGCGGTTCTGGGCACGCGCAAGGCGCTGGAAATGGGCACGACCGGTTCCGTTGCCGTCATCATGGGCATTGTGACCGGCATTTTCGGCGGTGTTATCCGCGATGTGCTGGCCAACCGTACGCCGATCATTTTGCGGCAAGAGGTCTATGCGCTGGCCGCTCTTGTCGGCGGCCTCGTGTTTGTGATCCTGCACCGCCTCGACGTTGCCCCTGCGCTTGCCCTTTGGGGATCGATCGGCGTCGCCCTCATCATTCGGCTGCTCGCTTTGGCGCGGCGCTGGTCAATTCCCATTTTCAAGATCGAGCCGACTGAGCCCGATTAGCCGGGGGCGGACCGCTATTGCATGAACCAGCCATGGCTGACGACAAGCGACTGGCCGGTGAGGGCGTTTGAAGGGAAGCTCGCAAAGAGCAGCGCGACCTCGGCGACGTCCTGAACGGTTGTGAATTCTCCGTCGACGGTATCCTTCAGCATCACCTTCTTGATGACATCGTCTTCTGAAATGCCGAGCAGCTTCGATTGTTCCGGGATCTGCTTTTCGACCAGCGGCGTTCGCACGAAGCCCGGACAGATCACATTGGCGCGTACGCGGTGCTCCGCGCCTTCCTTGGCGACGGTTTTTGCCAGACCGATCAGCCCATGTTTCGCTGTCACGTAGGGCGCCTTCAAGAGCGATGCCTCATGGGAATGCACCGAACCCATATAGATGATGCTGCCGCCACGTCCTGAGGCGTACATGATGGGCAGGCAGGCGCGGGTGGTGAGAAATGCGCCATCCAGATGGATCGCCAGCATGTTTTTCCATTCGGCCAGCGTGAACTCTTCAAGCGGGTGAACGATCTGTACGCCTGCATTGCTGACGAGAATGTCGACGCCGCCCCATGCCTTGACGACAGCGGCGATGCCCGAATTGACCTCGTCTTCTTTGGTTACATTCATTGCGACCGCCATGGCTTTCCCGCCTGCCGCCACAAGCTCGGCGGCGGTGGCTTGTGCGGCGGCCAGCGCCATATCGGCGATGACGACCTTTGCGCCTTCACGCGCAAAGGTCGCGGCGATTTCCTTGCCGATGCCGCTGGCGGCACCGGTCACGACGGCAACTTTGTTCTGGAGTTTCATGTGATCCTCTGCGGGAATTGAGATGATCGGAGGTGAATATCGTAGTCGCATTTCAATACGGCAATCCGGTCGAACTTGTGGCGGGCTTTTTGGCGATGCTTTTGCCTTACAGAGCCGCTTGGCAGGGCGCGCGGATTGGCGTAGCTTTTGCGCAACCTTGGCCCATGCCGGAAAAGGACAGAGACGATGACGCATATGTTCCGCATCAACGGCGCTTGGTGGACCACCTGACGGGTGGCCCAGACATGTCGCATATCGACTTGCCGGTTTGGCCGCCCCTTTTGGAGGCGGCCTTTTTGTTTTCCCGTTCGGAGCGAAGGTTGCCTTGAGGGGCGGTCTCCGGTTCGCAACGGAGAGAAAAATGATCAAGGAATTTCAGCACGCCAGAGAGTTCGATCTCGAGGGCGTCGTGCCGTGGGGCCGTCGCCTCGACGAGTACAGGGCGTTCTTCGCGCTTGATGATGTGGCGCCGGGCGCGAGCATCCTCGATGTGGGCGGCGGGCCTGCGTCATTCGCCGCCGAGGCGTCCGAGGCCGGGTACAGTGTGACGGCAGCCGATCCGATTTACGCGCTTGACGGTGAAACAATAAGGCGACGCTTTGAGGAAACGGCGGTTGCGATGCGCGCAGGCATGCGTGTCGCGTCCTATCGCTTCAACTGGAACTTTTATGGCTCAGAGGAGCGGGTGCATCGCCGCAGGCGCGAGGCGCTCGATCTTTTTCTCACCGATTTTGCGCGTCGGGGCGAGCGGCGCTATGTGCCTGCGTCGCTGCCGGATTTGCCATTTGCCGATGATACCTTCGCGCTCGCGCTCTCGTCGCATTTCCTGTTTCTCTATGGCGACGAGCTTGATGGCGCATTTCACATAGCTGCCATACGCGAGTTGTTGCGTGTCGCAGAAGAGGTGCGGATATTTCCGCTGCTCAATCTCGACGGGCGACCGTCGAGCCATCTGCCCGTTGTCATCCGCGATCTTGAGAAGGATGGCTTCGAGCCGGAGCTTGTGCCCGTGCCGTTCGAGT
>NZ_JBASBH010000017.1:0-3476 GCF_049651025.1 Parvibaculum sp. | reverse complement strand
CTATAGCTGCATGCAATGGGTGATGCCGGGTCAGGGCACGGGCGGCGGCACGGGATCGATTGCCACCGCCGATCTCAAGAGCCTCGGCATTCCGACGCTGGAGGAATACATCAAGATGTATTGCGAGCGCACGAACCGTTCGGGCATCGACAATCTCGACTTCTACTTCGCTTACAACTTCTTCCGCCTTGCAGGCATTCTGCAGGGCATTGCCGGTCGCGTGCGCGACGGCACGGCATCGAGCGAACACGCCAAGGCCATGGCGCAGAACGTCCGCCCTCTCGCGCTTGAGGCCTGGAAATATGCGCAGCGAGCGGGCGCCAAGTAAAAACAAGAACCACTAACAACGGGTCTGTAAAATGAGTTGGTTGCGTCACGGCTTTGAGATCAACACCGACAAGACGAAGCTGGATCGGGAGTCGATCTTGCGCATGCTGCGCGCGACCTATTGGGCGAGCGAGGTTCCACCTGCGGACCTGTGGGAAAGCATTCTCAACTCGCGCGCCTATGGCATGTATTCACCCGATGGCGAGCAGGCGGGATTTGCCCGCGTCGTCACCGATGTGACGCGATTTGCATGGCTGAGCGATGTTTATGTTCTGCCCGTGCATCGCGATCGCGGGCTTGGAAAATGGCTCATCGAAACGGTGATCAACGATCCCGCGCTTGCCAAGGTGCATCGCTTGCTGCTGAGCACGAATGACGCCCATGCGCTGTACAAGGAACATGGCTTCACGACGCTCGAGGGCGAGGAAGCCACGAAGATGATGACGCTGTTGCGGTGAGGCGGCTTCGTTTCACCCTGTGATGTCACCCCGGGATTTATTCCCGGGGGTCCACAGCTCTCCGCAATGCGTGAGGAAGATGCGTCCCGGGAACAAGTCCCGGGACGACACTGAGAGTGGATTGAATGTTTTTCGCTCGCCCCTCGCCTCCCCGTCAATTCAAGAACATCGGCTTGCCGCGCACATGGGCGATGCGGGGCCTGTACGCGTCCGTGTCGTAGAAGGCGGCGACGTCGACGCGCTTCTTGCCTGTGATGCAGGTGTCGGCGGGGACGGTCGTGTAGTTGCCGTCGCGCACCGCCGTCATCACGCCTGTCTTGCCGTCGGCGATCATCTGCACGGCCAGCGTGCCGCAGCTTTTGGCGACCATCTGGTCGAGCGCATCGGGCGCACCGGCGCGCATCAGATAGCCGAGCGACTGGCAGATCGTGTCGATGCCGGTTGTTCGCGTGATCTCCTGCCCGACCAGTTGGCCGATGCCGCCGAGGCGGCGGCGACCGTAGTCGTCCGCGTCGCCATGCTCGATCAGCGATCCGCCTTCCATCTTCGCGCCTTCGGACACAACGACCATCGCGTAGTTGGCCGGATTGCGGGCGCGGTCCGCGACGAGCATCTCCGAGAGGCGGTCGATGTTGAAGGGCACTTCGGCGATCAGCGCGCGATCGACATCGGCGAGGTAGCTTGAGAGCAGCGCCGTTTCGCCGGAATTGCGTCCGAAGAGTTCGACGACGGCGATGCGCTCGTGACTGCCGGTCGATGTGCGCAGTGAATTTATGTGCTCCACCGAACGCGAGACGGCGGTGGAAAAGCCGATGCAGTAATCGGTGCCGAAGACGTCATTGTCCATGGTCTTGGGGATCGAGATGATCTTCATGCCCTGCCGGTGCAGATGGGCGCTGAAGGTCAACGTGCCGTCGCCCCCTATCGTCACCATGACGTCGATGCCGAGATGTTCCATCACGCGCAGGATATGCGGCGTGCAATCGACCATGCCGTTGGCGTCGGGCTTGAACCTGCCTTTCAGAAATTGCGGCAATGCGTCTTCGGGCATGTTGCGCGGATTGGTGCGCGAAGTGTGAAGGACGGTGCCGCCCGTGCGGTCGATCGTTCGGACGCTTTCATGGTCGAGGCGCATCAACTGCTGTTCGCTGCCTTCGGGATCGTCGGGATTGTAATGCAGCGGACCTTGCCAGCCGCGGCGAAAGCCGACGACCTCCCAGCCGCGTTCGCCTGCACGCCATGTCACCGCCTTGATGCAGGGATTAAGTCCGGGCACGTCGCCGCCGCCGGTCAGGATTCCGATCCGCATACCGCCACTCCCTTTGGCCCATTCCCATTGGCTGACGCCTTGAGCTAGGCTCTCTTATAACAAACAACGCCAGTGCAAGTTCAATCATGACATCTCGACGCGAACTGACTATTGCGGTTGCGGGCCTCGGCCAGCGCCTCTCGGTGGTGATCCGCCATCTCGTGGCGGCGGCGCCGGGCGCGCGCCTTGTCGGCCATGTCGATCCTGAACCCTATGGCCTCGCCTCGCTGACGAAGCGCGGCATCGGCGCAGGGCCCGCCTACGGCGACGTCGAGACGATGCTGGCTGAAACGAAGCCCGATCTCTTCATGATCGGCTCGCCCAACCATCTGCATCTCGACCATATCAAGGCCGGGCTTGCGGCGGGTGTGCGCATCTTCACCGAAAAGCCCATTGTGCGCACGGAAGAGGAAACGTGGGAGCTTGCGCGGCTCTTGCGCGAGCATGGCGAAACTTCCGTTCTCGTCGGCCTCGTCATGCGCTCCTCGCCGCTGACGCGCGCGGTGGCCGCGCTTCTGGCGCAGGGCCGCGTCGGGCAGCTCATCAGCATGGAGGGCAATGAGCATCTGCATCCCGAGCATGGCGCGTTTCTGATGCGCGACTGGCGACGGCGCGAGGAATTCGGCGGCTCGTTCCTGCTCGACAAATGCTGCCACGACTTCGACATCTACCGCATGTTCATCGGCGCGCTGCCTGCCCGCGTTGCAAGCTTCGGCGGACGGACGATCTTCACGGCGGAAAATGAGGCGGCGCTTTCCGGCCAGCGTTATGGCGACGGCACGGCGGCCTATTCGGTCTGGCGGCCGGGCTGGAACACGGCGAACAAGACTTTCGGCTCGGATGCCGATGTGGCCGACCATCAGGTGGCGATTGTCGAATATGAAAACGGCGTGAGGCTGTCGTTTCACGCCAACACGCATGCGGGCCTGCCGCAGCGCCGCTGGCTGTTTGCCGGAACGGGCGGCGCGATCGAGGCGGATCTTGTCAGCGACCGCATCGCCGTGCGCGACGCGCTGGGCCTCGCCCCGGTCGAGAGCGTGCCGGTTGAAACGGGCGCGGGCGCGCATGAAGGCATGGACCCGGCGATGGGCCGCGACCTCGCCGCGCATCTGCTCGACGGCGCGGCGTTTCCGGTGAACGCCTATGACGCGATGGTTGCGGGGTTGACGGTGATGGCGGTCGATCGCGCCATGCGCGAGGGCACTGTGGTAGATTGCAGGGCGCTGTGGGCGCGGCTCGATCGGGAGCTGGGGCGGTAGAAGGCCCTCACCCTCCCACGCCTTCGGCGCGGGTCCCTCCCTCTCCCAGAGGGAGAGGGGCAAGAAGAGCGGGCTCGTACTTTCTAGCCCTCTCCCTCTGGGAGAGGGTTGGGTGAGGGTCTT
>NZ_JBASBH010000016.1:0-123018 GCF_049651025.1 Parvibaculum sp. | reverse complement strand
CGCTCCTGGGAGCGCGCGGGCTGTAGATGTCGATCGAAGCTGAATTACTGCTTCTGCTCTTCCGCAGGCACGCCAGGCGTCGTTTCGGAAGGAGCTGCTTCCGGCGCGGCGGGCGCTGCTTCAGGAGCAGCGGGAGCGGCTTCCGGCTCGGCAGGTGCAGCGGCTTCAGGCGCAGCAGGCGCTTCAGTGGCGGGTGCCATTTCAGACGTTGCGGGCGCCATGCCTTCGGGCGCAGGAGCTTTATTCGTCAGCTTGTAGCCGACCAGCAAAACCACTGCGATCACGATGACGGCGATAATGACTTTCACGGTATTGGACATTGTTTTTCCTCTTACCCAGTGTTCTCAGGCCGGTGGGTTGTAGCGGCTGGACGCAGTCGTCTGCTCCTGCCAGGGCCCCAGCGAATCCCGGGTTCCCCCAGGGGGATGCTAGTCGAATGACAGCGAAGCGCCACTGTGAAACGTCGAATGCATCACCTTTTATTGCTCCAAAGACACCATGAGCACACCGTTCGTTCATAAAATTCAACGCTACCAGAGAATTAGAGGACGGCAAGCCTTGCTCGCAGCCGCCACGGCGCGCTAATTAAAAGGTAACAAAAGTGCCCCGCCTGCGATCATCCGGGTGCGCAAATGAACCCAGCATCACGAGGAAAGCCCATGGTCAAGGAACTGACGCATTTCATTGGCGGCAAGCATGTGAAAGGCACGAGCGGCCGTTTTCTCGATGTGACGAACCCCAATACGGGTGAAGTGACGGCGAAGACGCCACTTGCGGCGACGGCGGAGCTTCGTGCCGCCGTTGACGTTGCGGCAAGGGCCTTTCCGGGCTGGGCGGCGACAAATCCGCAACGTCGCGCACGCGTGATGTTCGAGTTCAAGCGCTTGCTTGAAGCGAATATGGACGAGCTGGCGGCGATGCTTTCCGCCGAACACGGCAAGGTGCTGGCCGATGCGCGCGGTGACGTGCAGCGCGGTCTGGAAGTCATCGAGTTTGCCTGCGGAATTCCGCATTTGCAGAAGGGTGAATATACCGAAGGCGCAGGCCCCGGCATCGACATGTATTCGATGCGCCAGCCTCTCGGTGTCGTTGCCGGCATTACGCCGTTCAACTTTCCGGCCATGATTCCGATGTGGATGTTCGGCGTCGCGATTGCCTGCGGCAATACCTTCATCCTGAAGCCGTCTGAAAAAGATCCCTCGGTGCCGATCCGCCTTGGCGAATTGTTCCTCGAGGCGGGTGCGCCTGAAGGCGTGCTCAATGTCGTTAATGGCGACAAGGAAGCGGTCGATGCGATCCTGACCGATCCGACCATTCAGGCGGTGAGCTTTGTCGGCTCGTCGGCCATTGCGCAGTACATCTATGCAACCGGCGCGGCTCACGGCAAGCGCGTGCAGGCGATGGGCGGCGCGAAGAACCACGCCATCATCATGCCGGATGCCGACATGGATCAGGTCGTGAACGATCTCATCGGTTCGGCTTACGGTTCGGCGGGCGAACGCTGCATGGCATTGCCGGTTGCCGTGCCTGTCGGCGACGAGACGGCGGAGCGCCTGATCGAGAAACTTATCCCTCGTGTGCAGGCACTCAAGATCGGCACGTCGACGGACCCGGAAAGCGATTACGGCCCGCTGGTCAGCCGCGCGCATCTCGACAAGGTCAAAGGCTATATCGATCTTGCCGTCAAAGAGGGTGCGAAGCTCCTCATCGACGGACGCGGCTTCAAGCTGCAGGGCTACGAGAACGGTTTCTTCCTCGGCGGTTGCCTGTTCGACAATGTGACGCCGGACATGGAAACATATCGCGAGGAAATCTTCGGGCCTGTTCTCCAGATCGTTCGTGCAAAGACGTTTGAAGAAGCAGCCGAGCTGCCGACGAAGCATCAATATGGCAATGGCGTTGCGATCTTCACGCGCGACGGCGATGCGGCACGCAGCTTTGCCAGCCGCGTTCAGGTCGGCATGGTCGGCATCAACGTGCCGATCCCGGTGCCGCTCGCCTATCACACCTTCGGCGGCTGGAAGCGTTCGGCCTTTGGCGACACGAACCAGCACGGCACCGAGGGCGTCAAGTTCTGGACCAAGATCAAGACGGTGACGTCCCGCTGGCCCACGGGCCTCAAGGAGGGCTCGTCCTTCGTCATCCCCACAATGGGATAAGTTTTCCTTTGCTGCGATGCCAAATGGCGCTTCCCACGGGGAGCGCCATTTGCTTTTCTGTTTTCTCAGACTGGTGGGAGACGGAAATGAGCCTTGATGGAAGCGCACTCGACCTCGACACTTATTTTGCGCGGATCGGCTATCGAGGTTCGCGGGCGCCGACGCTGGAGACATTGCGCGCCCTTCATTTTTCTCATGCGACTACGATCCCTTTTGAAAATCTCGACGTGCTCGCGGGCAAGACGCCGCTTCTCGATCTCGCTCCGGTGGTGCGGAAGCTCGTTGATGAGCGGCGTGGCGGTTACTGCTTCGAGCTGAACATGCTGTTTTCAGGCGTATTGAAGGCACTTGGTTTTCGCGTCACCGATCTCATAGGCCGCGTGCGCTGGAAGTCGCCCGCCGACATCGTCTCGGCGCGCAGCCACCGCGTCGTGCACGTCGACCTGCCGGAGGGCCCGTTCATCGCCGATATCGCATTTGGCGGCCTCACCATGACGGGGCCGCTGAAGTTTGAGGTCGATATCGAGCAGCCGACGCCGCATGAGACATATCGCATCCTGCGCCGGGGACAGGATTTCGAACTGCAGGCAAAGCTCGGGGAGGACTGGGTCAGCATCTACAGCTTCTCGCTCGAGCCCCAGGCGCCGGTCGATTACGAGGTGTCGAACTGGTTTACGGCGACCCATCCGAATTCGATCTTCGTCCAGCATCTGATCGTCGCGCGGCCCGCGGTCGACCGTCGTCACGCGCTGCTCAATACCGGCCTCACGATCCGCCATAAGGATGGTCGCGTCGAAACCAGACAGCTTGCCAGTGTCGACGAAATTGCCGTCGCACTCCGCGACTATTTCGGCATTTCGCTCAGCGAAGACCAGAAGGCGGCATCTCTCGCCCCTCATTTCGCGCGATGGAAGACAATGGTGGTTTAGGTCTGGCGTAAATTTTCAGGATGAACTGATCCCGGTTTCAAGCTATGCCGTCAGTCTCGGTATGGCCTTCGACGCATCGGTTCGTGATGTTCGCAATACGTTCCATCTCCCGCGCGACCTGACAAATGAGCGAAGGCCCTCTTTTTTTCTATCGCGCGAAAATTTCCA
The DNA here is from genome assembly GCF_049651025.1 of Parvibaculum sp. Classification (GTDB taxonomy): domain Bacteria; phylum Pseudomonadota; class Alphaproteobacteria; order Parvibaculales; family Parvibaculaceae; genus Parvibaculum. The sequence goes on along the minus strand of NZ_JBASBH010000016.1, from coordinate 119,762 downwards.
GCGGCGAGATTGCCGAGGACGCAGCGCAGGCGCGCGCGGCGCAGCGGCTGCAGCATCTGCATGATGAACTCGCCGACTGGCAGCCCGGCAAGAAGGTCGGCGCATTCGCTGCGTTCGGCTTTGGCCGCCCGGTTACGCCCCCTGAAGGCGTTTACATCTGGGGTGGCGTCGGGCGCGGCAAGTCGATGCTGATGGATCTTTTCTTCGACCATGCGCCTTGTGCCCGCAAACGCCGCGTTCATTTTCATGCCTTCATGCAGGAGACGCATGAGCGCATTTTCGATTGGCGACAGCGCGAGAAGGCGGGCGAAGTAAAGGGCGGCGACCCGATTCCGCCGGTGGCTGAAGCGGTTGCGAAGGAAGCCGCGCTTCTCTGTTTCGATGAGTTTCAGGTGCAGGATATTGCCGACGCCTCGATCCTCGGGCGGTTGTTCACACAGCTTTTCGATCTCGGCGTCGTCGTTGTCGCGACGTCGAATATCGCGCCTGACAATCTCTATGCGGGCGGTCTCAATCGGCAGCGGTTGCTGCCCTTCATTGCGCTGGTCAAGGAGCGCATGGATGTCGTGCATCTGGACAGCGCGACGGACTATCGGCTCGACCGCATCAAGGGTTTGCCGGTCTATTACACGCCAGCGGATGCCGCCGCGCGGGCAAATCTCGATACGGCCTTTCTGAACCTGACGGACAAGGCTCACGGCGAGCCGCAGACGCTTGCGCTCAAGGGGCGTGCCGTTCATGTCCCGCAAGCGGCGCATGGCGTCGCCCGCTTTTCCTTTGAGGATCTGTGCGCAAGGCCGCTTGGCGCTGCAGACTATCTCAAGATCGCGCAGAGCTTTCATACGGTTCTCATCGACAATGTGCCGGTCATGACACCGGAGCGGCGCAATGAGGCCAAGCGCTTCGTCACCCTCGTCGATGCGCTTTACGAGGCGAAGACGAAACTCATTCTGTCCGCCGCAGCCGCACCGGCCTCGCTTTATCCCAAGGGCGATGGCGCTTTCGCGTTTGAGCGCACCGTTTCGCGGCTGATGGAAATGCAGAGCGCCGATTATCTGAGCCTTCGCGCCGCCGACTAAGCAGCCTTGTTTCAGGTGCGGCCTTGACTCGTTTCTACGTTTCCATATATATCGAAATATGGAAACAGGAACCGCCATCGCCGCGCTCAGCGCCCTTGCGCAGGAAACGCGCCTCTCGATTTTTCGCACGCTTGTGCGTGCCCATTCGCTGACGGAAGGCGAGGGCGGGCTTGCGGCAGGCGAGATCGGCGAAGCGCTCGATGTGCCGCCTGCAACCCTCTCGTTTCATCTGAAAGAGATGTCGTATGCGGGCCTCGTCACCTCACGGCGTGAAGGCCGTTCGATCATCTACAAGGCCGATCTATCCATGATGCGCGGGCTGACCGAATTTCTGCTGGAAGATTGCTGTCAGGGCGCTTGCGGCGCTGTCGGCACCCGTCAACGCAAGAAGGAGTGTGCTTGATGAAGAGATTGCATGTGAGCCTCGGCACCGCCGATCTTGAAAAATCGGTCGCCTTTTACTCGACGCTGTTCGGCGCGGAGCCGTCCGTGCGCCGTCCGGGCTATGCGAAATGGATGCTCGACGATCCGCGCGTCAATTTCGTTGTCGAAAATCAATCCGGCGAGATCGGCTTTTCCCATGCGGGTATTCAGGTCGAAAGTCAGGACGAGCTTGGCGAAATCTTCGACCGCATGAAACAGGCGGAAGCGCCTTATCTGCCTGAAGGCGTCACCACCTGCTGCTACGCAAAGTCCGAAAAGAGCTGGACGGCGGACCCGGATGGCGTGCGCTGGGAAGCCTTCTACACTTTTCACCAGATGGACGAGTTCGGCACCGGGCCGATGCTTCAGAAGCTCGACATGGGCGACGATGCGTCCGCTTGCGGCTGTTCGGCACCGCAAGCCGAAGCGCCGAAAGTTGAAGTGGCTGCGTCTTCCGGTTGCTGCGCCGGGTAACGAAGGTTGAGCTCCATGAGCATTCCCGCGGCACCGCTGACAACGCCGAACGCCTGGCTCGGTGAAGAATTGCAGGATCGCTCCGACTGGATCGAGGTTCTGAGCGCCGCGGATATTGCCGAGTTGCGCGATGCGCTCAAGGCCGCGCGCGCCACGGGCCGCGACATCTATGACTGGACGCGGAAGGATTTTCCGCTGCCGGGTCTGGGGCCGCGCATTGCGGGCTGGCTTGCGGAACTCGAACACGGGCGCGGCTTTATTCTGCTTCGCGGTTTCCCCGTTGCCGAATACAGCAAGGAAGATTGCGCGGGCGTCTATTGGGGGCTTGGGCTCCATATGGGGCGCGCCATTTCGCAGAACACAGATGGCGATCTTCTTGGCCATGTGCGCGACACCGGCGTCGATCCGAAGACCTATGGCGTCCGTCTTTACAAGACGCGGGCCGAGCAGGATTTTCATACCGATGCCGCAGACGTTATCGGTCTTTTCTGTTTGCGCGCGGCAAAGGCGGGCGGCGTCAGCCGGATCGTGAGTTCGGTTTCGATCTTCAACGAGATGCTGCGTCAGCGTCCCGATCTTGTGCCGGCGCTTTTCCAGAGCTTTCCTTTCGACACGCAAGGTCAGCACAGGCCGGGCGAGCGCGCCTGGTTCCCATTGCAGCTTTGCCGTTTCACCGACGGGCAGCTTCAGACGTTTTTTGTCCCCTGGTATATCCGCGAAAGCCAGCAGCATGCCGATGCGCCGAGGCTGACACCGGCGCAAGAGGGCGTCATCGCCTTTATCGAGAAGACGGCGAACGATCCGTGCTTCTATCTCGACATGCATTTCGAGCCGGGCGATATCCAGTTTCTCAAGAATGCGTCGGTGCTTCACAAGCGCACGGAATATGAGGATTTCGATGAGCCGGATATGAAGCGGCATCTGCTTCGCTTGTGGCTAGTCGATCCAATATTTTCTGGTGGAGATGAATTGCTGCGCAAGGGCGTCGAGCGCATTGCAGATACCGTTGCGTCGCAAGTGAAGCTGGAGCAGTCAAATTGAGCGGCGCGGAGCGGAGCTACAATGTTCTCTTTCTCTGCACGGGAAATTCGGCGCGCAGTATTCTCGCAGAAGCCTATATGAATGCGCGCGGAGGCACGCGGTTTCATGCCTTCAGCGCGGGAAGCAATCCCGCAGGCCGCGTCAATCCTTATGCCATCGAGCTTCTGGCGTCGGCGCAGATTCCAGTCGAGGGTTTGCGCTCCAAGGCATGGGATGAATTCGCGCGGCCCGGCGCATCGCATATGGATTTCGTTTTTACGGTTTGCGACAACGCGGCGGGCGAGGTCTGTCCGATCTGGCCGGGTCAGCCGATGACGGCGCATTGGCCTTTTGAAGATCCCGCAGCATTTGCCGGTTCGCCGGATGCGATACGGCGGAAGTTTGTTGATGTCTTTCTGCAAATTCGCAGACGCATCGATCTTTTCCTGAACCTGCCGATCCGCAGTCTCGATGAGCTGGCGTTGAAGCGCAAACTTGTCGAATTGGGGCAAAACATGGCCGGTGCGGATTGATGGAAACCGTGACGGAGGCGCCGCGCCTCGGCTTTCTCGACCGGTATCTGACGGGGTGGATTTTTGCGGCGATGGCGCTTGGCGTGGTGCTCGGCGTATTTGCCCCCGGGCTTCCTGTCGCTCTCGACGCGCTTTCCATCGGCTCGACCAATATTCCCATTGCCATCGGTCTTGTGCTGATGATGTATCCGCCGCTTGCTCGCGTGCGCTATGAGGAGTTGCCGCGCGTCTTTGAAGATCGAAAGGTGCTGCTTCTGTCGCTCGTGCAGAACTGGCTTATCGGCCCGGTTCTGATGTTTGCACTGGCGATTATTTTCCTTCGCGATGAACCGGCCTATATGACGGGCCTTATCCTTATCGGGCTGGCGCGTTGCATCGCCATGGTGATCGTGTGGAACCAGCTTGCGCGCGGCAGCGCGGAATATGTCGCGGGCCTCGTCGCCTTCAACAGCGTCTTCCAGCTTCTCTTCTTCGGTGCCTATGCATGGTTCTTCCTCGTGTTCCTGCCGCCTCTGTTTGGAATTGAGGAGCAGGTGATTGCGGTGAGCTTCAGCACCATTGCGAGCGCGGTTGCGATCTATCTGGGGTTGCCATTCGCGGCGGGCTATCTGACGCGGCGCTTCCTGCGGCCGCGCATTGGTGCGCAACGCTATGATGAAGAGTTTATGCCGCGTATCGCGCCGATGACGCTTGTTGCGCTTCTTTTCACCATTCTTGTGATGTTTGCGCTGAAGGGCGATGCGGTCTTCGCCCTGCCGCTCGACGTGCTGCGGATCGCGGTGCCGCTTGCTCTTTATTTCGTCATCATGTTTGCCGTGAGCTTCGGCATGGGCCGCCTCATCGGTGCGGATTATCCCCGCACCGTGTCGCTATCCTTCACGGCCGCGAGCAATAATTTCGAGTTGGCGATTGCGGTTGCGATTGCGGCTTTTGGCATCGCCTCGCCGGTTGCTTTCGCCACCATTATCGGCCCGCTTGTCGAGGTGCCGGTTCTCATCGCGCTTGTCGGCGTCGCTCTGCGTTGGCGGAAGCGGTGGTTCGCAACGAGTGCAGCGGACTGATGGTCGTTTCTTCTATTTCTTGCGGGCCAGCGTTACGCCGTCGCCGATGGTGAGCATTGCGGCATCGACGCGGGTATCGTTTGCGATCTTGATGTTGAGCGCGCGTAACGCCACGGTGTCGGCGTCCGTTGCGGCCGGGTCTGTGACGGCGCCCGACCAGAGCACATTGTCGATGGCGATCAGCCCGTTGGGGCGCAGCAATTTCAGGCAGGCTTCGTAGTAGGCGTCATAGCCCGTCTTGTCGGCATCGATGAATGCGAAATCGAATGTGCCCTGCTTGCCATGGCCGATCAGCCCTTCGAGCGTTTCGAGGGCCGGTGCAAGTTTCAGCTCGATGCGGTTTTCGAGCCCGCTGTCTTTCCAGTAGCGCCGTGCGATTGAGGTCCATTCTTCACTGACATCGCAGCAAATGAGTTTGCCGTCGTCCGGCAAGGCGCGGGCGATGGCAAGGGCGCTGTAGCCGGTGAAGGTGCCGATCTCGATGGCATTTCTTGCGCCGATCGAGCGGACGAGGAGGGTGAGGAATGCGCCCTGATCGGGCGCGATCTGCATTCCGGCGAAGGGGAGCTTCTGCGTTTCGATGCGCAGCGCCTTCTGGGCTTTCGTTTCGCTCGTAGCGAGGCTGTTCACATAGGCGTCGATTTTTTCCGGCAGAAAAGAGCGGGCCATGTCGGATTCCTTTCTTCAACTGCGTTCAACGGTTGCGGCGGCTGTGTCGATAGCTTTTGCGATGGTCGCTATTTCCTCCGCCGTGAGCGGGCCGCGCTCCAGGCGCAGTTCGAAAGCGGTGCGGAAGTTTTGCATCGCGCGGAGGATCTCCGGTGCGAGCCCGCCGCCGAAGGTGCGGCGCGCCTTGTCCATACGCTGAAACAGGGCCTCGACCGTCCCCTTGTTATCATTCAGGAAGGTCTGGCCTTCGCTTGTCACGGTATAGAGCTTTTTCGAGCCGCCGCCGGGCGCGACGGTGGCAAAGCCCTGATCTTCCAGCAGTGTCAGCGTCGGATAGACGACGCCCGGGCTCGGCGTATAGGTGCCCCCGAAGCTCTCCTCAATGGCTTTGATGATGTCGTAGCCGTGGCGCGGCTCGTCGGCGATCAGCTTCAGGATGACGAAGCGCAGGTCGCCTTGTTCGAAGGCGCGGCGGCGTCCGCCGTGGCGCGTGCCGAGGCCGAGTGCGTGGCGACCTCGTCCCCAGATCTTGTGGCCATGTTCGTGCCGGTGGCCTCTGAAATGTCTGAACATGATGCGGTCTCCGAGTTACTTAGATATATCGAAATAAAAGATATATCTAAGTAACTCGGAGTCAAGACGACTCTTTGCGGAGGAGGCGCGCGAAAGGTCGCCGGGGCGGCGGCTTGTTCAGCAATGTCAGTGGGAATTGGGTATCCGGCTCAGAGGCCGAAATAGTCGCTGCGGCTCGGGCGGGCGCCGATTTTGACCTTTTCCGGGGAGGGGATGACCAAAGCGAGTTTTTCGGTCGCGCCGTCGGTCAGGCTTCCGCGCATATGCAGCTCATAGGAAAAAGACGAACCGAAAGTCGCCGAAAGCATGCCGAAAGACAGCATGGGGGCTTCCACGGTCGGGCTTTTCTTGCGAGCTATTTCCAGCGAGAAATCTTCCGCGGCGCGGCGGTCGACAGGCGCGAAGCCCAGGACTTCAGGGTCGAGCTTTGCAGCGGCGACCTTTGTTTCCGTGCCGGTATCGCTCTTGTCCAGATAGGCGATGACGCCCTGGAAGTCGTCTTTTGCGGCGACGGAGTTTGGCTCTTCGCAGAAGGAGCGGCCGTTGCGCAGCAGCGTTTCAAGGAAACGGCAGTCCTTGCCGGTGACGATTGAAACGGCGTGTTCGGTGATGTCGCGGCCCGTCATGATCGTGGCGCTGAGGCCTGCGAGCGAGAAGACCTGGGCGGCGGTGAGGCCCGCAATCATTGGTGCGGCGCAGCCTCCGAGGCTTGCGAGGCCCAGAATTATCGTCGCGGACAAGGCACGGCGCGTAACGCCACGAGGGAATTGCACCGACATATCTACGCCCCCCTTTTACTCAACCCGGGCAATGGATCCGGTCTGGAACCTTCGCCCGTCGGTGGTTCACGGCCCCGCCAACCACCTGTTGGCTCATCCGGCTACCCTTTATTAAGCACATTCCGATGAAGGCTTGATTAAGGGCGGCGCGGTACTGTGCCAATTTGAGAGGGTGCGTTATGGCGGCCTCTCCGTCAACATGATGTGAAATTCTTGGTTAAGGTCGGCGCGCTGTTCATTGCGGTTGGCCGAGATTCGCGCTACTAGCTCCCCAGATTTCACCCAATGGAGCGCACGCGCGTCCAGCCGGCCGCAGAAGTGCCCCCCAGACTTAAAGAGGCTTCTCACATGGCGCGGAAGAAAATCGCACTCATTGGCGGCGGCCAGATTGGCGGCACGCTTGCACTTCTCGCAGGGCTCAAGGAGCTCGGCGATATCGTAATTTTCGACATTGCTGAAGGTCTTCCGCAGGGCAAGGCGCTCGATCTCGCCCAGGCTTCGCCGGTCGAGGGCTACAATGCGGCGCTTTCGGGCGCCAATGACTACAAGGGCATCAAGGGCGCCGACGTCGTCATCGTGACGGCTGGCGTGCCGCGCAAGCCCGGCATGAGCCGCGACGATCTGCTCGGCATCAACCTCAAGGTGATGGCGCAGGTCGGCGAAGGTATTGCGAAATATGCGCCGAATGCATTCGTCATCTGCATCACCAACCCGCTCGACGCGATGGTCTGGGCGCTGCGCCAGTTCTCCGGTCTGCCGCATAACAAGGTTGTCGGCATGGCGGGCGTTCTCGACAGCGCGCGCTTCCGCTATTTCCTCGCCGAAGAGTTCAAGGTGTCGGTCGAAGACGTGACGGCCTTCGTGCTTGGCGGCCATGGCGACACGATGGTGCCGCTGCCGCGCTATTCGACGGTTGCGGGCATTCCGCTTCCCGATCTCGTCAAGATGGGCTGGACGACGAAGGAAAAGCTCGACGCGATCATCCAGCGCACGCGCGATGGCGGTGCGGAAATCGTCGGCTTGCTGAAGACCGGCTCGGCATTTTATGCGCCGGCAGCTTCGGGCATTGCGATGGCGGAATCCTACCTCAACGACCAGAAGCGGGTTATGCCCTGCGCGGCCTATCTGAACGGCGAATATGGCCAGAAGGATATCTATGTCGGCGTGCCGGTCGTGATCGGTGCGGGCGGCGTCGAGCGCATCGTCGAGATCGAGCTGAACGCGACCGAGAAGAAGGCGTTCCAGAAGTCGGTCGACTCGGTCGCCGGTCTCGTTGCCGCTTGCAAGAAGATCGATCCGAGCGTTGCCAAGGGCGCTGCCGGTAAGGCGAAGAAGTAAGATCGAGGCTTTTTGAGCCTTTTCTGCGAGAGATTGAGCGGACGGCGAGCGATCGCCGTCCGCTTTTGTTTGTGCGCGCCCGTTTTTTGATTTAATGTTTCTCATTAATTGTATCCGGGAGGGGATAAAATGAGGCGCATTGGATTGAGGTCGCTGTCGCTCGTCGTTCTGGCTTTGCTCGTTATCCTCGGTGGCGCGCTGGCGGTTCTCTGGACCGTGCCGTCGCTTCAGGATGCGGTGATGAAGCGGACCGCATTCAACCGGCTGGCGCGCGGGGACAATGCCAAGCTGCTGACGGACAATGCGCTGCATATCTTTTTGTGCGGGACGGGTTCGCCCATGCCCGACACCTCGCGCGCCAATGCCTGCACGGCGGTGATGGCGGGCGGGCATATCGTGATCATCGATGTGGGGCCGGGCTCATGGTCGCGGATCGTTGCGGGGCGCTTGCCTGCCGGAGCGATCAACACGATTTTGCTGACGCATCTTCATTCCGATCATATTGGCGCGCTTGGCGAATTTGCGGTGCAGAGCTGGATCGGCGGGCGCGATGTGCCGCTGGAGGTGACGGGGCCTGCGCGACCCGAGGTTGCCGATCCGAAGGCGGAGGGCCATACGGAGGGCACGGCGGCGCTGGTCGCAGGATTTGCCGCAGCCTATGACGCGGATGCGGGTTATCGCCTATCTCATCATGGTACGGATTATCTGGCGCTGAAAGGCACTGGAATGATCGCGCATGAAATTCCGACGCCGCCCCGCGATGTGCTGGTGCCGGTATTCGACAAGGACGGTTTGAAGATTTCCGCCTTCCTCGTCGATCATCATCCGGTCGAGCCGTCTTATGGATATCGTGTGGAATATCAGGGCCGCGTCGCAATCATCAGCGGGGACACGAAGAAGACCGAAAGCGTTGCGCGGTTTTCAAAGGATGCCGATCTTCTCGTGCATGAGGCGCTCAATCACGAGATGTCCAATCTGATCAGTCAGGCGCTTGTCGAGACGGGCGACAAGCGTCGCGCGAAGATGGTGCATGACACGCTCGGCTATCATACGTCGCCGGTGGAAGCGGCGGAGATTGCGCGCGACGCGAATGTGCGGCTGCTTGTCTTCACGCATATCGTGCCGCCGCTGCCCAATGCGCTTGCGCGGCACATGTTCATGCGCGGCGTTGCAGAGGCGCGTGGCAAGGGCGATACGCTGCTCGGCTATGACGGGCTGATGATTACGCTGCCGGGCGGTTCGACGGCGATCGAGACGTCGGATCTGAAGTGAGGGCGATGGGTGAGGGAAGGTGGGTCCCGGGAACGAGTCCCGGGACGACGCCGAGTTCGAGGTGAGGTTCTGCGCTAAATCTCGAATGGCGTTGGCGCTTGCAATGACGGAAGAAAATCCGTTACTGCACCTTGGTCGGTTCCAGTCGGGATTCATGCGCGAGCGCGGTTGAGGGAGATGTGCGTTGTGGCCAGATGTCGGTGTCGGGCATGTGGTACTGGTGCGCGTAGAACATGCGATGCGCGGTCTGTGTGAGGGCAGTCGCTTCCTTCACGGTTTCCGGGTCGGGCGTTTCGGGCGTCAGCGGCGCGAGGCCCGGTGTGAAGGAATATCCCAGCGTCGGGTTCTTTGGCTGAAGCACGACGACGTGGCCGGGGCGGCCATAGGCGATTGAAAAATTATGCGCCGCAGATATCCAGCCGCCACCTTCGGGCACCAGCGCCAGATCCTTGCCGAAGAAGGGGCTCACATATGAAAAGCCAAGTTTGCCGAGCAGCGTCGGGATGAGGTCGATTTGCGCACCGAGCGTCGTCACCGTTTGCGGTGCGATGTGTTTGGGCGCGTAGATGAGGACCGGGATGCGCATGTCTTGCAGCGGCACTTGCGCGGCGCCGTTTATCTTTTCGCTGTGGTCGGCGACGAAAACGAAAACCGTATTGTCGAACCACTTATGGGATTTCGCGCGCTCGACAAAATCGCCATAGGCCCAGTCCGCATAGCGCGCGGAATTTGCGCGGCCCGTCAATTCCGGATCGGACGTGACGTGCGTTTCGGGGAAGAGATAGGGGCGATGGTTTGAAACCGTCATCAGTGTAAGGAGGAACGGCTTTTTCTCTGCCGCCATTTCATCCATGCGCTGCAGGGCTTCTGTGTAGAGGTCTTCGTCCGATACGCCCCAGGCGGTGGTGAAGCTTTCATGGCGAATGTCCGACTGGTCCCATACCGGATCGAAGCCGATGCCCGACCAGAAGGCGCCCATATTGTCGAAGACGGCGCGGCCGCCATAGAGAATGGAGGTTTGATAGCCGAAGCTTTTCAGCAGGGAGGGCAGCGAATACATGCCAGGAGATTCGGGGCGACGCGCGGTCGAGATGCCGGGGATCGGCGCGAAGGCGGTTTCGGTCGCTTCGAGGCCGCGCACGGTACGGTCGCCGGAGGCGTAGATATTGGTGAAGAAGAGGCTTTCCTTCGACAGCTTGTCGAGGTGCGGCGTCAGTACCTTTCCGCCCTTGTTGTCGAGGACGGTGATGAATTTCGAGCCGAAGGATTCATTCGTGACGATGACGATGTTGAGTTTCTTCGGCGCGGTGCCGTTATCGACCCAGCGGCGAATGCTGCGGACATTTTCAGGATCGAGAAAAGTCGTATTGCTCTGCGCGACGAGTTTGCGCAGCGTGACGATGGCTTCGCTCTCATCCATCGTCGGATAGACGCCGTCATATTCCTGATCGTTGGTCAGTGCGGCTTCGATGAATGTGTCCCAGCCGTTTTCGGCAAGCTGGTTGAATTCGCGATTGGCGCTGACGGAAGCGGGCACTGTGTCGGCGAGCGACACCGCGACGATGAGGACGAGGACCGCCGCGCCGAGTTCCCGCAACCGCGCTCTCTTTGCGGGGATTGCGTCGAGCGCGTGCGCGATGGGCCGACGCAAGGCCCATGTCAGGGCAAGAGCGGCGGCGGCGACCATCGGCAGATAAAGCGCGATGTTGAACGACTGTTGCAGATTGCCGATCACCTCGCGCGGGAACATCAGATAGTAGAGCGCGATGCCGTTGAGCCTGCTGTCGAACTCGTCCCAGAAAAGCATTTCGGCAATGGCGCTGAAGAGCAGCAGGAAGAAGCCGAGCGCGATGATGGTGCGGATCGCGCCGCGACCGAATTTTTTCTCCCAGGCGCCGCCTCGCAGGTTGAGCAGCAGCATGAAGAAAAAGGCGAAGAGAAGGGCGACGCTCAAATCGCGCAAGGCGCCGCTTGCGAGTGCGGTCGCCAGATCGCCGAGGCTACGCTCGGCGGGCGGTGTGGTGAGCGCGGCCAGCAGCGCAAGGCGCAGCAGGGTGAAGACCGCGAAGGCGGCCCCGCCGAGAATAAGTGTCAGGCGCAAGCGGGCGCTTATGTCCGGCACGAAGCGGCGACGAATAGACTCAAATTTTTGCATGGCTGAACGAGCCGTTTGGCGGCTCTGCCTCTGTTACACAGTACCCCCGCAGCTTGCTGCCGCTCTCCCCGTCGCGGGACTGTAACATGAAAGCCACGTTTTGCCAGAAAGCTTGCGTGGCTTCGCGTTAATAAAAGAAGGGCCATTTTGCAGCATAATGCGGCGGTTGCGGGACGGGGGATGGCGGGTGGCCGACGCTGCGTCAGGGCTATGCCCATAATTTTATTGAGAGTTTTGTCAGTTATAAATGCCTCGAACTTCTGAATTGAGATTCAGCGTTTAGCGATTGCACCGGCGTTCTCGGGTGCTATAACTCGACCTGAACCGAAGTTTCATTGGGGGACGGCGCGGTTTCGGCGGCCCCATTCAGCCCGGACATTCCGAATGAATATTCACGAATATCAGGCCAAGGCCGTGCTTGCTAAATACGGCGTGCCTGTGCCTCGCGGCGGCGCGGCCTTCAGCCCCGACGAAGCCGTTACCCAGGCCAAATCGCTTGGCGGTCCTGTCTATGTCGTCAAGGCGCAGATCCATGCAGGCGGTCGCGGCAAGGGCGGCGGCGTCAAGGTCGTGAAGTCGATCGAGGATGTGAAGGCTGAAGCGACGCGCATGCTCGGCATGACGCTCGTCACGCATCAGACCGGGCCGGAAGGCAAGCTCGTCCAGCGCGTCTATGTCGAAGAAGGCTCGAACATCAAACGCGAGCTTTACCTCTCGATCCTCGTCGATCGCGAAACCTCGCGCGTGTCCTTCATCGCCTCGACCGAAGGCGGCATGGACATCGAGGAAGTGGCGCATAACACGCCTGAAAAAATCCTGAGCTTCTCGGTCGATCCGGCTGCCGGCATTCAGGCGTTTCACGGCCGCAAGATCGCTTATGCGCTCGGCCTCGAAGGCGACCAGGTGAAGCAGGGTGTTGAACTCATCACCAATCTCTACAAGGCCTTCACCGAAGAAGACATGAGCATGCTCGAGATCAATCCGCTCGTCGTGACGGGCGAGGGCAATCTCATCTGCCTCGACGCGAAGGTGAATTTCGACTCGAACGCGCTTTACCGTCACAAGGACATCGTGGCGCTGCGCGACCTGACGGAAGAAGATCCGGCGGAAGTCGAAGCGTCGAAGTATGACCTCAATTACATCAAGCTCGACGGCAAGATCGGCTGCATGGTCAATGGCGCAGGCCTTGCCATGGCGACGATGGACATCATCAAGCTTTATGGCTCCGAGCCTGCGAACTTCCTCGACGTGGGCGGCGGCGCAACCCGCGAGAAGGTGACGGAAGCCTTCAAGATCATTCTGTCGGACCCGAGCGTCGAAGGCATTCTGGTCAATATCTTCGGCGGCATCATGCGTTGCGACATCATCGCGGAAGGCGTCGTCGCCGCTGCGAAAGAGGTGAAGCTCAACGTGCCGCTGGTCGTGCGCCTCGAAGGCACGAATGTCGAACTCGGCAAGAAGATCATGGCCGAGTCCGGGCTTCCCATTATTTCCGCCGATAACCTCGCCGACGCGGCTGAGAAAATCGTCAAAGCCGTGAAGGAGGCCGCGTAAATGGCTGTGCTGATCGACAAGAACACGAAAGTCATCACCCAGGGCTTCACCGGCAAGCAGGGCACCTTCCATTCGGAACAGGCGATTGCCTATGGGACGAAGATGGTCGGCGGCACCTCGCCCGGCAAAGGCGGCTCGACGCATCTCGGCCTTCCCGTTTTCGACACGGTGGCCGAAGCGGTTGCGCGCACAGGCGCGACGGCTTCTGCGATCTATGTTCCGCCGCCGTTTGCGGCCGACGCCATTCTGGAAGCCATCGATGCGGGCATCGAGCTTGCCGTCTGCATCACCGAGGGCATTCCGGTTCTCGACATGGTGAAGGTGAAGCGCGCGCTTTCGGGCTCGAAGACGCGTCTCGTCGGGCCGAACTGCCCCGGCGTCATCACGCCCGGCGAATGCAAGATCGGCATCATGCCCGGCCACATTCACAAGCGCGGCTCGGTCGGCATTGTTTCCCGCTCGGGTACGCTTACATATGAGGCGGTTCACCAGACGACCGCTGTGGGTCTTGGTCAGACAACCTGCATCGGTATCGGCGGCGATCCCGTCAACGGCACCAACTTCATCGACTGCCTCGAACTCTTCCTCAACGATCCGGAGACGAAGTCGATCATCATGATCGGCGAAATCGGCGGCTCGGCGGAAGAAGACGCGGCAGAGTTCCTGAAGCAGTCCAAGGTGAAGAAGCCGGTCGTCGGCTTCATCGCCGGTGTGACCGCACCTCCCGGACGGCGGATGGGCCATGCTGGCGCCATCATCTCCGGCGGCAAGGGCGGCGCGGGCGACAAGATGGAGGCCATGCGTTCGGCCGGCATCCGGGTTGCCAGTTCGCCGGCAGCGCTCGGCACGACCCTCGTCGAGCTGCTCGCAGGACGTTGAGAATTTGCGGAATCCCCGCCAATGGGGTGGGGATTCCGCAAGAATTTTAAATGGCTTGTTGATGTTACGGATGTAGGATTCGTGCAGCGGCAAGCGTTGCATGCCTGACTTCACAAAGGAGACGCGGCACCCCCCACCGCGCTCCCGTCGTAGAGGCCTATCGACATGAGCAATGACAGCGCACGCCAGCGCTTGGAACAAACCTCCTTCCTCAACGGTACGAACGCGGCGTTTGTCGAGCAGCTTTATGCTCGCTACCAGCAGGACCCCAATTCGGTCGATGCAGAGTGGCGGACATTCTTCGACGGGCTCGGCGATACGCGCGAAGAGGTTCTGAGCGAGGCGCGGGGCGCTTCGTGGCAGCGTGCCGACTGGCCGCCGCTCGCCAATGGCGAGCTGGTCAATGCCTTTGACGGTAACTGGGCGGCGGCTGAAGGGCCGATCAAGCAGAAGCTTGCGGAGCGCAAGAGCGGCGCGTCCGAAGCGGAAATCCGCGCGGCGACGCTCGATTCGGTTCGCGCGCTGATGATGATCCGCGCCTACCGCATTCGCGGCCATCTCGATGCCGATATCGATCCGCTGCAATTGCGGCCGAAGTCGCAGCATCCCGAGCTGCAGCCGGAAAGCTATGGCTTCGGGCCGGACGATCTCGACCGTCCGATCTTCATCGACAATGTGCTGGGGCTCGAGACGGCGACGGTTCGCCAGATGCTCGAGATCCTGCGTCGCACCTATTGCGGCACGATCGGCGTCGAGTTCATGCATATCGGCGATCCCGAAGAGAAGGCATGGATTCAGGAGCGCATCGAGGGGCCGGACAAGGAAGTCACCTTCACCGAGATGGGCCGGCTTGCGATTCTCGACAAGCTGATTCAGGCGGAAGGCTTCGAGCGTTTCGCGGGCGTGAAATATATCGGCACGAAGCGTTTCGGCCTTGATGGCGCGGAAGCGATGATTCCGGCGCTCGAGCAGGTCATCAAGCGCGGCGGCGCGCTGGGCGTGAAGGAAATCGTGCTCGGCATGGCGCATCGCGGGCGGTTGAACGTGCTCGCCAATGTGATGTCGAAGCCTTATCGCGCGATCTTCCACGAGTTCAAGGGCGGTTCGTCGAACCCCGAAGACGTGGATGGTTCGGGCGACGTCAAATATCATCTGGGTGCCTCGTCGGACCGCGAGTTCGACGGCAACAAGGTGCATCTGTCGCTGACGGCAAATCCCTCGCATCTGGAAATCGTCGATCCGGTCGTGCTGGGCAAGGCACGTGCGAAGCAGGACCAGTTGCATGACGGCGCGCGCGGGACGGTCATTCCGCTGCTCATTCATGGCGACGCGGCTTTCGCGGGCCAGGGCGTCGTTGCTGAATGCCTCGGGCTTTCGGGGCTGAAGGGGCATCGCACCGGCGGCTCGATCCACTTCATCATCAACAACCAGATCGGCTTCACGACGAGCCCGATCTTCTCGCGCTCATCGCCCTATCCCTCCGACGTGGCGAAGATGGTGCAGGCGCCGATCTTCCACGTGAACGGCGACGATCCGGAAGCGGTTGTGCATGCGACGAAGATCGCGACGGAGTTCCGTCAGCGCTTCAACAAGCCTGTCGTGGTGGACATGTTCTGCTATCGGCGCTTTGGACATAACGAGTCCGACGAGCCGAGCTTCACGCAGCCCTTGATGTACAAGAAGATCCGCAGCCATCCGACGACGCTGGAGCTTTATACCCAGCGGATCGTGGCGTCGGGTCTGCTGACGGTCGAGCAGGTGCATGAGCGCGCCGACGCGTTCCGTCAGGAGCTTGAAGTCGAATACGAAGCCTCGAACGGTTTCCGCCCCAACAAGGCCGACTGGCTGGACGGGCGCTGGGCGGGGCTTGGCCGCGCCGAGGGCGAGGCGCAACGCGGCGAAACGGGCGTCGATCTCAAGCTGCTGCGCGATATAGGCATGAAGCTCTCGGCGGTGCCGGAAGGCTTCAACATTCACAAGACCATCCAGCGGTTCATGGACAACCGCCGCAAGATGATCGAAACGGGCCAGGGCATCGACTGGGGCATGGCGGAGGCGCTGGCTTTTGCCACGCTGCTCAACGAAGGCTTCAAGGTGCGCCTGTCGGGGCAGGATTCCGAGCGCGGCACATTCGTGCAGCGCCATTCGGTGCTCAACGATCAGGAGACGGAAGATCGCTATATTCCGCTCAATCATGTGGCTGAAACCCAGGCGCAATACGAAGTCATCAACTCGATGCTTTCGGAAAACGCGGTGCTCGGTTTCGAATATGGCTATGCCCTTGCCGAGCCCAATGCGCTGACGCTCTGGGAAGCGCAATATGGCGACTTCGCCAATGGCGCGCAGGTCGTCGTCGACCAGTTTATCTCGTCGGGCGAGCGCAAGTGGCTGCGCATGTGCGGCCTCGTGATGCTATTGCCGCATGGCTATGAAGGCGCGGGGCCCGAGCATTCCTCGGCGCGTCTTGAGCGTTACCTGCAGATGTGCGCCGAAGACAATATGCAGGTCGTGAACTGCACGACGCCGATGAATTATTTCCACGTGCTGCGTCGCCAGATGCATCGCAAGTTCCGCAAGCCGCTCATCATCATGACGCCGAAGTCCTTGCTGCGTCACAAGCGCGTCGTGTCGAAGATCGAAGAGTTCGGACCGGACTCGACCTTCCATCGCGTGCTCTGGGACGATGCGCAGATGCTGAAGGGCGAGAAGATCAAGCTCGTCAGCGACGACAAGATCAAGCGCGTCGTCATGTGCACGGGCAAGGTCTATTACGACCTTTATGAGGAGCGCGAGAAGCGCGGCATCGACGACATCTATCTGATGCGCGTCGAGCAGCTCTATCCGTTCCCGGCGAAGTCGCTGATGAACGAATTGTCGCGCTTCCAGCAGGCGGAAATCGTCTGGTGTCAGGAAGAGCCCAAGAACATGGGCGCGTGGCAATTCATGGAACCCAATATCGAATGGGTCCTCGACCATGTCGGCGCGCGCTTCCGCCGTGCGCGCTATGCGGGGCGTCCGGCAGCGGCATCGCCCGCGGTGGGCCTGATGAGCAAGCACGTGCAGCAGCTCAATCAGTTCCTGTCGGATGCGTTGAAGATCGATTGATTTTTCTTTGAAAGGCGAAACGAGCATGGCGACGGAAGTCAAGGTGCCGGCACTCGGCGAATCAGTCACGGAAGCGACCGTGGCGCAGTGGTTCAAACAACCGGGCGATACGGTGACGGTGGACGAGCCGCTGGTCGAGCTTGAAACCGACAAGGTGACGGTGGAAGTTCCCGCGCCTGCCTCCGGCGTGCTGTCGGAAATTCTGGTGAAGAGCGGCGAGACGGTGAATATCGGCACCGTGCTTGGCGCCATCGGCGAAGGTTCCGGCAAGGCGGCGGCAAAGCCCGCGCCGAAGAAGGAAGAGCCGAAAAAGGCCGAAGCGCCGAAGGCCGCAGCACCTGCGCCTGCTCCGGCAGCGCCTGCAGCCGCAAAGCCCGCGCCCGCAAAGGCGGCTGACGCTGCGCTCGCACCTTCCGTGCGCCGCGTGGTTGCCGAAAACAATCTCGAGCCTTCGCAGATCGAGGGCACTGGCCGCGATGGTCGCATCACGAAGGGTGACGCGCTGGAAGCGGCGGCAAGGCCTGCTGCTGCGCCTGTGACGATTGCGGTTCGTGCGCCTGTCGAGCAGTCGGCGCGCGAAGAGCGCGTGCGCATGACGCGGCTTCGCAAGACGATTGCGACGCGCCTGAAGGAAGCCCAGAACACGGCGGCCATGCTCACCACCTTCAACGAGGTGGACATGTCGGCGGTGATGGCGCTGCGCAATCAGTACAAGGAATTGTTTGAGAAGAAGCACGGCGTGCGCGTCGGCTTCATGGGCTTCTTCGTCAAGGCCTGCATTGCGGCGCTGAAGGAAATTCCCGCCGTCAATGGCGAGATCGACGGCGACGATATCGTCTACAAGAATTACTACAATATCGGCGTTGCGGTCGGCACCGAGCGCGGTCTTGTCGTGCCGGTGGTGCGCGAGGCGCAGGAGCTGTCCTTTGCCGATATCGAAAAGACGATCAACGATTACGGCAAGCGCGCGCGTGACGGGCAGCTCAAGCTCGAAGAGTTGCAGGGCGGCACCTTCACGATTTCGAACGGCGGCGTTTACGGCTCGCTGATGTCGACGCCGATCCTCAATACGCCGCAGTCCGGCGTGCTCGGCATGCACAAGATCCAGGAACGGCCTGTCGCCATTGGCGGCAAGGTTGAAATCCGCCCGATGATGTATCTGGCGCTTTCCTACGATCATCGCATCGTCGATGGACGCGAGGCCGTGACCTTCCTCGTTCGCGTCAAGGAATCGCTCGAAGATCCGCAGCGCCTGCTGCTCGATCTCTGACGCACTGAAACTTATCTGGAGGCAGTCATGGCGGATGCGTTCGACCTTGTGGTGATCGGCGCCGGACCCGGCGGTTATGAATGCGCGATCAAGGCGGCGCAGCTTGGGCTGAGCGTCGCTTGCGTCGAGAAGCGCGACCGGCTTGGCGGCACCTGCCTCAATATCGGCTGCATTCCGTCCAAGGCTCTGTTGCATGCGTCCGAGCTTTTTGCGGATGTGACGCATGCGTTTCCCGCCATGGGGATCGAGGTCGGCGCGCCCAAGATCAATCTGAAGCAGCTTCTGACCTTCAAGGACGAGGCGGTCGACGGCAATACGAAGGGCGTCGAGTTCCTGTTCAAGAAGAACAAGATTGAATGGGTGAAGGGCGAGGGCGTCATTGCCGCGCCCGGCAAGGTGAAGGTCGGCGAGCGTGTGCTGGAGGCGAAGAATATCGTCATCGCCACGGGCTCCGATGTTGCGCGTCTTCCCGGCATCGAGATCGACGAGAAGCAGATCATTTCATCGACCGGCGCGCTGACGCTTTCGAAAGTGCCGGAGCGGTTACTGGTGATCGGCGGCGGCGTCATCGGGCTTGAGCTTGGCTCGGTCTGGGGACGGCTCGGCGCGAAGGTGACGGTGGTTGAATTCCTCGACGCGATCCTGCCGGGCACGGATGGCGAGGTGGTGAAGAATTTCACGCGCATCCTGAAAAAGCAGGGCTTTGAATTCAAGCTCGGCTCGAAGGTGACGAAGGTCGAGAAGGCGAAGTCCGGTCTCAAGGTCAGCGTCGAACCCGCGGCTGGCGGCGAGACGCAGGTGCTCGAAACGGATGTCGTGCTCGTGGCCGTCGGGCGCGTTGCCTATACGCAGGGGCTTGGGCTTGAGGCTGTCGGCGTGAAGACCGACAAGCGCGGCCGCGTCGAAGTGGATGGCTCGTTCAAGACCAATGTCGATGGCATTTATGCGATCGGCGATGTGATCGCCGGGCCGATGCTTGCGCATAAGGCGATGGAAGAGGGCGTGGCGCTGGCGGAGCGTCTGGCCGGACATTGGGGCGATGTGAATTACGACGTCATTCCGGGTGTCGTTTACACCTCGCCGGAAGTTGCATCGGTCGGCAAGACCGAGGAGCAATTGAAGGCCGAAGGCGTCGAATATAATTCCGGCAAGTTCCCCTTCACGGCCAATGGCCGCGCCAAGGCGAACAAGACGACCGAAGGCTTCGTCAAGATTCTCGCCGACAAGACGACCGACCGCATACTCGGCGTTCACATTATCGGTGTGAATGCGGGCGAGCTTATTCAGGAAGCGGTCGTCGCGATGGAATTCGCGGGCAGCTCCGAGGATATTGCGCGCATGTGCTTTGCGCATCCGACGCTTTCGGAAGCGGTGAAGGAAGCGGCGCTGGCGGTCACGGGGTTGCCGATCCATATGTGAGCGGTGCGGGCCGGGCTGTGCAAACGGCAAGGCCCCTCACCCCACCCTCTCCCCGGAGGGGAGAGGGCTTTGCGGTGGTGGGCGTTCACCAAGGTCGTCATGCGCGGGCTTGACCCGCGTATCCACGTTTTCCTGTCACGATGAAGAAAAGACGTAGATGGCCGGGTCGAGCCCGGCCATGACGGAAGTGTCGATAGTGGGCTGCCTAATGCCCCGCTCTCGGATGCGCCTTGTCGTAAATTTCCAGCAGGCGTTCGCTTTCGACTTCCGTGTACATCTGCGTGGTCGAAAGGCTCGCATGGCCGAGCAGTTCCTGGATTGAGCGCAGGTCGCCGCCGCCCGCCAGAAGATGCGTGGCGAAGCTGTGGCGGAAGGCGTGGGGTGTTACCGTGTCGGCGAGGCCGAGGCGGCGGCGGAGGTGGATGACGAGGCCGCGCACCATGCGCTGGTCGATGCGTTTACCGCGCGCGCCGAGAAAGAGCGGATCGCCCGGCGCGAGGCCGAAGGGGCAGAGGCGGAGATAGTCGTCAACGGCGGCGCGCGTGACGGGCAGCACGGGGACGAGGCGTTCCTTCTGGCCCTTGCCGATGATGCGCAGCACTTCGGGCAAGGGCGCGTCCTTGCGGTTCAGGCCGAGGGCTTCGGAGATGCGCAGGCCGCAGCCATAAAGCAGCGTCAGGATGGCGGCGTCGCGCGCGGCGATCCAGGGCGCCGATTCGATGGCGCCGGTTTCCGCGATCATGTCGAGGGCGGCGCCGGGCGCGACGGGCTTTGGAATGCTGTGGGGAATTTTCGGTGTACGGAGCGCTTTCAGCGCCGCGTTCGAGACGACATTGGAGCGGTCGAGAAAGCGGAAGAAGGAGCGGACGCTGGAGAGGTTGCGCGCGAGGCTGCGGCTTGTCAGCCCGTCATTGCGGCGATGGGTGAGGAAGGCGCGGAAGTCGCGCAATTCCAGCTTGCGCAGGGCATCGAGGCTTGCCGGGTCGCCCAGATGATCGCAGAGAAATTCAAAGAAGCCCGCGACGTCGCGGTGATAGGCGATGAGCGTCAAGGGCGATGAGCGTTTTTCGCCGAGAAGATGGCCGTACCATTTGCGAATTTCGGCGCGCACGTCGCCAGCCGCCGCGATCGAGGCTGCCGCCTCGTCGGGGCTCGGAGCTATGGTCACTGCTGCGGGGGTAAATCCAGCCACAGGCGCACGCAACGCTCGACGATGCGAGCGAGGAACTCGAGAAGGTCGGCGGCCTGATCGGGGTGGAACTGCTCGGCACCCGCGCCGCCAAGGGCGAGAAGACCGGGGGGCGTGATGGGCGAGAAGTCGAGGCGCACCAGCGCTTCGGACTGCACGCCTTCGGCAAGCTCGCCATAAAGGCCGCGGCTGCCATGCACATTGGCGACGAGGCGATAGGGCATGTCGCCGCCGATCATGCGACCGACGCCGCCGGGCTCGAGCATGCGAATGTTCGGCACGCCGATGCCTGCCGCATTGCCCGCCGTTTCGAGGCAGATGGCGGCGCCTTGCAGGCCGAGCGTGCGGGCGAGGCCGTCTGCGGAGGTGACGAATTCGACGAAGCTCTCGAAGGAACGCGCATCGAGCATGGCGAGCGCGGCGGCGTGAACCTGCTCGCGCGCCAGTGAGTTCAACGACGAGGCCTCGATGAGGTCGGACTGGATGTCGCGCAATGTGCGGACCTGACGCTGCAGCTTTGCGATCACGAATTGCTGCATGTCGACGACATTGTCGCCTTCGTCACGCACGGGCAGAAGTGCGGCGATGAGATCGGCGTCGCTGGCAACGAAGTCGGGATGCTGAAGAAGGAAGGCGCGCACTTCGTCTGCGGAGACGCTGGGCGTGGATTCTCTGATCTGCTCTGCTTCGGTCCGGTCGTTGAACTGACTCATAAGGGTTCCCTTAAAGGATCTTCTGTCCGGTCTTCTTCCAATCGGCGAGGAACTGTTCAAGCCCCTTGTCGGTCAGCGGGTGGTTTACAAGGCTGCGCAGCACGGCGGGCGGCACTGTCGCGACGTCGGCGCCAAGCATCGCCACTTCTTTCACGTGGTTGGCCGTGCGGATCGAGGCAGCGAGAATCTGGGTCGCGTAGTCGTAATTGTCATAGATGGTGCGGATCTCGTGAATGAGTTCCATGCCATCGAGATTGATGTCGTCGAGGCGGCCGATGAAAGGCGAGATAAAGGTAGCGCCAGCCTTGGCGGCGAGCAGCGCCTGATTGGCCGAGAAGCAAAGCGTCACGTTCACCATGGTGCCTTCGCCGGTCAGCACCTTGCAGGCCTTGAGGCCGTCCCAGGTGAGCGGCACCTTGACGGCGATATTTTTGGCGAGCTTTGCAAGCTTGCGGCCTTCGGCGAGCATGGTGTCGACATCGAGGGCGGTGACTTCGGCGCTGACAGGACCTTCGACGATGCCGCAGATTTCCTCGACGACTTCAAGGAAGTTGCGGCCGGATTTTGCGATCAGCGACGGGTTGGTGGTGACGCCGTCGAGAAGACCTGTCGAGGCCAGATCCTTGATGTCGGCGATGTCGGCGGTATCGACAAAAAACTTCATGAGGGCTTCGTCTCTTGTTATCTGCGGTTTCGATGGCCCGTATGACAATCCAGTCGGTCGCGCGGCGCAATGTTTCTTTTTTAGCCCCGGTCGGGTTGCCCTTGTGACGCCTCCGGCGCTCGCTTGCAAGCGCCGATGTTCTGCTTGCTTTATTAGAGGTTACACTATCCGTTCGGCTTTGAATTTTCTCGCAATCGCCAGACCTGCCGTTAACAAACCGGGACCGGATGTCCGTTAACCCCTCCAGAAAAAGCGTCAGCGTTCTTGTTCCGCTCGCCCTGCCAGAACCTTACGACTATGAGGTTCCTGCCGGGTTAATTGCGGAGCCGGGCTCTTACGTCATTGTGCCTTTGGGGGCACAGGAAATTCTGGGCGTCGTCTGGGGCGAGGGGACGGGGACGTTTGACGCAAAACGGCTGAAGCCCATTCGCGAAGTGCTCGACGTGCCGCCCATGCCGGAAGCGTCGCGGCGGTTCATCGACTGGATGTCGCAATATACTCTCTCTCCGCGTGGCTCGGTGATGCGACTCGCCATACGTGCGCCGGGTGCGCTGGAGCCGCAGCGCATGCGCATTGCCTATCGGCTCGTTGATACGCGGCCGGCGCGGATGACGCCTGCGCGGATGCGTGTCGTCGAGACCGCTGCGGACCAGTTTGCGCGGACGGTGCGCGAACTCGCCGAAGAGGCTGGCGTTTCGGACGGGGTGGTGCGCGGGCTTGTCGATGCAGGTGCGCTGGTGCCTGTGGAACTGCCGGGCGAGGCGGCGTTTCCCGAGATTGATTTTGCGAGTGCGGGCAAATCGCTCTCTGCCGAGCAGGCGGAGGCCGCAGAGGTGTTGCGCGCGCGTGTTGCGCAGAAAAGTTTTTCGGCGCTGCTGCTTGATGGCGTGACGGGTTCTGGAAAGACGGAAGTTTATTTCGAGGCAGTGGCGGAGGCGCTGCGGCAGGGACGGCAGGCGCTGATCCTGCTGCCGGAGATTGCGCTGACGAGCCAGTTTCTCGCTCGCTTCGAGGCGCGGTTCGGCGTCAAGCCTGCGGAGTGGCATTCGGAACTTTCGACGCGCGAGCGCACGCGCGTCTGGCGCGGTGTGGCAGAGGGGCGCGCGCGTGTCGTCGTCGGTGCACGCTCGGCGCTGTTTCTGCCGTTTGCCGAACTCGGGCTCATCGTCGTCGATGAAGAGCATGAGGCGGCGTTCAAGCAGGATGAGGGCGTGACCTATCACGCGCGCGACATGGCGGTGGTGCGTGCGTCGCTCGGGTCCTTTCCGATCATATTGAGTTCGGCGACGCCTTCGCTTGAGACGGCGGTGAATGTCGAGCAGGGGCGCTATGAGCGCGTGGCGCTGGCGCAGCGACATGGCGCGGCGGAGATGCCGACGATCATCGCCATCGACATGCGCAACGATCCGCCGGAGCGCGGGCGCTGGCTGGCGCCGAAGCTCGTTGCGGAAATCGGCGCGGCGCTTGCGGCGGGCGAGCAGGCGATGTTGTTTCTCAATCGTCGCGGTTATGCGCCGCTGACCTTGTGCCGGACTTGCGGGCATCGCATCGAATGTCCGCAATGCACGGCATGGCTTGTCGAGCATCGCTTTCGCCGCGAACTCGTCTGCCATCATTGCGGATATACGGCGCCGGTGCCGAAGGCTTGCCCGTCATGCGGCGCGGAAGAATCGCTCATCGCCTGCGGGCCGGGCGTGGAGCGCATCGCGGAGGAAGTGGCGGAGCTTTTCCCCGAGGCACGCACGAGCGTCTTGTCGAGCGACAATCTGCGCGGGCCGCTTTCTCACGAAGAGGCGTTTCGCGCCATCGAGGCGCGCGAGGTCGATATCGTCATCGGGACGCAGATCGTCGCCAAGGGGCATCATTTTCCATGGCTTACCGTTGTCGGCGTCGTCGATGCCGATCTCGGGCTTGAGAATGGCGATCTGCGCGCGGCGGAGCGCACGTTCCAGCTTTTGCAGCAGGTGGCGGGGCGGGCAGGGCGCGCGGAGCGGCCGGGCCGGGTCTATCTGCAGACCTATATGCCCGAGCATACGGTGATGCGGGCGCTGGTGGCGGGCGACCGGGATGCGTTCCTCGCGCGCGAATCGGAAGCGCGCGAAAGGGTGAGCCTGCCGCCATTCGGGCGGCTTGCGGGCGTCGTCGTCTCCTCCACCAATGCGGCGCTGGCGCAGAAATGGGCGCGGGAACTGGCGCGGGCAGCGCCGAGGGCGGAAAATATTTCGGTGCTTGGGCCCGCGCCTGCGCCACTGGCGCTGCTGCGCGGGCGGACGCGGCTGCGCTTTCTGGTGAAGGCGACGCGCAACGTCAATATTCAGGCCTATATGCAGGCCTGGCTCGGACCCTTGAAGGTGCCCGGCGCGGTGCGGGTTTCGGTCGATATAGATCCCTATAGTTTTCTGTAGAGATTGCCTGGACGGCGCGCTGGCCTCACCCCAAGGCGTCACCCCGGGCTTGACCCGGGGTCCATCTTCTTCACGCCCCGCCGATAGCGATGGGTCCCGGGAACAAGTCCCGGGACGACACGGCGTTTTACTGGCGCTTCGGGCGTCGGATTCCTTTCCCTGATCAGACTTAACGCCGGATTAACCATGAGGGCGTTCAATCGCACGGTCCGTCGTCACGAGGATCTAAATGGCGCCCCGTCTCAATGTGGCCACCGTCAAATACGGTTCGGCCTATCCTGCCGATTACGTCAACCGCATGCTGTCGATGCTCACGCGGCATCTGGCCGAGCCGTTTGATCTCTATTGCATCACGGAAGACCCGACCGGCCTCGATCCTGAAATCAAGGTCATCGCGCCGCCATTCGATGTGCCGGGCTGGTGGAACAAGATTTTTTTGTTCTCGCCCGTCATGCCGCAAGGCGAGACGCTTTATCTCGATATCGACCAGATCATTACCGGCGACCTGACGCCGCTTCTCGAGACGTGCCGCAAATCGCGCGCGCGTCTTTGCGCCTATCGCGATCCGCTGCGCTGGATGGGCTCGCAGGTGAATTCGTCCTGGCTCTATTATCGCGCGCCGGAACTTTCATTCATCTATGACGCCTTCTGCCGCGACCTGCCGGGCGTGTTCGAGCTTGAGGGCGGCGACCAGCTTTATATCTGGCAGCAGATGAAGGACATCTACTTCATCGACGAAGCTGTGCCGGGCGCCGTCAGATCTTTCCGCTTCGAGGTTTGCGTGGTGGAGGGTGAGACGCTTCAGGTGCCATCAGATATCGACGCCCATGTTCGCATCGTCAATTTCCACGGGCGCCCCAAGCCGCACGAACTGTCGCAGGTCGGCTGGGTTCAGCAGCACTGGCGCTGAGTTTCTTCGTCACTTTATTTTTGTCCGCCAACTCAATCGAGAATGCCCATGAAATGCGCTGTCGTCATTCCAATCGGCCCTGACCAGCAATCCGATTTCGATGTGAGTTGCCCCTCTGTCGAGCGGGCATGGGCGCATGGACAGGGGCCTTTCAGCGGCTTCGAGATCGTGCCCGTGTGGGATACGACAGGCGCGATGACGCCAGCCGAGCGACGAAATACGGGGATCGACATTGCGCGTAGCCGAAATTGCGAGTGGATTTTCTTTCTCGATCCACGCGATCTACTGAACGCTTCGGCCTTCGCCGATGTTGCGCATTATCACGCCGGGCTCGATGCGGTGTGGGGCAATATTTGCGAGAACACCATCGGCACCAACGATATTGCTCTGCGTGCCAATCAATTGCCGACGGCGAACAATATCGAAACCATTCTGCGCTGCGCACCCGACAGCACATTGCGGATGGGGCATTTCGTTCGCACGGAATGCGCCGATGCGGTGCGCTTCGACACGGGGATGGATGCGGGCGAGGACTATAAATATTACCTCGACCTCTGGTCGCAATATCGCTGCGCCAAGGTCGCGCATGTGTTTTCAATCGAGCGGCGTCCGGCAGCGGCGGCCTTGCCGACAGCGGAAAGCCTGCTTCGCGACAAGGTCATCGAAACGCTCGTTCTCGATTGCTGCCGCGACCGCGTGCTGATGTGCGATGTGACCTTCGATGAAAAGGTAGCGTGGTTTCGCGTCGACAATCCTTTCGATATCATTCAGCACCATCACGGGCATGGATATTTTTTCGAGATCGAGGAGCTGACGACGCTGCGCGCCATGATCGGGCGCGGCAAGACCATCGTCGAGGTGGGGGCAAATGTCGGCAATCATCTGGTCTTCTATGCTCAGCACATGAAGCCGAAGAAGATTTTCCCCTTCGAGCCGAACCCGGATGCGGTGCGGCTGCTGACGGAAAATATTCGCGCGAACAAGCTTGAAGGCGTCGTGGACGAGCGCGGCATCGGCATCGGCGCGGGCGCCGAATATGGCAAGTTTGCCGTCATGCTGCCCGGCGAGAACAATCTCGGCGCGGCCCGGCTGACGCAGGGCGGCGGCGAGCTGGAAGTCTTTCCGCTGGACGAAACGCTGGCGGGCGAGACGGTCGATTTCATGAAGATCGACGTCGAGGGCATGGAATTCGATGTGCTCAAGGGCGCCGAAAAGCTGATCCAGCGCGACAAGCCGGTGCTGATGGTCGAAGTCTTCAGGCCCAAAATCCCCGACTTCGAGGCCTGGTGCGACACGCATGGCTACAAGGTCGCGACGAGTTTCCACTGCATCAATGCGGTGAATTTCGTGGCCGTGGCCGCCTGATCCATAAAGCCTGAGCGATTCTGCATCCCGGCAGGGGCCGCGTGCGGCCTGCCCGGCGACATTTTGCCATGCCCAAAATGCCGCATCTCCGCCATTTCCCTGGCGACCGTGTTGCGCTGCCCATGCCCATGTGTTACCTAACCCCCGCCCTTGGGGACTGTGGGTTGAGACATGTCCTATTCGGTAAAAATAAACTAATGATTTCAAGTGGTTGTCGCATCGCTGAATAAGGCAGATGCGGTGATTTTCACGGAAACCCAGCGAGCCTCAATTTGGCATCCGATCATCACGTTTCAGGCATGGCTGGCCGCTACGCTACGGCGCTCTTCGAGCTCGCCGAAAGCGAAGGCCACCTCGACGCGACCGCGAGCGATCTCGCGCGCGTCACATCGCTCATCAACGGGAGCGAGGATTTCCGCCGTCTCGTGGCGAGCCCCGTTTTCAGCGCCGGCGAACAGGGGCGCGCCTTTGCCGCGATCCTGGAACGCGCAGGCATCAAGGGCCTGGTCGCGCGCTTTGCGGGCCTGGTCATCCAGAATCGCCGTCTTTTCGCGCTGCCCGACATGATTACGGGCTTCAACCGCCTTCTGGCGGCCAAGCGCGGCGAGATCACGGCCGATGTCACTTCCGCTCATCCGCTTTCGGATGCGCAGGTCGCGAGCCTCAAGCAGTCGCTTAAAGCTGCCACGGGTCGCGATGTTCAGATCGACGCAAAAGTCGACGCGGGGCTCCTCGGCGGGCTCATCGTCAAGGTCGGGAGCCGGATGATCGATTCGTCTCTCAAGACCAAACTCACTTCTCTCAAGCTTGCCATGAAAGAGGCCTCCTGATGGACATTCAGGCTGCGGAAATTTCCGCAATCCTCAAGCAGCAGATCCAGGGTTTCGGCGCGGAAGCGCAGGTATCCGAGATCGGCCAGGTGCTTTCCGTCGGTGACGGTATTGCCCGCGTCTATGGTCTCGACAACGTCCAGGCGGGCGAAATGGTCGAGTTCCCGGGTGGCGTGCGCGGCATGGCGCTGAACCTTGAACGCGACAACGTCGGTATCGTTATTTTCGGTAACGACCGCGACATTAAAGAAGGCGACACGGTAAAGCGCACGGGCTCCATCGTGGACGTTCCCGTCGGCAAGGGCCTTCTGGGCCGCGTCGTCGACCCGCTGGGCAATCCGATCGACGGCAAGGGCCCGATCGAGAGCACCGAGCGCCGTCGCGTTGACGTGAAAGCGCCGGGCATCATTCCCCGCAAGTCGGTGCATGAGCCCATGCAGACCGGCCTCAAGGCCATCGACGCCCTGATCCCCATCGGTCGTGGCCAGCGCGAGCTGATCATTGGCGACCGTCAGACCGGCAAGACGGCGCTCGCGATCGACGCGATCCTCAACCAGAAGCCGCTGAACCAGGGCACGGACGAAAACCAGAAGCTCTATTGCATCTATGTCGCCATCGGCCAGAAGCGCTCGACGGTTGCCCAGATCGTGAAGACGCTGGAAGAAAACGGCGCGCTGCAATATTCGATCATCGTCGCCGCGACGGCGTCGGAGCCTGCGCCGCTGCAGTTCCTGGCACCCTTTGCCGGCTGCACCTTCGGTGAATATTTCCGCGACAACGGCATGCATGCCCTCGTCGTTTATGACGATCTGTCCAAGCAGGCCGTCGCCTACCGCCAGATGTCGCTGCTGCTGCGTCGTCCGCCGGGACGCGAAGCCTATCCGGGCGACGTCTTCTATCTCCATTCCCGTCTGCTTGAGCGCGCTGCGAAGCTCAACGAAGAGAACGGCTCGGGCTCGCTGACGGCTCTGCCGATCATCGAGACGCAGGCGAACGACGTGTCGGCCTATATTCCGACCAACGTGATCTCGATCACCGATGGTCAGATCTTCCTGGAAACGGACCTCTTCTATCAGGGCATCCGTCCGGCGGTGAACGTCGGCCTCAGCGTGTCGCGCGTCGGTTCTTCGGCGCAGATCAAGGCGATGAAGCAGGTTGCAGGCAAGATCAAGGGCGAGCTTGCGCAGTACCGCGAAATGGCGGCCTTTGCTCAGTTCGGTTCCGACCTCGACGCCGCAACGCAGCGTTTGCTCAATCGTGGCGCACGTCTCACCGAGCTTCTGAAGCAGCCGCAGTTCTCGCCGCTGAAGGTCGAAGAGCAGGTCGTCGTGATCTATGCGGGCGTGAACGGCTATCTCGACAAGCTGCCGGTTTCTGACGTCGGCCGCTTCGAGGAAGAGTTCCTGCGTAACGTGCGCACGAGCCATGCAGGCATTCTCGAGGCGATCCGCACCGAGAAGGCGCTGTCGAACGACACGGAAGCGAAGCTCAAGGCAGCCGTCGAGAGTTTCTCCAAGGCATTTGCCTGAGCTGAACCACAGCGAACCTAGGTAAGGGCAAATGGCGAGCCTCAAAGACCTCAGAAACCGCATCGCGAGCGTGAAAGCGACGCAGAAAATCACGAAGGCCATGCAGATGGTGGCCGCCGCGAAACTGCGCCGTGCGCAAGACGCTGCGGAAGCTGCGCGGCCTTATGCGGAACGCATGGAAAGCGTGCTTGCCAATCTGGCGGCAGGCATGGCGGGCAAGCCCGGCGCGCCTGCTCTTCTGGCCGGAACGGGAAGCGATCAGGTTCATCTGGTCATCGTCGCAACCGCTGATCGCGGACTTTGCGGCGGCTTCAACTCGTCGATCGCCCGCCTGGCGCGTGAGCATATCTTCAAGCTCATTCGCGAAGGCAAGACGGTGAAGATCCTCACTGTGGGCCGCAAGGGTCGCGACACGCTGAAGCGTTTCTTCAGCGACAAGATCGTGAAGTCCTACGAGTTCACGGGCATTCGCCAGATAGGCTTTGCCCAGGCGGAAGATGTCGCGCAGACGGTTCTGACGATGTTCGATGCGGGCGAGTTCGACGTGGCGACGCTCTTCTTCTCGAAGTTCGTCAACGTCGTGACGCAGGTGCCGACCGCACAGCAGCTCATTCCGGCAAGCGTGCCGACTTCGGCCAAGGGCGGCGTCGATCTTGGCGGCGCGGTTTACGACTACGAGCCTGACGAGACCGAGATCCTGAAAGACCTGCTGCCGCGCAATCTCGAAGTGCAGATTTTCAAGGCGCTTCTGGAAAACGTCGCAGGTGAATTCGGCGCCAAGATGTCGGCGATGGACAATGCGACGCGCAATGCGGGCGAGATGATCAAGAAGCTGAACATCACGTATAACCGTTCGCGCCAGGCGATGATTACCAAAGAACTGATCGAAATCATTTCGGGCGCTGAAGCCCTCTAAAGATACGTCCCCCTGGGGAAGATGAAGGAAATGCCATGAGCAAAGCAGTCGGCAAGATCGCGCAAGTCATCGGCGCTGTCGTGGACGTTGAGTTCACCGACAATCTGCCCGCCATTCTGAACGCGCTTGAAACGGACAATCACGGCAGCCGCCTTGTTCTGGAAGTCGCGCAGCATCTGGGCGAGAACACGGTGCGCGCCATCGCCATGGACACGACCGAAGGTCTGATGCGCGGTCAGGAAGTGCGCGATACGGGCGCGGCGATCTCGGTGCCGGTTGGCGAGGGAACGCTTGGTCGCATCATCAACGTCATCGGCGAGCCGGTGGACGAAGCCGGTCCGGTGAAGTTCGAAACCCGCCGCGAAATCCATCAGGACGCGCCTGCCTTCGTCGAGCAGTCGACGGAAGCTGAAATGCTCGTCACGGGCATCAAGGTCGTCGACCTGCTTGCGCCTTATGCGCGCGGCGGCAAGATCGGCCTGTTCGGCGGCGCCGGCGTCGGCAAGACGGTTCTCATTCAGGAACTCATCAACAACATCGCGAAAGCGCATGGCGGCTACTCGGTGTTTGCCGGTGTGGGCGAGCGTACGCGCGAAGGCAACGACCTCTATCACGAGATGATCGAGTCGGGCGTGAACAAGGATCCGCACGAGAATAACGGCGATACGACCGGTTCGAAGTGCGCCCTCGTGTTCGGTCAGATGAACGAGCCGCCGGGAGCACGTGCTCGCGTCGCGCTGACGGGTCTGACGATTGCCGAAAGCTTCCGCGACAAGGGCCAGGACGTGCTCTTCTTCGTCGACAACATTTTCCGCTTCACGCAGGCGGGTTCTGAAGTGTCGGCGCTTCTCGGTCGTATTCCGAGCGCCGTGGGCTATCAGCCGACGCTCGCGACCGACATGGGCCAGCTCCAGGAACGCATCACCACGACGACCAAGGGCTCGATCACGTCCGTGCAGGCCATTTACGTGCCCGCCGACGACTTGACCGACCCGGCGCCTGCCGCATCCTTCGCTCACTTGGACGCGACGACCGTGTTGAACCGTGCGATCTCGGAAAAGGGCATTTATCCCGCCGTTGATCCGCTCGACTCGACCAGCCGTATTCTCGAGCCGCGCGTTGTCGGCCAGGAGCATTACGACACGGCGCGTCAGGTTCAGGAAATTCTTCAGCGCTACAAGTCGCTTCAGGACATCATCGCCATTCTCGGCATGGATGAACTGTCGGAAGAAGACAAGCTGGCGGTTGCTCGCGCGCGCAAGATCGAGCGTTTCCTGTCGCAGCCTTTCTTCGTCGCCGAAGTGTTCACCGGCACGCCGGGCGTGCTCGTCGACATCAAGGACACGATCAAAGGCTTCAAGGGTCTGTGCAACGGCGACTACGATCACCTGCCGGAAGCAGCCTTCTACATGGTCGGCACGATCGAAGATGCGATCAAAAAGGCCGAGCGTCTCGCCGCGGAAGCAGCGTAAGCAAGGTCGGGTAAGGGTTTATGGCTGACAAGCTTCACTTCGACCTCGTGTCGCCCGAACGGCTTCTCCTCTCGGAGAATGTCGACATGGTGACCGTGCCTGGCAAGGAAGGCGACTTCGGCGTGCTTGCCGGTCACTCGCCTCTCGTGGCCGTGCTGCGTCCCGGCATCATCAATGTCGATGACGCCGGACGCGCCCAGCAGCGCATTTTCGTGCGCGGCGGTTTTGCCGAAGTGACGCCGGCGGGCCTCACCATTCTCGCTGAAAAGGCGATCCCGTTTGCCGATCTCGACACGGCGGCGCTCGATCAGGAGATTGCAACGGCTCAGGCGCATGTTGCAGCGGCGAAGACCGACGATACGCGGCTTCTCGCTCAGGAAACGCTGGATCACCTGAAAGAGCTGCGTCAGTCGCTCTGATTGCGGTAACAAGACAGTAAAATGAGGCGGTGCTGCGCAAGTGCCGCCTCTTTTGTTTGGGCGGTCCGTCTTTTCGATGGGTCGTCCTGTTCCGGCTGCGGTTTTATGGCACGTGTTGCAAGCTTAACCGGTTGGGCGCGTTGCGATATAATCCGCGTCCGGGCTAGTTTGGGCCCGAACGGGTGAAAGAATATGAGCCGTCACTGGACGCTTGATGACATCAAATGGGCCGACTTCGATCCTTCAAAGGTCGATGCCGACATTCTGTGCGCGGTCAAAGCGGCGGCGATGGTCGAGTTCAATGCGCCCGATTATGTGACCTATCTCTGCAATGTGTTTGCGGACCGGCCCGATGTGAAGGCGCTGGTGCAGCAATGGGGCGCGGAAGAAATCCAGCACGGGCAGGCGCTGGCGCGCTGGGCGGAGCTTGCCGATCCGGGCTTCAATTTTCAGGCGGCGTTCGACCGCTTTCGCGCGGGCTATTCGATTCCGCTCGAGGCGATCCATTCGGTGCGCGGCAGCCGCGCGGGCGAGCTTGTGGCGCGTTGCGTCGTCGAAAGCGGCACGTCCTCCTATTACACGGCGATCAAGGATGCGAGCACGGAGCCGGTGCTTCGCCAGATCGCGGCCAATATCGCCGCCGACGAATTCCGCCACTACAAGCTTTTCTATGAGCAGTTCA
The DNA here is from genome assembly GCF_049651025.1 of Parvibaculum sp. Taxonomy (GTDB): domain Bacteria; phylum Pseudomonadota; class Alphaproteobacteria; order Parvibaculales; family Parvibaculaceae; genus Parvibaculum. The sequence goes on along the minus strand of NZ_JBASBH010000016.1, from coordinate 87,065 downwards.
AGGTACTCAATGAAGAGCTGCCGTCACGCATGGCGCGGGCGCGCATTGCCATCGGTCGCGTTTCGGAAGCCGATGACGACGAGCTTTCCTATGCCTATTACGCGGCGAACACGAATGCGGATGGGAGCGTTCCCTATGACCGCGCGCATTTTGCCAAGGCATATGAGAAGCGTGCGCTTGGTCTTTATCGCCGTCAGCATACGGACAGGCTTGTCGCCATGGTCGGCAAGGCCATCGGCCTTGCGCCGCGCGGGCTTCTCATGCGCCTAGTATCGTCGGGCGTCTGGGCCTTCTGGCGCCTGCGCGTCTGGCGTCTTTCGCGCGCTGCCGTCTGAGGGCAGCCGACCGTCGTTTGCCTTCGGAGGGAGGAAGGCGACCCTCACGCAAGCCTCTCCCGGAGTCCATCTTTATGCAATGCAGTGAGGCAAGATGGGTCCCGGGAACAAGTCCCGGGACGACACGGAATTTTTAGCGGGGCCGGTGAGCTGATTATCGAGCAGCAGGAAGCTGGATGCCCCGCGCAAATCAGCCGCGCGGTTTTGCCAGAGGCGTGAATTCGGTGACGACGCGCTGATAGATGCCGCGCTTGAACGGCACGATGAGATCGGTGAGTTCGTCGATCGACACCCAGGCCCATTCGCTGAATTCCTGATGCGCGTCGGCGGCGATGTCGACATCGCTGTCGTCGCCCAGAAAGCGCATGGCGAACCATCTCTGTTTCTGGCCGCGATATTTTCCCTTCAGCGCATGGCCGACGAGATGAGGGGGCAGGTCATAGGTCAGCCAGTCTGCAACCTCGCCGATGATTTCGGCCTTGTCGGCATCGACGCCGGTCTCTTCCTTCAGTTCACGGAAGGCTGCCGTTTGCGGCTCCTCGCCCTTGTCGATGCCGCCTTGCGGCATCTGCCATGTGAGCGGGCCGATATCGATGCTTTGCACGCGATTGCCGACGAAGACGAGGCCGTCGCGATTGATGAGCATGACGCCGACGCATGGTCGATAGGGCAGGCTTGCCGGGTCGATCAGGTCGGCTTTTCCGTCTTTGGCCATGAGGGTTCGTCCGATCAGTTGGCGGTCGCTGTTACCGGCACAAGCGTCACGCCGCGGTTTTTCAGCGTGACGGCCCAGCGCGCGAGTTCATCGACCGTGACGGGCAGGCCCGAGGCGACGCCAATGGCGGTGCCGGATTGTTTGGCCGAGGCTTCAAGTTGGACGAGGGAATAAGCGATCACGTCAGGCGTTTGCACGGGATCGATCATGCGCGTGCCGGTCGCGTGGGGCAGGCTGATATCGGCTGCGAGTTTCGGCGCGAGGCTGCGCTGCGAGGCGCCATTGTCGACATACATCAACCCGCGTGATTTGACGGCGGCAAGGATCGGCGTGACGGAGGTTTCGGAGCTGGTGAAGCGCGCGCCCTGATAATTCATCACGCCTGCATAACCGGTGAAGCGGCTCATCAGCCATTCGAGGCGCGAGATGTTTTCGGCGGGCTGAAGGCTCGTCAGCAGCGTATAGGGGCCGGGATCGTTTTGCGGATAGCCGAAAGGCTCCATCGGCAATTCGAGCAGGACTTCGTGACCGGCGGCGCGGGCCTTGGTGATCCAGTCCTGAAGGCGCGCGCCATAGGGCGCGAAGGAGAGGGTGACTTCAGGCGGCAGGGTTTCGATGGCATGCGCGGTGGCGCTGTCGCTGATGCCGAGGCCCGAGACGATGAGGGCGACGCGCGGACCGGCGGGCAGACCCTTGGGCAGCGGGCGGGCATAGACTTTCCATGCCTGACGACCGTCTTTCGCGACGATGGGCAGCGGACCCTGACGGCCATTGGCGATGAGAGCCGGATCGGGAACGGGCTTCAGCGCGATGGCGACGGTGGCTGCGGGGTCATTGGCCGACACGGTTTCGGCGCCGACGATTTTCACATCGCCGCTATTGTCCGCGCCGACATTGCGGGCCGCGTCGAGCAAGGTCTGCTCGTCGGGGCTCAGGCCATCGGCGGCGGCATCATCGGGCGCATGCGTTTCGTCGGGCGTCTCGCTCGGCGTTGCAGCGGCGGCATGTTCCTCGTCGTTGCCGGTGCGCAGCAGGTTTTCCGCAGGCGGTGCCGGCAGGGCGGCGGGTTCGGGCTCCGGCGCGAGCGCAAGCTGGACGGCAGGCATGCCCGCCATGCGGCTATCGACCGTCAACAGCCAAGCCAACACGCCGCCGTAAAGGCAGGCGATCAGAAGCGCGGCGACGGCCAGCACACCGGGCTGGCGCCGCCGCTTCGACCTATCGCTCAGTGCCCTACCCGGCATGACCCAGCCATATACGCGGCCCCCGTTTGCTTGCTCATCCGCTTTCGCGACTTAGTTTGCATTGGCCGTGGCGGCTGCGCTCTTGAATGCAGCGTCCTTGCGCACGCCGTTCAACAGATCGATCGCGTAGAGGAGCTGCTTGTCGTCTTTCTTGTCGGTCGGCACGAAGCTGTCCGAGCCCGCGATTTCCTTGGCGCCTTCTTCGGCGGCCAGATGACCGGGAAGCTCGGCCTCGCCCGTGATGAGCAGGCGCTTCTTCGACTTCGGATCGGTGTTCTGCTCGACCTGGATGTCGGGCTCGATGCCCTTTGCCTGGATCGAATGGCCGGACGGCGTGTAGTAACGCGCCGTGGTCAGGCGCAGCGCGCCGTCGGAGCCGAGCGGAATGATCGTCTGCACGGAGCCCTTGCCGAAAGAACGCGTGCCGAGGATCGTCGCGCGACGATGATCCTGAAGCGCGCCTGCGACGATTTCAGAGGCCGAGGCCGAACCGCCATTGACCATGACGATGACCGGCTTGCCGCCCGTGAGGTCGCCGCCGCGTGCGTTGTAGCGCTGCGTGTCTTCGGGGTGGCGGCCGCGCGTCGAGACGATCTCGCCTTCATTGATGAAGTCGCCGCTGACGGCGATGGCCTGATCGAGAAGGCCGCCGGGATTGTTGCGCAGGTCGAGGATGTAGCCCTTCACGCGCGAAGCGCCGATCTGCTTTTGCAGCGTGTGGATCGCTTCGTCGAGAAGCTCGCCCGTCTGCTCGTTGAAGGTGGTGATGCGGACATAGCCGATGTCGCCTTCGCGATGAAACTTCACCGACTTGATGGTGATGACATCGCGCGTCAGCTTGACGTCGAAGGGCTCGTCGAGGCCTTTGCGCACGACGGAGAGGGTGACGACCGTGTTGACCGGCCCACGCATCTTGTCGACGGCGTCGCTCAGCGTCTGGCCGAGGATCGGCTTGCCGTCGATATGGGTGATGTAGTCGCCGGGGCGCAGACCGGCGCGGCTGGCGGGTGTGTCGTCGATGGGCGTCACGACCTTGACGACGCCGTTTTCCATCGTGACTTCGATGCCGAGGCCGCCGAACTCGCCGCGCGTCTGCACCTGCATGTCGCGGAAGTTTTTCGGGTTCATGTAGCTCGAATGGGGATCGAGCGAGGTCAGCATGCCGTTGATGGCGTTCTCGACCAGCTTGCTGTCATCGGTCGGTTCGACATAGTCGGCGCGGACGCGCTCGAAGACGTCGCCGAAAAGATTGAGCTGACGGTAGGTGTCGTTGTCGGCGGCATGGGCCGTCTCGAAATTTCCCGACTGGAACGTAAACACCGTAAGGGCCGATACCAGGGTTCCGACTGCGAAGCCGGCGAGCACTGACTTGTTCATTTATCCACGAGCCTTCTTGTCACTCATCATCAGCCACGGTCGGGGGTCGATCGGGTCGCTGTCTTTCCGGAATTCAATATAAAGCGAGGGTCGACCGCCTGTCCCGGTATTCCGGTCGGAAGCCGCACTTTCATCTGCGGAAGGTGAATCCATCGTACCGACAGGCTCTCCGGCAAGAATGCCTTGTCCGACGGCTCCGTTAATCTTCGCCATGCCCGCCAGGAGCACATGGTATCCTTCGCCCACCGAGATGATCAAGAGTTGCCCATAGCGCCGAAAAGGTCCTGCAAAGACGATTTTACCATCGAAGGGCGCTATCACCTGCGCGCCGGGGCGCGTGGCGATGGTCATGCCTTGCGTCACTCCGCCGGCGCCGTTGGGCGCTCCAAAGCCGCGCACCAGCATTCCGGTCGCCGGTAAACGGATCAGACCTTTTGCCTGTGAAAAAAGGCGCGATGAAGGCAAAGCCGGCAGGCTGTCGGGCGGCGTCAGCATGGCCATTTCGGTGCCCCGCGCAGGGGCCTGCGCCGTCTGGGTCGGGACGGCGGCGGGAGGCGGCGGCCGGCGGACCGGGCGCGTTGCGGGAAGGCGCGCGGCGGCTTCGCTTTCAAGGCGTCCGATGAGGTCGGTCAGGTCGGTCGCTTCGCGCGAGAGGCGGGTGGCGCGGGCCTCTTCGGTTTCGGCGGCCTGAGCTAGGCGCTGCTGACGGGCGACCTTGTTGGCGAGCAGCTTTTCGAGATTGGCGCGGTCGCGCTCAAGTGAGGTCTTGGCCTGAGCGAGCGTCGTGCGCTCGGCAAGGATGCTTTCGCGCAGGCGCTGGAGTTCCTGAAGGCGGGCGCGTAGTTCGTCGGCCTGGGCGCGCAGTTCCGGCACCGCATCGCCAAGCAGGATCGCGCCGCGGATCGCGCCCAATGCGTCGTCGGGTTTGACGGCGAGTGCGGGCGGCGGGTTGCGGTCGAGGCGGGTGAGGGCGACGAGGAGGTCGGCCATCTTGGCGCGGCGCTGTTCGAGGCGGGCCAGCAGCTCGGTTTCGGCCTGCTTCAATTCGGCGAGGCGGGCTTCGGAGGCCGAGACTTCCGCCTCGCGCGCTTGCACGCTTGCCGCCGTGACGATGAGCTGGCTGCGGACAAGCTCGGCATCTTTTGCGGCGGCTTGCGATTGCGCTTCAAGCGCCTTCTTGCGCTCGACGCTGGTGTCGAGTTCGTGCTTCAGGCTTTCAAGCTTTGAAGGATCGGCGGATTCGGCGCGCGCAGGAATGGTCGGAGCGAGCGCGGCAAGCGTCAGAAGCGCGAGGGCAAGGGCGGTGCGATCAGGCCGGGACACTGGCTGCCTGTTCGGAGCTTGTCCGCTCGGACCCGGCAATGAGCGAGCGGCCTGTCATGGCTTCAGGTTTGGCGAGGCCCATCAGATCGAGAATTGTCGGCGCGATGTCGGCAAGCGTGCCCGAGCGCAGCGTGACGTCAGCACCTGCGCCCATCAGCGTGAAGGGCATTGCCGATTGCGTCGGCCCGCGCCAGATCTCGCCCGTCTCGGGGTCGTTCATCATTTCGCCCTTGCCGAAGGCGCCGGTGATGGCGAGCAGGCCGCCGCGCTTTTCAACCTGGGCGGCGATCTTGCCGAGATATTTGTCGATGGCCTCGGCGGCTTCGACGGTCGTGCGCAGATTGCCGGTGCGGCCGAAGAGAGCGACGTTGGTGAAATTGACGATGAGGAGATCGCGCTCGCCCGCCTTGATGGCGTTGAGCGCTTCGATGGTGAGATCGGCTGCGGCAAGCTCGGGGCGCTTTTCCATTTTGGCGAGCGGCGTTTCGGCAAGGCCGAGCGTTTCGCCTTCATAGATGCGCGCATTGCCGCCGCGCAGAAAGAGCGAGAGATTTTTTTCCGCGATGGTTTCGGTCAGCAGGAGTTGCGTGCGACCGGAGAGCGCCAGAGTCTCGCTCAGCGTCGTGGCGACGGGGCGATGGGCGAAAAGCGGCTCGACCCAGCTCAGGCCGTCGCCTTCAAGCTCGACCAGAGAGACAGTGATGGAGAGCAGCGAGGCGGTTTCCGATTCCAGCAATTCCTGCATCAGCGATGCGCCGATGTCGGGGCTGAGATTGACGAGGAAGACCGCATCGTCGCGCCGGATGCCGCGATAGTTCTGCGAGATGACCGGCGGTATGCGGTCGTCCTGCGTGCCCTTGGCGTAGCACTTGTCGAGATGGGCGGCGGGATATTCCGCGCGCGGCGCGTCGGCCTCTGCAAGCGCCTTCCATGCGGTTTTGACAAGCTCCGCATCGGCGCCTTCGCCGAAGGCATAGGCGCGGCCCATGAGGCTGCCAAGCGTCGCCTGTTCGGCGCCTGCTATGTCGTCCATCAATTCGGCGAGATAGGCGATGCCGCTTTGCGGGCGTGTGTCGATGCCGTCCATGATGCCATGGACCCAGACCTGCACGCCTTCATGGCTCAGCATGGCGGCGAGAATGGCGAGGTGATCCTGATGGCCGGCAACGCCGCCGGGCGAGACCATGCCGATCAGATGGACTGCGCCGCCGAGAGGGCGCACGCGCTGAATGAGTTTTTGCAGGATGGGATTGGCGGCGAGGCTGAGCGGGCCTTCTTCCTGGATCGCACGGTTAACGCGGAGAATGTCCTGCTCGACGGGACGGCCTGCGCCGAGCGTCATATAGCCCGCCTGCATGTTGCCGGGCTTGCCCGCGGCAAGGCCCACGGCTTCGCCCGACGCGGCGAGAACCGTGTGAGGATAGGTTCCTGCAATGCGGTCGTAGATGGGCGTGCGTGCTTGCGCCAGCGCATTCGCCTCACGTTCCGCGCGAATGCCCCAACCGTCCAGAAGTACAAGGACGAGGGGGCTAACGCTGTTCTTGTCGTTCATGGTTTTTGAGACAGCCCAGGCACCGCGTACCAGTCACGCATCGATGACGAAGCTAGTCGATGGCGTGAATCGTGTCCATGAGGGCGGGGGTCGCGAGGCTGCGTTTTGGCGCGTGGCGTCGCAGATAAGACACGGAAAGCGGTTCGCAAATCAGGCGCGATGATAGGGATGACCGGCCAGAATGCTGACGGCGCGGTAAAGTTGTTCGGCAAGCATGACGCGCACCAGCATATGCGGCCAGGTCATGGGACCGAAAGCGATGAGGTGGCGCGCTTCGTTGCGTAAGCCCGGCGATAATCCGTCAGCGCCGCCGATGATGAAAGCGAGATCGGAAACGCCTTCGTCGCGCCAGCGCCCGATGCGCGCGGCGAAAGCCTCGCTGCCTTCGGTGCGCCCTCGCTCGTCAAGGGCGACGAGGAGCGCGCCGCGCGGGACGGCGGCTTTAAGCAGCGTGGCTTCAGCGTTTTTCAGATTTTCGCCTTCGAGACGGCGCTTCTCCTCGACCTCGACAAGCGAGAGCGAGGAGAAGCCGAGGCTTCGTCCCGCGGCGTTGGTGCGCGAGAGATAATCGTCGAGCAGCGTTTTTTCGGGTCCGGCGCGAAGCCTGCCGACGGCGCAGATTTCGATGCGCATGGAGTTCCCCGCTGCCTCGCGCAGATGTCAGCCCGCGAGCTGGTCTGCCGGAATGTCCGCGGCCCACATTTTTTCGAGCCGGTAGAATTCGCGCACTTCGGGACGGAAGACATGGACCACCACGTCGCCCGCATCGATGAGCACCCAGTCGCCCTGCTGCATGCCTTCGACCTGGGCAAGGCCGTAGCCTTCTTCCTTGAGGCGACGCAGCAGATGATCGGCAACGGCGGCGACATGACGGCTCGAGCGACCGCTTGCGACAACCATGTAATCGGCGATGGGCGTCTTGCCTGCGAGGTCGATCGAGATGATGTCCTCGGCCTTGTCGTCGTCGAGGCTTTTCATCACGAGGGCGAGCATGGCCGCCGCTTTCTTGCGCTCGGCAATTTCGCGGATGGCTGACGCCTTTTCACGAGCGGTCTGAACCTTGGGGCTTTTGGGCGCGGCTACGGCCTTGGGCGATTTCGACGCCTTGGGGCTTGCAGCTTTCGCTTTCGGGCTGGCGGTCTTTGCTTTCGGCGCCGCCGCTTTCGGCGTTACCGCTTTTGCTTTGGGCTTCACGGTCTTGGCGGGCGCGCTTTTGGGCGCAGTCTTCGCCTTGGGCGTCACAGCCTTCGCCTTCGCGCCGACAGACTTTGCGGCGGGCGCTTTTGTGGCTTTCGATGCCGTCGCCTTTACCGGCTTTTTTGCCGTGGCTGTGGCGGGCTTCGCCTTTGCGGCTTTGGTCGTTGAAGGTTTCGCCTTCGCTGCGGAGGCCTTTGATGCCTTGGCTTTCGCAGGCTTGGCGGGCGCAGATTTGGCCTTGCGGCCTTTGGGTTCGTTGCTCAGGAACGCACTCCTTTGTTCATACCGAACCGAGCACGCCGCAACCGCGTCCCGGCTGTGCTCAGAATAGAGGTCGGGGCGCGCAAACTCAATGCGCGGGATTTTATCGTTTCAAGACGGCGCTTCATCGGCCATGCCGGGCGCGTATCTCGGTGGATGAGGCAAGATGCTCGGGGCCGTCGAGAAAGACAAGCGCGGGCGGTGCACTCTTTGCGAGGCGGTCGGCCTCGCTTGCCTCAAGCGTCACGGAACGAAGCAGGGCGGCAGCCGGGCAAGTGCGCGCTTTCATGGTGAAGCCGGGGCGCGGATAGACGGCAATCGGAATTTCCTGCGTCAGTTCGCGCCAGTTCGCCCAGCGCGGCAGCTCGATCATGTTGTCGGCGCCCATCAACCAGACGAAGCGGGTGTCGGCATAGCGGGCCTTCAGCGCGCGCACCGTGTCGATGGTGTAGCGCGTGCCAAGTTCGGTCTCGATGGCGGTGACGAGAATGCGCGGATCGCCCGATTTTTCGACGAGGGCGCGCGCGCCTGCCAGCCGCTCATCCAGCGGGGCCATGTCGCGGGTGCTTTTCAACGGGTTCTGCGGCGAGACGAGCCACCAGATGCGGTCGAGCGCGAGCGCCTCGAGCGCCATATGCGTCAGGTGCAGATGGCCTTCATGGGCGGGATTGAAGGAGCCGCCCAGCAGGCCGACCGAAAGGCCCGATGGCGCTTCGCTGCGCTTTTCTGCCATGCGGTTAAGGCCTGATCTGGCCGGAGCCCCGCACGATATATTTGAAGCTTGTGAGTTGCTCGACGCCGACGGGGCCACGCGCATGGAACTTGCCCGTCGCAATGCCGATTTCCGCGCCCATGCCGAACTCGCCGCCATCTGCAAACTGCGTCGAGGCATTGTGCAGCAGGATCGCGCTGTCGAGGTTGTTGAGGAACCTGTCGGCGGTGGCCTGATTGGCGGTCACGATGGCTTCGGTATGGTGCGAGCCGTAGGTCGCGATATGGCGAATGGCTTCATCGACGCCTTTGACGACACCGATGGCGATGATCGCGTCGAGATATTCGGTGCTCCAGTCCGCATCGGTCGCGGGCTTCACGCGCGCATCGACGGCGCGCACGGCATCGTCGCCGCGCACTTCGCAGCCCGCCGCGATGAGATCGTTGACGATGGGCGCCAGATGCGTTGCGGCACAGGCCTCATCGACGAGAAGCGTTTCGGTGGCGCCGCAGACGCCGGTGCGGCGGAGCTTGGAATTCAGCACGATCTCGCGCGCCATTTCGAGGTCGGCATCCTTGTCGATATAGACGTGGCAGAGACCTTCGAGATGGGCGAAGACGGGCACGCGCGCTTCCTGTTGCACGCGGGCGACGAGGCTTTTGCCGCCGCGAGGAACGATGACGTCGATCGAGCCGTCGAGGCCGCTCAGCATTTCGCCGACGGCGGCGCGGTCGGTTGTCGGCACGAGCTGGATTGCATGTTCGGGCAGGTTCGAGGCGAGGAAGCCTTCGATCAGCGATTCATGAATGACGCGGCTCGAATGGGCGCTCTCAGAACCGCCGCGCAGGATCGCCGCATTGCCGGATTTGAGGCACAGGGCGGCGGCGTCCGCCGTCACGTTCGGGCGGCTTTCATAGATGATGCCGATGACGCCGAGCGGTGTGCGAACGCGCTCGATGTGGAGACCGTTGGGGCGGTCCCATTCGGCGATTTTCGTGCCGACGGGATCGGGGAGCGCGGCTATGGCTTCGATGCCTTTGGCCATGGCCTCGACGCGGCTCTCGTCCAGCATCAGGCGGTCGAGCATGGCGCCGGTGATGCCCTTTGCGCGGGCGGCTTCCATGTCTGTCGCATTGGCTTTGAGGATGTCGTCGACATTGGCGCGGATGACCATGGCGGCGCAGAGAAGGCCCGCATCCTTTTGCTTGGTCGGCGTCCGGGCAAGCACCTCTGCCGCAGCGCGGGCGCGGGTGCCCATCGCGGCCATGACGGCTGCAACGCCTCGTTTGTCGGAGGTGATGTCGACGATGCTCACGAAGTCTGCCTTTCAGAACGAAACCGGGCCTGCGCGGACCCGAAGACCCGCAACTTAGCCCAATCGATTATGTGCTTCACAGGCATTTGGGCGATTTGGCGCGCTTTGTCACCCCCCGGCCACGGAATCTCCCGGCTTACCTCCAGCGTGAACCAATCCAAGGGTCTGTGTGTCTTGACCTAAAGGTCTAGTCTGGGGAGTCTGAGCCCGTGCAACCTTGAGGCGATATTTCCTTCCAGAGGTCGCGGCGGCTCGCAGAAATCTGCGTAATTTAGCCGTTTGTCGAGCGGATAGGGCGGGGAATTTCGCTCCATGGTTGTGTCCGGTCTTGTCGACCGGCCGTGATTGCGCGCGACGCCTTATAGCCCGGTCTTGAGGCGCGCCTTAGCTGGGGGATTTTCGATGAATGCTCGCCTGACGTTTCGCAGCCTGCTGACGACCACATCTGTCGCGGCGCTGCTCGTCGCTTCGCATGGGGTCCAGGCGGCGCCGCCTCCCAGCTATTACAATCCCGAATACACGACCGTCGATCAGATCTTCGTCAATTCTGCCGTGCCCTATGTGACGAATGGCGGGACGATCACCAATGCGACCGGCAAGCATGGCATCCATGTCAGCGGCGCGCTGGTCAATGGTTCGGTCGATAATGAAGGCGGCATCAGCGTCAGCGGCGGCAACGCGCTGCGCGGCATGTTTATCGACAATGCCAGCGACATAAGGGGCGATTTCGAGAATGACGGCAGCATTGCCGTCACGGCGCAGGGCGAGGGGCCGGAGCAGAGCGCGCGCTATGCGGCGGGCATGGAAGCTGTCGGCGGAAGCGGGCTGCGCGGCCACATCCGCAATGACGGCTTGATCGATGTGGAGGCGTCTGTCGCCAATGTCGATCACAGCTCCGGCGAAGGCAGCACGTCGCTCGCTGCGCAGGTGGACGCCTATGGCATCCGCCTCGACAATAGCGGCGACGCCGACGGGGCGGGCCGGATCGAGAATTCCGGTTCGATCGATGTTTCCGCGCAAGCGACCGTCGATCAGTCGGCCAGCGAATATTCTTACGGCAATGCCTCTGCCGACGGGATCGGCGATGCGCGCGCCTATGCTGCCGGTATCGACGGCCAGAACCACGGCGCGGTGGGCGGCGATCATCGCGGGCCGCGCATCGCGGCTGAAATTGATCTGTGGGATGATTATTATGCCAGCGGCATCGATGTGTCGGCTGTCGCGCAAAGCTTCACGGGCGTCGAGGCTGCGGTCGTCTGCGAGGAAACGGGCGAGGATTATTGCGAAAGCGGATATGCGCGCACCGATATTTTCGACACGGCAATTGCGCAAGCCTATGGGGCGACCTTCAGCGGCAATGCGGCGGTCATTGATGGTGATGTTTACAGCGGCGCGCCGATTGAGGTTTCCGCACTCGCCGAAACAGTGAGTCTTTCCGATGCGTCGTCGGCGTGGGGCGGTGTGCGCTCCTATGCGGGCTATCACGAATATGATGACGAGGAATATTTCTATTACGACACGAGCCTTGCGGATGCTTGGGCGACGGGCCTCAATCTCGACGTGTTGCAGATCAATGGCGATATAGAAATTTACAACGAGATCGATGTGCTGGCGACGGCGCTGGGCACCTCCACCGCGACGGGAGAGGCGGCGGGACATATTGAATCGGCGGCGACAAATGCGGCTGTCGCTTCGGCACGCGGCATCGCCGTCAATACGCTGCTGGCAGGCGGCGAATTCTTTAACGAAGCCGGTGTTGCGGCGCGGGCCGTGGCGGGGTCTGAAAATAGCGCTACTGCAACCTCCGCCGATGAGAGCGACAGCGGCGCTTACTCCGAGGCGCGGGCGAATGCGGCCGGCATAGAATTCCTGGCGGATGCGCTTGGCGGCGCGTTCGTCAATGATGTTTATGATGAGGAATATTTCGAACTCAACGCGGTGAGCGGCAGCGCCCTCGCGGAGGCGCGCTCAACGGCAAGCTCCGTTGGCGGCGATGACAGCGAGGCCTGGGCATGGGGCGAAGCGATCGCCAGCGGCATCGGCATCAAGGCCGATATCGGATCGATTGCCGGGCATTTCATCAATGAAAGCGAAGTGGTCGGCGATGCCCGTGCGCTGGGCGAACAGATTGCGAGCGCGACGGGCGGCTATGACGTTTCCGCAGGCGCTGGTAGCGACTGGATCGAGGCGTCGGCAAGCGGCATCGAGCTTGAGACGCGCAAGCTTGCGGGCAGCTTCTTCAATGATGGCGACGTGAGGGCAACGGCGCTTGCGTCGGGCTCTTCAAACGCTGCGGCGACCGGCGAGGATGAGGCAAGTGCCGGGGCATGGAATTCGATTTCGGCGAATGCGAGCGGCATTGTCGTCGATGCGCGCGAGGTTCAGGACAGCATTCGCAATCATGGCGACATTCATGCGTCGGCCAATGCGGTGTCGGTGCAAACCGTGTCTGCCGAGACGACGGGCGATGGTGACGGCAATTCCGATGCCTCGGCATCGGCGGGCGGCTTCATGGACGATGGGATTGTCCATGCGCGTGCCGTTGCAACGGGTCTCGACATCACGTCGCACGATGTCGGCGGCAATGTCGTCAATACGGGCGATATTCTGAGCGAGGCGACGGCGTGGGTTTCGTCGGTCGTCAACGCAACATCGGACGCAGATGGCGATGCCATGGCATGGGCGGCGGCGGGCGTTCAGGCGGAAGGCTACGGCATTCGCGCCAGGCTCGGAGATGTCGGCTACGGCTATCTGACCGGATATGACGAGGATTTCGGCAAGGGCAATTTCGTCAATGACGACGATATCGATGTCCGGGTCGAGGCCGGTATCGAACAAAGCTCGATTGCGCAAAGCGAAGACGGCAATGCGATTGCGGTCGCCGTGATGCAGGGCTCTGCGGCATTCGTCTGCTTTGACGATTGCGGCGGCGACAATGCGGTGGCCTATGGCATCGCGGTGGAGAGCGACGAGGGGACGGCCTATCTCAACGGCAGTTTCGTCAATCTCGACGACATCAACGTCACGGCGCTGGCGGAGGCCGAGATGTCGACGCGGGCCATTGTCGATGATGGCGACGACACGCTGGCGCTGGCCGTTGCGGGCGGGGCGCTGTCGAGCTGCGCGGTCGGCATATCGCTCTACGAAGTCGGCGCCGATGGCGGGTTTTACAATGACGATGACATAAGCGTTCAGGCGGCGGCGAATGTGAGGGCGAGTGCCATCGCGGAGTCGGATGACGGCCCGGCCTATGCGCGGCTCGGCTCCGATCTGACCTATAGCTATATGCCGGAAGTTCTGGCGCCCAACGCCGCGATGGCGAGCGCCACGGGCGTGCGTGTCGGCTATAGCGAGTTCGATGATGGGCTGATGAATGCTTCGACGATTTCCGCCCTTGCGCTTGCATCGGCGGAAGCGAGCGCGGAGGCCTATGGCGACGAGATTGGCTCGGCCCATGTCTGGAACGCGGCTGCTGCTGAAGCGACGGGCATGGACCTCGACGCTTCATGGTTCGGCGACGATGTGATCAATCGCGGAAGGATCGCGGCGATTGCGCTTGCCGAAATGGAGACGGAAGCCTTTGCGCATGGCGATGAGGCGGATGCCTATATTGGCAGCCGCATCGATTATGGCTTTCTGGGCGATGGCGGGGATGACGCCCAGTCCCATGCCTCGGCGGTGGGGCTCGCATCCGGCAATTATGACGGCATCACGCTTCTCAATCTTGCCGATGAGGACGGCGAGGAAGCGGGCGAGATCATCGCGCTGGCGGGGACCTATGGCGACAATTACGCAGAAGCGGACGGTCTTCACAATGCTTCAGCCGAAGTCGTCAATGCTCAGTCTGCGGATGCAATCGGCTATGCGGGCGAGACATATGGTGGCGATTATGGCGACCGCATCGTCAATGACGGGCTGATCGTCGCCGGGGCCATGGCGTCGGGCAAGCAGGAGGCGAGAGCGCGCGCCACATCGCGGACCAGCGAGGCAGGCGCGATTGCCACTGATGCTTCATATGCCAGCGCGAAAGGCATCGAGACGGCTGCCTGGGAGGTGACGAACAGGGGGCAGGTTTTTGCGGGCGCACTTGCGCTTTCCGAAGCGGTTGCGAGCGCCGAAGGCGCAGAGGCGCAGGCCGAAGCCACAGCCAGTGCGGAGGCAGGTGCCGTCGGCATCGCGATGGCGGGCATGGGCGATTATTCGAGCTTCTACAATTCGGGCGAGGTGGCGGCCTATGCTGTTGCCCGCGCGCATGCAGAGGCGAGCGTTTCCTATCGCGGCGATGATGAAGGCTTCTGGCGTTATGTCAGTGCCTATGCGCAGGCTGACGCCATCGGCGTCGATCTGGTGGAAGACGGATATGTCTCCGACTTTCACAATGACGAAGACGGCGTGATCGCCGCCATTGCCGATGCGGAAGCGACGATTGGCGCTGCAGAGTTCGGTTACAGCCATGCGCGCGCTATGGGCGTCCATGTCGCGCATGCGCAAGTCGATGCGATCAGAAACGACGGGACGATCAGTGCGCAGGCGACGGCGGGCGATCATGCCTTTGCAATCGGCGTGCATGTCGATGGCGGCCAGCCGACGGATGGCGGATCGCTCGTCAATACCGGAACGATTGTGGCGGAGGCGACCGGCGGCAGCGCCTTCGCAACAGGCATTCTCGTTTCCAATAGCGGCTGGCTCGACACGATCGACAATAGCGGCAGCATCGTTGCGCGCATTGAGGATACGAGCGAGTTCGAGCTTTTCGAAGTCATGGGATCGTCCGCTGCCGCTATCGACATTCAGGAAGCGGGGCGGTCGATCACCATCGGCCAGCTCGACGGGAGCATTCTCGGCGACATTCTGATGAGCAACGAGAATGGCGACACGATCAACTGGAGCGGCGGCACCATCACCGGCGATATCTACGGCAATAGTGGGACGGGTGGCGACGCGCTGAACGTGTTTGCCGGACTGGGCGATGCGTTTGCCTATAGCGGCACGATAGACGGGCTTGCCAATCTTGCGATCAATGGCGGTGAATATAGGCAGAAGGTCGGGCTCTATCTCACCAACACGGTGCGCAACACTGACAATCTATATGTCGGCGAGAATGCGACGCTTCGCATCGGCAAGGCTGCCAGCGTGTCGGTCGATGCGCTCAATCTCGATAGGGCGGCGGTGCTTGCCTTCGACCTCGCCCATGACAGCGTGAGCGGCGTCATCAATACGACGAGCGCCGATCTCAATGGCGCGACGGTCAAGGCGGTCTTCGTCGATCCGTGGGAGCCGTCGTCGCAGGTCTATCGCGTCATCAACTGGGATGGCAGCGACACGCGCTTCGGCTCGGTCGTCTCAAGCTCTCTGCTTGAGCGCGTTGTCGCGCAATATGGCGATGACGGCGTTGATCTTCTCGTGTCGCGGCTTGGCTTCACGGAAATCACGGGCTTGCGTCCCGATGCGAATTCGCTCGCCAATGCGCTCGACCGGATTTTCCAGGGCGTCGATCCCGATTCCGAACTCGGCCGGGCGATCTTCGATCTCATCCATCTGACGAGCGAAGAATATGAGGCGGCGCTGAACGACATTGCCGGTGAACAGACGGGTGACGTTCAGTCCCTGACCTTCGGTCAGGCGGGATCGCTGATCCATGTCATCCAGACGCAGCTCAGCGAAATTCGCGGCGGGCAGATGGCGTCCTCGGGCCTCAACTCGCTCGGCATCCGCGTTGCATCGAACCAGGTCATGGCCTCCATGTCGGATGCGCCGCAGCAAGGCTTTGGCAATGCCACATCGCTTGGCGGCGAATGGTCGGCATGGGCGCGCGTGTTCGGCGATTGGGCGGACCTGAAACGCAGCAGCGTTGCCGAAGGCTTCAAGTCGACCTCGGGCGGCGTTGTTGCGGGTGCGGATTATCGCTTCAGCACGGGTTTCGTCGCGGGTCTTGCGGCGGGCTATCAGAATGCGGATCTCGATTTCCGCAGCCGCGGCAAGGGCGACATCTCGTCCTGGAGCGTGACGGCCTATGGCGACTACCGGATCGGTGCTGCCTATATCGATGCGCTGGTCGGCTATTCGAAGCAGTCCTACGATCTCGACCGTTATATGAATGTGCTGGGTGTCGGCTACACGGCCAATGCCGATTATGACGGCTCGTCGATCATCGGCAGCATCGAGACGGGCTATGAGCTTGCGCTCGATCGCAGCACGAAGCTCACGCCTTTTGCAGGCGTCAACTTCACCAACACAAAGGCGGATGCGGTGACGGAAACGGGTGCGGGCATCTGGAACCTCGCCTATGAGGATCGCAGCGCCAATGCCATCGATTCCGTGCTCGGCGCGCGGCTGTCGCGGACATTCGTCACCGAAGGCGGCACGCGCTTCACGCCGACGATTGAGCTTGGCTGGAAGCACGGCTTTGGCGATACGAGCCCGACGGCCAATGCAGCGCTTGCGGGCACGCCGGGGAGCAACTTCCAGATCTTCGGCTCCACGGTCTCACGCGATACGGCGATTGCCGGTGCGGCGCTTGCCGTGCAGATGACCGACGCCGTCGATGCCTATGTTCAATATAACGGCCAGTTCAGCAGCAACTATTCCGACAATACGGCGTCGCTGCGCCTGCGCCTGAAGTTCTGAGGGGCGACTTGGGGAGTGATGGTTATGGCTGAGGTGGATAGGTGGCTGGGTAAATTTGGGTCAGAGAAGGGGCGGCGAGTAATACTCGCTGCCCTTGTCTTGGCGGGCATGCTTGCGCTCACAGTTGGCGTGTTGTTTTTACCGGACTAACTGATACGCAGGCTGCCGTCATTGCGAGTTCGGATAAGAGGCGTCTCAGCTTTTCAGAACGAGATCGTCGCGATGGATCATTTCAGCGCGGCCTGAAAAGCCGAGCAGGGTTTCGATCTCGCTTGAATTGTGACCCTTGAGGCGGGCGGCGTCATCGCTTGAATAGGTGACGAGGCCGCGGGCGATTTCATGGCCCTGCGCATCGCGCACGGCAACCGCGTCGCCGCGCTCGAAGCTGCCTTCAACGCCCGTGACGCCAGCGGGCAGCAGGCTGCGGCCCTGACCGAGTGCGCGCACCGCGCCGTCATCGATGATGAGGGTGCCGAGCGTTTTCAGGCCACCGGAAATCCAGCGCTTGCGAGCCGCGACGGGCGTGTGGCGCGCGGTGAACCATGTGCAGCGCGCGCCCTCTTCCAATGCGCGCAGCGGATGCAATGTGCGGCCATTGCCGATGGCCATGTGGCAGCCGGATTCAACGGCGATTTTTGCAGCCGAGATTTTCGTCTTCATGCCGCCGCGGCTCATCTCGCTGGCGGCGTCGCCCGCCATGGCTTCGATCTCGGGCGTGATCTCGGCGACTTCGGCAATATGCGTCGCGCCCGGTTGCGAGGGCGGGGCGGTGTAGAGGCCGTCAATGTCGGAGAGGAGCACGAGGCAGTCGGCGGAAATCATGCTGGCGACGCGGGCGGCGAGGCGGTCATTGTCGCCATAGCGGATTTCGCTGGTCGCTACCGTATCGTTTTCATTGATGACGGGAACGGCGCCGAATTTCAGCAGCGTGTTGAGCGTCGAGCGCGCATTGAGATAGCGGCGGCGCTCTTCGGTGTCGTCGAGCGTCAGCAGAATTTGCGCGCAGCTTCGACCGTGAGTGCTGAGGATTTCCTGAAAGGCTTGCGCAAGGCTGATCTGGCCGACGGCGGCGGCGGCCTGACTTTCCTCAAGCTTCAGTTTTCCGGCCGGAAGCTTCAGCGCGCGGCGGCCAAGCGCGATGGCGCCTGACGAGACGATCAGCATTTCCTGACCGCGTGCGCGCATGGCCGCCACGTCTTCGACGAAGGCTTGCAGCCAGGGACGGTTGAGCTTGCCGGTTTGCGCATCTGTGAGCAGGGCAGAGCCGATCTTGACGACGACGCGCTGCGCGTTTGCGAGACGTGCAATCGTCATGGACGCCATCCCTCTTCTTCTTCAGGTTCGGCCGCCGCTTTTTTCTCTGCGGCATTGGCGGCGTTGATGGCATCGGCGACGAGATGCAGGATCGTATCGACGCCTTCATGCGAGACGCCGGAGATGAGATAGATCTTTTTCTTCTTGCCGGCGGCCTTGGCGAGCGCCTTGCGCTTTTCCTCGCGCTCTTCCTCGCTCAGCGCATCGACCTTGTTCAGGCAGAGAATTTCGGGCTTGTCTTCAAGGCCCGCGCCATAGGCTGAAAGCTCGCCGCGCACGATGCGATAGGCTTCGCCGACATCGTCCTGTGTGCCGTCGATGAGATGGATCAGCGTGCGGCAACGCTCGACATGGCCAAGGAAGCGGTCGCCAAGCCCCAGGCCTTCGCTTGCGCCTTCAATGAGGCCGGGAATGTCGGCCAGCACGAAGGTGCGCGTGCCGACAGAAACGACGCCGAGGCCGGGGGCGAGCGTGGTGAAGGGATAGTCGGCGATCTTGGGCTTTGCGGCGCTGGTGGCGGCGAGAAACGTGCTCTTGCCTGCATTGGGCAGGCCGACGAGCCCTGCATCAGCGATCAGCTTCAGGCGAAGCCAGATCCATCTTTCTTCGCCTTCCTGGCCGGGATTGGCGCGGCGGGGGGCGCGATTGGTCGAGGTCTTGAAATGGGCATTGCCGAAGCCGCCATTGCCGCCTTTCAGCAGGACGACGCGCTGGCCGACCTCGGTGAGATCGGCGATGAGGGTTTCCTCGTCCTCGTCGATGACCTGCGTGCCGACCGGCACTTTCAGCACTGCGTCTTCGCCGTTGAAGCCGTGGCGGTTGCGGCCCATGCCGTGCATGCCCGTCTTGCCCTTGTAGTGCTGCTGATAGCGGTAATCGATCAGCGTGTTCAGGCCTTCGACGCATTCGATGACAACATCGCCGCCCCTGCCGCCGTCGCCGCCGTCAGGGCCGCCGAATTCGCGGAATTTCTCGCGCAAAAAGCTGACCGAGCCGGCGCCACCGTCGCCGGCTCGGATGTAGATTTTCGCCTGATCGAGAAATTTCATTTTCTGCTTTCTAATGCCGCTTTTGCTGCGGCGTCGCGCTTCAGCACCATTCTAAGCGCATGCACCTTCTCGTGCCGCGCCTCGCTCCAGAGCTGCGTCTCGGCAATATAGCGGAAGCCGAGCTTCGTGAGCACGCTGCCCGACGCATGATTTTCAACGAGGTGGCCAGCCGTCAGCCTGTCGACCGGGCTTTTCTCGAAGGCATGGCGCACCAGGGCGCGGCCCGCTTCGGTTGCAAAGCCGCGGTTCCAGTATGGCTCGCCGATCCAATAGCCCATTTCGTAAGCCTGCTCGGGCGTTGCATTGTCGTCGGCATCGGCATCGAGGCCGACGCAGCCGACAAGCTCTCCCTGATGCTCGATGGCAAAGGGGAAAGCCTTGCCTTCGGCGCGGGCGCGCTCGTGGCTTGCGATCCATTGTTCCGCAAGACCGTCGCCATAGGGATAGGCCACGCGAGCCAGCATGCGCGCCACTTTCCAGTTGCCGACAAGCGCACGCACACGCGGGGCGTCGTCGAAGTTGAAATGCCGCAGGACCAGCCTTTCAGTCGTCAGGCGGTCCGTCTTGATCACGTTTTGCATCGGGGACTCCTTGGCCCCGAGAGAAAACAAAAAGGGAGATGGCGACCCATCTCCCTCTCGTATTCGGATGGCCGCCACCTTGCGAGGTGGCGGTGCCTCGCGTTCTTAGTCCGCCGCTGCGGCCGGCATGTCAGCCAGCGTCACCGATACATAGGTGCGGCCGTTTTTCTTCGCGCGGAAGGAAACGACGCCCTCGGCTTTCGCGAAAATCGTGTGATCCGTGCCCATGCCGACATTGTCGCCCGGGTGCACTTTCGTGCCGCGTTGACGGATGATGATGTTGCCGATTTCGACGGCCTGGCCGCCAAACTTCTTCACGCCAAGACGACGGCCTGCGCTGTCGCGTCCGTTACGGGAAGAGCCGCCTGCTTTTTTATGTGCCATTTGTCTCTACTCCTCGAACGGGTCAGGCGGCTGCGATGTTGACGATCTTCAGCAGCATAAGATCCTGCCGATGGCCGTTCTTGCGGCGGTAGTTCTGACGACGCTTCTTTTTGAAGATGATCAGCTTGGGGCCGCGGGTCATTTCGACCACTTCGGCTGTAACGCTGGCGCCTGCAACCAGAGGAGCGCCGACCTGAACGTCTGCACCCGTGCCGAGCATCAGAACGTCGAGTTCGATCTTGTCGCCGGCCTTCGCGTCAACGCGCTCGACTTCGAGCACGTCGTCTTTTGCGACCCTGTATTGCTTGCCGCCGGTCCGGATGACTGCGAACATCTGAGATACCACCATGAAACGATAAAGGGCCCGCGCGCCGCGAAAGCCGCAGCACAGGCCGGATTGGCGCGCAATATACAGGGGGAGGACGTGCTGTCAAGGCAGAGAAGCCTTGCAAACCGGGCTCTTTCAGGCGTTTTGCGGGCCTTTGAAGGACCGCCAGAGGCAGACTCCCAGGAAATAGAGGGAGACCACCAGAAAGGCCCAGTAGGCGGTGGGCATGGTATCGGCCGGAGTCTCACCCGGTTTGCTGCCCAGAACCAGAACCACGGTGAGTGCAGCCCAGGCCCCGGTCATGGCCAGCGTGGCCCCGCGCATGGCCTTCACCCGGAAGGGATGAACGAATTTCATCGGCACGAAGGTGAGGATGCCAAGGCCCGCGATGACAACGAGGTTCGCCCAGGGGTCGCTCGAAATCACATAAAAATAGAGGACGACGAGGTTCCAGACGGCCGGGAAGCCCTGGAAGTAGTTGTCCTCGGTCTTCATGTCGCGATTGCCGAAGCAATAAAGCGAGGTCGTCATGATGAAGGCGGCGGCGGGGATGGCAAAGCCGTCCGGCACCAGCCCGAAGCGATAGACGAGAAGCGCCGGAATGACCGTGTAATTGAGATAGTCGATGACGAGGTCGAGGACGGCTCCGTCCATGCTGGGCGCATATTCCGTGACGCGGACCTTGCGCGCCATGGGCCCGTCGAAGCCGTCGATCAGAAGCGCTGCGCCGAGCCAGAGGAGGGCGAGGCGGAAGTCGCCTGCAATCAGCGCCGAAATCGCCAGAAGGCCCGTCACCACGCCGCTTGCGGTGAAGGCGTGAACGGCCCAGGCGGCGAGGACGCGGCCCTTCAGACGGGTCAGCGAATCGGGCGCGGGAAGACGAGTTTTTGCTTCGCTCATGGGCACACTCTAGCAGGATGGCGCGCTTATGAGCAGGGGAGGTGTGCAAAAGCCCCATTTGCGGCGAACAAGCCTTGTGCCGGGGCAAGGGCTCGGTCTACATTCCGCGCCGCTTCATAGACCGCCGGGGAGACCCGGCTGGCATCTCGCGGAGAGGTGGCAGAGTGGTTGAATGCACCGCACTCGAAATGCGGCATGCCTGCAAGGGCATCGGGGGTTCGAATCCCTCCCTCTCCGCCATTTAAGTCGCCGATCACCGCATCGTCACAGCGAACCACCGATTCTACGCTGTAGCTCGATCTCTCTTGACCCAGCGCGATAATGGCCGTTTCGATCCAAAACAGACCTGCCGATCGGCGCGATCCGTCGAGCGAGTTGCGTGATCAAGCAGGAACGTAAGTCAACCTGATCACGGTCTCGCCGATCAAATCGCTGGCCACAAGGCGGAGCGGCGGCCGGGGGCCGGCGAAGAATGGCTTGCCACGACCAAGTACGACGGGGTGGAAGTAGAGTCGATACTCATCGATAAGGCCGAGGTCGGTCAGGCTTCGAGCCAGGTCTGGTCCAGAAACTGCAATCTCCCCGACGAGCCGAGCCTTCAGGCCACGTATCACCGCCTCGACGTCATCCTCGACAAGTGTGGTGTTGGGGCCGACTGACTTCAACGAGCGCGATACGACCCATTTCGGTTGGCGCCGCCACGCTGCCGCGAACTCGTGTTGCTCCGGGGTCCATTCAGGATGGTCTTCGTCCCAATAGCGCATGATCTCGTACATGCGGCGACCGTACATGCTGCCGGTCAGGTCGCGGACATGCTCCGTCCAGTGACGAAAGAGTGCGGGATCCGGCGCAAATTCCTGATAATCGACATAGCCGTCCAGGGACTGATTCATTCCAAAGACGATCTTTGCCATGCTGCCAGATCTCCGATCCATATTCTTAGAATACTTTAATTCGCTGTGGCGCAGAAGCGAAGCCGGGCACAAACTGCGCGGGTTGCGTCGCGCGTGCCGTGGCTCACGGCCTTTGTAGCCGTGTGTGCTTAGCTGCTAATTGGCTGTCCGCCCTGACGCAAGCCGTTTGTCTCACGATGCTCGATACGGTTGTCACTCATCGTTTCCGGCTCGCCTGCATAGACGGTGGGGGCTCAGATGGCCCGGGCGCTCAGTACAAGGATTGCAAGGGTCGCACGCATTGGCCTGTCTCCACTTTTCTTCATGGTTTCATGATGCCTGCAGAATATGGCGAAAACGTGCAGGATTGGCGAGTAGAGCCTGATCGGATGGCAATGATCGTGCATTAGGCCATAAGGAGACACGTGTGCAGGCTTTCGCGGTTGACGAAGCGCAGCAGCATAACCTTAGATCAGCTTTGCGGCTCCCGTGTGAGGAGCGTTTGGGGGAGTTTCTGATGCGGATGTTGCGGTTGATCATGTGCGCCATCGCGTTTGTGTGGGCGGGGTCGGCGATGGCCGGCGATCCGTTTGATGAGGCGCGTTATTATATCGGCACGAGGAATAATGAAGCGGCACTGCAGCGGATCGATAGCGGTCAGTTCGATATCAATATGCAGACTGACGAAGGTTATACCTTGCTGCAATATGCTGCGGGCGAGGGCAATCTGGCGATGGTCAATGCGCTTCTGGATCGTGGCGCCGACCCTCACATCAGGAATAGCCTTGGTCAGACGGCTTATGATCGAGCGATTGGCACGATGGTCATGGCGCGGCTGAGGACCGCCACGGCGGGCACTTCCGCGCCTGCGGCAAGGTCGCGTTCGACGGCAGCGGGCGATGGTGACTTCGACAAGGTTCGATATGCAATCGGTGCACGGAGAGACGCCGACGCCATTGCAGAGCTCGATAAGGGCATAGACATCAACATGCAGAATGCCGAGGGCTATACGCTCCTCCAGTTTGCGGCGGGCGACGGCAATCTGGCGATGGTGCGCGAGTTGATACGCCGTGGTGGCGATGTCAACATCAAGAACAGTCTTGGCCTGACGGCGCTCGACAGGGCCATTGGCACGATGGTAGCGGCCGAACTGAAAAAGGCGGGCGGAAAATATGGCAAGGAGCCGCCGGCAAAGCCCGTGCCCATGACGCCGAACAGCACGACCGGCAAGGCGAACACGACGTCACCCGCTGCCAAGTCGAAATATGCCGATATGTGCGCCTCGCGCCACTATTCCTCGTCCGCGCTTTGCAGCGACAGCACCTGCAAGATGCGCGAATATCGCAAGTGGCAGACCTGCCTGAAGACGGGCAGCTACTACTGAGGCACAGGCGGGCGGATTACAGATATTCCGCCCGCAACTCCTCGGCCGTTTTGGGCGACAGCATTGCCGGGGGAACATCGAACACAGTCTTTGCGCCGTATTGTTCAGCCATGTGCATGCGATGCACGGCGCGAGCGTAAGTCACGAGAACGCTGGCCGTGAATTCGGGATTGCTGCCCAGCTTGAGGCTGTATTCGATCACCTGCGCGTTGGTGGGCGAGGTATTGCCGCTGCGGATGACAAAGCCGCCATGCGTCATCGCCTGATGGTCGCGGGCAAGTTCATCAGCGCTGATGAAATTCACTTCCGTGTCGTATTCGTCGAAATAATGCGGCATGGAGACAATGGCGTTTCGCACTTGCTCGGCGTCGGCACCCTCCTGCAACACGACAAAGCATTCGCGCCTGTGTTTCTCGCGTGTCGAGAGTGTCGGTCGCGATGCGCTGCGCACGCGGTCCATGGCTTCCTGTATGGGGCGCGTATATTGCACCGCGCCTGCGACGCCTGGCACGCGCCGTAGGGCATCGGAATGGCCCTGGCTTAGCCCGTCGCCCCAGAATGTATATGTGACGCCATCGGGCAGCAGGGCCTCGCTGATCACGCGGTTGATCGAGAAGACGCCCGGGTCCCAGCCTGTCGAGACCAGCGCCGTTTTGCGATTGGCGCGGGCGGGCGCATCAACGGCGGCGAAATATTCAGGGATGCGGGCGTGGGTGTCGAAGCTGTCTACCGTGTTGAACAGCGCGGCGAGTTCAGGGCCCTGTCGGGGTAGGTCTTCCTTGGAGCCGCCGCAGAGGATCAATACGTCGATCCGGTCGGTGTGGGTGGGCAGCGCGTCCATGCCGAAGACGGGGGTGCCGGCTTCCAGAGGCGTGAGCTGGTCGGGGGCGCGGCGTGTGTAGATTCCGACAAGTCGCATGTCAGGGTTCTTGCCGATGGCTGCTTCGACGCCTCGCCCAAGGTTTCCATGGCCGGCGATGGCGATCCGAATGTGTTCAGCCATAGTGATAGCCCCTCGTTGCTTGCTCAAAAAGATATCCCGTGCCCGGTCCGGGGCTGCGAAAGGCTGAGAGATACCAAATCTCGCTGTCAGATCAAGAATACCCTGCGGGCGCCAGGAGCGACCGCGAGGATCAAATGCTGAACCTTGCATCTCGCGCGCTTACGCTACGTCACCTTGCAAATGGCGAGGTAAAATCAATCCTCGCCATTGACGGGCGCGGCTTCCTCTTCGACAACCTTAGCAAGCCGCATCAAAAGCGGCGGGTTACGGCGGTGCCGACGGCCGAAAATTGAGATCAGGGTGAGGATCCAAAGCAGACATGACGATCAAGCTTTATCACTGCAAGGGCGCGCGCTCGGTGCGCCCGCTCTGGACGCTCGAAGAGATGGGCATTCCCTACGAACTGGAGTCGATGAAGTTTCCGCCGCGCTTCTTTCGCGAGGGCTATCTCGACATCAATCCGATGGGCACCGTGCCGACCATGGTCGATGGCGATTTGACGATGACGGAGTCGGCGGGCATCTGCCAGTATCTGGTCGATTGCCACGGGCCGTCCGATATCGGCCTGACGCCGGAGGACAAGGATTACGGCCTCTATCTCAACTGGCTTCATCGCAGCGATGCGACGCTGACCTTCCCGCAGACCATCGTACTTCGCTACACGGTGCTGGAGCCGGAGGAACGGCGTCTCCGCCAAGCGGTTGACGATTACACGCAGTGGTTCTTCTCGCGCCTCAAGAGCGTGGAGCGGGCGACGGGCGAGAGCGAATATCTTTGCGCGGGGCGCTTCACCATTGCCGATATTGCGGTCGCCTATGCGCTTTATCTTGCCGATACGCTGGGCTTGCGCGGCGGTTTCAAGCCGAATACGGAAGCCTATTATCAGCGTATCAGCGCGCGGCCTGCATTCCAGCGCGCGATTACGCTTTGAGCCTTTGACCGGCTGCTTGCCGACATGATCGAGATGATGTTCGTAAAGGGTAGAAAATGAGCCTGAGCAAACAGGAACTGGATGAATTCCGCGCCGAGGTGCATGCGTGGTTTGAAGAGAACGCGCCTGCCGATCCCGGCTTTTTGCTGCCGATCTCCTTCATGGAAGTGGGCACGGACGAGCAGTTCTATTTTCTGCGCGACTGGCAGCGGAAGGTTTACGAGGCGGGTTATCTCGGCATGGCCTGGCCGAAGGAATATGGCGGCGGCGGCAAGCCGCAGATTCTGCAGGACATCGTGACGCGCGAAATGGTGCGCCGTCAGGTGCCTTTCATGTTCAACACGATCGGCCTCAACTGGGCCGGTCCGCTGATCCTGAACATGGGGACCGAGCAGAACAAGAAGGACTACATCCCCGGCATTCTCAGCGGCGATGACGTTTGGTGCCAGGGCTTCTCGGAACCCGATCACGGCTCCGATCTCGGCAATGCGCAATTGAAGGCAGAGCGCGATGGCAATGAGTTCGTGCTCAATGGCAGCAAGATCTGGACGAGCCTCGGCGTTCACGCCAAGTACATGATCCTGCTCGCGCGGACGAACGCCCATGCGAATAACAAATATGAGGGCTTGAGCTTCTTCCTCATCCCGATGCGCATTCCCGGCATCGAGGTTCAGCCCATTCGCAAGCTGACCGGCGAATATGGTTTCAACCAGACCTTCTTCACCGATGCGCGCATTCCTGAATCCTGCCTCATCGGCAAGGAAGGCGGCGGCTGGCAGGTCGCGATGGCAACGCTCGCTTTCGAGCGCGGCGCGGTCGGCGGGCAGGCCGGCGGCCATTCGATGATGAGCAAGGACGTGTCGGAAGTCGTCGAGCTTGCGCGCAAGGCGCAGCGCAATGGGCGGCCTGCGATTGAAGATCCGCTTATTCGCGATCAACTCGTGCAGTTCATCATGGAGCAGCGCACGCTGGCGCTCAATTCGGCGCGTTCTAAGGTGAAGGCGCTGGTGTCGGAGCGTCCGCATTCGATTGCCATGTCGGGCAAGCTTGTCGGCAGCGAGTTTCAGCGCAGGCTCAACCAGTTCGCATTGAAGCTGCAGGGTGCGAATGCCGCTTATTATGTCGGCGATGAAAACGCCTATGACCGCGGCCAGTGGCAGCGTTCCTATTTCAACGCCTTCTCCGCGACGATCGGCGGGGGAACGAGCGAAATTCAACACAACATCATCGGCGAGCGCGTGCTCGGCCTTCCGAAGAGCTAGACGGGTATCGGATCATGCTGGACACAAACAAGAAGCCGACGATCAATTTCAGCGAGGAGCAGGAGCAGCTTCTCGACATCGCGACGAATTTCGCGCGCGATAAATTCCCGATGGACGCCACGCGTGCGCGCATTGCGGCCGATCAGGATTTCGATGCCGCCGTCTGGGCGGAAATGGCCTCGCTCGGCTGGCTCGGCGTTGCCGTGCCTGAAGAGTTCGGCGGCAGCGGCCTTGGTCTTGCCGAAGTCGTGACCATTATTGAACCGCTTGCGCGCAATCTTGCGGGCACGCCTTTCGCATCGACGACGCTTGTGGCCCAGGCGCTCATCAAGGCGGGTACGCCCGCGCAGAAGGGCGAATGGTTGCCGAAGATTTGCGAAGGCGCTATCGGCGCGCTTGCGCTGGTCGAGCCGCATGGCGACTGGGATCTCGCGCATCTGACCGTCAAGGCGAGCGAAGCCGGCGACACGCTGACGCTTTCGGGCACGAAGACTTTCGTGACGGATGCGGTGTCGGCCGATCTTGCCATCGTTTCCGTATCGCTGAACGGCGCGCCCGCGCTGGTGCTGCTCGACAAGGCGGCGCTTGCCAAGGCGAGCATCGCGCGGGAAATCGTGATCGACGAGACGCGGCGTTCCTACCGCGTGAAGCTTGACGGCGTTACCGTGCCGAAAAGCAATCTCCTCGATCCGGCGCAGACGGCGGCGGCGCTGAAGCTTGTCGATGAGGCGGCATGCCTGTTGCTCGCGGCAGAGCTTTGCGGCGGCACGAGCGGCGTCATCGAGGTAACGGTCGAGTACCTCAAGACGCGCAAGCAGTTCGATCGCTATATCGGCTCCTATCAGGCGCTGAAGCATCCGACCGTCGATGCGCTGCTGGCGCTCGAAGCCTCGCGTTCGCATCTCTATTATGCCGCGGGCATTTTCGGCACGGGCAGCGAGGCGGAGATTGCGGTTCGCATGGCCAAGGCGCTGGCGAGCGATGCGCTTGCCTTCGCATCCGACCGCGCGATCCAGTTCCATGGCGGTTTCGGCTTCACTTATGACTGCGACGCGCAGCTTTATCGCCGTCGCGGCATCTGGTGCGAAGCGCAGCATGGCGACGCCGCCTATCAGCGCCGTCAGCTTGCGGGCATGCTTCTCTGATTTGACGAACCGCCTGACGCCGACGCGCTCTCATCTCTCGGGCGCGTCGGCGGGTTTGCCGGGGCATTTGCGCATGACCCAGCGGCGGCCTTGTTTTTTGCTTGCGCGGTCAGGGTTTGCTCGCCCATTCTCCGCTCAAACAGAACAAGACCTTGAGGGAGCGTTCGCAAACCATGTCCACAACCGAAACTTCGCCGAAGCCGAAATGGCCGGCCATGTCCATTGCCGAGGCTCATGCATTTCTGACCGCGCCGGGCATTCCTTTCGAAATGGAAGAGAAGGTCATTCGCGGCGTCAAAATGCGGGTGTGGAAGAACGCGCCGCCGACCATACGCGACGCTTTTCTTGCGGGCCGGGCGCATGGCGACAAGACATTCCTCGTTTATGAGAACGACCGGGCGACATATGAGACCTTTGCGCGTGCGGCGATTACCTTCGCGCATGAGCTGATCGCACAGGGCGTGAAGAAGGGCGACCGGGTCGCTATCGTCATGCGCAATCTGCCGGAATGGCCGGCGGTGTTTTATGGCGCGTCGCTCGTCGGCGCCATCGTCACGCCGCTTAATGCCTGGTGGACGGGGCCTGAACTTGAATATGGCCTCACCGATTCCGGCGCGAAGATTCTCATTGTCGATGCTGAACGGCTGGAGCGGCTGAACGAGCATCTGGGCAATTGCCCGGACCTCAAGCGCGTCTATGTTGCGCGCGAGCGCGACGAGATTGCCGATCCGCTGATCGTGAAACTCGAAAGCGTTATCGGCGCGGTCAATGACTGGGGCAAGCTTGCCGACAGGCCGCTGCCTGATGTTGGGCTTGATCCTGAAGACGATGCGACGATCTTCTATACGTCGGGCACGACCGGCAAGCCGAAGGGCGCGCTCGGCACGCATCGCAATATCATGTCGAATATCATGGCGTCCGGCATCTCGGCTGCGCGCACTTTCTTGCGTCGCGGTGAAATGCCGCCGCAGCCCGATCCGAGCGCGCCGCAGAAATCGACGCTCATATCGGTGCCTTTCTTTCACGCGACCGGCTGTCACGCGATCATGTCGCCCTCGCTTTTCGGCGGGGCGAAGCTTGTGATGATGCGCAAGTGGGACCCCGAGCTTGCGATGCAGTTGATCGAGCGTGAGCGGATCACCGGCGCGGGCGGCGTGCCGACCATTGCCTGGCAGTTGATCGAACATCCCAATCGCTCAAAATATGACCTCTCCTCGCTTGAGGGCGTGTCTTATGGCGGTGCGCCGTCTGCGCCCGAGCTTGTGCGCAAGATCAGGGAGACGTTCCCGAAGTCGCAGGCCGGCAATGGCTGGGGCATGACGGAAACGTCGGCCACCTTCACCAATCATCAGGGTGAGGATTATGAGAACCGCCCGTCGAGCTGCGGGCCTTGCGTTCCCGTTTGCGAGATGAAGATCGTTGGGCCGAATGGCGAAATTCTGGGGCCTAACGAGGTCGGCGAGCTTTACGGCAAGGGCCCCAATGTCGTGAAGGAATATTGGAACAAGCCGGAAGCGACGGCGCAGACCTTTATCGATGGCTGGGTGCGCACGGGCGATCTGGCGCGTCTCGATGAGGAAGGCTTCTGCTACATCATCGACCGTGCCAAGGACATGCTCATCCGCGGCGGCGAGAACATCTATTGCGTCGAGGTCGAGAACGTTCTTTACGAGCATCCGGCGGTCATGGACGCGGCGATCGTCGCCGTGCCGCATCGCACGCTCGGCGAGGAGCCCGGCGCTGTCGTTCACCTGAAGCCCGGCGCGACGGCGACCGAAGAAGAGCTGCGTCATTTCGTGGCCGCTAAACTTGCGGCCTTCAAGGTGCCGGTGAAGGTTGTCTTCTGGCCGGAAACCCTGCCGCGCAATGCCAATGGCAAGATCCTGAAGACGGAACTTAAGAAGGTTTTTGCCGACGCGACGGCGTAATCGAACTCAAGCCCTGAGCGGGTCGAAACTGTCGGCATGGGCCATGGCCCAGCTTGCCTTGTAAAACTCGCTCAGGCTTTCGCCGCCATTCAGCAACTCGCCTTCGCCGACGAAGTAGTGGAGTTGCGAAAAGAGTTTGACCTCGGTCGAGCTGACGCGGCGAACGAGATGATGCGCCGCCAGCTGGTCCGGGTGATCGAGACCGGCGGCGGCGAGCATCTCGGCAAGCGCTTTCAACGTGTTGTGATGGAAATTTGCCACGCGCGCCGCCTTGTCCGGCACGTCGAGGGCGCGCTGGCGCAGGGGGTCTTGCGTCGCGACACCGGTCGGGCATTTGTTTGTGTGGCAGCTTCGCGACTGGATGCAGCCTATGGCGAACATGAAGCCGCGCGCGGAGTTCGCCCAGTCGGCGCCGAGCGCCAGAATGCTTGCCATGTCAAAGGCGCTGATAATCTTGCCGCTGGCGCCGATGCGGATCTTGTGGCGCAGATTGGTGCCGACCAGCGTGTTGTGAACGAGCAGCAGGCCTTCGCGCAGCGGCATGCCGAGATGGTCGGAGAATTCGACAGGTGCTGCGCCTGTGCCGCCTTCGCCGCCATCGACGACGATGAAGTCCGGCAATATGCCGGTTTCGAGCATGGCCTTGACCATGCCCATGAATTCCCACGGATGGCCGATGCACAGCTTGAAGCCGATGGGCTTGCCGCCTGACAGTTCGCGCAGGCGGGCGATGAAGCGCATCATGGCGACGGGCGTGTCGAAGGCGCTGTGGCGCGCGGGCGAAACGCATTCCTCGCCCTCGGCGACGCCGCGCGCATGGGCGATTTCGCTCGTCACTTTCGCGCCCGGCAATATGCCGCCATGGCCGGGCTTAGCACCCTGGCTCAATTTGATTTCGATCATCTTCACCTGATCGCTCGCAGCGTTTGCCGCAAAGCGTTCGGGATCGAATGTGCCGTCCGACGCGCGGCAGCCGAAATAGCCGCTGCCGATTTCCCAGATGAGATCGCCGCCGAATTCGCGGTGATGCGCGCTGATGCCGCCTTCGCCTGTGTCATGGGCAAAGGCGCCGAGCATGGCGCCCTTGTTCAGCGCGCGAATGGCCGCGCCGCTCAGGGAGCCGAAGCTCATGGCCGAGATGTTGAGGACGGAGGCGGAATAAGGCTTCTTGCAGTCCACGCCGCCGATTTCGATGCGGAAGGTTTTCGGGTCGGTCACGGGCATGGCGCGGTTCGAGTGGCCGATGAATTCGTAACCGGCGCGATAGACATCCATCAGTGTGCCGAAGGGTTTTTCGCCGCCTTCATTCTTGGCGCGTGCGTAAACGAGCGAGCGCTGGCTGCGCGAGAAGGGCAGCGCATCGTCGTCGGCTTCCAGCAGGTATTGGCGGATTTCCGGCCTGATGTCCTCCATCAGATAGCGGATATGGCCGATGATCGGATAGTTGCGCAACACGGCGTGCTGGCGCTGCGTGAGGTCGATCAGGCCGATGACGCTCAAGAGCCCGCTTATGGCAGCGATGGGCCATAGCCAGGCCCAGTGGCCGATCAGGCTCGCACTGACAATGGCGATCAACAGGCAGGCGGTCAGCGTCACGTAACGATTGAGGAGCGAAAACGTCATGGGAAAAGCATCTCCGGCATCGCCGTGAAAACGCAACGGCCGACGCGGCGGGAAAAACTGCGGTGCCGAGTCTAGGGCGAAGTGTGCGTCTGCGCCAGCCCTCCATCGGGGTTTGCAAGGCGCAAACCGGCACGGTGCGCCCGCTCGCTCCAATTTGGAGAAAATGCCCGTGGCGGATTTCGCGGCTTTTTGGTGCTCGCTCCGAATTGGATGCAGCTTCACTTGTCCATAAACGAGCATCGGATGCAGCTTGCGCTTCGGACGTGTGCCGGTGGATCGATGACGGCAAAACATAGGAGTCGAAGATGAAGAGCGATCAGATCGAGAATTTCCCCGGCATGCCGGCGTCCAGCCCCGCCAAGGAGACACCGAGAAAAAGCCCGGCCTCCACCATGCGCATGATGCGCGCGGGCAGCGAGGACATTGTCGTCGGCGAAAACAGCTCGCTTGAAGGTTCCTTCGAAACGCAAGGCTCCATGTTCGTCGATGGTCATCTGACGCGGGCGGATCTCAAGACCTCGCTGCTGTCGATCGGCACATCCGGCTCCGTCGAGGGAAGCGCCAGCGTGTCGCGCGCGGAAATCGCCGGTTCCTTCGACGGGAAACTGATCGTGAGCGGCGAAGTCATTCTGCGCTCGTCGAGCCATATCACCGGCGAAATCCAGTGCGGCAAGCTCATCAGCCATCGCGGCGCGACGGTGAAAGCCCATGTCGCGGTGGTGGATGACGAGGTCGATCCGACTTACACGACCGATGAGGCCAGGCCGTCGCGGGCCATTGCATTGCAGCGTAAAATAACGCCCGCCTTCATTCGCCGCGCCACGACATTCTGCTACGGCGTCTTCTGCACGCTTGGCACGATCGGGATCGTTTCGCTCCTCTCGCGCTAGGCGCGGCAAGGTGCCCGACAAGGGCTGAAGTTCCCCGATTTAGGGCCGGATCGCCAAGCGCGGTCCGGCCTTTTGCATTTGCGCTTTTGGAAGCCCGCGCCGACGCTACGTTCGCGCGGGCGCGCTCGCGTTTCGGCAAAACGCGCGCTAGGCTCCCTCATCAAAATCAGCAGGCCGGACGGCGCACACGCCGAACCGGCGAGTTTTTCGGGGAAGCTTTAATGGATTTCGATTTTTCGGACGATCAGAAGCAGTTGAAGGATCAGGCGCGACGCTTTCTTGAAGCGAAATCCTCGCCCAAATCCGTGCGCGTCATTCTCGAAGGACCCGAGCCTTACGACAAGGCGCTGTGGAAGGGCCTTGCCGAGATGGGCTTTATGGGCACGGCGATCCCCGAAGAGTTCGGTGGTCTCGGCGCAACCTATCTTGAGCTTTGCGTGATTGCCGAAGAGCTTGGCCGCGCGGTGGCGGCTGTGCCGTTCTCGTCGTCGATCTATCTGGCTGCGGAGTTTCTGCTTGCCGCGGGCACGCAGGCGCAGAAGGAAGCCTATCTGCCGAAGCTTGCAAGCGGCGAACTCATCGGCTGCCTCGCGCTGTCGGAAGGCATCGGCAATCCGACGCCGAAGACCATTCAGGCAAGCGTTGCAGGGGCCAAGCTCACCGGCACGAAGCTGCCGGTGCTGGACGGCAATGCGGCCGATTTTGCCGTCGTTGCGGCGCGCACGGGTGCAGGCAATGACGAGCGGGCGATTTCGCTTTTCCTCGTCGATCTGAAAGCCGCCGGCGTCAAGCGCGAAAATGTCGAGACGATCGATCCGACGCGCAAGCAGGCGAAGATCGAATTTTCCGGCGCGGCGGTCGAGCCGCTCGGCGCGGCAGGCGAGGGCTGGCGCATTCTGAACGAAGTGCTCGACCGTGCAGCCGTGCTGACCGCTTTCGAGCAATTGGGCGGCGCAGATCGCGCGCTTGAAATGGGCCGCGACTATGCGCTCGATCGCATGGCCTTCGGGCGGCCCATTGGCTCGTTCCAGGCCGTGAAGCACATGCTTGCCGACATGTATGTCTCGGCGACGCTGGCGCGCTCCAATTGCTATTACGGCGCATGGGCGCTTTCCACCGGCTCGGCGGAACTGCCGGAAGCGGCGGCGACGGCGCGCGTCAGCGCCACGCAGGCCTATCAGCATTGCTCCAAGAACAACATCCAGGTCCATGGCGGCATGGGCTTCACCTGGGAGTTCGACTGCCATCTTTTCTATCGGCGCTCGAACCTGCTCGCCCTTTCGCTCGGTAGTCTTTCCGTCTGGGAAGACAAGCTCATCGAGCGTCTGCGCGCGAAGAACGCCGCCTGATCGCCATCTGGATTTGAAGGAATAGAACATGAATTTTGACGACACACCGCAGGAAGCCGCTTTCCGCAAAGAAGTTCGCGCATGGCTCGACGCCAATGCGCCCAGACAATATGAAGCCGGTTTGAAGTCTTCGGGCTTCGGCCATACGGCGCTTGAAGGCGTCGATGTGATGAAGGCATCGAAGGACTGGCAGAAGAAGAAATATGATGCCGGTTGGGCTTGTCTGCATTGGCCCAAGGAATATGGCGGCCGCGGCGCGACGCCCATCGAGCGCGTCATCTGGCAGCAGGAAGAGGGCATCTATGCCGCGCTCTCCTCGCTCTTCATCATCGGCCACGGCATGTGCGGCCCGACGATGATGGCCTATGCGAGCGAGGAGCATAAGAAGAAGTATCTGCCGCCGCTTGCTGCTGGCGAAAACATCTGGTGCCAGCTTTTCTCCGAGCCTGCGGGCGGTTCCGATCTTGCGGGTCTGCGCACGAGGGCGGAGAAAGACGGCGATGACTGGGTCATCAATGGCCAGAAGATCTGGACGTCTGGCGCGCATTATTCCGACTACGGAATTCTGATCACGCGCACAGATCCGACTGTGCCGAAGCACAAGGGCCTCACCATGTTCTTCCTGGACATGAAGTCGCCCGGCATCGAGATCCGCCCGATCAAGCAGGTGAACGGCCAGTCGGGTTTCAATGAGGTTTATTTCACCGATGTGCGCATTCCCGACAGCCAGCGTCTTGGCAAGGTTGGCGAGGGCTGGGCCGTGTCGTTGACGACGCTGATGAATGAGCGTCTGTCGATTGGCGCAGGGATGCCGACGGGTTTCCCGGAGCTTCTGGATTTCTGCACGAAGCTCGAAACGGCGGATGGCCCGGCGATTGACAATCCGGCTGTGCGCTCCAAGCTCGCAACCTGGGCGGTTCGCACCAGCGGCCTCAAATATACGGCTTTCCGTTCGATTTCCGCGCTTTCCAAGGGCGAGACGCCCGGGCCGGAAAATTCCATCGGCAAACTGGTCGCCGGTCCGACCATGCAGGAAATCGCGACTTATGCGCTGGACCTGCAGGGCGAGGCCGGGGCGCTTTTGAGCCCCGATCAGGCAGCGGCCAATGCGCGCTTCCAGGCCATGCTGCTTCGCTCGCCTGCAACGCGCGTTGAAGGCGGCACGGACGAAATTCTGCGTAACATCATTGCCGAACGGGTTCTCGGTTTGCCGGCGGATATTCGTGTCGACAAGTCGGTGCCGTTCAATCAGATTCCTACGAAGGGCAGATAACCCCTACGTCAAACATGGGAGCCGTCGATGACGAAGAACAGCGATCTTCTCGCCCGCCGCGAGCGGGCGGTGCCTCGGGGCGTCGCGACGGCTTATCCCATCTTCGCTGCGCGAGCGGAGAATGCCGAACTCTGGGACGTTGACGGCAAGCGCTTCGTCGATTTTGCGGGCGGGATTGCGGTGCTCAATACGGGGCACCGGCATCCGAAGGTGATTGCCGCCGTTGAAAAGCAGCTTGCGCTCTATACGCATACGGCGTTTCAGGTTGTCGCCTATGAGCCCTATATCGAACTTGCCGAGAAGCTGAACGCGCTTGCGCCCTTCAAGGGTCCGGCGAAAACCATTCTCTTCACGACCGGCGCGGAAGCGACGGAAAATGCCGTCAAGCTCGCCCGCGCCGCGACCGGACGCTCGGCAGTCATCGCCTTTGCGGGCGGCTTTCATGGCCGCACCATGATGACCATGGCGCTGACCGGCAAGACGCTGCCTTACAAGAAGAAGTTCGGGCCGATGCCCGCCGAGGTTTTCCATCTGCCGTTCCCGGTTGCCGAGCATGGCGTGACGGTGGCCGAGAGTTTGCGCGCGCTGGAGTTTCTGTTCCGCGCCGATGTGGAGCCTGATCGCGTCGCCGCCATCATGATCGAGCCGGTGCAGGGCGAGGGCGGGTTTTATGAAGCGCCGACAGAGCTTCTCGTGGCGCTGCGCAATATCTGCGATCAATACGGCATTCTTCTCGTCGCAGACGAGGTACAGACGGGTTTTGCGCGGACCGGCAAGATGTTTGGCATCGAACATTCGGGCGTCGAGCCGGACATGATCACGATTGCAAAATCGCTGGCGGGCGGCTTTCCGCTGTCCGGCATCATCGGCCGCGCGGCGATCATGGATGCGGCGGAGCCGGGCGGGCTTGGCGGCACCTATGCGGGCAGTCCCATCGCCTGCGCGGCGGCGCTTGCCGTGCTCGACGTGATTGCGGATGAGAAGCTGCTGGCGCGGTCCAATGCCATGGGCGAGCGCATCAAGGCGCGGCTTGCCAAGATCGCGGCGCGCAATGACGTCGTGCCGATTGCAGCCATACGCGGCAACGGCGCGATGATCGGTTTCGACATTGTGAAAAGCCGCGGCGCATATGATCCCGATGCCGACGCGACGAAGCGGGTGACGACGGCGGCGCTCAATGAAGGACTCATTCTTCTGTCCTGCGGCGTGTTCAGCAATGTGATCCGCATTCTCGTTCCGCTGACGGCGTCGGATGCAGTTCTGGATGAGGGGCTCGACAAGCTCGACAGGGCGCTTGTTGCCTCGCGTCTCTAGCCGGCGCGACGCTTGCTCACACGGCAGGTGCGACAGATTGGTTCGTTAACCGAACAATCCAGCATGAAAGCGCGGTTTCTCTGCGTTTTCATTCAATATTAAGCATAGAGAGCAGGCGTTGTTTACGCTGCCTCAATGTTCGTGACCATATTCTGCAGCCATAAGAGGCATGCAGACGATCATGAATGCGCGGCGCGATCCCCTTAGAAAGACCGGACTTCTCTCCCGATATTCATCGAATCTCGGGGAGTTGATGTCACGCAGGCAATCGGAGCACGCGCTGCGCGCCGCGAAAGTTGAATCCGATCTTGCCAACCGGACCAAATCCGAATTCCTCGCCAATATGAGCCATGAGCTCAGGACGCCGCTCAATGCGATTATCGGCTTTGCCGATCTGCTGCGCCATTTCGCCAATGAGGGGCGCGATCTCGGCAAGAGCATGGAATATGCCGACCATATCGCCGGTGCCGGTCGTCATCTGCTCAACATCATTTCCGACATTCTCGATATTGCGAAAATCGAGAGCGGTACGTTCGATCTGAATTTCGAAGAACAAAGCGTGCGCGAGACGATCGACGCCAGCCTCATTCTGATCCGCGACCGCGCGCGGGCAAAGAAGCAGTCGCTCGAATTCAGGGCCGCGTCCGATCTACCCATATTGTATGTGGACGGACAGCGTCTGAAACAGATCCTCATCAATCTTCTTTCCAATGCCTGCAAGTTCACGGATGAGGGCGGGCGCATTCTCGTTGTCGCGCAGCGCAGCGCCGCGGGCGGTGCAACAATTGCCATCGCCGATACGGGCGTCGGCATGACGGATGAGCAGCTTGCTCTCGCGCTGAAGCCTTTCGGCCAGGTGCAGTCGGCTTATTCACGCTCGCATGAGGGCACGGGTCTGGGGCTGCCGATTGCGGCCGCACTGACGCGCCAGCATGGCGGCGAGTTTCACGTGTCGAGCAAGCCCGGCGCGGGAACGACCGTCGTCATCACGCTTCCGCCACTGCTTGCGAAGGCGGTGGCCAATGATAGTCAGACCACGATTATTTCGGGCAAGGGCGCCCAGCAACCAGGTCAAATTCAATGACGCAGAATGCAATTCCTTCGCCCAACGGCCTTCCTTCAAAGCCGTCGCCGCTTGCGCCCTTGACGCAACTGATCGAACGACGCGGCACGCCCGCCGCCGTGCCGCATCGCATAGCGCATATCGTTTCCGTGTCTGGCTCGCAGGCGGTTGCCGTTCTGGAGCGCCCGATCGGGGATGTGAATTCCGAACGCGATCCGCGCATCCAGATCGGCGCGCTGGTCAAGATCACGACGCCATCGACATCGGTGGTCGGGCTTATTTCCGCCGTCAGTTCGCCAACGCCGACGATGGATGCGGGCAGCCCTGAGATCGGTCTTATCGAACTCAATCTTGCAGGCGAGCTTGTGGTCGATCCGGAGACGAACCGCCTTGCCTTTCGGCGCGGCGTCGCCTGTCTGCCCAGCCTCGGCGATCCGGTTCTCTTTGCCGACCGGCACGATCTGACGCGCGTCTATGCGCAGCCATCCGTTGCAAGTATCAAGGTGGGGTCGCTCTATCAGGACCCGGCCGTTCCCGCGCGTCTGCTGATCGACGATCTGCTTGCCAAGCATTTCATCGTCGTCGGCACGACGGGCTGCGGAAAATCCTCAGCGCTTACCTGCATCCTGCAGCGTGTGCTGGCCGAGCATCACTATGCCCATATCGTGGTTCTCGATGTTCACAATGAATATCCCAGCGCCTTTGGCGATGAGGCGGAGCTTATCGATCCGAGCAATCTCAATCTGCCGATCTGGCTTCTCAATTTTCAGGAGCTGACGGAGGCGCTGACCAGTTCGGATGCCTATCGCGACGCCGAGGCGGAAATTCTGAGCGATGCAGTTGTCATCGCCAAGCGGCGTTTTCTCGATGCGTCGTCGGTGCGCAGCACAAGCCTTGCGCGCCGCAGCTCGGAATCCAGTTCCGTCACTGTCGATACGCCGACGCCCTATCGCCTTTCCGATGTGGTCGCCTATATCGACGAACAGCTCGGCAAGCTCGAGCGCACGCAGTCGACGGTTCCCTATCGCCGGTTGAAGGCGCGGATCGAAACGCTTGTCAGCGACCAACGCTACAGCTTCATGTTCGGCAGTCTGACGGTTCAGGACACGATGACCGAAACGCTCGGGCGCCTCTTTCGCGTGCCGAGCGACGGGCGACCGATCACGGTCATCAATCTTTCGACGGTGCCTGCCGAGATTCTCGACGTTGTCATTTCGGTGATATCGCGCATTGCCTTCGATCTTGCGGTCTGGAGCAAGGGCGGCTTGCCGATGCTTCTCGTCTGCGAGGAGGCGCATCGCTATGCGCCTGCGGGCGCGTCGGACAAATTCGCGCCGACACGTCAGGCCCTGTCGCGGATCGCCAAGGAGGGCCGCAAATACGGTCTTTCGCTTGCGCTTGTCACCCAGCGCCCGTCGGAGCTTGATCCGACCGTGCTTTCACAATGCAGCACCGCCATTGCGATGCGGCTTTCGACGGAAAAGGATCAGGCCGTCATGCGCGCCAACACGCATGACGGGGCGCTTGATCTGCTGGATTTCCTGCCATTGCTCAGCGACCGTGAAGCCATTGCCTTCGGGCAGGGCGTCTCCATGCCGATGCGCATTCGCTTCGACGATCTCGGTAGCAGCGCCAAACCGCGAAATCAGAGCGCCGGCTTTTCGGCACATTGGAAGTCACCGAACATGGACCGCGAGCAACTGGAAGCGATCGTCTCGCGGTGGCGTCTCAGCGGCCGCGAGCGCAGCTAGGGAGCATGAGGCCCCGCATCATTCCTTGCTCGGGGTGTCTTCATTTTCTTCGGGCGCGGCGTCCGCGCTCTGGTGGCTTTCATGCCCGCCCTTGCGGCCTGCCTGAGCGGCGCGTTTGGGATCGTTCTTGAAGTTCCCGCCGCTGGCCTGACCGCCTTTCTGGCCCGCAATCGCCGCGCGCTCGGGATTATTGCGGAAATTGCCGCCGCTCAGTCGCCCGCCTTTGCGGCCCGCCTGCGCGGCCCGCTCCGGATTGGCGGCGAAATTTCCTGAACCGCCGCGATGAGGTGTGGTCGTCATCAAACTTGTTCCTTTCAGCTCTCACTGGCTCGTGTGGGAATTGAAGGCGCCACGCGAGCGTGAAGGCCCGGCGCAGTTGCCTGTAGTTTGAACAGGTCGTGGCGGGAAAGGTTCCTGCATTTGGCGCGATGAGGGGCGCAATGGGCCCGCAAAGCGCAAAATTTCCGTTTTAGCGGCTGAACTGCGCATAACATCGGTTGTCGCGCACGGCTCTGCATGCGGAATGCTGCGCCGCATGCTGCCGCCAAGCCATTGAATCGCTTGTTCTATCGGCCATTGAATGGCAGTGTTTGCGCGCTGGCGCCTTCCGCTTTACGCGGAATGTGCGGCGGGGGGCAGACAGGCGAACGGGGAGCCCGACAGGGCAGATGGCCTATTTTCTACAGCAGCTTATCAACGGCATAACGCTCGGCGCGACCTACGGGCTCATCGCAATCGGTTACACGATGGTCTACGGGATCATCGGCATGATCAATTTTGCGCATGGCGACATCTATATGATCGGCGCCTTCATCTCGCTTGTCGGCTTCATGCTGCTGGCGGCCTTCGGCATTACGAGCGTGCCGCTTGCCTTCTTTCTTGTGCTCATCTTTGCGATGTTCTTCACGGCCGTTTACGGCTGGACGGTCGAGCGTATCGCCTATCGCCCGCTGCGTCGCGCGCCGCGCCTTGCGCCCCTCATCTCGGCTATCGGTGCGTCGATCGTGTTGCAGAACTTCGTCCAACTGTCGCAGGGCGCGCGGGTGAAACCCTTGCAGCCGATGGTGCAGGGCTCGTTCCAGCTTTTCTCAGACGGCGATTTTCAGGTCACGATTTCCTATCTGCAGATCATGATCATCGCGCTCA
Organism: Parvibaculum sp.; assembly: GCF_049651025.1. GTDB lineage: Bacteria > Pseudomonadota > Alphaproteobacteria > Parvibaculales > Parvibaculaceae > Parvibaculum. Next base: position 46,896 of record NZ_JBASBH010000016.1, on the reverse strand, counting down.
CCGTCACGCTGATGGCGGTTTTCACCTTCATGATCCGCTACACGAGCCTTGGCCGCGCGCAACGCGCCGCCGCGCAGGACATGACCATGGCCTCGCTGCTCGGCGTCAATGTCGACCGAACCATTTCAGCGACCTTCATCATCGGCGCGATGCTTGCCGCCGTCGCCGGGCTGATGGTGACGCTCTATTACGGCGTCATCGATTTCTATATCGGCTTCATCGTCGGCATAAAGGCCTTCACGGCGGCAGTGCTGGGCGGCATCGGTTCGCTGCCGGGCGCGATGCTTGGCGGCATGCTGATCGGCCTCATCGAAGCCTTCTGGTCGGGCTATTTCAGCATCGAGTACAAGGATGTCGCGGCCTTTTCGATCCTCGTTTTCGTTCTGATCTTCCGTCCGACCGGCCTTCTCGGCAAACCCGAGATTGAGAAGGTCTGATAGATGGACGCAAGTGCCGCACGACCGGACATGGGCGCGCTGTTGCGCGATGCGACTGTGGCATCGGTCGTTGCCGCGCTGCTTGCCTTTCCGCTGCTCGGCTTCCAGCTCGATGCCTCCGCGCAAGGCCTCGCGCTCAATGTTCGCCTGATCTGGGTCGTTTATGCCGCCGCCGCTGTCTTTGCAGGGCGGCTTGTTTTTTCGCTGGGCGGGCATTTTCTCGCACCGAGGATTTCCGCGCGCTTTGCGCCGCGCGTCAGGGCAAAGCCTGCGGTGCCGGGCCTCACGCGATTTTATATTGGCGCGGGCATGATGGCGCTGGCGCTCGTGCTGCCATGGCTTCCCTTTTCCGACCGCAACCTCATCGACAAGGCAACGTTGATCCTCATCTATGTGATGCTTGGCTGGGGTCTCAATATTGTCGTCGGCCTCGCCGGGCTTCTCGATCTTGGCTATGTCGCCTTTTATGCGGTCGGCGCTTATTCCTATGCGCTGCTCTCATCCTATTTCGGCTTGTCGTTCTGGATCTGCCTGCCGCTGGCGGGGCTTTTTGCGGGCGCGTTCGGCGTCGCGCTCGGATTTCCGGTGCTGCGGTTGAGAGGCGATTATCTCGCCATCGTCACGCTCGGCTTCGGCGAGATCGTGCGCGAGGTTCTCATCAATTGGGGAGAACTCACGGGTGGACCGAACGGTATTACAGGCATTCAGCGGCCGAGCTTTTTCGGCCTGCCCATGGTGCCTGCAACACCGGGTGGCGGCGTCACCTTTGCCGATTTCTTCGGCATTCCATTCTCGCCCTATCAGCGCATTATTTTTCTCTATTATCTGATCCTCATTCTGGCGCTGGCGACCAATCTCTTCACCATGCGCATCCGCCGTCTTCCCATCGGTCGCGCCTGGGAGGCGCTGCGTGAAGACGAGATCGCCTGCCGTAGCCTCGGCCTCAATCCGACGATGATAAAGCTCTCGGCCTTTGCCATCGGCGCGTCCTTCGCCGGTTTCGCAGGCTCGTTCTTTGCGACGCGGCAGGGTTTCATCAGCCCGGAAAGCTTCACCTTCATCGAAAGCGCGATCATTCTCGCGATCGTCGTGCTTGGCGGCATGGGCAGCCAGATCGGCATCGTGCTTGCCGCGCTTATTCTTGTCGGATTGCCGGAGTGGTTCCGCGAGCTGGCGGAATTCCGCATGGTCGCCTTCGGCGCGGCGATGGTGCTCATCATGGTGTGGCGTCCGCAGGGGCTTCTCTCGCATCGCGAGCCGACGCTGCGACTTGGCGTTCCAAAGGAGGGCGGCGCGTGAGTTCGGAACCGCTTCTCTCGGTCGAGCATCTCACCATTCGTTTCGGCGGGCTTGTCGCGATCAACGATCTTTCGTTTTCGGCGCGGGCGGGCGAGATCACTGCACTGATCGGGCCGAACGGCGCGGGCAAGACGACCGTCTTCAATTGCATAACCGGCTTCTACAAGCCTGATATCGGCCGCATCGCTTTCAATCGCGAGGATGGCGAGCGTTTCTTGCTGGAGCGGCTGGACGGGTTTCGCATTGCGCAGGCGGGCGTCGTGCGCACGTTTCAGAACATCCGGCTTTTTCCGGGCATGAGCGTCGGCGAAAATCTGATGGTTGCGCAGCATGTGGCGCTGATGCGCGCATCGCTTTTTTCGGTCGCGGGATTTTTGCGACTGCCGCGCTATATCAATGCCGAGCGTGCAGCCATTGAGCGCGCGCGCTACTGGCTCGACAAGATCGGTCTCGCGCGTGATGCAGATACGCTTGCGGGCAGCCTGTCTTACGGCTCGCAGCGCCGCCTCGAAATCGCGCGCGCCATGTGTGCGGAGCCGCGTCTTCTCTGTCTCGATGAGCCTGCCGCAGGTCTCAACCCGAACGAGTCTCTGGCGCTGAACGATCTGCTGTTGAGCATTCGCGACGAGCACAAGATCAGCATATTGCTCATCGAGCATGACATGAGCGTCGTCATGCAGATTTCCGACCGCATCAACGTGCTGGAACAGGGACGCCTCATTGCCGAGGGGACGCCTGCCGATATTCGCGCGAATCCGGAAGTCATCCGCGCCTATCTCGGCGTTGAGGATACGTCGGATGCCGTTGCCGCCATCGAGGGGGGCAACTGATGCTGAAGCTTCGCGGGTTGCGTTCGGGCTATGGCCGCATCGAGGTTCTGCACGAAATCGATCTCGATGTTCCTGAAGGCGAGATCGTGTCGTTGATCGGCGCCAATGGCGCGGGCAAGACGACGCTGCTGATGACGATCTGCGGCCAGCCGCAGGCGCGGGCGGGGCAGGTGCTTTTCGATGGACGCGATATTACGCGGCTTCAGACCTTCGAGATTGCGCGGGCGGGGATTGCCCATTCGCCGGAGGGGCGGCGTATTTTTCCGCGCATGAGCGTTCTTGAAAATCTGCAGATGGGCGCGATCGTTGCCGATCCGCGGCACTTCAACGACGACCTTGAGCGCGTGCTTGGGCTTTTCCCGCGCCTCAAGGAACGCATTGATCAACGAGGCGGCACGCTGTCGGGCGGCGAGCAGCAGATGCTTGCCATTGCCCGCGCGCTGATGAGCCGCCCGAAGCTTCTGCTTCTCGACGAGCCGTCGCTCGGCCTTGCGCCGCTTGTGACGAAACAGCTTTTTGAAAATATCGCCGAGATCAATCGCGCGCAGAAGATGACGATCCTTCTCGTGGAACAGAATGCGTTTCAGGCGCTAAAGCTCGCTGCTCACGCCCATATCATGGTCAATGGACGCATCGAGCTGAGCGGTTCGGGCGCGGCATTGCTGAAGGACCCTGCCGTTCGTGCCGCCTATCTGGAAGGCGCGCGTCCGCAGACGGAGGTGCGCCCATGAGCGACTATGCGCTCATCTTCGGCACCTCGCCGCTCGTTTCGCTGGGCATCACGCTGGTCCTTGGCGGCGGCTGCGCCGTGATGACGGGCCGGGCGCTGGCGCTGAACTGGCGGCCTGACTGGCAGCTTGTCGTCTATGCGCTTCTGCTCGGCGTTGCCGATCGTTTCCTCATTTTCGCGCTTTTTCAGGGCGAGCTGCTTTCGCTGTCGGGCTATTTCGCCGATGCGCTTGCCCTTGTGCTGATCGCGGCCACCGCTTTCAAGGCGACACGGGCGCTGCAGATGGTGCGGCAATATCCATGGCTCTATCGCAGGCGAGGGTTTTTGAGCTGGGAAAAAATCGGCGGATAGAGCCAATTGGCGCCGATGGCGGTCGAGACGGGCGTCTGCGGACGAAATGTCGTTTCCGCCCGGGCTTTCTTGTGTTTAGTCTGGCCGCATAATTTCGGGGATTGTTCAGGGGACACTTATGAAACGCTTGGCTTTGGTCGCTATCGCCGCCTTGTCGGTTGGTCTTTTCGCCTGCGGCAAGGATAAGAACACAACGGTCATCGGCGTTGCCGGGCCCGTGACGGGCAGCGAGGCGGTTTTCGGCGAGCAGTTCATTCATGGCGCGCAAAAGGCTGTGGCCGATATCAACGCTCGCGGCGGCGTGCTCGGCAAGCAGCTTGAACTCGTCATCGGCGACGATGCCTGCGACCCCAAGCAGGCGGTGAGCGTCGCCAACGACATGGCGTCCAAGGGTGCGGTCATGGTGGCGGGGCATTACTGCTCCGGCTCTTCCATTCCGGCGTCGGACGTCTATGCGGAATCGAACATCATCCAGATCACGCCTGCGTCGACCAATCCCCAGTTCACCGAACGCGGCTTGAAGAATGTCTTCCGCGTCTGCGGTCGCGACGATGCGCAGGGGCCGACGGCGGCTGCTTATGTGACGACGCATTTTGCGGGCAAGCGCATTGCCGTGGTCGACGACAAGTCGACCTATGGTCAGGGGCTCGCCAGCGAATTTGCCAAGGCGCTGAACGCCGCCGGCACGCAGGAAGTGCTGCATGAATCGATCACGGCAGGCGAGAAGGATTACAGCCCGCTGATTTCCAAGCTGAAGCAGGCCAAGGCCGAAGTGCTTTATTTCGGCGGCTACAAGACGGAAGGCGGCCTCATTGTTCGCCAGATGCGCGAGCAGGGCCTCTCCACCATTCTGATCGGCGGCGACTCTCTCGTGACCGATGAATATTGGTCGATCACGGGTGCTGCGGGCGAGGGTACGCTGATGACGTTCGGTCCCGATCCGCGTCTCGATCCGGCAAATGCCACGCTTGTGGAGCAGTTTCGCGCAGACAAGTACGAGCCGGAAGCCTATACGCTCTACACTTATGCTGCGATCCAGGCCTGGGCGCAGGCGGCGGAGAAGGCAGGCACGACGGACAGCACCAAGGTTGCAGAGGCGCTCAAGTCAGGCCACTTCGACACGGTGCTCGGCAAGGTCGGCTTTGACGCCAAGGGCGATATGGATGCGCCGGGCTATGTTTTCTACGCCTGGAAAAACGGCAAGTATGCTTACGCCAAATAATAACTGCCGGGGGGCAGAACTTCTTCATGTCAAAACTTCGTCTGCCTGAACTATCGCGCCGCAATCTCGTGCTGGGCGGCGTCGGCCTTCTTGGCGTGCTTGTCGTCGGTTTTCTTATCTGGAGGTTCGCTGCGTCTGGCGCGGTTGAGGCTCCTGCAGTGAGCGCAGTGCAGGAGCCCTATATCGTGACGGGCTTTCGCTCCGCGCAATTCGGTGCGGATGAGGATGGCGTGCGTGCGGCCATTGCCAAGGATTTCGGGCTCAGCGGCGATGCCGTCAAGACGGGCACGAGCCCGGTCGAGAAGACGAGGCTTCTGGCCGTCCGGGTCAAGGATGTGCTGCCCGAAAGCGGCGATGCCGAGGTCGTCTATATTCTCGGCCACAAGTCGAAGACGCTGATTCAGGTCAATATTATCTGGGGCTCTCAGCTCACGCCGAATGTCACGGCTTCCACGCTTGGCATCACTGCGACGGTTCTCAAGCAATATTTTGCCAAGCAGGCTTTCGTGCCGGACAGCATTAAGAGTGGCGTGAAGCTGCCGAACGGGGCGCTGCTTGTCTTCTCGGGCCTCGACACGCAAGGCCATCTCGTCAATCTCGTGTTTCAGGAAGCATTGCTGAAGCCTGCCGAAGAGGCGAAGTCCGGCGAGCCTGCAAAACCCGCCGCCAAGGGTAAAGGCAAGGCGAAAGACGATGCGGCCGCGACAGCGGAGACGGCGACCGCGCCTAAAAAACTCGTTGCACTCCGCCTCTCCTACATCAAGGATGTTCGTCAGCCCGACATCTTCAAAGTCGAAAAAGGCCAGTTCTGACGCGCGGGATGCACCATGCCGGATACAGCCGCTGATTTCATTGTCGGGCGCAACAATCTGCGCCAGCACAAGCTTCTCAACACGCCGGTACCTGCGATCAGGCAGGGAGAGGTTCTGCTGAAGGTCGACAAGTTCGCCTTCACATCGAACAACGTCACCTACGCCGCCTTTGGCGATGCGATGAAGTATTGGGATTTTTTTCCGGCGCCGGAAGGCTGGGGGAAGGTGCCGGTCTGGGGCTTTGCCGATGTGGTCGCGTCAAAGCATGACGAGATTGCGGTGGGCGAGCGCGTGTTTGGCTATCTGCCCATGTCGAGCCATGTCGTGGTGGCGCCTGCCCATGTGAAGCCTGCCGGTTTCATCGATGCGTCCGCGCATCGTGCGGAGCTTGCGCTGGTCTATAACCAGTATAATCGCGTCGCGGGCGATCCGGGTTATGTCGCGGCTTATGAAGATCAGCAGGCGCTTCTGCGTCCGCTTTTCATGACCGCATTCTTCATCGACGATCTGCTGGCCGATAATGATTTCTTCGGCGCGAAGGCTGTGGTGCTTTCAAGCGCGTCGAGCAAGACGGCGCTTGGCGTCGCCTATCTCCTGTCGCAGAACCGCGATGTGGAAGTGGTCGGCCTCACCTCGCGAAGTAATATCCCCTTTCTCGAAAGCACGGGCTATTACGATCGTGTCGTCGCCTATGACGATATTGCGTCGCTGCCTTCCGATCTGCCGGTCGTCTTTGTCGATATGGCGGGCAATGCGAAGGTGATCGCCGACCTGCACAATCATTTCCGCGATGCGATGACCTATAGCTGCGTCGTCGGCGGCACGCATTGGGAAGCGCGCGGCGTCGGCAAGGCGCTGCCGGGGCCGAAGCCGGTTTTCTTTTTCGCGCCGACGCAGATTGCCAAGCGGACGAAAGACTGGGGTCCGGGCGGCATCGAAAAGCGTTTCGCGGAAAGCTGGAAGGCTTTTCTGGGCTCCGTCGCCAAGTGGATGCGTGTCGTCAAAGGCAGCGGCGCAAAGAGCGTCGAGAGCGTTTATCTCGACATGCTCGACGGCAAGGTGAAGCCCGACGAGGGGCATATCCTTTCTCTGTGAAGGCCCGCTGCAACTAGCCCAGCATCGCCAGCAAGCTCGCCGCGATCAGCACCTGACCCGCGTAATACGTCACCCAGATGATCGGCCCCCGGAATGGCACCGGCTGGCGGAACTTGTCGACGGCGATGACGGCGTCGGAAAACACAAAGAGCAATGCGCCGAGCCCGGCAAGCGGGGCAGGGAGCGCGAAGGCGGCGAGCGCCATCAGGGTGATCACGCCCATATAGGCGACGACAGGCGGCAGGTAGCTGCCGAGCTTTGGCTTCAGCCAGAGCAGTGTGCCGATGGACAGAGCGATGAGCGCCACCATGCCGGCGATCTGCGCGCCATCCGGCTCGCTCACGCGCGGCAGCATGACGGCCAGATAGAAAAAATGTCCGATGAGGAAAGCGATCAGCCCGCGCTGAAAGTTTTTCGTGTCGCCTTTCAGTGCGAGGAAATAGTCGCCGGTGCTTCCCAGCGCCAGTGCGGCGGTGAGGCAGACAAGCGCGAATGTGGGCGCATTCTCATGGCCAAGGCTCAGCAGCGGCAGCGGCGCGAGTGCGGCGATCGAGATGGTTTTCAGGCTGGTGCGAAGTGGCCCGGCAGGTGTCGCGACCACGGCTAGATAGCCAAGCGATGCAATGGCTGAAAGTGCCGCAAGCGCCCATCTGATCGTATCCAGCTCGTCGCCAAATGTGAGCGCAGCGTTCAGCATCGTCTTCCCCCGTCGCAATTTTTCCGATGATAACCGCTCAGCGCGATGCGAGCCAGATGCTTGCGCCCGCGCCTGCCGAGCGACCGGTGGCAAAACAGGCTGTGAGGAGATAGCCGCCGGTCGGTGCTTCCCAGTCGAGCATTTCACCGGCGCAGAACAGGCCGGGCTGCGCCTTTGCCATGAAGTGCTCGTCCAGCGCGTCGAAGGAGACGCCGCCAGCGCTTGAAATGGCTTCGGTGATGGGGCGTGGACTGATGATTTTCAGCGGAAGCGCCTTGATGCCGGCGGCAAGGCGCGCGGGATCGTTGAAGGCGTCGGGGGCAAGGCATTCGCGCAGCAGTGCGGCCTTTACGCCGTCGATGCCTGCCACCTTGCGCAAATGGTTTGCCATGGAGGTCTTGCCGCGCGGGCGCGACAATTCACGGGCGAGGCGTTCTTCGCTGCGGTCGGGCGCGAGGTCGAGAGTGAGGGTTGCGGTGCCGTCGCGCTCTATCGCGTCGCGCAGTGCCGCTGAATGGGTATAGACGACGCTGCCTTCGATGCCGTGTTCGGAGATGACGAATTCGCCGCGATGGGTTTCACCATTAAATGTCAGCGCGACGGATTTGACGGGCGCGCCTGCGAAGCGCTCCTTCACATAGGCGCTCCATTCGACATTGAAGCCGCAATTTGCCGGACGGAGCGGGTTCACGGCGATGCCGCGTGCCGCAAGCCAGGGCGCCCAACCTCCATCCGAGCCGAGCTGTGGCCAGCTTGCGCCGCCAAGCGTCAGCACGGTCGCGTCGCTCGTGAAGCGGACTTCGCCTGCGGGCGTGTCGAAGATGAGCGCGCCGTCGTCAGCCCAGCCTTTCCAGTGGTGGCGCACATGGATGGTGAGGCCCGCCGCGCGCAGGCGCTTCAGCCAGGCGCGCAGCAGGGGCGCTGCCTTGAAGTCGGTCGGGAAGATGCGGCCCGAGGAGCCGGTGAAGGTTTCGACGCCCAGATCCTTTGCCCAATCGGTGATCTGGCCCGGTGTGAAGGCGCGCAGCGCGGCCTCAAGTTGCGGGCGATCATTGCCAAAGCGCGTCAGAAGCGTTTCAAAGTTTTCCGAGTGAGTGATGTTCAGGCCGCTTTTGCCTGCCATCAGGAATTTGCGGCCGAGCGAGCGCATGGCGTCGAAGAGATGCACTTGCGCGCCTGCCGCCAATAGCGCCTCGGCGGCCATGAGCCCTGCGGGGCCGCCGCCGATAATCGCTACGGTTTTTGCCGAAATTGCCAAAGTCTGTTTCCGTTCCTGCCAATAAGGCTAGCGTGTAGCGTGTTGTACGTTACGTTAAGACACGCAAAAATTATGTATCGAGAAGTACCGGGGAGCTCATGACTATCACTCATTTGCTGATCGCCAATAGGGGCGAAATCGCCATCCGCATCGCGCGCGCCGCCGCTGAGCTTGGTTTGAAGACCACCTCCGTCTTTTCCGAAGATGACGCGCTGTCGCTGCATACGCGCGCAACCGACGATGCGCATGCGCTGAAGGGTCATGGGGCTGCGGCCTATCTCGACATTGCGCAGATCGTGGCAGCGGCGCGCGAGGCGAAATGCGACGCGGTACATCCCGGTTATGGGTTTCTGAGCGAGAACGCCGATTTCGCCCGTGCCTGCAAGGAGGCCGGTCTTGTTTTCGTCGGGCCGAATATCGAGGCGCTTGAGCTTTTCGGCGACAAGATCAAGGCGAAGACGCTGGCGCTCAGCGTCGGCGTTCCGCTGCTTCCCGGCACGACGGGGCCGACGAGCCTCGAGGCCGCGCGGGCTTTCTTCGAGGCGAATGGTTCGATGATGATCAAGGCGGTCGCCGGTGGCGGCGGTCGCGGCATGCGGCCCGTGCGCGCGGCCTCTGAAATCGACGAGGCTTATGCGCGCTGCCAGTCGGAAGCGAAGGCGGCGTTTGGCAGCAGCGATGTTTATGTCGAAAAGCTGATCGAGAAAGCACGGCACATTGAGGTGCAGATCGTCGGCGATGCGACGGGCGAGATTTCGCATCTTTATGAGCGCGAATGTTCGATGCAGCGCCGCAATCAGAAGCTGGTCGAGATCGCGCCGAGCCCGAGCCTCAGCGCATCCTTGCGCGAGAGGCTTTATGCCGCCGCTGTCACGCTCGCCAAGGCTGCCGGTTATGACAATCTCGGGACTTTCGAGTTTCTGGTCGATGCCGCCGACATGGAAACCTTCGCCTTCATCGAAGCCAATCCGCGTCTTCAGGTCGAGCATACCGTCACGGAAGAAGTGACCGGCGTCGATCTTGTGCAGACGCAATTGAAGATCGCGGGCGGTGCGAGCCTGAAGAAGCTCGGGCTGACGCAAGCCGAAATTCCCGCGCCGCGCGGCTATGCGATCCAGCTTCGCATCAACATGGAAACCATGGATGCGGAAGGCAATGCAAAGCCCGCGGGCGGCGTCCTCTCTGTTTTCGAAGCGCCGTCAGGCCCCGGCATTCGCGTCGATACATTCGGCTATGCGGGCTATCGCACAAGCCCGAGCTTCGACTCGCTGCTTGCAAAGCTGATCGTTCATTCGCGCTCGACCGATTACGCCGATGCGGTGCGCCGCGCCGCCCGCGCTCTGAGCGAGTTTCGGATCGAAGGTGTTGCGACGAATATTTCATTCCAGCGCAGCCTGCTTGCGCATAAGGCATTTGCGGCCAACGACATCACGACGCGTTTCATAGAGACGCATGCGGGCGAGCTTGTCGCGCCGCCTGCCGATGGCGCGCAGCGTTTTTTCGCCAGCACGGGCGAGGGCATCGTGGCCACGCAGGCGCATGTGAAGGGGCCGGAGAACAGCGAGCCGGTCGGTGCGCCGATGCAAGGCAAGGTCGTCAATATCGACGTTGCGGAGGGCGATACGGTTCATCGCGGCCAGCAGATCGCCGTGCTTGAAGCGATGAAGATGGAGCATCTCGTCAAGGCCGATCAGAGCGGCATTGTGCGCCTCGTCGCTGCTGTGCCGGGCGAAGTTCTCTTCGAAGGCCAGCCGCTTGTCTTCATCGAGGCAAAGGATGTCGGCGCGCAAAAGGCCGAGGTGGAAGAGATTCTCGATCTCGATCGCATTCGTCCCGATCTCGCCGAAGTGCGGGCGCGCATTCTGACCGGGCTCGATGAAGGCCGCCCTGATGCAGTCGCGCGTCGTCGCAAGACCAATCAGCGCACGGCGCGCGAGAATGTCGCCGATCTCTGCGACGAAGGCAGCTTCATCGAATATGGCTCCATGCAGCTTGCCGCGCAGCGTCGTCGTCGCTCGATGGAGGAACTGATCAAGATGAGCCCGGCCGATGGCATGCTTGCCGGTTTCGGTGCGGTCAATGGCGCGCATTTCGACGAGGAAAAATCGCGCTGTCTTGTGCTGGCTTACGACTACACCGTCTTTGCGGGCACGCAAGGGTCGATGAACCACAAGAAGAAAGACCGGATGTTCCATCTCGCTCAACAGTGGAAGACGCCTATCGTCTTTTTCACTGAAGGTGGCGGCGGGCGTCCGGGCGATACGGATGGGCAAGGCGTTGCCGGTCTCGACACGCCGAGCTTTCTTGCCTATGCGCAGCTATCTGGCTTCGTGCCGCGCATCGGCATCAATTCGGGTCGCTGCTTTGCGGGCAATGCGGCGCTGCTCGGTTGCTCCGACGTCATCATCGCGACGAAGAATTCCAATATCGGCATGGGCGGCCCGGCGATGATCGAGGGTGGCGGGCTTGGCGTCTTCACGCCGGATGAAGTCGGCCCCGTCAGCGTGCAGGCGCCCAATGGCGTCATCGACGTGCTGGTGGAAGACGAGGCGGAAGCGGTTGCGGCGGCGAAGAAATATCTGGCCTATTTCCAGGGACCGCTCGCTGATTGGGAATGTGCGGACCAGCGCATTCTCCGTCATCTCATTCCTGAAAACCGGCTTCGCATTTATGACATTCGTGCGGTGATCGATGCGCTTTGCGACAAGGGCTCGGTGCTGGAGCTGCGGCGCGATTTTGCACATGGCATGGTGACGGCGCTTGTGCGCGTTGAAGGCCGCCCCATGGGCCTCATCGCCAACAATCCGACGCATCTTGCCGGTGCCATCGACGGCGACGGCGCGGACAAGGCGTCGCGTTTCATGCAGCTTTGCGATGCGTTCGGGTTGCCGATCCTGTCGCTATGCGACACGCCGGGTTTCATGGTGGGGCCGGATGCGGAAAAGACGGCGCTGGTTCGCCGCGTCAGTCGCATGTTCGTGACGGCGGGCAGCCTCAGCGTGCCGATGTTCACGGTTGTTCTGCGCAAGGGCTATGGCCTTGGCGCGCAGGGCATGGCGGGCGGAAGTTTCCATGCGCCGTTCTTCATCGTCTCATGGCCGACGGGCGAGTTCGGCGGCATGGGGCTCGAAGGGGCTGTGCGTCTTGGTTATCGCAAGGAAATGGAAGCGCTGACGGACCCCGTCGAGCAGAAGGCGTTTTTCGACAAGATGGTCGCGCGCTCCTATGAACATGGCAAGGCGATCAACATGGCCTCTGTGCTTGAGATCGATCAGGTCATCGACCCGCTGGAAACGCGCCGCTGGATCAAGCGCGGCCTTGCCTCGGTGCCAAAGCCCGTCGCGGTTGAGGGCAAGCGGCGGTCGTTTGTCGATACGTGGTAGGATTCATTCGAGATTGTCACCCCGGCTTTATGCCGGGGTCGAGGGCGGCTTGCTCGGTATTTGCGGCTACTGGACCCCGGGACAAGCCCGGGATGACAATGAATATGAATTGAGCCCAATCGAGATCGCTATTTGCCCATGACCAAATCCGACAAGCGTCATCTCAGCGTCCGCGCGATCATCGTGTTCTATCGCGAGTTCGAACGCGCGACGCGCGACGCCGATATCAGCATCGCTCAATATCGCACGCTGCTTTATCTGAAGGGCGGTGCGCAGAGGGCGGGCGCGATTGCGGCGGCGGGTGCGGTGAAGAAGCCGACCATTTCGGCCATGCTGAACGCCTTGCGCGACAAGGGTTGGATTGTCGACGAGGCCGATCCGGCGGATGGGCGCGCTGTCTCCGTCGCGCTCACGCCCGCAGGCCGGGCGCGCATCGATGCGCTGGAGGAGACGCTTGCCGACCGCATATCGGCCATTGTGGCTCCGGCTGAGCTTGCCGAGCTTCTGACGGCGCTGCCTGCTGCGTATCTGAGCCTTCACAGCACGACGGAAGAGCGGGTGAAGGATATCGAGAGCCAGTTTATCGGGTGAGGAGATTTGGCCCCGGTTTCAAAAAGGTGCGGTATCTGCTCGTAACTTGACGCCGCCTCCTTCCTGTCCATATAGTTAGCCTAACCTAACTAAATACGTGGAGGAAGCGCCATGACCCATCGATATGACCTCGTCATTCGGGGCGGCATGATTGCCGATGGGACGGGCGCGGCGCTTCGCGAAGCCGATGTTGCGATTGCCGGTGGCAAAATCGTCGCTGTCGGCACGGTCGCAGGATCGGGCCGTGAAGAGATCGACGCCAGGGGCCGTCTTGTGACGCCGGGCTTTGTCGACATCCATACGCATTATGACGGGCAGGCCACCTGGGACGAGCGCCTCGCGCCGTCGAGCTGGCATGGCGTGACCACGGCGGTCATGGGCAATTGCGGCGTCGGCTTTGCGCCGGTACGCCCTGCCGATCACGACCGTCTCATCGAACTCATGGAAGGCGTCGAGGATATTCCCGGCGCGGCGCTGCATGAGGGGCTGAAGTGGAACTGGGAGAGCTTCCCCGAATATCTCGATGCGCTGGCCGCGCGCCGTTTCGACATCGACATTTGCGCGCAGCTTCCTCATGGCGCGCTGCGCGTTTTCGTCATGGGCGAGCGCGGCGCGAAGCTTGAAGCGGCGAGCGATGACGACATTGCCGAGATGCGCGTGCTGACCGAAGAAGCCATGCGTGCGGGCGCCATCGGCTTTTCCACCTCGCGCACCTTGAACCACCGCACCGTCAAGGGCGATCCGACGCCGAGCTTGCGCGCCACCGAAGCCGAACTCACCGGCATCGCGCTTGGCATGCGCGACGCGGGCACGGGCGTCTTTGAAATGATCTCCGATTTTGACACGCCCGATCAGGCGACCGAATTTGCGATGATCCGCCGCCTCATCGAAATTTCCGGTCGTCCGCTTTCGCTGTCGCTCGGGCAAAGCCATCGCGATCCGCAAGGCTGGCGGAAACTTCTCGGTTGCATCGGCGAAGCGGCGCGTGACGGACTGCCGATTCGTGCGCAGGTTGCGCCGCGTCCCATCGGTACGCTTTATGGGCTTCAGTCGAGCCTCAATCCTTTCTCGACGCATCCCTCCTTCAAGGCGATTGCGGGGAAGAGCCTTGCTGAAAAAGTTGCGGCATTTCGCGATCCTGCGTTCCGTGCGCGTCTTCTTGGCGAAGCGCCGGGCAATCCAGCGCTTGCCAAGCGTCTCATGGATTTCACGCGCATCTTCGCGCTTGGCAAGACGCCGGATTATGAGCCGCCGCGCGAGCGCTCCATTGCCGCGATGGCTGAGGCGCAAGGTCGCGATGCAGCCGATCTCGCTTGCGAGATGCTTGTGGGCGATGAAGGCCGCGCCTTCCTCTTTGCGCCTTTCTCGAACTATGCCGAATATAATCTCGATGCCTGCGGCGAGATGATGGACGACCCGAACACGGTCATGGGTCTTGGTGATGGCGGCGCGCATGTCGGCCTGATTTCCGACGCGAGCTTCAGTACCTATCTGCTCTCCCATTGGGGTCGCGACCGGGCGCATGGGCGTTTCGATCTTGCGCGTCTGGTGAAAAAGCAAACGGCGGATACGGCGCGCGCTGTCGGCCTCATGGATCGTGGCGTCATCGCGCCCGGCATGAAGGCAGACATCAACGTCATCGATTTCGACAATCTGTCGATCGACGCGCCTGCCATGGCCTTCGATCTGCCTGCGGGCGGCAAGCGCTTGTTGCAGCGGGCGCGCGGCTATGAGGCGACCATTGTTTCCGGCGAGATCGTCTATCGCCATGGCGAGGCGACGGCGGCGCTGCCGGGCCGTCTGGTGAGAGGGCCGCAAGCAGCGCCCGTAAACTGATATTTCCGGGGAGGGAGAGATCATGTCGTTCACACCGAAGAAACTTGAAACTCATGTCGACTGGCGTTCGTCCAGCGTCGCCGATCCGACGCAATGGACGGTGACGCTCAGCGAGAGCGATCATCGCGAACTCGATCACGCGCTGACGGTTGCAAAGGGCGTGTCGGAGGAACTTCTCGATATTGGCCGCGAGGCTTTTCCGCTCGACGGGCTTGTCGAAAAACTTGCCGATGTGGAGCGCGAGCTGATCGACGGGCGCGGCTTTGTGCAGATCAGCGCGCTCGATGCGACGCGTTACTCCGACGACGATCTGACGATGCTCTATTGGGGCATCGGCATGCATCTCGGCGATCCCTGGCCACAGAATAAATATGGCCACATGATGGGTGACGTCACCGATCAGGGAAAAGCGCTCGACGATCCGACCATACGCGGCAATGAGATCGGTCTTGTCGGCCTCGACTATCACACGGATGGTTCCGATCTCGTCGGGCTCATGTGTCTGCGCAAGGCGAAGTCCGGCGGGCTATCCTGCGTTGCCAATGTCGTCGCGATCTATAATGAGCTGGTGGAGAGGCGCCCCGATCTCATTGCGGCGCTTTACGAGCCGCTGCCCTGGGATTATCGCGGCGAGCAGCCGAAAGGCGGGGCGGAATTTTATTCGCGGCCCTGCTTCACGGAACATGACGGCCGCATCTTCGTCCGTTTCATTCCGCAATATATCAAGGCTTCGCAGCGCCACGCGGCGGCACCGCGCCTTTCCGCCATAGCCGTTGAGGCATTGGACACCATTGCCTCAATGGCGCGCGATCCGCAGTTCAACGTCTATATGGACCTGCAGCCTGGCGCGATGCAGTTCATCAACAATTATCACGTGCTGCATGGGCGCATGCCTTACGAGGACGATGTGGCGAACGGCTACAAGCGTCATCTGAAGCGCCTCTGGCTTGCGACGCGTTATCTCAAGAACCGCCCGGAGCATTTCGCCAATGGCGCGCAAGGCCATTGGGCGAAGAACAAGTCTGTCAGCCGGATTGCGGCGGTGGGGCAGGCGGTCTGATTGGAAATGATACTGTCATCCCGGGACTTGTTCCCGGGACCCATCTTCCTTCACTCGTTGCCGATGCGCCATGGATCCCGGGAACAAGTCCCGGGATGACACCGGGCATGATTGGCGCGACACTCATAAAAAGCCGGGGAGGGCATCATGGATTTCGACCTGAGCGAAGAGCACAGGATGCTGAAGGACCTCGTCGCCCGTTTCGTGCGCGACGAGTTGATGCCTCTGGAATCGAAGGTTCTCGCGCGTGACGCAGCGGGCGAGGGTGCGCATCTTTCGGCGGAAGAAAAAGTCCATATCGACAAGGTGACGAAGGAGCTTGGGCTCTGGGGCCTCGATGCGCCGGAAGATGTCGGCGGTTCAGACTTGCCGACGGTTGCCATGATCGGCGTCAATGAAGAGCTTGGCCGCACCATCACGCCTTACGTGTTGCCGCCGGACAGTCCGAATCTGCGCATGCTGATGGCGACGGTGAATGACGAGCAGCGCGAGCAATATCTCGCGCCCTACGCGCGCGGCGAAACGATTTCGGCCATCGGCATTTCCGAGCCGGGCGCGGGCGCGGACCCGGCGTCGATGACGACACGGGCAGTGCGCGAGGGTAACGGCTGGGTGCTGAACGGTCGCAAGATATGGACGAGCCGCGCGGCGGAAGCCGACTTCACCATTGTCATGGCGGTAACGGATAAGGAGAAGGGCGCGCGTGGCGGCATCTCCGCTTTTCTTGTGGATCGCGACACGCCGGGCTTCAAGGTGCTGCGCCGCATTCCGATGATCGGCGGCGCTTTTACCTATGAGGTGGTGTTTGAGGATTGCCGGTTGCCGGCCTCCAAGCTCCTCGGCAAGGAGGGGCAGGGCTTTGCGCCGATGCAGATACGCCTCTCCACGCGGCGGCTTGAGATGGCGTCGTGGTGCATCGGCATCTCGCAGCGCGCCCTTGAGATGATTTGCGAATATGCGCCGCAGCGCTCCACCTTCGGCCAGCCGCTCGCGGCACGTCAGGCGATCCAGTGGTGGGTGGCGGATGCCGCCATGCGCATCAAGGCTTGCCGGTTGATGGCCTATGAGACGGCGTGGAAACTCGATCAGGGCCGCGACGTGCGCACCGATGTTTCGATGATCAAGGTCATGGGCACTGAAATGGCCTGGGAGATTGTCGATCACGCGATGCAGGTTTTCGGCGCGATGGGCATGACCAAGGAAATGCCGTTGCATCTGATGGCGAGCCAGGTTCGCAACATGCGCATCTATGACGGCCCGTCGGAAGTGCATCGCTGGGTCATCGCGCGCGAGTTGCTTGGCTTGAAGCGTTGAGGGAGAGACAGATGGTTGCGGAAAGCTATGGCGATATTTCGGTTGCGCTGACGGGCCATGTGGCCGAGGTCGAGATTCATCGCCCGCCCTTCAATCATGTCAGTGTCGATCTCATGCGTTCGCTGGCCGATGCGTTCGATGCTTGCGATGCGGATGAGCGCGTTCGCGCGATTGTTCTCGTCTCGGAGGGCAAGGTGTTTTGCGGCGGCGCCGATCTCGTGCGCAGCGACGGGCTCGCCAGCGGCAAGCCGACCATGGTCAATCCGCTCTATGTCGAAGCGGTGCGTCTGTTTTCCTGCGTCACGCCGATCATTGCGGCCGTGCAGGGCGCGGCGATCGGTGCGGGGCTCGGACTCGCGCTTGTCGCCGATTTTCGTATCGTCTCGCCCGAGGCGCGCTTTGCGGCGAATTTCGTCAAGCTTGGTTTCCATCCGGGTTTCGGGCTTTCGCATACATTGCCGCGCGTGATCGGCCTTCAACGCGCAAACCTGATGTTCCAGACGGGACGCCGCATCAAGGGCGACGAGGCGCTTCAATGGGGCCTTGCCGACGAGCTTGTGCAGCAGGACCAGCTTCGCGCGCGGGCGCATGAACTGGCCGCAGAGATTGCCGAGAACGCGCCGCTTGCCGTGCGCTCCACGCGGGCAACGCTGCGGCGCGGGCTGGCGGAAGCGGTGAAGGCCGCGACCGATCACGAATTCACCGAACAGGCGATGCTGATGAAGACGGCGGATTTCGCCGAAGGCGTCCGCGCCGTCAACGAGCGACGGGCGGGGAAATTCACCGGAAAATAAACGGGAGCGGGAATGGCGAAGCTTACGCGAGGTGGTGTCAGCCTTCACTACGAAGTGCATGGGACGAGCGGTCCCGTCATTCTTCTCAGCCACGGCTATTCCGCGACGAGCGAGATGTGGCGCGGCCAGATCGATGCACTGACGAAAGGCCATCGCCTCGTTCTCTGGGACATGCGCGGCCACGGCCAGTCCGACTATCCGCAAGATCAGGCGGCGTATAGCGAAGCGGCGACGGTGGCTGACATGGCCGCGATCCTTGATGCGGTCGGCGCGGAGCGCGCAATTGTCGGCGGGCTTTCGCTTGGCGGCTATATGTCGCTTGCTTTCAACGAAGCGCATCCCGAGCGCGTGATTGCGCTGCTCATCATCGATACGGGTCCGGGTTTCAAGAAGGACGAGGCGCGGGCAGGCTGGAACGAGACGGCGCTGAAGACGGCGGCGCGTTTCGAGGCCGAGGGTCTTTCGCGGCTTCAGTCATTGAGCAAGGAAATGGCGACGAGCACGCATCGCTCCGCCGAGGGTCTGGTGCGGGCGGGGCGCGGCATGCTCACGCAACGCGACGCGCATGTCATCAATTCGCTGCCGGGGATCGCGGTGCCGTCGCTCGTCGTCGTCGGCGCGAACGACACGCCGTTTCTTGCCGCCGCCGATTATATGGCCGCAAAGATTCCCGGCGCAAAGAAGGTCGTCATTCCGGATGCGGGCCATGCGGCCAATATCGATCAGCCGGAGGCGTTCAATCGCGCGGTGGTGGGGTTTCTCGGCACGCTTTGAATGCGTGGCGAGAACTCATCCATCGATGTCATCCCGGGACTTGTTCCCGGGATCCACCTTCAACGCTGTATGCTGAGGCAAGATGGGTCCCGGGAACGAGTCCCGGGACGACGCTGAGTTTGTAGGGCGCGCACCAAAACAAACTGACTTTAAAAAAAAACACCCCGGCGCGGAGGCCGGGGTGTTCTGTCGTTGTTATGTTGCGACGGTCAGAAGGACAGGATCGCACGCAGCGAGAGCGTGTTGTGTTCCTGGTCGCGACCATAGGTTCCGGTATAGGCAAGCTTCAGTTCGAGATCGTTCGACATGCTCGCGGCGACACCGAGGCCGGTGACAACGGCGGTGCCGTTGCCATTGCGGAACGGGGTGCCGGTGAGCGAGCTTGGCGTGCCGACGAATTGCGCCGTCACATTGCTCTCGTCGTTGCCGATGCCGCCTTTGACGCCGAGCCGCACTTCGGGCGTGATCGCGCCCCAGCTCTGCTCGATCCGGTAGCTCGCCTTTGCGCCCAGTTCGACAGCGCCCGCACGGATATGCGTGTCGGAGACCTGGAGGTTGGCGATGCCTGCGCCCGATTCCGTGTAGCCGTTGATGCGGCTGTCGGTGTAGGAGACGCTGAGATAGGGACCGGTTTTCAGCGAAGCCGTGACCGGCACGTCGAAGCCGCCGACGACATTGATGCCGTAGGTGAGGCCTTCGGAGTCGCCATGCGCGGTGGCCGGGCCCTGCACACGGTCATATTTGTAGTCGTTCCAGCCGATGAGACCGACGGCGTCGAGGTAAAGCGCCTCGGTGAAGCTGTGCGACACATAGACCGATGCCGCGTATGTCGCGATGTCGGAGTTTCCGAGGCTCGCGCTCACATCGGCATTTGCCTTGGCATAGCTCAAGGCGCCGCCAAGCCGCGTTTGGGGCGTTACCAGATAGTCGCCGCCAAGCGTTGCGCTGAAGCCGTCATAGCTGAGACCCGCAATATTGCCTGCCGCGCCGCGCCGCCCGGTGAAACCGGAAACGAGGCCGAAGCCGCGCCAGCCGTTCGCGGCCCATGTGCGGCGCACCGGCGATCCATTGCCGAGTGCCGGTGTGCCATCGGCGGAAGCGAGCCGGAAGAGCGAGCGACCGGCATCCGTCATGGTGTTGCCGGACGAAGCGTCGGCCAGCATCAGGCCTGCCGCGCCGGTCATCGATGAGGAGGCGATGCCCGAAGGGCCATCATTGCCAGCAATGCGCAGGTTCGACAGTTCGGTGAGGATGTCGCCCGTGATCTGCGTCGGCACCGCGTTGCCGATGGCTGAGAGGCTTTCCGCCGTCGCCTGAGGCATCCCCGTGGCGAAGGTGAAGTTCCTGATTGTCAGAATTTCCTCAGCCGTCAGCCCGGTGAAGAAGGCCGAGTTAATGGGCAGGGGATTGCCGTTATTGGTAATGAGCTGCGCAAGCTGTTCACCGAGCGCAATGTCGCCTGCCTTCGACGCCAGATCGTCCTGGAAGGTGGCGATGTCGGCCGTCAGCACGTTGAAGACGACGAGACGGACCGTTTCGCCCGGCGCGACGGAGATCGGGAACTTCCAGATCGGATTGTCGTCGCCGGCGGTGTAGTCCAGAACGACTTCCGTCGCCGTATAGGTGTTGTTGCCGAAGATATGCGTGATGACGGGGTCGCTGCCAGTTAACTGGGTCGAGACGAGATAGGTGTTGTTCGGTCCGACTGCCACCCATGTCGTATTCGAATCCGAGCCGAGATTGTTCGCCCAGGCCAGCGTTCCGGTCACCGCTGCGCCGGTATTGTTGGTGAAAGTGTCCACCCAACGCACCGCATTGGCGACACCGGCATCGGTGAAGGGCGTGGTGATCATCGTCGTCGCGTTGCCCGGTCCATGCGTGACCTGCACGTTGCGGTTGACGGTGAGGCCGCCGAAATGGGTCATGCCTTCAAGGCCGATGCCGCCATAGCCGTCATAGGCGTCGTTGGCCGTCCTGCCTGTGACGGGGTTTCCCGCTGTGCCGTGGCTATTGCCGCTTGCGTCGGAAAGGGCACCGGGTGCTGACGAGGTGGAGTTGAAGCCATTGGGCAGCGTGTTGTTGTCAATGGTGTCGCCGGGGCCGGTCGGGTTGTTGGTATCGAAGGCCTTGCCGACATAGCTGCTGCAGCAGCCGGTCTCGAAGTTGCCGCCGCCGTTGATGCCGTTGACATAGAAGTTGAAGAGCTGCTGCTCAGCTTGTGACGGCGTCGACAGGCTGGCGAGTGCAAGCGCCGAAGCGCACAAAAAAAGCGCCGAACGACGGCGCGAAATAGTCTTGGACATTAGGCCCCACTTAATAAGCAACACACTGCATGGTCTCTCATGCTGGCTTAGCTTATATCGGTCGCGCGTGAGGTGGTGCAGCTACAATTTTTCTATGGGTCGGGTGCTGATGGAATCGAGTTTGCGACGATGCATTTGTGCAACATTTTGTCGGACGAAAGCCTATGTCGCGTTCAGTGCGCTGAGGTCAGTGTGCCAATGAAGATCAAACCCGGCTTGCGCAAAGCCAACCCGAATCAGTTGCCGCTCGACGACGCTGCATTGAAGCTGTTTCTTGAACGTGCGACCGAGCATCACAGCGCGGGCCGTTTCGACGAGGCTGCACGTCTCTACGAGCATGTGCATGCGTGCAATCCGCAAGCTCTTGCCGCACCCTATTTTCTCGCGCTGATGGATGTGGAGTTCGGGCGGCTTGAAAGCGCGCTTGAGCGGTTACGCTACGTCACCAAATTCGATCCGGGTTCCTTCGAGGCGCAGTTCAGCCTTGCCTATGTGTTGCAGGAACTTGGGCGATGGCCGCAGGCGATCGATGCCTATCGACGCGCCATTGCAATCAAGCCCGATGTGGCTCTGTCGCGCCTCAATCTTGCGGCGGCGCTCGAGGTGATGGGCCGTCTCGACGAGGCCATTGCCACACTTCGTGAGCTGGCGGGCGAAAAGCGGGCACGTCTGCGCGCCCTCATTCGCATCGCCCAGATCAAGCCCGCCTCGATCACGGCGGAGGATCTCATTTATCTGGTGCGGGCGGCGGAGAATGCCGAGACGGGCGTAGGCGCGCGGATCGCAGCCCTCTTTGCGCTGGGCGAGGTCTATGAAAAGCAGAGCCGCTATGACGATGCCTTCGCCGCTTTTGCGGAGGGGAACCGTTTGCGGCGCGAGAATATTTCTGCAGCGGTGGAAGAAGAGGGCGTCATCGCCCCGCCGGGATCGCGGATCGCACATGAGATGCCGGAGGTGGCGGCGACGCGGCACGCCAAGGCGCTTTCGATGATCAAAGAGAGGGTCTCGCCCGGCTTTCTTGCACGCTATGGAGATGGCGGATCGGCGTCGGCGGCACCCATCTTCATCGTCGGCATGCCGCGTTCCGGCTCGACGCTGCTTGAGCAAATCCTTTCAAGCCATCCCAAGGTTCTTGGCGTGGGCGAATCTTCCGCGCTCGGCGAGACGCTTGCGGGACGTTTTCCTTACGGCACGGCTGAAAGCGCGGAGACGATTGCGCCGGATCACTTCCGCAAGCTTGCCGACCATTATCTCGAACGCCTGCGCGGGCAGGGCTGGCGAAAGGAGCCGTTCGTCATCGACAAGATGCTCGGCAATTACATGCATATCGGCGTCATCCATCTGATGTTTCCGCGCGCGACGATCCTGCACAGCATGCGCGATCCGGTGGACACATGCCTTGCCGGTTTCCGCAAACTGTTCCGCTCGGGCAATGAGACGACTTACGACCTTGCCGATATAGGCGCGCAATATGTGCGCTACCGCGAAATGATGGCGCATTGGGACGAAGTGTTGCCGGGCCGCGTCGTGCATGTGAGCCACGAAGCGCTGGTGAGCGATCCCGATCATCAGATCCGCTGGCTCGTCGAGGAGGCATGCCATCTCAAATGGGACGATGCTTGCCTGCGTTTCTACGCGACGAAGCGTCCCGTGCGTACGGCCAGCATTGCGCAGGTGCGCCAGCCCATTTTCAAAAGCTCGGTCGAGCGCTGGCGGCGATATGAAAAGTATCTCGGGCCGCTGTTCGAAGCGCTCGGGCCTTATGCGCCGCCGCGTTCGCCTAGGCCGGAATGAATTTCATCGCCACGCCGTTCATGCAATAGCGTTTGCCGGTCGGCGCGGGGCCGTCATCGAAGACATGGCCGAGATGTCCGCCGCAGCGGCGGCAGTGCACTTCGATACGCGTCATGAAAATTGAATTGTCGTTCCTTGTTTCGACGGCATTGGGCAGCGGCTGGTAGAAGCTCGGCCAGCCGGTGCCGCTCTCGAATTTCGTTTCCGAGGCAAAGAGCGGCAGGTCGCAGCCGGCGCAAGCGAATGTGCCCCGCCCATGTTCATCGTTCAGCGGGCTGCTGAAGGGCCGCTCCGTGCCTGCCTTGCGCAACACGTCATATTGCTGCGGGCTCAGTTGCTTCTTCCATTCGGCGTCGGTTTTCTCGATCTCGAATTTTCCCGCCGCGTCGGCGTCGGTTCCGCGAAAGCGCGAAATGGCTACAAGGCCGAGAAGGCCCGCAAGCGCCGTTCCGCCCAGAAATTTGCGCCGCGATGTCATGGCGTCCTCCTTCACTTTCCCGCCTCGTCGCCCCAGATTTTCGTCAGCGCCGGATCGCGGCCGCAGCCGATCCGGTAGGTCGTGTAGCGCACGGGGTTCTTCTTGTAGAATTCCTGATGATATTCCTCCGCCGGATAGAATGGCCCCGCCGCCACGATCTCGGTGACGATGGGCGCGCCTTTCAGCACGCCGGATTTCTCGATTGCCGCTTTGGAGGCCAGCGCGAGTTTCATCTGCTCTGCGTCGTGGGTGTAGATGGCCGTGCGATAGGAGTGGCCGAAATCGCAGAACTGGCCGTCCTTCGTGGTCGGATCGATATAATGCCAATAGGAAGTGAGCAGCTTCTCGTAGCTCGTTCTTGCCGGATCGTATGTCACCTCGATCGCCTCGGCGTGGCCTGTCGCTTCTGATGAGACCTGTTCATAGCTCGGATTGACTTCGGGCCCGCCCGTGTACCCAACGCGGGTGGCCACGACGCCGGCCACATCGTCGAAATGGCGCTGCATGCTCCAGAAGCAGCCACCGGCGAAAGTGGCAATGGGGTAGCTCGCCATCTTCGGTGCCTCGGCAAAGGCGGGCGCGCTGAAGAGGCAGAAGAGAAGTCCTGCAAGGCCCAGAAATCGGCTCACGTCATCCTCCATTCCGGCTCCACTTTGGAGTCTGTCGGCTCGCCTCTGATGATACGCGCGTGCGGCGCGCTTCGATCTCACATTGCTTCACGTATTCGAGAGTTCACTCTGGGCATGCGCGCGGAAAACATGGTTAACGTCGCGGCGGCGGGCCCTGACGACTTACAAAAGCCTCAATATTAGCTGTGCCAATCTCGGTCGCCATGCTACGAATTTGGCTCAATTTGCCGCCCGTCCGCGGGTTGTCCGAGTGAGGAATGCCGAGTGCCTCTGGATAGATATGCAACAGGCGATTGCTCGCCGGCCTTTGGCCGGTTCGAGGCGATGCTGCTGCGTTTCGGTCCTTGCTTCTTCGCCCTTGCCGTCATTTTCGCCGTTTTCGCCGGGCCGCTGCCTGCCAGGGCTGAAGCTCTGCCCGCTTTTACGGGCGCATCCTTCCTGATTTCGATGCCGTCTCATGGGCAATCCGTGGCGCCAGCCGAGGCTGTGCGACCGGGTGTCGAGGCAATCCGCCGCATTTCGCGCAGCCTCGCGGTGCGGACGACGGATACGCAATTCGTTATTTCGGTGGCCGGACCCGCGGTTTCTGCGGAAATTATTGCCATTGCCCCCCTCGTGACCCTGCGGGGTCTTCTTATAGAAGCCGGGGGAACGGGTGCGCTTGTCCGTGCGCCACCATTGACGACACACATTTTGTAAGCAGATCGAAGCATCACCGCACGACGATCTTGTGGCACCCCTCTCTGGACAGGTATAGAGGGGCCTGCGACATGGTCGTTGGGCCAAGAAAATCGAGAAAAAGAGAGCAAAAGCTCCATAAGTTTCTGAGATTGCCGATGCAGTCCGCGGCGTGAAGACTGCACGTCCCTAGGGGAGGTTCCTTTGCAGCGTATAGAAAATATCGTGTTCAGCTTGCGTGCCGTCATTTTGTTGGCACTGGCTGCCTTCACGGTCGTCATGCTTTTCTTTGCCGTCCAGCTCCGCATGGATGCTGGTTTTCTGAAAATGCTTCCGGTGGGTAACCCGTTTATCCAGACCTATTTCCAGTACGCCGAAGGTTTCGGCGGCGGCAACCGGGTCATCGTCGTTCTTGAGAACAAGAAGGGCGACATTTTCCAGCCCGACTTCCTCAAGACGCTGAACGATGCCACGCAGGATGTGTTCTACATCCCCGGCGTCGCACGCCATCGCGTCACCTCGCTCTGGACGCCGAATACGCGCTACATCGCGGTGACCGAAGAGGGCCTCGAAGCTGGCGACGTTATCCCGGCGAATTTCAAGCCGACGCCTGAAGGCATCAAGGTCGTGATGCAGAACACGCTGCGCGCCAACCTTGTTGGACGCCTCGTGTCGACCGACTTCCGCTCTGCAATGATCGCGACCGAACTTCTCGAAGTCGATCCCGAGACGCAGCAGCAGCTCGATTATTTCAAGGTCGCGCATCTTCTCGAAACGAATATTCGCGACAAATATGTGAGCGACACGGTTGACGTGAAGATCGTCGGCTTTGCCAAGCTCGTCGGCGATATTGCCGATGGCGCGCGGTCGGTCGTCATGTTCTTCATCGTCGCGTTCATCTTCACCTGCCTGATGCTCTGGCTCTATTGCCGTTCATGGCTCCTGACCATGGTGACGGTGGGCTGCTCGCTCTGTTCGCTCATCTGGCAATTCGGCGTTCTGCATCTCATCGGTTATGGCCTCGATCCGCTCGCGGTTCTGGTGCCGTTCCTCGTCTTCGCCATCGGCGTCAGCCATGGCGTGCAGCAGATCAACATGGCGGGTGCCGAAATCGCCGCCGGTCTCGACAAGAACCAGGCCGCTCGCGCGACCTTCACGTTCCTGCTGCGTCCGGGCTCTGTGGCGCTGCTGACCTGCCTTGCCGGTTTCGCGACGCTCTACATCATTCCCATCGGCATGATCCGCGAACTTTCGGTCACGGCTTCGATCGGTATCGGTTTCAAGATCATTTCCAACCTCATCATGCTGCCGCTCATTGTTTCCTACGTCGCACCCGGTGCGGAATATGGTGACAAGGTGCGTCGCCTGATGGAAACGCGCGCCAAGTTCTGGCCGTACCTCGCGACCTTCGCGAAGCCCGGCTTTGCTTTCGGCTTCATCGCGTTCTGCGTCGTGCTCGGCGCCGTCGCTCTCTACGAAAGCCGCGAACGCCAGATCGGCGACGTGCATGCGGGTGCCGGCGAGCTTTGGCCGAATGCGCGCTACAACACGGACAGCGAGTACATCGCGGACCATTTCAAGCTTGGTCTCAACGTGATGAACGTCATTGTCGAGTCGAAGGATGTGGCTTGTGTCGATTACAGCAAGCTGCATTTCATCGACACCTTCGGCTGGGACATGCGTAACGTGCCCGGCGTGCAGTCGGTGGTTTCTCTGCCGATCGTTGCGAAGGTCATCAACAGCATGTGGCAGGAAGGCAACCCGAAATGGGCCGCTCTTCCGCGCGATCCGACGGCTCTCGCCCAGGCGACCGCCAGCGTTTCGAGCTCCACGCTTCTCGTCGACCAGCGCTGCCTGACGCTTGGCGTGCAGATCTACGTTGCCGACACCAAGGCGGAGACGATCAAGAACGTCACCGCAGCCGTCGAAAACTGGATCAACGATCCGGCGCATCAGCGCGACGACCTGAAGCTGCGTATCGGCACGGGTAACGTGACGATCGTGTCGGCGACCAACAACGTCGTCGAACATGCCGAGCTTCCGATGCTGCTCTACGTCTATGCAGTGGTCATGACGCTCGTGATCTTCGTTTACCGCGAGTGGCGCGGCGCACTCTGCTGCGTCATCCCGCTGGTGCTGGCGACGATCATCGGTAACTGGTTCCTGACTGCGGCCGGTATCGGTCTCAAGATCTCGACGCTGCCGGTGCTCGCCATCGCGGTCGGTATCGGCGTGGACTACGGCATCTACGAGTACAATCGAATACAGCGCTATATGCGCATGGGCGTCTCGCCTCATGCGGCCTATCTCCAGGCGCTGAACGACGTTGGCTCGGCGACCATGTTCACCGGCGGCACGCTTGCCATCGGCGTCTCGACCTGGTCGTTCTCGGCGCTGAAGTTCCAGGCCGACATGGGCATGCTCCTGACGTTCATGTTCATCGTGAACATGGTCGGCGCGGTGACGCTCCTGCCGTCGCTGGTTGCGGCCTTCGAATATATCTGGCCGCTGAAGCGCAAGCCGCTCACCGAAGACGAGGCTCGCGCGATCCGTCACACGCACTGATCGCTACCTCAACGAAACGCAAAGGGCGGCCCTCGGGCCGCCCTTTTTGTTTGTGGTGATCTTCAGCTGGCGGTGTCGCCCCGGGCTTGTTCGGGGGCCCATGATCGCGCGCGCGGCGTCTGCGGCTCCTGGATCCCGGCATGAAGCCGGGATGACAGCATGAGAGGGCCGGGAGAGGGGCTTCGCCAGCCTCAAAGGTAAAAGGGCGGCCCTTGCGAGCCGCCCTTTCTTTTGGCCATCGCGTCTTGAGGGAAGACGCGCGACCGCAGGAGTTCGTTGCCGGTACTAGTCCGCCGGGCTCGGGCTCAGTGCGCCCGTTTCTTCCTCGCCCTCTTCCATCAGGTTCTTCGGTGCGAGCAGCAGGTACATGGTCGGCGTCACGAGACGCGACAGGAAGGTTGAGGAGAGAAGGCCGCCGATGATGACCCAGGCAAGCGGCGAGTAGAGGCCGGAGCCGCTGATCGCCAGCGGGAGCAGGCCGCCGACCGCCGTCGCCGATGTCAGGAGCACCGGCAGGAAGCGGATTTCGCCCGCCTGCTCGATTGCTTCCATCAGCGGCGTGCCTGCCCGGCGCAACTGGTTGGTGAAATCGACGAGCAGGATCGAGTTCTTGATCTCGATGCCGATCAGCGCCACGAAGCCGATCACGGCGGTGAAGGAGAGCGAATAGCCCGACAGGAGCAGCGAGGCGATGCCGCCGAAAATGCCGAGCGGGATCACGCCCGCCACGACCAGTGTCGCGCGGAAGGAGCGGAATTCGAGGATCAGCACGGCAAGAATGCCGAAGATCGCCACGAGGATCGCATTGGTGAGGCCGGAGAAGCTTTTCGACGCCGCTTCCGCTTCGCCGCCCTTTCGGAAGTCGTAGCCCGGCGGCACGGGAACCTTGGCGAGCTGCTTGAAAATCTCGGTGGTTACCTTGGCTGTGTTGTAGCCCGTCTTCGTATAGGCGGTGATGGTGACGAGACGTTCGCGGTTATAGCGGTCGATGCGGCCGGGGCCGGAATCGAGACGCGGCGAGGCGAGAAGACTGAGCGGTACGGAATCGCCGCTCGTTGTCGGCACAAAGATATCGCCGAGAGCGGAGACCGAATGGTGGCTGTCCAGCGGCAGGCGCACGGTGATGTTGTATTGCTCGCCATTCGACTCGCGATACTGGCCGACCGTTTCACCGACAATGGCAAGGCGCACGGTGCGATCGATTGCGCCCGCAGGCACGCCGACCATTGCTGCCTTCTCGCTATTGATGCCGAGATTGAGGTCTGTCCGGTCGAGGCGCATGGGGTTTGCGACATCGCGGACGCCCGGCGTGTCTTCCATGATGCGTGCGGCGCGTGCCGCGATTTCCTTCAGCACGGCAAGATCGGGTCCGACGATGCGCACGGCGACCGGCGCCTCGATGGGTGGGCCGTTCTGGAAAATGCGCAGGATGATCTGCGCGCCGGGATAGCGTGCAAATTCCGCGCGAAGCTCGTCCATGAGCTTCGGCGTTTTCACTTCGTCGAATTCAGTGAGCTCGGTGAAAACCTCCGCCATGTTGGCGCGCGTGTCGTTGGAGCGGACATTGTAATAAATCTGCGGATTGGAGTGGCCGAGGTTCGACATCTGCCAGCGGATTTCAGGATGCTTGCGCAGCACATTTTCCACATAGTGCAGTGCCTTTTTTGTTTCTTCCTGTCCGGTTCCCTGCGGCGTCTCGATCTGCACGAGAAACTGTTTGCTGTCGGCCGGCGGAAACAGGCTGAAGCCGATGGCGGGAATGAGCGCGAGGCTTGCAAAGCAAAGCGCCATCGCGCCGATCACCGTGGTCTTGGGATGTGCGAGCGCCCGGTGAAGCAGCGGGCGATAGATGCGATGAATGCCGCCCATGACGAGGCGCAGGAAGATATTGCCTTCCGGATGCGACTTGTTGCTGAGGAGGCGGCTTGAGAGAAAGGGAATGATCGTCAGCGACACGAAGAGCGAGGCGATGATCGTGAAGACGACGGCGACCGGCAGCGAGCGGGTGAACTTGCCGGCACCTTCCGGCAGCGACAGCAGCGGCAGAAACGCAAAGAGCAGCGCTGCCGTACAGCCGACGACTGCGATGGAGATTTGCGATGTCGCGGCAATGGCTGCTTCGAGCCGTCCTTTGCCCTCTCGAATATGTCTTTCGATATTTTCCACAACCACTATGGAATCGTCGACGAGCAGTCCGAGCGCCAGCACGAAACCCGCAATAGAGAGCTGGTTCAGCGAGAAGCCCGCAAAGTCGAGCATCGACAATCCGATGGCGAGCGAGAGCGGGATCGAGACCATGACGATCAGCGAGGCGCGCGGCCCAAGCGGCAGCAGGGTGATGATAACGAGGCCGACGGCTATGGCGAAGTCGCGATAGAGATGGCCGAGCCTTTCGCCGACGGCGACCGACTGGTCGAAGCCGCGTTCAAGTTTGATGTCGGGCGGAAGGCGCGTCTCGAATTTGTCGAGCACCTTGTAAACGCCGTCGCGCATTGCAAAGACGTTCTGCGCATCCTTCTGGTTCGCCGTGACGAAGATCGCGCGCTTGCCATTGTACCAGGCGAGGTGGCCCGCTTCTTCCTGCGCCCATGAGACTTCGGCGACGTCGCCGACGCGGACATTGCGTCCGCCATAGGAGCCGATGACCGTGTCTGATATCTCCTGCAGGCTCTTGTAGCCGCCGGTCGTCTTGATGTTGAAGCGCCGCGCGCCTGAATGGATCGGGCCGCCGGGAATGTCCGTGCTTTCCGCGCCGATGGCGTTTGCTATAGCCGTTACCGGAATTTTCAGCGCGGCGAGGCGGCCAAAATTGACGGCGACACGAACTTCCGATGGGGGCAGGCCCCAGAGTTTCGTCTCGCGCACGCCCGGCGCACGGTCGATCTCGTCGCGCAAGTCCTTGGCCACGTCTTCAAGTTCGCGCGGGCTCGCCGTCTCGCTCACCAGCGCGATCTGGATCGTGTTGGTCAGCGAGGAGCGGAATTTGTCGACCTGCAGACGCTGAATGCCGGAGGGCAGGCTCGCGCGCAGCGCGTTGATCTCGCGCACCACATCGTCATAGCGTTTGTCGGGATCGGGGATCGACCAGTTGAATTGCACGGTGATACTTGCGACGCCGTCTTCGGCGCGGCTTGCAATATTGTCGAGATCGTCGAGGCCGTTCACCGCATCTTCGATCGGCTTCACGATCAGCCGTTCCATGTCGGCCGGATTGGCGCCCGGCATGATGACGGTGATGACGGCAATCGGGATCGGGAAGTCCGGGTCTTCAGCGCGCGGAATATGCTTGAATGTGTTGAGGCCCATCATGGCCAGAAGGCCGAAGAGGACGAGGGTGAACTGCCAGTTGCGAACGAAGAAGCCGCTGATCTTGCCCAGGATCATGTGCGCGGCTCCGTCTTCTGTGCTTCGCTGGCCAGATCGGTGACGATCTTGACCTTCGCTCCGTCGCGCAGATAAGGCGCGCCCGCACTCACGACCTGTGTGCCTGCGTCGAGGCCCCGGTCGATCAGTACGTCGTCACCTTCAATGCCCGCGATGGACACGCGCGTCAGATGGGCGGTGCCGGTTGTCTGGTTGATGACGTAAACGGTTGCCGTTGCGCCGTGGCCTTCGAGAATGGCGGAGGCGGGAATGGCGACCTGATGCTTTGCAACCGTGCCTTGCGGGCGGATGCGTGCCTGACCCATGAAGCCGCTTTCGACGCCGCCGGGGACGCCTTCAAGCGCCAGTTCGACTTCGAATGTGCCGCTTCTCGCGTCGCTCATCGCGGCGATGCGACGAACCGTGCCCGTGATGTTTTCAGTGGCGAAGGCATCGAGCGTCACGCGGGCGCTGTCGCCGATGGCGATGCGCGAGACGTCGCGGTCGCTGAGGCTCGCTTTCAGAATATAGGCCGCCGATCCCTGGCTCACTGTCAGCACAGGGCCGCCGGGCGCGACGATCTCGTTGACGTCTGCATGACGCGCAAGCACCACGCCGTCGGATGGCGCGGTGATGACGGCGAGGCTGCGGTCGAATTCGACGCGCTTGCGATCCGCCACCGCCATGTCGAGGGCGCTTTGGGCGTCCTGCACCTTCTGTTTGCTGATGAAGCCCTTTTCGAGCAGAGGCTCAATGCGGGCGAGGTCGCGGCGCGCCTTGTCGGCGGCGGCATTGGCGCGGGCCGATTGCGCTTCGATTTCACGCTGGTCGAGCTCGGCCAGCACGTCGCCCTTTTTGATCCGGTCGCCGGCATCGACCTTCAGGACTTTCAGCAATCCGCCGATCTTGAAGGAAAGCGCCCCCTCCTTGTCGGAGCGGACCATGCCGTAAGCGGTCACATCGGCGCTTTCGGGGGCTTGGCGCACGGTGGCGATGAGAACGGGGGTGGCCGGTGCGACTTCCGCCGCCTCTTTGGGCTCCTCGTTCTGCCCGCAGGCAGCGAGGGCGACAAGAGACAGGGCCGCAGCGGCCCAAAATTTGCGCGAAACCAGCATGCCCGTGACCCCCAATGTATTACTGAACAGCGTTTATTTAGTGGGTTCCGGGCGCTGGTCAAGTCCTCCCTAACGGTGTTAGGTAGGGAAATGACGTTAAAAAAAGCCGGCAAGGCAAAAATATCCGCTCGCCCGGGCCTCAAGCTGCCCCGCAGACGTCTGCCGCCCGCAGAGCGCCGGACACAGATCATTGAGGCTGCGAAGGCGCTGTTCGGCGAGGGCGGCATCGAGCAGGTTTCGATGCGCAACATCGCCCGGCGTGTAGGCATCACGCAGGCGGCGATCTATCAGCATTTTCAGGACAAGGACGCGATCCTCTTTTCCATCGCCGAGGATTTCTTCACGCTGCTTATCGAGGGAAGCCTGAAGACGGCTCAGGAAGTCGCCGACCCCGTGCAGCGGTTGCGACGCTCCATGCATAATTATGTCGCCAGCGGTCTGGAGCATCCCGAGGAGTATCGGCTGGTTTTCATGACCCATGCGCCGGGCCTGAGGCGGCAGGGCGGGCATCGGCCCGTGCCTGGTGAAACGCCGCCGATCCAGCCGTCAAAGGGCCGGATTGCCTATGGGCATATGCAGGATCAGGTGCGCGAGCTTGTCGCCTCCGGCCTCATCCGCAAGGGCGACCCGGAAGTGATGGCCGAGGCGATCTGGGCGGCGGGGCATGGCATCGTCGCGCTTCTCATCACCCATGTGGATTTCCCCTGGTCCCGGGAGACGCTGGCCGAAACGCAGATCAACATGCTGTTTGAGGGGCTGTTGCCCGATGACAGCCCGTCTCGCGCGGTGAATGCCGGGAAGCGTCAGGCGGGCAAGCGCCCGAAGGCGTAAACGTCCATACCGAGCGAGCCATAGGTAAAGCTGTGGTGGAGCCGTTCCACCGGCTCGCCGGGCAGGCCCGCGCCGAGCGCTGCAAAGAATGGCAGGAAGTGATCGTCGGTCGGGTGGGCGCGGGCGGGCTGTGGCGCGCGGTCTTCATAGTGAAGCAGCGCGTCTGTGCGGCCAGCCGCGACGTTTTCAAAAACCCATTCGGTGAAGGCTTCAGCCCAGGGTGCCGGGGCGGCGTCGGGCGTCGGGCGCTCAAGTTCGCGCAGGTTATGCGTGATTGAGCCGGAGCCGAGGATCAGGATATTTTCCTCGCGCAAGGGGCGGAGCGCTTCGCCCAGCGCATAGTGCCAGGCGGGGTCGCGATCCGGCGAGATTGAAAGCTGCGCGACCGGCACATCGGCTTTCGGAAACATCAGGCCGAGCGGCACCCATGCGCCATGATCGAGGCCGCGCTTTGCATCCTCGACGCTTTCGATGCCGGCTGCGGCAAGGGCGCGCCGGATCATGTCGGCAAGCGCAGGCGAGCCGGGTGCGGGATAGAGCATTTCATGGAGCGCGCGGGGGAAGCCGCCGAAATCGTGGATGGTTTCGGGGTGCGGGTTTGAGGTGACGGTCGGTTCCGCTTCCTCGAAATGTGCCGAGACGACGACGATACCCGCAGGCTTGCCGAGGCGTGGGCCAAGCTGCGTGAGGAAGCGGCGGGCGGGCCCGTCTTCCAGCGCCAGCATGGGCGAGCCGTGAGAAACAAAAAGACTGGGGGCATGCGTCATGGCTGAAACTCGCTTTCGGGCGTGAAGCGCTTCGCGCTGACACCATAGATAGTCGTTGCCGCAGGCGCGGTGAAGCAAGCGCCTTGCAATGCATTGTTGCGGGAGCGATGCAAATCGCCCGGATTCCACCATATTGACTAAACAGTCATTTTATGACCAAATAGTCATATCGGGATGGAGTGCGGTCGATGGCTGGCAAAACAGCGGCGATGCAGAAGGTTGATGAGGCGGGTTCGCGGCGACGCGAACGCATGCGGCTTCTGCTGGTCGAGGCGGCGACGCGGCTCTTTGCGCGGCAAGGCGTAGATGCGACGACCATCGACGAAATCGTCGATCTTGCGGGCGTCGCGAAGGGCACCTTCTATAATTATTTCACCGACCGGGCCGACATTGCGCGCGCTGTCGCTTCCGTCATTCGTCATCAGCTCAATGCGGCGGTCGAGGAAATCAATCGCGGCATAGACGACCCGGCGGAGCGCGTGTCGCGCGGCGCGCGGCTTTTCTTGGCGCTTGTCGTGCGCGATCCCGTTCATGCCCGCATGCTTGCGCGTATCTATAATGGCGGCATCGAGGCGGCGGGCGGCGCCAATCAGCATCTCATCGGCGATCTCAGGCAAGGAATTGAATCGGAGCGTATGCGCGTGCCGAGCCTCGATGCGGCGCTGCATGTCGTTATCGGCATAACGACGGTCGCCATGCGCCATCTGCTCGATACGGCTGCGGGCGAAGAGATTGCGCGCGGCGAGGGC
The DNA here is from genome assembly GCF_049651025.1 of Parvibaculum sp. Taxonomy (GTDB): domain Bacteria; phylum Pseudomonadota; class Alphaproteobacteria; order Parvibaculales; family Parvibaculaceae; genus Parvibaculum. The sequence goes on along the minus strand of NZ_JBASBH010000016.1, from coordinate 13,141 downwards.
TATGCGCGCGACATGACGGTCGCTCTGCTGCAGGCGCTCGGCCTCAAGGCCGACGAGATCGAACGCATTCTCAAAAGACCATTCTCGATTGACGGTGTGACGCTTCTTGGACACGGGAGGTTTCTATGATCCGCGTTACCGATATTGCCTATGTGCGTTTTCGTGCGCCTGATCTGGGCGAGATGGAAACATTCCTGAGTGAATTCGGAATGAGCGTCGCCGCGAAGAGCGACAGCGTTCTTTATGCGCGCGGCAGCGATGCACGACCCTTTTGTCACGTCACCGAAAAGGGCGAGCCGGGATTTGTCGGTCTTGGATTTTATGCCGAAAATCTTGACGATCTTTCGCGTCTTGCCTCCGAAAATAATGTCGCGGTCGAGGATAGTGCCGCGCCGGGCGGCGGAAAGATTGTGCGGCTCACCGATCCCGATGGTTTCCCGGTCGATGTCGTTGCCGGTCAGGCGACCCCGGACGCTCTGCCGACATGGCGCAAGCTCGTTCACAATGACGGCGATGCGCGCATCCGCGCCGGATCGGCGTTGCGGGTCGCGCCCGGCCCATCGCAGGTGAAGCGTCTCGGCCATGCCGTCATCAACGTCACCGATTTTCGCAAGAGCGAGGCCTGGTACAAGAGCAGGCTCGGCTTTGTGACATCGGATGAAATCGCGCTCGCGCCCGACATGCCGCTCGGCGCTTTCCTGCGCTGCGACCGCGGGCCGATCCATGTCGATCACCACACGCTTTTTCTCGTCGGCACCGGCAAGCGCGGGTTCAATCACGCCGCTTTCGAGGTCGCCAATATGGACGATCTGATGGCGGGCCATCAGCATCTCGTCGATGCAGGCCGTCGCCATGAATGGGGCGTCGGGCGGCATATTCTCGGCAGCCAGATTTTCGACTATTGGCGCGATCCATGGGGCCACACGGTCGAGCACTGGACCGATGGCGATCTCTTCAACAATGAGACGCCACCCAATCAGCTCGGGCTTGAGGATCTGATGGGTAACCAGTGGGGGCCGCCTGCGCCGCCGAGCATGGGAAGCTGATTTTATATAAGACGTACAAAGAATAACTCTGACGAGCTGACTGCAATCGCGGCGTCGTCCCGGGACTTGTTCCCGGGACCCATCTTCTCTCAGGGTGCCGTCAGCGCCCATGGATCCCGGGAACAAGTCCCGGGATGACGGATAGTGAATGGATTGGATGATTGCGCCAGACGCGATCTCACAGAACAAGGAACCTTCCATGAAGCTTGCAACCTTCACCCATCAGGGCGCCACGCGCATAGGCGTCGTTCGTGACGACGGCATTGTCGATCTTGCTGCTGCCGCGCCGGAACTGCCGCGCGAGATGATCGGCTTTCTCGGCGATGCAAAGGCGATGGCGCGGGCGAGGGATGTCGCGGGTACGGCGAAAGCCATTCCGCTTGCCGAGGTGACGCTGCGCGCGCCGATTCTCAATCCGGGCAAGATACTCGCCATAGGTCTCAACTATCGCGACCATGTCGAGGAGAGCGGCATGAAGCTTCCCGAACATCAGGTCTGGTTCAACAAGCAGCATAATTGCGTGCAAGACCCTTACGGCACGATCAATCTTCCGGCCGTCTCTTCCATGCTCGATTATGAAGCGGAGATGTGTTTCGTCATCGGCAAGCGTTGCAAGCATGTGCCCGCCGAGCGCGCGCATGAAGTCATAGCGGGCTATTTTGTCGGCAACGACGTTTCAGTGCGCGACTGGCAGCTCCGCACCAATACATGGCAGATCGGAAAATCCTTCGACACCCACGGACCCATCGGTCCGTGGATCGTGACGTCCGATGAAGTGGGCGATCCGCATGCATTGGGCATCCGGGCGTGGGTCAATGGCGAGTTGCGGCAGAACTCCAACACGAAGCATCTGATCTTCAACTGCTTCGACGAGATCGCGCATCTCACTCAGGCTTTCACGCTCGATGTCGGCGACATTATTTTCACCGGCACGTCGAGCGGCGTCGGCATGGCGATGAAGCCGCCGGTGACGCTCAAGGTTGGCGATGTGGTGAAGGTCGAGATCGACAAGCTCGGCTATATCGAAAATCGGGTCGTTCCTGAAAATGCCGAGACCGTGATCGGCTGACGGAAACATCTGTTTTTGGAGAACGACATGAGCGGGCGCGTGGAACAAACCGATGTACTGATTTCCGGGCTTGGGCCCGTCGGTGCGGTGCTTGCCATCTATCTCGCGCGGCTCGGGATCGGCGTCATCGCCGTTGAGCGTGACACGCAGGTCTATCCGCTTCCGCGCGCCGCTCATCTCGACCATGAGACGATGCGGCTTCTGCATCTTGCGGGCGGCGCCGATGCCGTGCTCGCGGCGAGCCAGCCCTTGTCGACTTATGAGTTTCGCGCCGCCGATGGTGCGCTGCTGATGGGGTTTGCGCCCGGACGCGGGATTGCACCGACCGGCTTTCCGCCAAGCTCGATGTTTCATCAGCCGACGCTGGAGCACGCATTGCGCGCGCGACTCACGGCGCTCGATCTTGTTTCCGCGCGGGTCGGCCATACGCTTGTCGCTTATGCGGCGCATGAGGATGGCGTGCGGGCGCAGATTGAGGGGCCGGACGGCCCTTATGAAGTCGAGGCGAAGTTTCTCGTCGGCTGCGATGGAGGCGCGAGCCTTGTGCGCAAGCATGCGGGCATCGAGCTTGAGGATATGGGCTTTGATGAGCCCTGGCTTGTCGTGGATGCGCGGCTGAAGAATGGTTTGCGCAATCTCAGCACGGTCGGCTTGCAGCTTTGCGATCCGGCGCGTCCCGTCACCTCGATGCCGATGGCGCCGGGGCGGCATCGCTGGGAGTTCATGATGCGGCCGGGCGAAACGGCTGAAGATGTTTCAAGCGATGCGCGCATTGACGAACTCGTTGCGCCCTTTGTCGATCCGGCGCATGTCGAGATCGAACGCCGCGCGGTCTATCGGTTTCATGCGGTGCGGGCGCGCGAATGGCGCAAGGGCCGCGTTGTGCTCGCGGGCGATGCAGCCCATCAGATGCCGCCATTCATGGGGCAGGGGCTTTGCTCGGGCGTGCGCGACGCCGCCAATCTTGGCTGGAAGCTTGCCGCCATATTGCAGGGTCGCGCCGTGCCCGTGCTGCTCGACAGCTATCAGGTAGAGCGCGCGCCTCATGTCCAGTCGATCACGGAGATAGCGGTCTTCATGGGCCAGCTTGTCTGCACGCAGGATGACGCCCGCGCCGCCGCGCGCGATCGCGATATGACGGCAAAGCCCGAGGCGGATCGCTTCAGCGCCATGCCGGGGCTTGCCGGATTGGCGAGCGGCATCGTGGCGGGCCATGCTTCGGCGGGCGCTGTATTTCCCGAGCCCTGGCTCGGCGAGGGCGCATCGCGCAGACGGCTCGATGAAGATGCGGGCCTCGCGCCGCTTCTGGTCACGCGCGGGCCGGTTGCTGCGAGCCTCACGAGCCGCTTTGCAGCGGGTGGCGGATTTGCGATCGAGGCCGGCGCGCTTGCCGATGCCGAGGGCGATCTTGAGGCATTGATGGCCGGTGCCGGAGCGATCCTGGTTCGGCCGGACCGGCATGTCTTTGGCTGTGGCGAGGCGGCGGGCCTGCTCGATGCTTGGGATGCCTATCTCGCCAGTGGAACCGCAGCAGCCTGATCGGCTTTATTCTGTCCGCGCCATTTCTGCGGTTTCCGGCTTGAAGCCATTTCGGTTCATGCACATTTTTGGCATAATTGCTTCGGTCAGTCGGGAAACCGGCTGAAATGCTGAGACTCCTATTTAACAGTAAATTTTATGTATTACCTAACGATTCCCACCGCGGCGTGTGAATTTATGTTTGACACGCCGCTTTGTCGCTGTTTACCCTACAACCTTGATAGACAATTATGCTGTCGCAAAAAGCAAAATACGCGTTGAAAGCCATGCTCGCTCTGGCGGACCAGAAAAACGGAGAGTTGCTGCAAGCCGGAGATATCTCCGAGCAGCATCATGTTCCGCGCAAGTTTCTGGAACTCATTCTGCTGGAACTGCGCAAGCAGGGCCTCATCCACAGCCATCGCGGCAAGCATGGCGGCTACACGCTGGCAAAGCCTGCCGACGCGATCACCTTTGGCCAGATCGTTCGCATCATGGATGGGCCGCTCGCGCCGATCCCTTGTGCGAGCCTGACGGGCTACAGGCGTTGCGTCGATTGCAAGGATGAGAAGGCCTGCGCCATTCGCCGGACGATGCGGGAGGTCCGCGATGCGGCCGCCAGCATTCTCGACGGCATGACGCTGGAACAGGCTTGTCGCGGGGGCGTTGGGTCAGAACGGAACCAGGCTCTCGGTCTCTGACCTAAAAATTTTGACGATTAATACTAGTAGATTGATAGACAATCAGGGCAACAGGGAACACTGAACATGACCCTTTCCAAATTCGTCGCACGCAGTGCGCTGCTTATCGGCGGTTTGCTACTTTTGATCGCCTCGAGTTTTGAAGTGAAGGCCGGCACGACGCTGCTCAATGTTTCCTACGATCCGACGCGCGAACTTTATGAAGCGGTGAACAAGTCTTTTGCCGCGGACTGGAAAGCCAAGACGGGCGAGACCGTCATCATTCGCCAGTCGCATGGCGGCTCCGGCAAGCAGGCCCGTGCCGTCGTTGACGGGCTCGGCGCTGACGTGGTGACGCTGGCGCTCGCTGCCGATATCGATCAGATCGCAACCGTCGGCGGCAAGCTTCCGGTGAGCTGGCAGAAGCGTCTGCCCGATAACAGCTCGCCCTATACCTCGACGATCAATTTCGTCGTTCGCAAGGGCAATCCCAAAGGCATCAAGGACTGGAACGATCTGGTGAAGCCGGACGTGCAGGTCATCACGCCGAACCCGAAAACCTCGGGCGGTGCGCGCTGGAACTTCCTTGCCGCCTGGGCCTATGCGGATGCGCAGGATGGAGGCGATGAAGCCAAGACGCGCGCTTTCATCAGTTCGCTTTACAAGAATGTGCCCGTGCTCGACACCGGCGCGCGCGGCTCGACGACGACATTCGCCCAGCGTGGCCTCGGCGATGTGCTCATCAGTTGGGAAAACGAATCCTATCTGATCCTCAAGCAGTTCCCCGGCGAGTTCGAAATCGTCTATCCCTCGATCTCGATCCTGACCGAACCGCCGGTTGCCGTGGTTGACGGCAATGCCGATGCCAATGGCACGCGCAAGGTGGCTGAAGCCTATCTTCAGTATCTCTACACGCCGCAGGCACAGAAGATCATCGCGGCGAATTTCTATCGTCCGCGCAATACGGCGGCGGCCGATCCGAAGGATCTTGAGCGTTTCCCGCAGATCAAGCTTGCGACCATCGACGACAAGTTCGGTGGCTGGCGTCAGGCGCAGAAGAAGTTCTTCGCCGATGGCGGCATCTTCGACCAGATCTACCGCCCGTAAGAGTGGCGCGATCCTGGCGGTTTCAACATTTCAATTCATCGACGCGGGCTCGCAATAGCGAACCCGCCTGAGAGGGGCTGACCCATGAACAGGTTTTCACTTTATCTCGGCGCCAGCGTTGTGGCGCTGACGCTTGCCGGACCGGCGCTCGCAAACGATGCGGATATTCAGAGCCGGGTGGACGATCTTGAAGCGACCATCGAAGCACTGCGCGCTGAAATCGCCGAGATCCGCAAGACGCCGGAATTCAAACCGTCGCCGAACTTCACGGACAGCAAGGGCGAATATGCCTTCAAGTTCCGTGGACAGATTGCTGCCGACGCCGCCGTCTTCGACAACAAGACCGGCGCCAATGATTTCAACAGCGGCACGCAGCTTCGCCGCGCCCGCCTCGGCATTGACGGCACGATCCAGAGCGACTGGCTTTATCGTCTTGAAATCGATGTCGGCAATGCCTCGCGCGACGACAGCGCGACGGGCGAGGTCGATGTGAAGGACGCCTATATTCAATACAAGGGCATCGACAAGACCGTCTTCACCATCGGCCAGCACAAGACGCCGAACACGCTGGAACAGGCGATCCCGAGCACCGATACGCTCTTTGTCGAATCCCCGCTCTTCGTCGAAGCCTTCACCAACCGCGTCACGGCAGGCGGCGACTACAAGGCGGGCATCTCGGCGAAATATTCCGACGTCAACTGGACGGCCACAGTCGGTGTCTTTGGCGAAAACTATTCGATCAATGGCGGCGGCAATACGGGCGGCACGGCAACGCCTGTCTATAGAGACGAAGGCTGGGGTCCGGCGGCGCGCTTCACCTATGCGCCCATCAACGGCGTCGACAAGACGCTTCATCTCGGCGTGTCGGGCTACTGGCGCGATACGGGCGGGCGCACATCCGGCCTTCGCTTCCGCACGGGCCCTGAAATTTCGGTCGACAGCACGCGTCTGGTCGATACCGGCAATATCAATGCGAAGAGCTATTCCTTCATCGGCGGAGAGCTTGCCGGTCAATACGGCCCGATCTTCTTCCAGTCGGAATATGGCCGCACCAGCACAAACCGCATCGCCGCTTCCGATGTGACGTTTGACGGCGGTTATGTGCAGGCGTCCTGGGTTCTCACCGGCGAGAACCGCGAATACAAGGACGGCGCTTTCAACCGCATCAAGCCGAAGAACCCTTTCTCGCTGAAGAACGGCACATGGGGCGCGTGGGAAATCGCAACGCGTTACAGCACGCTCGATCTCAACGACGAGAACATTGTCGGCGGCAAGGAGACCAATTACAGCGTCGGGCTGAACTGGTATCCGAACCCCTATCTGCGCCTCCTCGTCGATTATGTGCACTTCGATGCAACGAAGGGTCTGGCCCAGGACAAGGGCGATGCTCTCGTGAGCCGCGTCGCGGTCATCTGGTAGCAGCGCGATCCCGGCGTTTCGTCTCGCATTTCAGGGCCTTGCCGGTCGGTTCCTCGCCCGGCAAGGCTCGAAACGCAACGAAACGGCCCTGGTTTTCATAGTCGGCCATTAAATCTACAAGTCAAAAAGTGCAATTAAGGCCTAGGCCGGATTTTGGCGTGAAACCGCTTACACTTTTGCGGATCGCGCATTAAAGTGCCCGCCTTACAGGAGCCCCCCGTATGAGCCTTGCCGTCCTGACCGATCGACTGCCGCGCCGGACGCCGTCCGTCCTGCCGGGCTTCGGCCTGACGTTCGGGTTCACGATGACCTATCTGAGCCTCATCGTGCTCATTCCGCTGGCGGGGGTCTTCATTCGCTCGGCCGGTCTCGGCTGGGACGGGTTCTGGACGCTGGTCGGCGAGGCGCGGACGATCTCGGCGCTGAAGCTCAGCTTCGGTGCGGCGTTTATCGGCGCGAGCATCAATGCGGTTGCCGGCCTGCTCGTGACCTGGGTGCTGGTGCGCTACACATTTCCCGGCAAGCGCATTGTCGATGCGGTGATCGATCTGCCTTTCGCCTTGCCGACGGCAGTGTCCGGCCTCGCGCTTGCCGCGCTTTATGCGCCCAATGGCTGGATCGGTTCGATCTTCGCGCAGGCGGGCATCAAGATCGCCTTCACGCCTGCGGGCGTTGTCGTGGCTTGCGTCTTTATCGGGTTGCCGTTCGTCGTGCGTACATTGCAGCCGGTGCTTGCCGATCTCGATGCCGATCTTGAGGAAGTGGCGGCGACGCTTGGCGCGACGCGTTTCCAGACGGTTCGCCGCATCATATTTCCGGCCCTTCTGCCGCCGCTGCTGACGGGCTTTGCGCTCGCCTTTGCGCGCGCCGTCGGCGAGTACGGATCGATAATCTTCATTGCGGGCAACCTGCCTTACAAGTCCGAGATCGCGCCGCTCCTCATCATCATCCGGCTTGAGGAGTTCAACTATGCAGGCGCAACGGCCATTGCCGCGATCATGCTGATGCTCTCCTTTCTGGTCCTGCTTGTCGTCAACCTTTTGCAAGCATGGAGCCGGCGTCGCACCGGCTTTGCGGGCTGAGGAGCAAAGTCATGACCGACCACGCATCCAAAGGGCGCGGCTCGCCCATCACCGAAGGGCCGCTTGCAAAGTGGCTGCTGATATTTCTGGCGATCGCCTATCTCGCCGCGTTTCTTCTGCTGCCGCTTCTAGTCGTCTTCGTCGAGGCGCTGCGTCATGGCATTTCCGCCTATGCCAGTGCGCTGGTCGAGCCTGATGCGCTTGCTGCTGTGCGTCTCACGCTTCTCGTGTCGGCGATTGCCGTGCCCGCGAATATCGTTTTCGGACTTGCTGCGTCATGGGCGATTGCGAAGTTTCAGTTTCCGGCGAAAAGCTTTCTGATCACGCTGATCGATCTGCCCTTTTCCGTATCTCCTGTCATTTCCGGCCTTGTCTATGTGCTGCTCTTCGGTGCACAGGGTTTCTTCGGCCAGTACCTTCAGGCACACAATATCCAGATCATCTTTGCCGTGCCGGGCATTGTTCTGGCGACGATCTTCGTTACATTTCCCTTTGTTGCGCGTCAGCTCATTCCGCTCATGCAGGCGCAGGGAACCGATGACGAAGAAGCCGCATTATCACTAGGAGCCTCAGGGCTTCGCACTTTCTGGAGCGTGACACTGCCCAATGTTAAGTGGGCACTCCTCTATGGCGTGCTACTATGCAATGCACGCGCGATGGGCGAGTTCGGTGCCGTTTCGGTTGTTTCCGGCCATATCCGTGGCCTCACCAATACCATGCCGCTTCACGTGGAGATTCTCTACAATGAGTACAATTTCGTTGCAGCCTTTGCGGTTGCCTCGCTTCTGGCACTCCTCGCGCTTGTCACCCTCGTCTTCAAAACCGTCCTCGAATGGCGGTACGGTCGTGAGCTTGCGGCATCCGCAGGGCACTGAGCCGCAGCGTCCGGAGCGAGATGCCGCGCGCGAAAAGCAGGCACCGGTTCGCATCGATGTCGAAGAACTGCGCAAGACTTTCGGCTCCTTCCCGGCGCTGAACGGCGTTTCGCTTTCTGTCGAGCCCGGTGAATTGCTGGCGCTGCTCGGGCCTTCGGGATCGGGCAAGACGACGCTGCTGCGCTCCATCGCTGGATTGTCTGCGCCTGAGGAAGGCCGCATTCATTTCCACGGTGAGGATGCGACCAATCTCTCCTTGCGCGCGCGTCGCGTTGGCTTCGTCTTCCAGCAATATGCGCTGTTCCGTCATATGACGGTGTTCGACAATATCGCATTCGGCCTGCGTGTTCGTCCGCGTGCTGAGCGACCGCGCACCAAGGAAATCGCGCGGCGCGTCAATCGCCTGCTTGAAATGGTTCAGCTTGAAGGTTTGGGCAAGCGTTTCCCGAGCCAGCTTTCCGGCGGCCAGCGCCAGCGCGTCGCGCTTGCCCGCGCGCTTGCGATCGAGCCTACAGTGCTGCTTCTCGACGAGCCTTTCGGTGCGCTCGATGCGAAGGTGCGCAAGGAGCTTCGCCGCTGGTTGCGCCAGATCCATCAGGAGACGGGCCTGACCACGATTTTCGTGACGCACGATCAGGAAGAGGCGCTGGAGCTTGCCGACCGCGTCGTCATCATGCGCGCCGGTCAGATCGAGCAGATCGGCACGCCCGCCGAAATCTATGACGAGCCTGCAACGCCCTTCGTTTGCGAATTCCTCGGCAATGTCACCAGGTTCGACATCACATTGAAGGATGGCGAGGGCGAAGTGCTGGGCGAGCTTCTGCCGGTGGCAGAAGGTGCGGCCTATCGCGACGGTCCCGCCGTTGCCTATGTGCGTTCGCATGAGATCGAAATCGCGGCGGGCGACCGTGCGGCGGGACGTTCCGCCATCGTGCGCGCGATCCGTCCGTTTGGTGCATCTGTGTCCGTCGATCTCGATGTCGAGGGACATGCCGAACAGATCGAAGCGGAAATCCCGCGCGAGCTTTTCGAGGTCGGCGAAATCCGCCAGGGCCAGAAGGTTCGCGTGCGGGCGACTGCAGCGCGTATCTTCAAGGCGGAGTAGGCGCAACTCACTATCGTTCGTCATCACCCGGCTTGACCGGGTGATCCATCTTTACGTTGCAACGGAAGGAAGATGGATGCCCCGGTCAAGCCGGGGCATGACGTGGAGGAGAGAGCGGTCCAGCCGCTCACGCCGCCTTGCGTTTCATCGTGTAGCGGATCGGAAGACGCTTCAGGCCGGACACGAAGTTCGCTTCGACCCATGCCGGATCGCCCGATAGCTCGATCGTGTCGAGCCGCGACAGCAATTCGCGATAGAGCGAGCGGATTTCCATCTTTGCCAGATGCTGGCCAAGACAGACATGCGCGCCATAGCCAAAGGCGATGTGCTTGTTCGGACTGCGTTCGATGCAGAACGAGAAGGGGTCTTCGAAGACGTCCTCGTCGCGATTGCCCGACCAGTAGCACATCAGCAGATTGTCGCCTTGACCTTCCGTTCCGTCTCGATGGTCGTCAGCGTCAGGCGCGGATCGTTGATGAAGAGTTCGTTCTGCCTTTCGATTTCGGCGATGTCGGCATGCTTCGACACTGTCCAGAAGGGGCGGTAGTCGTCCGGCTCCGTCCAGTGAACGGGGTCCTCGCGGCGCAGATTTGTGAACAGCGTGTGGAACGCTTCCTCGCTGGCATAGGTTTTCGGGGCCGCAATCGCGTTGTCGATGGATTTGTTTGTCATTGGTTTCGTTTTCCTCCCCGGAAGGGGCGCCATACCCGCGTCGCGGATGTGGCTTTTCCCCTACGTCATTTCCTCCGTCGCCGTTTTGCCTTTGCAATCGGGCTTTTCATGACGATATGAGAGGTAGCAGTTCGCAGACAAGACTTGCCGACACAGGCCCCCAAACGGACTGGACAAGCGCCGTTCCATGCTCAAGATGGCGCTCAATCGAATTCATTCGTGATAATGCGGGCAGGCCGAATGACGGCTTTCCGCGACCAATGACAGGGAGATAGCCTCATGGCTGAAGCTTATATCGTCGCGGCAGTACGCACGGCCGGTGGCCGCAAGGCCGGTCGTCTCAAGGATTGGCACCCGGCCGATCTCGGCGGCAAGATTCTCAACGCGCTTGTCGACAGCACGAAGGTTGACCCGGCTCTCATCGAAGACGTGATCGTCGGTTGCGTCGATCAGGCCGGTGAGCAGGGCATGAATATCGCGCGCAACTCGGTGCTGGCATCGAAGCTGCCCGAAAGCGTTCCCGCGACCTCGGTCGACCGCCAGTGCGGTTCCTCGCAGCAGGCGCTCCACTTCGCCGCGCAGGCCGTCATGTCGGGCGCGATGGACATCGTCATCGCCGCAGGCGTGGAAAGCATGACGCGTGTGCCCATGGGCATGCCGATCTCGCTGCCGTTCAAGAACGGCTTCGGCATCTACAAGAGCCCGAAGATCGAAGAGCGTTACCCGAACATTCAGTTCAGCCAGTTCGCCGGCGCTGAAATGATCGCGAAGAAGTACGGTCTCACGAAGGACCAGCTCGACGAATTCGCTTACAACAGCCACCAGAAGGCCATTGCAGCGACGCAGTCCGGCGCGTTCAAGGATGAAATCCTTGCGCTCGAAATCACGACCGCCGACGGCAAGACCGAGATGCACACGATCGACGAAGGCATCCGCTTCGACGCCAACCTCGACGCGATCAAGGGCGTGAAGCTCCTCGTCGAAGGCGGCGCGATCACGGCCGCCAGCTCCAGCCAGATCTGCGACGGCGCCTCGGGCGTGATGATCGTCAACGAGAAGGGCCTGAAGCAGCTCGGCGTCGAGCCGCTCGCCCGCGTTCACCACATGACCGTTGTCGGCGGCGATCCGGTCATCATGCTGGAAGCTCCGATCCCCGGCACCGAGCGCGCGCTCGCAAAGGCCGGCATGAAGATCGACGATATCGACCTTTATGAAGTCAACGAAGCCTTCGCATCGGTTCCGACCGCATGGCTCCAGAAGCTCAATGCCGATCCGGCGCGTCTCAACGTCAATGGCGGCGCGATCTCGCTCGGCCATCCGCTCGGCGCCTCGGGTACGAAGCTGATGACGACGCTCATCTACGCGCTGAAGAACCGCAACAAGCGCTATGGTCTCCAGACCATGTGCGAAGGCGGCGGTCTTGCCAACGTCACGATCATCGAGCGCCTCTAAGCCTCGAGCGATCTGCGAGTGAAAAGGCGGGGCAGAAATGCTCCGCCTTTTTCTTTTGGCGCCTGGCCGTGCGCACCGATGGGGGTATCGCGGCGGCGCGGCGTATCGGCTATATTGACCGGCGTGCCGTCGATATGTCGCTCAAGGCTTCCACGGCCATAAAGGCTTCGTTCACGCCCATGAAGATGAAAGAGCTCGAACGCGAAACCGGAATAGGGCGCGAGACGATCCGCTTCTATATCCGCGAAGGCTTGCTGCCCGAGCCTGTGCGCCCCAAGCGCAATGTGGCGAGTTACGGGCCGTCTCACGTCGCGCGGCTCAATCTCATCAAGCGCCTTCAGCAGGAACGGTTTCTCCCGCTCAGCGTCATCAAGACCATCGTCGCCACCGAAGAGGAAAATCCGGTCAAGGGTTTTGAGTCCTTCATCGGCCTCGAAAGCCGCCTCGGTCCGCTTCTCTCGGAGGGGCGGAACTTCGGCCCGCTGAAACTTGAAGATGCGGCGTCCGCGGCAGGCGTCAGCATGGACGACGTGCGCGCGCTGGCCGGGATCGGCTTTCTGACGATCGACGTGAAAGACGGCAGCGAATTCCTCAACCAGCGCAATGTGCGCCTGCTCGAACTTATCGGCGAATGGCGCGCAGCGGGCTACACGACCGAAGCGGGCTTTCCCATCGAGGTCTATCGCATCTATGCCGAAGTCACCGAGGTCCTCGCCCACCGCGCCGTCGCCCAGTTCTATAAGGCGTTCGGCGAAAAGGTTCCGACCGAAGAGGCCGTGCAAATGGCCGCGCATGGCATCCGCCTCATCAATGAAATGATGCCATTGCTCCGTATCGAGAAGATCATCCGCGAAGTCGAACGCGTCAGCGCGACGGGTGCCTTGACGCCGGATGAAAAGGACGGGACGGCGTAGGCGCCCGACCGTCTGACCACTCCCCACACCGTCATGGTCCGACTTGATCGGGCCATCCATCTTCCAGCCTTCCCGGCCCCTCACCCTCCCACGCGTTCCGCGCGGGCCCCTCCCTCTCCCGCAAGCGGGAGAGGGGTGAAAAGGCATTGCCGCACAAATATTCTAGCCCTCTCCCTCTGGGAGAGGGTTGGGTGAGGGTCTT
>NZ_JBASBH010000015.1:0-3873 GCF_049651025.1 Parvibaculum sp. | reverse complement strand
GAATAGACCTCGCCAGGCTTGCCGGTGAGGATCGGCGCGGTGCCGCCCGCGACCTTGCCCATCGAGATGTAGAGCATGAAAACCGAGGTCTGAAAGAGGTTCAGCCCGACGATCTTCTTGATGAGATTGCCGCGCGAGATGGTGACGTAGAGGCCGATCATCATCAGGATGACGACCATCCAGTAATTATAGTGACCGGCGATGAGGGAAAGGGTTGCGTCCATCTCACCAGTCCTTGTCGTCGATTTCGGGCTCGCGGCTCGCAAAGGCGACGAAGATCGCCGTCATGGCGCTCGCGACCGCGATGCCGACACCCAGCTCGACAATGAGAATGCCCCATTCCTGACCATGAACCGGATCGGGAGAGAATTTCGAATAGTCGAGATAGTCGAGACCGAGAAGCATCGAGGCGACGCCTGTGCCTGCGTAAAGCAGAAGCCCGATGCACATGAAGGCGACCAGCGTCATCGGCGGGACGACGCGCATCAAGGCTTCGACGCCATAAACCAGCGCATAAAGAATGAAGCCGACGGCGAAGATGACGCCTGCCTGAAAGCCGCCGCCCGGGCCGTAATCGCCATGCCACTGAACATAAAGCGCATAGAGAAGGATCGGCGGCAGAAGCATTTTCGCGACGACGCGCAGGATCAGATGGTGATGCATGTCACTTGCCCCCGTCCTTGTCCTGACTCTTGTCGGGGCGTCGCGGAAAGCCGATGAGAAGCAGAACGGAAATGGCGGCGGCGAAAATCACCGAGACTTCGCCCAGCGTGTCGTAACCGCGATAGCTGGCAAGCACGGCCGTCACGACATTGACGACGCCGGTATCCGCTACGCTGCGGGCGAGGTACTGACCGCCGACATGGCTATGCACCGGCGCATCGGGACTGCCGAAAACGGGCATGTCGAGCGTGCCGTAGATCAGCGCGGCCCCTGTGACGAGGCAGAGAAGAAGCGGGAGGAAGGCGCTGTGGACGGCCTTCTTTTCCTCACGCGCGGTGAGCGACAATGCGCCGAGCATCAGAACGGTCGAAATGCCCGCGCCGACGGCAGCCTCGGTGAAGGCGACGTCTGCGGCATCGAGCGTGATGAAGAGGCCAGCCGCGAGAAGGCTGAAGAGGCTGGCCAGCATGGTCACGGCAAAGAGATTGCGGAGCCGGACGATGGCGAGCGCCGTGAGCACGAGAAAGCCGAAAAGGATGAGATCGACGACGATCATGGCGACACCTTCTCGTCGAGGCGGGCGCTCTCGTCCTTCACCATGCGATGAGGCTTGATGCCCGCGATCCAGGCCGCATTGGCGATGGCATGGGTTGCCGTCGGCCCTGCGATGAATATGAAAAGGCCGATAAGGGCGAGCTTCAGCGTGGCGAGGGTCAAACCGGACTGAAGCATCATGCCCGCAAGCATGAGGCCCGCGCCCATCGTGTCGATCATGCCGGCGGCATGGATGCGCGACCAGAAGTCGGGCAGGCGGATCATGCCGAGCGAGCCGATGAGAAGGATCAGGCCGCCAAGCCCGAGCAGAAGCCAGCTTGCACCATCGATCAGAAGGGCCTGGTTCATTGCCCGGCCCCCTCGTTGAACGGAGCCGAGCCCAGCGACCGATGGCGGATGAATTTCAGAACGGCGATGGTGCCGACGAAATTGATGAGGGCATAGAGAAGGGCGATGTCGAGAAAGTCCGGGCGCGCGGTCAGAAAGCCGAGCAGGCCGATCAGTAAAACGGTCAGAGTGCCGAAGGAGTTGACCGCGAGAATCCGGTCGTAAAGCGTCGGCCCGACGAAGCTTCGAATGATAACAAGGAGCATTGAAGCGAAAAGCGCGGCCGCCGCCGCTGCGAACATGGCCATCTCAGGCGCCCTCGACCGCGCTTGCGCGGCGGTCCATATCGTCAAACGAGCCGACGAAATGCTCGGACAATGCGTGAACCAGAAGCACGTTCTCGCCAGCCTCGACGGTCACGGTTCCGGGGGTCAGGGTGATCGAATTGGCGAAGATGACCCGGCCCATTTCGGTCTTCTGGCTGGTTGGTACAAGGACGAACTGCTGACCAAGAGCCGGACGCGGGGAAAGGATTATCTTCGCCACGTCCATATTGGCCTTGGCGATCTCCTTGAGGAGCCAGAGCCAGTAGAGCGGAAGCGAGAGTTTGAGCTGTGTCGGGACGGTTTCGGCGTCGATCAAGCCCATTCGGACGGTGACGTAAACGCACAACGCCGAGGAAATCAGGCCCATAACAAGCAAAAACGGCGTGTAATGCCCGGACAGCACGAGCCAGAATCCGAACAAAGCCGCTCCGAGGGCGATTGCTTTCGCCATGCCTGTTTTTGCCTTTCTCTGGATGGGTGGTGGGCTGCCGCCCCGCCTGTCGACCGCTTTCGATCTTATATTGTTTGCAGATAATATGCGTTCGTAAAGCGAAGCAATGGCCTTCCGCTTTAAAATTATAATGGACACTGTTATAGTCATTATTGTGTCTGGGGGGGCGTGGGGGTCCACGATCCGGGCGATAACTCCGGCGGTTGTGCCTTTGAGGCCGATGGGCCACTGACTGCCGGTCTGAAGTCGTGGTGGGGATGGAAGAGCGATTAGAACAATCCGCGACGGGGATCGTCGATGCGGCGATCGAGATCAGCGGCATCGTCAAATGGTTTGATGCGGTCAAAGGATATGGCTTCATCATTCCCGATGATGGTGGCGATGATGTTCTCGTACACTCGTCTTGTCTGAAACAAATGGGCCGTGAAGCGCTCGATGAAGGCGCGACGGTCGTTTGTGAAGCTGTTCGCCGACCCAAGGGGTTTCAGGCGATCCGTGTTCTCGAGGTTGACGACACGACAGCGATCAAAAGCTCAACTCAATCTGTTCGTGCACTGAATATGCGCTCACCTGTTGCGGGCGTCGTGCCGGTCGGTGAGTTTGAAACCGTGATCGTGAAGTGGTTCAACCGCGCGCGTGGCTACGGCTTTGTAACGCGCGGCGAGGGTACGCCGGATATTTTCATTCATATGGAAACGCTTCGGCGCTTCGGTGTGCGGGATCTTGTGCCGGGGCAGGAAGTTCAGGTGCGCTTCGGCGAAGGCCCCAAGGGGCTGATGGTCGCCGAGATGACGCCTGACGGCAGTTAAGCGAGACAGCGGCGACGGCTTCGGTATGATGCAGGCGCTTCGCGGGAGATCCGTGGAGCGCATTGCCTTGTTTATGCCAATAGTACCGAGAGCCCATGTCCAGTTCAGATATCGATCACAACCCGCCGGAGGGATTTGTTCTCTCGACGACGCGCGGCCCCTATACGAGCCATAACGGCCCTTTTTACCACAAGGTCACGGAAGACGGCTTCTGGCACGGGGTGCGCGTGCAGCAGCGCCACTGCAATTCGCGCGGCATCACGCATGGCGGCATGCTGATGTCCTTTGCCGATGGCCTGCTCGGCACGGCGGTCTTCCGGGCGACGAAGACAATCGCGCTGACGATCCGGATGAATTCCGATTTCCTGTCGTCCGCCCGGCCCGGCGACTGGCTGGAGGGCACAGCCCGCATCACCCGCGCAACCCGCTCGGTCGCCTTTTGCGAGGCGGAGCTTTATGTGGGCTCGCGGCAAATCCTCAAGGCAACAGGCGTCTTCAAGCTGATGTCACGCCATAAGGTGCCGGATGAGGGCGAGCCTGTCGTTTCTTGAGGCGGGATGGCAGACGGGCTATTCGAACACACTACTCAGTATACAGAGCTGGTAAACTTGCCGAGTCTATTCTGATCGCTCGAAGAAGATATGCCATGAAAGCTCGGTTACGATCAGAAGTGTACCGAGGGAAGCAGACGATGAGCAGTTTAGTCCCGCATGTGGTAAGTTATGTTTTCCGTTGATAAACG
>NZ_JBASBH010000014.1:0-9698 GCF_049651025.1 Parvibaculum sp. | reverse complement strand
GGGGTGAGGTGAGGGTTGTGCCTCCTCACCCCGCCGCTGCGACCGCGCGTTTTGCCATCACGGTGATCAGATGCGCGCGGTATTCGGCGCTGCCGTGAAGGTCGGACAACAGGTCGTCGGCGGGAACCTTGATCGAGGCGACGGAGTCTGGCGACCAGTTTTTCGTCAGCGCCTCTTCCATGGCCTTCACGCGGAAAACACCGGCCTGGCCTGCACCTGTCACCGCGACGCGGACGCCCCACGGGCCTTTGGCGACGAAGACGCCGACCATCGCGTAGCGCGAGGCGGGGTTCGGGAATTTCTGATAGGCGGCTTTCTCGGGATGCGGGAAGGTGACTTCCTTGATGATCTCGTCGGGCTGAAGCGCCGTCTCGAACATGCCCTTGAAATATTCATCCGCCACGATGAGACGCTTCGTCGTGTGGATTTTCGCGTCGAGCGCGATGCAGGCGGCGGGATAATCCGCAGCCGGATCATTGTTGGCGATGGAGCCGCCAAGCGTGCCCATGTGGCGGACGGCGGGATCGCCGATCATATCCGCCAGCGCGGCAAGGGCGGGAATGTGCTTTTTGACGTCCGGCGAATTCGCGACGTCGAAATGCTTCGTGCCTGCACCGATCATGATGGCGTCGCCCTCGGCGCGGATGAAGGCGAGTTCCTTCAGGGAGCCGATATCGATGACGTCGCTCGGCATGGCGAGGCGCTGCTTCAGCGTCGGGATGAGCGTCTGTCCGCCAGCCAGCAGTTTCGGATCGTCCGCCTTGGCGAGAAGGGCCTGCGCATCGGCAAGCGAGGTCGGGCGGACATAGTTGAACTGGTACATGGCTTTCTCCTATTCGGCGGCGACGCGGGGCTTCGACTGTATCGTCGCCCAGATACGTGCAGGGGTCGCGGGCATTTCGATGTCGCGAACGCCGAGCGCGTCGGTGATGGCGTTGATGATCGCAGGTGGCGAGGCAATGGCGCCCGCTTCGCCGCAACCCTTCATGCCCAGAGGATTGGACGGACATTCGGTCTTGGTGAAGCCGAGATTGAAGCTCGGCAGATTGTCGGCACGGGGCATGGTGTAATCCATGTAGGAACCGGTGACGAGCTGGCCGGACTCCGGGTCGTAAACCCCATGTTCGAGCATGGCCTGACCGACGCCTTGCGCGATGCCGCCGTGAACCTGACCCTCGACGATCATCGGATTGATGATGGTGCCGAAGTCGTCGACGGCGACGAAGTTGACGATTTGCGGGATGCCGGTTTCGGGATCGATCTCGATTTCGCAGATGTGGCAACCGGCGGGGAAGGTGAAATTGGCCGGATCGTAGAAGGCGCCTTCCTTGAGGCCCGGTTCGATCTCGCTCGAGGGAAAGCCATGCGCCGTATAGGCGGCGAGCGAAACCTCCGCCCAGGCGAGCGACTTGTCGGTGCCCTTGACGGTGAAGCGGCCATCCTCGAAGGCGATATCCTCGGCGGCGGCTTCCATGAGATGCGCGGCGATCTTCTTTGCCTTGGCTTCGACCTTGTCGAGCGCCTTAACGATGGCGCTCATGCCGACAGCGCCGGAACGCGAGCCATAGGTGCCCATGCCGAACTGCACCTTGTCGGTGTCGCCATGAATAATTTCGATCTGGTCGATCGGAATGCCGAGCCGCGAGGAGACGAGCTGCGCGAACGTGGTTTCGTGGCCCTGTCCGTGGCTGTGCGAGCCGGTCAGCACTTCGACATTGCCGGTTGGGTTGACGCGCACCTCGGCGGATTCCCACAAGCCGACACCAGCGCCAAGCGAACCGACGGCGGCAGACGGCGCGATGCCGCAGGCTTCGATATAGGTGGAGAAACCGATACCGCGCAGCTTGCCGCGCCGCGCCGCTTCATACTTGCGGGCGGGGAAGCTCTTGTAGTCGATGATCTCCATCGCCTTGTCGAGCGAGGCTGCAAAATTGCCCGTGTCGTAATTCATGATGACGGGCGTCTGATGCGGGAAGCTGGTCACGAAATTGCGGCGGCGGATTTCAGCCGGATCGACACCCGTCTCGCGCGCCGCTGTTTCCACGATGCGCTCGATGAGGTAGGCGGCCTCCGGGCGGCCCGCGCCGCGATAGGCATCGACGGGCGCTGTATGGGTGTAGACGCCATCGACCTCGACATAGATTGCGGGGATGTCGTATTGGCCCGACAGCAGCGTGCCGTAAAGATAGGTCGGCGTGGCCGACGCGAAGGTCGAGAGATAGGCGCCGAGATTGGCGACGGTCTTGACGCGCAGCGCGAGGAATTTGCCGTTGGCGTCGAGCGCAAGCTCGGCATGGCTCATGTGATCGCGGCCATGCGCGTCGGAGAGAAAGGACTCCGAGCGTTCCGCTGTCCATTTGATCGGACGGCCGACTTTTGCCGCTGCCCAGACGCAGGCGGTTTCTTCGGCATAGATGAAAATCTTGGAACCGAAACCGCCGCCGACATCGGGCGCGATGACACGGAGCTTGTGCTCCGGCGCGACGCCGACAAAGGCGGAGAGAACGAGGCGCGCGACATGCGGGTTCTGGCTTGTCGTATGCAGCGTGTAGCCGCCGCTGCCTTTGTCATATTCGCCGATGGCCGCACGCGGCTCCATCGCATTGGGAATGAGGCGGTTATTGAGGAGATCGATCTTGACGATCTTCGAAGCCTTGGCGAAGGCCGCTTCAGTTTCGGCCTTGTTGCCGAGTTCCCATTCAAAGCATGTGTTGCGCGGCGCTTCCGCGTGAACCTGCGCGGCGGCGGGCGTCTGGCAGGTGGCAAGCGCGACGGTGGCAGGAAGCGCCTCGTAATCGACTTCGATCAATTCGGCGGCGGACTTCGCCTGCGCCTGCGTTTCGGCAATGATCATGGCGACGTGGTCGCCGACATAGCGCACCGTATCCAGCGCGAGAACGGGATGCGCGCCGACATGCATCGGCGAGCCGTCTTTCGAGGTGATGGTCCAGCCGCAGATGAGGCCGCCGAGCTTGTCGGCAGCAATGTCCTTGCCGGTGAAGATGGCGACGACGCCGGGCGCGGCCGAGGCGGCGCTCGTGTCTATGCTTCTGATTTTTGCGTGGGCGTGGGGCGAGCGGAGGAAATAGGCATGCGTCTGGCGAGGGCGATTGATGTCGTCTGTGTAGTGCCCGTTGCCGGTGATGAAACGGAAGTCCTCTTTGCGGCGGACGGGTTTGCCGATGCCTTGTTCGGTGACGCTGTCGGACATGTATTCCTCCGTGCCTCCGGGGCCTCGCCCTTCGAGACGGCGCGTTCCGCGCCTCCTCAGGGTGAGGATTGGTTCAGAGTAATTTCCTCATCCTGAGGAGCGGTCGAAGGCCGCGTCTCGAAGGATGAGGCCCGCATGTTCCTTCCAGCTCAGCGCATCTCCTGCGATGCGGCGAGGATCGCCTTGACGATATTGTGATAGCCGGTGCAGCGGCAGAGATTGCCTTCCAGTTCCTCGCGCACCGTCTGTTCGTCGAGATCGGGTTTGCGACGGATGAGATCGACGGCGGTCATGATCATGCCCGGCGTACAGAAGCCGCATTGCAAACCGTGATGCTCCTTGAATGCTTTCTGCACGGGATGCAGTTCGCCATTCTTGACCAATCCTTCGATGGTCACGACATTCGCGCCTTCGGCTTGCCCGGCAAGCATGGTGCAGGATTTGACCGCGCGGCCATCGACATGAACGACGCAGGCGCCGCACTGGCTGGTGTCGCAGCCGACATGGGTGCCGGTGAGTCCCAGCTCATCGCGAATGAAATGCACGAGCAGCGTGCGCGCTTCGACATCGGCGCTGGCGGGCTTTCCGTTGACGATCATCGACACGACGGTCATGCGCGTTCTCCCTTGGATGTTTTCGCGAGTCTCCGCGCTTGGCTTTGCGACGTCAAGCGGCGCGCACAAGCCCGGTTTCAGCGCCCGAAGATCAGAATGAGAATGACAACGCCGATAATGAGGGCCGTGCCCCAGATCCAGGGCGAGAGGCCCTGTCCGGCCTCCTCGTCCGGGATCATGGGCACGCCAGTCGGGGCCATGGCGTCCTGATCCGGCGACTTGCCGAAGGTTTCGAGGTCTTCGGTCGGCGATTCCGCCTCAACCTTGGTGCCGCCGAGAACTGCCGAAAAATTGCCGAAAAACTCGTCGGCGAGCTTCGAGGCCGTGCTGTCGATGAACCTTTGTCCAATTTGGGCGAGCTTGCCGCCGATCTGCGCGTTGACCTTGTAGGTCAGCACCGTCACGCCGTTGTCGTCGCCAAGGTCGACACGAGCGGAACCCTTGGCAAAGCCGGCTGCGCCGCCATTGCCTTCGCCCGTCAGCGTGTAGCCGTTTGGCGCGTCGATGTCGCTGAGAGTGACCTTGCCCTTGAAGCGGGCATTGACCGGGCCGACCTTCGCCTTGGCGACGGCCTCGAATTCGGTGTCTGAAATCTTTTCGACGGACTCCGCACCCGGAATGGTCTTGCGCAGAACATCCGCGTCGTTAAGGGCAGCCCACACGGTCTCTCGCGGCGCAGGAATGCGGTATTGGCCGGACATTTCCATGGGGGTCTCCTTTTGCGGGGGCTGGGGTCCTCACTCTATAGGTAAGCGAGGCTCAGGGTTATGCCAAGGAGAACCGCGATCCAGAGCACCATTGAGCCCGTCGGCCATGTGCGCGCAAGAAGCCCTTGCGGGCCATGCGTGCTGTAGACGGCAACGAGCATGCGCTCCAGACGATAGTATGAAAAGCGCGCCAGCCCGCGCCAGGCATCCCGGACATGATAGGCGAGGATGCCGACAAGGCCGGGCAGGAAGCGCCTGTAGAGCCAGTCGGTGTCGAGATTGATCGAGCGAAGACTGGTCGGCTGAACCCCGCGCCGCATCAGCAAGGCAAAGGCAAGGCCCGCAAAGGCGAGCAACTGGAGCTGGGTGACGACATGACCGAGCGAGAAAGCGCGATATTCGACCGGGTGGGGCAGATAGGCATAGAGCAGTTGCGGCCAGACGCCGATGGCGAGGCAAAGGGCTGATGCGAGGCCCATGGCGACGAGCATGTGGCGCGGCGCTTCCGCGACCTTGAGGCCGCGATCGGCGCCGAGGAACATAACATAGGGAATGCGAATGCCGGTATGCGCGAGCACGCCGACGGATGCGAAGGTGAGCGCGATCCAGACGGCAAAATACCCGCCGCTGCCTGCCGCTGAAACGACGAGGCTCTTTGTGACAAAGCCGGAAAAGAGCGGCACGGAGGCGATGGAGAATGCGCCGACGATGCAGAAGAGGAAGGTGAGCGGCATGGAGCGCGCCAACCCGCCAAGCTCCGACGCCTTGTCGCTGCCCGTGCGATAGAGAACCGCGCCGACGCTCATGAACAGCAGCGCCTGATAGATCGTACTCGCCGCCGCATGCGCGACCGCGCCGCTGAGCGCAAGCGGCGTGCCGATGCCGATGCCGACGACCATGAAGCCGAGCTGCGAATTCAGACTATAGGCGAGCGTGCGGCGCAGATTGTTTTCGATGGTGGCGTAGAAGACCGGAAGCACCGCCATCGCCGCGCCGATATAGATGAGATATTCGGTGCCCGCAAAACCGCGCGCCAGTGCATAGACGGCGAGCTTTGTGGTGAAGGCGGAAAGCGTGACCGTGCCCGTGAGCGTAGCGGCGGGATAGGCATCTTGCAGCCAGTTGTTCAGCAGCGGGAAGGCGCATTTGATGCCGAAGGCAAGGAAGATGAGCCAGGTGGCTGTGCTGCCAAGCTCCATGCGTTCAAAGGCGATGGAGCCGGTCTGCTGATAGTGAAGAATGATGCCGACGAGCAGCAGCAGGCCCGAACCGATCTGAATGGCGAGATAGCGAAGGCCCGTGTGATAAGCGCCTTCGGTGCGGCGGCTCCAGATGAGGAAGACCGAGGCAAGCGCCGTTCCCTCCCAGAAGATGAAGAGCGTGACGAGATCGGCGGCGAAGACCGCGCCGATGGCCGCGCCCGCATAGAGCAGGGTCGAGACCTGCTCGACCTTGTCGCGGACATGCCAAGCATAAAGCAGCGCCAGAAACGCCGCGAGCGAGAAGATGAGCGCGAAGGCGTAAGAGAGCGCGTCGATGCGCAGGAAGCCGAGACGCAGATCGAGGAAGGGCAGCGTTCCGTAATTGGCGAAAGGGAGCGCGATGAAACTTGCCAGCGCGACGAGCGGCACGGCGAGAAGGAACAAGCCGCGCAAGGCGTGATGGCGGATCAGCGGCGTGAGCAGCGCGCCTGCGACATAGATGAGGGCGGGCGTGACGATCTCAGACATCGCGCGCCTCCGTGCTCACGGGGCGCTCGTCTTCGGCGTCCGTCGCCTCGCGTCCGTAATAATCTTCCGGGCGAATGGTGAGGCGGCGCAGCGCGCGGGAAACGAATATGACTGCGGCATAAGCGAGAAGGCCGAAGGCGCAATAGACGAGCGGCTGGCTTTCAATGTCGAAATAGCCGTGACGGTCGCGGAAGAAATCGGCAGCGGCGAGCGCGATGCAGATCGCGGCCAGCGCATAGATGATCTTGTCGGAGATGATGGGCTTCATGGCGCGGCCTCCGGCGGAAGCATGGGGATATGCAGGAGGAAGCCGTATATCTCGCTAGCAAAGAAGAAGAGGGCGATGCAGCCGAGCGCCGTTGCGCAGAGCGGCAGAAGGCAAAGCAGCGGCGCTTCCTGAACGCCGGGGCTCGTGTTTCCGCCGGGCACCGGCATGAAGAGCGCGCGACCGGCGACGGGCAGAAGATAGGCGATGCTGAGAAGCGAGCCGAGAGCGAGGACGACGATCATCACCGTCTGCTGCGCATCGGCGGCGGCCATGATGAGAAACCATTTACTCCAGCCGCCACCAAGCGGCGGCAGGCCGATGATGCTGAGCGAGGCGATGAGGAAGGCCGCGAAGGTGAAAGGCATCTGGCGGCCGAGGCCCGTCATCTCGCTGACGCGCGTTTTATTTGCGGCGACATAGATTGCGCCTGCGCACATGAAGAGCGTGATCTTGGCCATGGCATGCATGACCATCTGCATGGTGCCGCCGATGATGCCCATCTGATTGGCAAGGGCCAGCCCAAGCGTCACATAGGCAAGCTGGCTGACGGTGGAATAGGCAAGCCGTGCCTTGAGGTCGTCCTTGGTGATCGCGATGATGGCCGCGACGATGAGCGAGAAGGCGGCAACCCAGGCGAGCCAGACGGAAGCGTCGGTGCGCGACAGATAGCCGGTGCCGAAAATATAGACGCCGACTTTGAGCAGCGTGAAGACGCCGCCTTTGACGACGGCGACGGCATGAAGGAGCGCGCTGACGGGCGCGGGCGCGACCATGGCGGCAGGCAGCCAGCGATGGAACGGCATCAGCGCGGCCTTGCCTATGCCGAAGGCGAAGAGGGCGAGCAGCAGCGGCGCAAGCGCGGGATCGATATGGCCGCTGACAATGCCCCCCGGCTCGAAAGCGAGCGTGCCCGTGGCGGTCCATGTCCAGATGATGGCGACGAGGAAGAAGCCGATGGAAGTGGTGAGCAATATGGCGAGATAGGTGCGCGCGCCCGCTCGCGCTTCGGGCGTGCCCTTGTGGGCGACGAGCGGATAGGTCGAGAGCGTCAGCAATTCGTAGAAGATGAAAAGCGTGAAGAGGTTGCTTGCGAAGGCGATGCCGAGCGCAGCGGCGATGGAGAGTGTGAAGAAGATCGCAAAGCGTGTCTGATGGGCTTCGCCCGCGGCGCGCATATAGCCCGCCGAATAGATCGCAATGACGATCCAGAGGCCCGATGCGAGCAGCGCGAAGACCATGCCGAGCGGTTCGATGCTGAAGGCGAGCGGCAGGCCGGGCATGACTTCGAAAAGGAATAGCTCCGGCACCGCTCCGCCAAGCAATGCGCGCAACAGGAAGATCACAAGCGCGAAGGTGACGGCTGCGGTCGCGACATGCGCGACGTCGCGAATGACCGGCCATGCGCCGAGCGCGCCGATAAGCGCCATGGCGCCGAGCGGCAGGAAGAGCGCGAGGTAGAGGGCGAATTCTGCTGTCATGAACATCCGGAATTGCCCCTCACTGCCAGAACAGGTTTGAGGCGGCGATGAGCGCATTGGCGGCGCGGCTGGCGGCGGCGCTTGTCAGCTCCGCATCGAGGCCGAAAAAGAGGCTGGCACCGGCAAGCACCCACATGGGGATGAGCATGGTGAGCGGCGCTTCCGTGCGGTGAACGCCTTCGGGCGCCTCGCGCAGATAGGCGGCTTCGACGACGCGCCAGATATAGGCGAAGGCGAGAAGCGACGAGGCAACGACGAGGATGGCGAGCGGCCACCAGCCCTGCGCGAGTGCGGCCTGTACGAGATACCACTTGCTGATGAAGCCGACAGTGAGCGGCACGCCGACAAGGCTGAGCCCGCTCGCGACGAAGGCGGCGGTGGTCCACGGCATGTCGCGACCGATGCCGCGAAGATCGCGGATGGAGCTTGTGCCCGCGCGCAAGACGTAAGCGCCAGCGACCATAAAGAGCGCGCCTTTGGAGACGGCGTGATTGAAGAGATGAATGATCGAGGCCATGAGCCCGGCATGGGAGAGCAGCGTCATGCCGACAAGCATGTAGCCGATCTGGGCGATGCTCGAATAGGCAAGCATGCGCTTCAGATCGTCCTGGAAAATCGCGACGATGGAGCCTGCGAAAATACCGACAAGGGCGAGCGGCAGGATGATGTTGCGAAGCACGGCGACTTCAAAGGCGATGCTGAAACCGAAAACGGTGAAGAGAAAACGCAGCAGCACATAGACCGCAACCTTGGTTGCCGTTGCCGAAAGGAAGGCGCTGACGGCGGACGGCGCATAGGTATAGGCATTGGGCAGCCAGAGATGCAGCGGGAACATGGCGAGCTTGAGCCCGATGCCGACGGCGATGAAGGCAAAGCCCATGCGCAAGGTGCGATTGTCGCCATGCTCGAAGAGGCGTTGCGCGAGGTCTGCCATGTTGAGCGTGCCGGTCAGCATGAAGAGCATGCCGAGGCCGATGACGAAGAAGGTCGCGCCGATGGTCCCCATGATGAGGTAATTGTAGGAAGCCGTTAGCGCGCGCCGGTCGCGACGAGCGCCCGCTGCGATCAGCGCATAGGCCGACAGCGACGAGATTTCGAGAAAGACGAAGACGTTGAAGGCGTCGCCCGTGATCGTGACGCCGAGAAGACCGGCGAGGCAGAGCATGAAGGCCGTATAAAAAAGCCCGTGCTCGCGCGCATCGATCTCGGAGGCGATGCTCACGCGCGCATAGAGAAGCGTGAGCGCCGCGATGCCCGACACGATGAGAAGGACGAAGGCATTGAGAATATCGACGCGATACTCGATGCCGATGGGCGGCGCCCAGCCGCCGAGGTGGTAGGAGACGATTGTGCCGTCGAGCGCATTGGCAAAGAGCGCAACGGAGACGGCGAAGGTGACAAGACTCGCGGCGAAGGCCATGGCCCATGGGCGATTATTGCCCCCGAGAACGGCGCAGAACGGCGCGGCGATCAACGGCAGGACGACCTGCAGCGCAGGCAACTGGGCGGTGAGAGCTTGCAGCATCAGCTCTCTTTCTCCATGTCGCGCTCGATTTTCAGAATTTCGTCCTCTTCAATGGTGCCGTAGCTTTCCTTGATGCGCACGGCGAGCGCCAGCGCCAGTGCGGTCGTGGAAATGCCGACGACGATGGCGGTGAGGATCAGCACATGCGGCAGCGGATTCGAATAG
>NZ_JBASBH010000013.1:0-9130 GCF_049651025.1 Parvibaculum sp. | reverse complement strand
GCCTCAACTCACACTCTTCTGAATAAGCGTGCCGACGCCATGCTCGGTGAAAAGCTCGAGCAGAACGGCGTGGCGCACGCGCCCGTCGAGAATGACGACCGCCTCGACGCCGCCTTCCACCGCTTCGATGCAGGTCTCGACCTTGGGGATCATGCCGCCCGAAATCGTGCCGTCCTTCATCAGGGCTTTCGCTTCGTCGATCGTCAGCTCTTCCACCAGCACGCCCGACTTGTCGAGCACGCCGCGCACATCGGTGAGCAGCAGCAGACGCGTCGCGCCGACGGCTGCCGCAATCGCGCCAGCCGCCGTATCGGCATTGATGTTGTAGGTGTCGCCCGCGCGCGAAATACCGACC
Organism: Parvibaculum sp.; assembly: GCF_049651025.1. Taxonomy (GTDB): domain Bacteria; phylum Pseudomonadota; class Alphaproteobacteria; order Parvibaculales; family Parvibaculaceae; genus Parvibaculum. The sequence goes on along the minus strand of NZ_JBASBH010000013.1, from coordinate 8,775 downwards.
GGCGCGATGACGGGAATGATGTCGGATGCGATGATCGTGTTCAGGATTTCCGGATTGACCGTTTCCGGCTCGCCGACGAATCCGAGATCGAGAATTTTCTCGATGTTCGATTCCGGATCGTGAATCTTCTGCATCACCTTGCGCGCGACGATCAGATTGCCGTCCTTGCCGCTGAGGCCGATGGCGCGTCCGCCCGCCTGGTTGAGCTGCGCCACGATCTGCTTGTTGATCGAACCGGCAAGAACCATTTCGACGATCTCGACGGTCGCCTTGTCGGTGATACGAAGCCCGCCCGAAAATTCGCTCTTGATGCCAAGCCGCGTCAGCATCGCGCCGATCTGCGGCCCGCCGCCGTGAACGACGATGGGGTTGAGGCCCGATTGCTTCAGCAGCACGATGTCGCGGGCAAACTCCGCGCCCAGCGCCTCGTCGCCCATGGCATGGCCGCCATATTTCACGACGATGGTGCGCTTGTCGTATTGCTGCATGAAAGGCAGCGCTTCAGACAGGACGCGCGCGCGCTCCATGTCCCTCGCATCGTCGTGTGGATTATGTGACGTGGGGCCCGCCATGATGCTTGCTTTCTCTAGCTATTCCGCCTGCGGTTTATAGCGGAAGGCCTCCGGGTCTGCCAGCGAAGCGATCTCCGCGCGCAACTCGGCGATGCCGTCGCCCTTGACCGAGGATGTAGCAATGACGACCGGATGCGCGGCCACATGACGGCGAATGCCAAGCCGCACCTCTTCGATGCGCGGCTCCACATCGGCGGCTTTCAGCTTGTCCGTCTTTGTCAGCACCACCTGATAGGAAACGGCTACTTCGTCGAGCAGCTTCATCACGTCGTGATCGCTGTCTTTCAGCCCGTGGCGCGCATCGATCAGCACCATCACGCGCTGCAACTCGACGCGCCCGCGCAGATAGGCGCGAACGAGCTTCGTCCATTGCTCCACCCGCGAACGCGTTTCGCGCGCATAGCCATAGCCCGGCAGATCGACGAGGGTGAGGGCAGGGTAGCCCTTCGGCCCCAGCGCGAAGAAGTTGATCTCCTGCGTCCGCCCCGGCGTGTTCGAGGTTCGCGCCAGCGTGTTGCGCCCGGTCAGCGCATTGACGAGGCTCGACTTGCCCACATTGGAGCGTCCGGCAAAGCACACTTCGGGCGCGCCCGGCGGCGGCAGGTTTTCAATCGACGTCGAGCCGCGCACGAAATCGCAAGGCTGGGCGAAAAGCCAGCGCCCGGCCTCGATGTCGTTGACGACGAGGCCCTTGCCTTCGAGGCTCTCTTTCTCGATCTCGCTGGCAGGCGGTTCCTTTGCCATCAGCTCAGGACTTGTCGCCGTCGGCAGGCGCTTTCTTGAACAGCTTCCCAAGACCGAGATTGCTGAAAATCTCGATCGGCAATCCCTGGCGCCTCATGATGAAGCCCTGCTGCAGCACGCCGAGCGTGTTGTTCCACGCCCAGTAGATGACGAGACCAGCCGGGAAGCTTGCCAGCATGAAGGTGAAGAGGATCGGCATCCACATGAAGATCTGCTGCTGGATCGGATCGGCGGGCGCCGGGTTCATGCGCTGCTGCACGAACATGGTGAAGCCCATGAGCAGCGGCCAGATGCCGAGCATCAGGAAATGGCCGATCATCGGCACGCCGGACGGGTCCCAGGGGATCAGGCCGAACAGATTGAATATGGTCGTCGGATCGGCTGCCGAGAGATCGTGAATCCAGCCGAAGAACGGCGCATGGCGCATTTCGATGGTGACGAAGAGCACCTTGTAGAGCGAGAAGAACACCGGAATCTGAATGACGATCGGCAGGCAGCCCGCAATGGGATTCACTTTCTCTTTGCGATAGAGATCCATGATCTCCTGCTGCTGCTTCATCTTGTCGTCTTTGTAGCGCTCGCGCAGCGCTTCCATCTGCGGCTGCAGCTTCTTCATCTTGCTCATCGACTCGTAGGAGCGATTGGCGAGCGGGAAGAAGGCGAGCTTGATCAGCACGGTGATGATGAGGATCGCGATGCCGAAATTGCCGACCTCATGCGCGATGAGATCGATGCCCTTGAACACCGGCTGCGTCAGGAACCAGAAATAGCCCCAGTCGATCAGCAGGTTGAAGCGATAGATGCCAGCGTCGCGATAGGCGTCGATGACCTTGGAGACTTTCGCCCCGGCAAACAGCCGGTTCGTCATCGTCGTGCTCGCGCCGGGCGCAACGGTCAGCGCCTCATAGCGGAAATCGGCCTGGAAGCTGTCATGCTTCTGGTCGGGCGTAGGCCCGGCCTGTGCGCTGAAGCGGGCGACGAACTTCTGGCCCGCCTGCGGAATGAGCGCCGAGGCCCAATATTTGTCGGTGATGCCGAGCCAGCCTTCGGTATCGGTGATGGTCTTCGGCCCGTCCTTCACGGCGGCGGCATATTTGATCGTCTCTTCGCCGAATTCCTTGAACTCGCCGATGAAGCCTTCATGCAGACTGTAGAAGGGCGCGGCATCCGATTTGCCGGTGCGCGACACGAGGCCGTAAGGATAGAGCGTCACGGCAGCGCCGCTCTTGTTCTCGATCGTGTCGACGACGGTGAAGAGGAAGTTTTCGTCGAGCGAAATCGTGCGATGGAAGACAAGACCTTCGCCATTGTCGAAAGCCAGCGTCACCGGCGTCGTCGGCGTCAGCTTGTCGCCTTTTTCCAGCGTCCAGACGCTGTCCGTGCCGGGAAGTTTCACATTGCTGCCGGGCGCGGCAATAAAACCGAACTCGCTGAAATAGGGCTTGTCGGTATGCGTCGGCGAAAACAGCGTGATCTCGGGGCTGTCCTTGTCCACCGTCTCGCGATAATTGCGCAGATGCAGATCGTCGAAGCGTGCGCCCTTGAGCGCGATCGAGCCGTCAAGCTGGTCGGACGCAACCGGGACGCGCGGGCTCAGGGCAAGCGCGGCGGGCCGCTCCACGACGGAGGGCGAGGTGCTCGCGCCGTTGCCCTGCACGTCGGGCAGGCGTGCCGTTTCGGCGCCGGGTGCGGCGGCCTTGCTGGCTGCGGGATTTGCGTGTTCGGTGATGGCCTGCTGGCGTGCCTTTTCGGCTTCCATGCGCGGCGTGACAAAGAAATGCTGCCAGCCGATGAATACGACCACCGAAAGCAGAATGGCGATCAGGAAATTACGATTGTCACCCATGAAGCGTGTCTTCCTTGCCCTCGGAAATGGGACGTGAGGGATGTCGCGCGCCCTGCGCCCGCCCATGAATTTTGGCGAGCGCGCTGCGCAAATCGTCGAGAAGGTCGGGCCAGGCCCGTGTGAGCGTCGAAAGCCGCCCGACAAGGACGTAGTCGTAACCGGCTTTGCCATGAAGGGGAAGGATTTCGCGAGCCGCTTCCTTGAGGCGGCGACGGGCCCGATTGCGGATCACCGCATTGCCCACCTTGCGCGTCACAGTGAAGCCGGCGCGAGGGGCGTCTTCATCGCCGCGCTCAAGCGCTTGCAGCACAAGCCCGTTCGCGGCCCACTTGGCAGCGCGGGCAGCGGCGAGAAACTCGCGGCGCTTTCGCAGTCTCGGAATGTCGGAGCGCGGGGTCATAAGCCTGATCCCCGATTTGTGGGGCTGATTCCCCGGCGCGTGGGGCTGATTCAATGGTGCCGTCAAAATGCCGGCTTGCCGTATCGGGCCGCCCGACGCATCAGGCCGCCGAAATCAGGCGACCGGAATTCGGGCAACTGAAAATCAGGCCGAAAGACGCTTGCGGCCACGGGCGCGGCGAGCGGCGAGAACCTTGCGGCCACCGACTGTCGCCATGCGCGCACGAAAACCGTGGCGATTCTTGCGGACGATATTGCTCGGTTGATAGGTCCGTTTCACGTCTCTTCTCCGCAGGAACTGGCCTGAGCTGGGGCCCGGTTCGGGACTGCTCTGAAGACCTAGAATATAAGAGCCGCCGGTGCTGCCACCGGACGGCTGTCTGGCGGGGTGTATAGTCGATAAGCCTGCCGGAAGTCAATGCGCGGGAGCGGTTTTCACTCAAGGTGAATTCTGCTCACAATCGGGTGATCGCGTGCGGCGCGGGCCTATTCTGCCCGTCTTTTCGCGTAATGTCCCGCTTCGGCGGGACGGGCGGCTTGCGAGCCACATGTTCCATATTTGTTCACGCTTCTGAAGCGGAGACGCGGAAATGACGCAAACGGCTGAAGACAAGGGCGACAAGCCCGGCGGGTCCCGCCTCATCCGCTTCTGGCCGCTGGCGGTCCTCGCCGCGGGCCTCATCCTCTTCTTCGCCCTTGGCCTCAACCGCTATGCGACGCTGGACACGCTGCGCGACAATCGGGACGCGCTGAGCCAGTGGGTCGCCGCAAACCAGGCGCTGGCCGTCCTCATCTATATAGGGGCCTATGCGCTGATGGTGGCCTTCTCGCTGCCCGGCGCGCTGGTGGCGACGCTGACCGGCGGCTTTCTCTTCGGAACCCTTGTCGGCGGCCTTGCGGCCGTTTTTGCCGCGACGCTCGGCGCGACCGTCCTTTTCATCGCCGCGAAGTCGGCGCTCGGCAATCTCCTGCGCGCCAAGGCAGGTTCCTCCGTCGCCCGCATGGAGGAGGGGTTTCGCGAAAACGCCTTCAACTATCTCCTCGTGCTGCGCCTCGTGCCGCTCTTTCCCTTCTTCCTCGTCAATCTCGCACCCGCCTTTCTCGGCGTCGGCCTCTGGACCTTCGTCGCGGCGACCTTCATCGGCATCATTCCCGGCACCTTCGTCTTTGCGAGCCTCGGCAACGGCCTCGGCGCGGTCTTCGATGCGGGTGGCACGCCGGACCTTGGATTGATAAAGCAGCCGCAAGTGATCCTGCCGCTGCTCGCGCTCGCCGTGCTGGCCCTTGTTCCCGTTCTCTATCGCCATTTCCGCCGCACACGCTGACCCCATCGAACTCAACGGACAAATGACATGCCGAAAAAGATAAAGGCGGATATCTGCGTCATCGGTGCCGGTTCGGGTGGCCTCTCGGTCGCCGCGGGCGCCGCGCAAATGGGCGCGCGCACCGTCCTCATCGAGCGTGGGCTGATGGGCGGCGATTGCCTGAACACCGGCTGCGTCCCCTCAAAGGCGCTGATCGCCGCCGCCAAGCACGCCTATGACATGACCGACGGCGCGCGCTTCGGCATCGCGCCCGTGACGCCGCAGGTCGATTTCGCCGCCGTCAACGCGCACGTGAAAGGCGTCGTCGCCGCCATTGCGCCAAATGACAGCGTCGCTCGCTTTGAGGGCCTCGGTGTCAACGTCATGCAGGGCGAGGCGCGCTTCAAGGATCGCCACACCGTCATCGTCAACAATATGGAAGTGCGCGCCCGCCGCTTCGTCATCGCCACAGGCTCGCGCGCCAGCATGCCGCCCATTCCCGGCCTCGACGCCACGCCCTGTTTCACCAACGAAACCATCTTCGACAACACCACGCTGCCCGAGCATCTCATCATCATCGGCGGTGGCCCCATCGGCATGGAGATGGCGCAGGCCCATCGTCGCCTCGGCTCGCGCGTCACCGTCATCGAAGCCGCCCGCGCGCTGTCGAAGGACGACGCCGAACTCTCCCTCTTCGTCATAGACCGCCTCACGCGCGAAGGCGTCGAGATACTGGAAAGCACCTCCACCGCCAGCGTTTCGGGCACGGCCGGCAAGATCGCCGTCACCCTCTCGACGGGTCGCGTCATCGAAGGCACGCATCTCCTCGTCGCCACGGGCCGCAAGCCCAATGTCGAAAACCTCGATCTGGAAAAGGCAGGCGTCGCATTCTCCGCCCACGGCATAAATGTCGACGACCGCCTGCGCACCTCAAACAAGCGCATCTTCGCGATCGGCGATGTCGTCGGCGGCCTGCAATTCACCCACGTCGCCAACTATCACGCAGGCCTCGTCATCCGCAACGCGCTCTTCCGCCTCCCCGCAAAGGTGGACTACGCGAACATTCCCTGGGTCACCTATACCGACCCCGAACTCGCCCATGTCGGTGAAACCGAAGCGGAAGCCCGCGCCCGCCACATGAAGATCAACGTGCTGCGCTGGCACCTCGCCGAAAACGACCGCGCCCAGGCGACCCGCGAAACCGACGGCCAGATCAAGGTCATAACCGACATGCACAGCCGCATCCTCGGCTGCACCATCGTCGGGCCGAACGCGGGCGAGCTGATCCTGCCCTGGGTTCTGGCCAAATCCCGCGGGCTGAAGCTCAGCGCGCTTGCGGGTCTCGTCGTGCCTTATCCGACGTTGTCGGAGATTTCAAAGCGCGTCGCGGGCGCCTATTACACGCCCACGCTTTTCAGCGCGCGCACGCGGGCGCTTGTGCGTTTCCTCCGCTTCTTCGGCTGACGTTTCCGCCGATCCCGGTCTATGATCGAAAACCCTGCGGCAAACCCGCCAGGCCGGGATGGATGCGCAAATCATGGCGAACAAGGAGGACGAGCTTCACGACGTATCGCGGCCGAAATCGCGCCTCGGCCTGCCATTGCGCGGCAGCCTGTCGCGCCGCCTCCTCCTCCTCACCATTCTTTTCGTGATGCTGAGCGAAGTGCTGATCTTCGTTCCCTCCATCGCCAATTTCCGCAAGACATGGCTTGAGCAAAATCTCGGCGCGGCGCAGATCGCCGCCCTCGCGCTCGAGGCGACGCCCGACAACATGGTCGCGCCCTCGCTCCAGCAGGAGCTTCTCGAAAACGCGCAAGTCTACGCCGTCTCCCTTCATCGCGGCGACGCGCGCAAGCTCATCCTCAGCGAGAACATGCCGCCCGAAGTCGATGCCGTTTACGACCTGCGCCACGCCATGGCCCCCATGCTCATCATGGATGCCTTCCACACGCTCTTTGCAGGCGACGGTCGCGTCATTCAGGTGACAGGCGTTCCCCGTTTCGGCGCGGGCGACTACATCGCCATCGTCATCGACGAAACGCCGCTGCGCCACGCCATGATCGCCTATGGCATCAACATCTTCTGGCTTTCCATCATCATCTCCATCGTCACGGCAAGCCTCGTCTTCTTCGTACTGCATGTCGTCATCGTGCGGCCCATGCGGCGCATCACCGAAAACATGGTCGCCTTCCGCCGCAACCCCGAAGACGTGCGCGGCGTCATCGCGCCCTCCGCCCGCGAAGACGAGATCGGCGTCGCCGAGCGCGAGCTTGGCACCATGCAGCGCCAGATCCGCGCGACGCTGAACGAACGCGCACGCCTCGCCTCGCTCGGCAGCGCCGTCAGCAAGATCAATCACGACCTGCGCAACATCCTCGCCAATGCGCAGCTTCTGTCAGACCGCATCGGCGCGGTGGACGATCCGACGGTCCGCCACCTCGCGCCGCGCCTCTTTGCCTCCATCGATCGCGCGATAGACCTCTGCACGAAGACGCTCCGCTTCGGCCGCGCCGATGAAGAGCCGCCCTCGCGCGCGCCCTTCCAGCTTCACCCGCTGATCGACGAAGTGCGCGACATGAGCGGCGCCAACGAAACGAAAATCGTCTGGCGCAACAATGTCGCGCCGGATTTCGAAGTCTTCGCCGACCGCGATCACCTCTTCCGCATCCTCCTGAACCTCGGGCGCAATTCCGTGCAAGCCATCATCGACGGGCGCGAAGGCGAGGGCGAAATCAGCCTCTCCGCAAGCCGCGCATCGGACCACATTCATATCGACATTGAAGACTCAGGCCCCGGCCTGCCGGAAAAAGCCAAAGCCCATCTCTTCGAGGCATTCGTCGGCAGCGCGCGCGCCGGCGGCACGGGCCTTGGCCTTGCCATCGCCGAGGAACTCGCCCGCGGTCACGGCGGCCACATCATGCTACTGTCGAGCACTGCCCAGGGCGCGCATTTCCGCATCTGCATCCCGTCTGAAAATTCCGCCACCTCCTGCGCAGAGGCCGAGGCGGCAGCATGAAAAACGGAAACGGCCTCATCCTCGTCGCCGATATAGGCGGCACGCATGCGCGCTTCGCGCTCGCCCATTGGCGCGACGGCGAACTCTCCGTTGACGCGCCCTCCGTCTGGCTCACCGCGCTTCACGCAAGCCTCGACGCGGCGCTCGAAACCTTCCTCGCCGAAAAAGGCAAACCCCGTCTCGATGCCGTCGCCGTCTGCGCCGCAGGCCCGGTGAAAGGCGAGGGCGCAGCCGCCCTGATCGACATGACGAACTGCCCCTGGGAAGTCTCCGTCGCAGCCCTTTCGCGCGCCACCGGCGTCGCCCGGCCGCTATTGATGAATGACTTCGCAGCGCTGGCGCTTGCCGTCCCGCATCTGCGCGAAAGCGAACTTCACAAGCTGGGCGGCGCAGCGCCGGACCGGAAGGCCCCCATCGCCATATTGGGACCGGGCACGGGCCTCGGCGTCGCCGCGCTGGTGCCGGACCGCAACGGAACCTACATCGCCGTCCCCGGCGAAGGCGGCCATGTCGATCTCGCGCCCACCGACGCGCGCGAACTCGCCATCCTCTATCAGTTGATGCAGGAACATGGCCACGTCTCGCTCGAGCGCGTCCTCTCCGGCCCCGGCCTCGTCTCGCTCTACATGGCCATCGGCGCGCTGGACGGCACGGCAGAAAAATCCCGCCCCACCGCCGTCGACATAGCAACCCGCGCCCGCCTCGGCACCTCGCAAACCGCGAAAGAAGCCGTCTTCCTCTTCGTCGGCTGGCTAGGCTCCGCCGCCGGAAACCTCGCTCTGACGCTCGGCGCCAAAGGCGGCGTCTACATAGGCGGCGGCATCATCCCCGGCTGGCTCGCGCAAGCCAATTCCTCCGCCAACGAACAAACCGCCCCCCTCTTCAACCCCACCC
>NZ_JBASBH010000012.1:0-22919 GCF_049651025.1 Parvibaculum sp. | reverse complement strand
CTCCATGACGACATCTTCATCAAGCTGAAGCCGACGCTTGTGAACTCGCTTTTCGCCGCCGCCCTGCTCGGCGCTGCCTTCTTCGGAAAGCCGCTGCTGAAGCAACTCTTCGACGGGGCGCTCGACCTGACCGATGAAGGCTGGATGATACTCTCCAGGCGCTGGGGATTTTTCTTTATCGTCCTCGCCATCCTCAATGAAGTCATCTGGCGGAATTTCTCCACCGACTTCTGGGTGAGCTTCAAACTCTTCGGCATCATGCCGCTGACGATGATCTTCGCCGTGGCGCAAGTCGGCGTGTTGACGCGCTATGCGGTGAAAGACGAAACGGACGTCAAGGCCGCGGACTGATCGCCCGCTTCACTGCGGCCAGAAGCTTTCTCTGCTCCGCAGCTGTCTCGACGCGGTAGCGCGTGAAGTCACCGCCTTCCCGCAGATCGGCAAACAGCCCGGCCGGATCTTCATGAAAATGCAGGAAAGACTGCCGCTGTCGGTAGAAGACGCCGCGCGTCTTTTCGCTCACACCCTCGATCTTCCGCAACTCGACGAGAAGCGGCTCCAGACGATCGAGCGCCGTGGCGGTTGCATGCTTCACATCACGACCCGTGATGAATATCGCGGTCCTTCGTCTCCGGCAGGAAGAGCGTGCCTATGACGAAGCACACACCGACGACGATGATCGGATACCAGAGTCCGTCATAAATATTGCCCGTCGCAGCTATGACGGCAAAGGCGACCGGCGGCATGAACCCGCCGAACCAGCCATTGCCGATATGATAGGGAAGCGACAGCGAGGAATAGCGGATACGCGTCGGAAACATCTCGACCAGCATGGCCGCAATCGGCCCATAGGTCATCGCGCCGAAAATGACGAGAAGACCGATGAGAAGAATGACCATCGGCTCGTTGATATCCTCATTCGCCGCCTGTGCGGGATAACCGGCGACATGAAGCGCATCGCTCAGCGCCGCGTCGAATGTGGCCGCCGCCTCGGCCGAGCCTTGCGCCTTCGCGTCATAGGCATCGATCACCGTTCCGCCGACATGAATTTGCGTCACGGCCCCGGCGCTTGCCGAAATATTGTCGTAAGGCACGCCGCGTTTGACGAGTGCGCTTTTCGCAATATCGCAGGACGAGGTGAATGCAGCCGTGCCGACTGGATTGAACTGAAAGGAGCAACCGGCCGGGTCCGCCGCGACCGTAACGGGAGACGCAGCCTGCGCACGCTCGAGCGCGGGATTCGCGAAATGGGTGATGCCGTGAAAGATCGGCATATAGCTGAGCACGGCGAGCAGGCAACCCGCCATGATGATCGGCTTGCGCCCGATGCGATCTGAAAGCATGCCGAAGATGACGAAGAACGGCGTACCGATGACAAGGCCGCCGGCGACGAGAAGATTGGCTGTTTGCGGTTCGACCTTGAGCACCTGCGTCAGGAAGATCAGCGAATAGAACTGGCCCGTATACCAGACGACCGCCTGACCCATCGACAGGCCGAAAAGCGCCAGCAACACGATCTTGAGATTGCCCCAGCGCGCGAATGATTCGCGGAGCGGCGTTTTCGATCCCTTGCCTTCAGCCTTCATCTTCTTGAAGACGGGCGACTCATCGAGCTTCAACCTGATCCACACAGACACACCGAGCAGCAGCGCGGAGAGAAGGAAAGGCACGCGCCAGCCCCAGGCGTTGAAATCCTCAGGCGTCATCACCCAGCGGCAGCCCATGATGACAAGCAGCGAGAGGAAGAGACCCACCGTCGCTGTCATCTGAATCCATGACGTATAGGCGCCGCGCTTGCCCTTGGGCGCATGCTCCGCCACATAGGTCGCCGCCCCGCCATACTCGCCGCCGATCGCGAGCCCCTGCAGCATGCGCAGAAGAACAAGACCGACCGGCGCGAGGATGCCGATCGAGCCATAGGTCGGCAGCAGGCCGACGAAGAATGTCGAAAGGCCCATGATCAGAATGGTGACGAGGAAGGTGTATTTTCGCCCGACGAGGTCGCCGAGCCGTCCGAAGACCAATGCGCCGAAAGGCCGGACCGCAAAGCCTGCCGCAAAAACGAGCAGCGCAAAAATGAAAGCCGCCGTGTCGTTGACGCCGGCAAAGAACAGCTTGGAGAAAACGGCGGCCAACGCGCCATAGACGAAAAAGTCGTACCACTCAAACATGGTGCCAAGTGAGGAGGCGAAAATAACCCGCCGCTCCTCGCTCGTCATTTTGCCAGCCGTATCCCCCGTCGCAATCGCTTCTGCCACGTTACCCTCGCCCCGTTCCCATTTGCGGGAGGAGAATGACGCGAAGAAACGATGATGACTAGGGAGCGCGTGGCGGAAAAATATTCCCCAGTTCGCCTTCGGGATTTCCAAACGGCGTTATGACAGCTTGCCCGGCAACGGATCGAAACTGCGTCAAGGCCCAGTAGACGCTAGGGAAAGCAAGCTCTTGCCATGGAATTTCATCCCAGGTGAACAGCGCAACCTCGAGGCTTTCAACGCCCGCGGAAAAATTGGGGTCGGCCAGCTCCGCGCGGTACATGATCTGCACCTGCGCGATGCGCGGTATGCTGTAGATCGCCAGCAGGTCACGAATGCGTATATCGGCATTCGCTTCCTCGCGTGCCTCCCGCCTTGCGCCGTCCTCGACGGTCTCGCCGTGCTCCATGAAACCCGCGGGCAGCGTCCAGAAGCCTTTGCGCGGTTCGATGGCGCGGCGGCAGAGCAGAAAGCGATCCCCGGAGGTGACGACCGATCCGACAACGATCTTGGGATTGTCGTAATGGATGAAACCGCAGCTATTGCATATGTCGCGGGGGAGACTGTCCCCTGTTGGCACGCGACGGCTGAAGGCAAGCTCGTTTTCCGCGCCCGGCTCTCGATGTTTCATCGCGCCGGACTTTGGTCCGCCCGCGTCTTTATTGCCGGACGCGCCCTTGCCGAGTGAATTTGTCATTTCATCTTTCCGTTAGTCCGCCCACGGAAGTAGGGGGCTCCATTAATTCGATCATTTCACCCGGATGGATAACCCGGAGAATCTGCATTTGTTCGTATCTTCCGCAACCGGACGGCACTCCGCGTCGATTTCTACGCGAGTTATACTTGCAAGAAACCCCATCGTAGGTGCATATGAAGGCCATACGGGGGAATTGCTTTGAGCCAATGTTTGAGTCGTGGCTCGCGAGTTCCTCATTAGATGGAGCCCGGTCTAGCGACAAGCGGTTTCCTGAAGTGAAACATCCGGAGGATATGAAATATGGCAGGCAAAAAGTCGACGGGAAGTTACGATCTCGAGACCTCCCTCAGCCACCTGCTGCGGCGCGCCCAACAATTCGCTTACGACCAGTTCGTGCAACAGATGGGTGAAGGCACGATCACGCCGCGTCAGTTCATCGTGCTCTTTGCCGTGAATGAAGAAGAAGGTCTGAGCCAGACCGATCTCGTCAATCGCACCGGCATCGACCGCTCGACGCTTGCTGACATGATCAGCCGCATGATTAAGAATGGCCTGCTGGCACGCAAGCGCACAGCCGAAGACGCACGCGCCAATGCCGTGCGCCTGACAGCCGCCGGACGTCGCGCATTGACGACCACCCTGCCCCGCGCGATCGCTGCGGAAAAGGCATTGCTCGAGCTTCTGCCCAAGACCGCTCAGGCCGATCTGATGCGCGGTCTTTCGCATCTTGCTTCCGCCATTGGCAGCGCCAAGGATGCGGAAAAGCCGGTTCGCGCTCGCGCCACGCGTCGTGCACCTGCCGCCGCAACGCCGCGCAAGAAGCCGGCTGCGAAGCGTACCGCTGCAAAGCGCAAAGCGTCCTGACTTCATCTGTCTTCGAGACTGACAGCGGCCCGCTGATGCAAATCAGCGGGCCGTTGCCGCTCGCAGGGCTGGAAGAATTTCGGCGTCGACGATTTTCGGCGTGAGCGGACCTACATGTTTGTAGGCAATGCGCCCCTTACCATCGACAATGTAAGTTTCCGGCACGCCATAGACGCCCCAGTCGATGGATGTTCGCCCCTTTGCATCCGCACCGACACGCGTGAACGGATTGCCAAGCTCGCCGAGAAAGCGCCGCGCGGCGTCGGGCGCGTCCTTGTAGTTGATCCCGTAAATCGGTGAGGTGGTAAGCCCTTTGAGTTCGGTGAGAACCGAATGCTCTTCACGGCAGGGCACACACCACGACGCCCAGACATTGACGATGACCGGCTCGCCCTTTCCGAAATCGGCATCCGAGAGACCCGGCAGGCCGAGCCCCTCCACGGGCGGCAGACTGAACGTCGGAACATAACGGCCGATCAGCGCCGAAGGTACGCGCGAGGGATCGCCGCGAAAAACAGCGATCAGAAACAGCGTGGCGAAAATCAGAAAAAGACCCGCCGGGATTAGCGCACGCAACCTCATGCCTGGCGATCCGGTGAGCGTGCGGGCGCGCGCTTGCGGGCGCCCTCGCCTTCAAGCGTCGCAAGCAGGGCGCGCTGGCGTTTGATGTCGCGAAGCGTGGCGACGACAAGGCCGATCATCACGATGGCGGCGAGCGCATAAGAGGGCCAGACGAAAGCCGCGTAACCGCCCATCTCTAAATAGTTTGCCATGCTCACACCTCCGCCCGCGCCAGACGCAGGGCACGCACGCGGCGACGTAAAATCTCGGCACGCATGCGCACGAGATGCAGCGTGACGAAAAAGAACGTGAAGCCGAGCGCCATGACGAGAAGCGGCACCAGCATCGACGTGGCAATCGTCGGCCCGTCGATGCGGAAGACGCTGGCGGGCTGATGCAGTGTGTTCCACCAGACGACCGAGTAATGAATGATCGGCACATTGATCGAGCCGACAAGCGCCAGCACCGCCGCCGCACGCGCGGCGCGCACCGGCTCCTCGATCGTCGCCCAGAGCGCGATATAGCCGAGATAGAGAAACAGCAGGATCAGCATGGAGGTGAGGCGCGCATCGCCCCAGACCCACCATGCACCCCACATGGGCCGTCCCCAGAGCGAGCCGGTGACGAGCGCGAGAAACGTGAAGGCGGCACCGATGGGTGCTGCAGACTTCGCGCACACATCGGCCAGCGGGTGGCGGAAGACCAGCGCCACGAATGACGCCCCCGCCATCATCATGTAGCCGAACATGGCAAGCCAGGCGGCAGGCACGTGAATGTACATAATGCGAACCGTCTCGCCCTGCTGATAGTCAGGCGGCGCGACGAACAGCGCAAAATAGAGGCCGATGGCGAGGGTCGCCGCCGTAATGAGGCTGAACGGAAGGATGAGCCGGTCCGTCAGCGCCATGAAGCGCGTCGGATTGGCGAGAGCGTGAAACCGCTGGATCGAGGTCAGGTCTGACATGCCCGTCATTTAGCGGCGCTCCTTACACAAGGGCAAGGTGTTGCGAAGGTCATTTTGCCGCGCATTATGCTCTCAAATTGGCGCGAAGGGCCGCAGCCGTGGCAACCGGCCCGATCACGAGGCTCACAAGCGCCACCGCGCCCAGAAGCAAAAGCCCCTGATGGCCCGCGCCGGGGGTCGCCGCCGCCCCGCCCGCCGCCGCAACGCCGAAGATGAGCACGGGGATATAGAAGGGCAAGACCAGCAGCGAAGCGAGCAGCCCGCCACGCCGGACGCTGACGGTGAGCGCCGCGCCTATGGCACCGAGAAAGCTCAAGGCAGGCGTGCCGACCAGCATGGCGACGACCAGCGTCTTGAAATGCGCAACCTCCAGATTGAGTAGCAGCCCGAGCAGAGGCGCGGCGACAACCAGCGGCAATCCCGTGGTGAGCCAATGCGAAATGGCCTTGGCACAAGCAGTAAGTTCAAGCGGCAATCCGCCCATGGTCAGAATGTCGAGCGTGCCGTCTTCATAGTCGGCCTGAAAAAGCCGGTCGAGCGTCAGCAGGGACGAAAGCAGCAGCGCGACCCAGAGCAGGCCCGGCGCGATCTTGCCGAGAAGATTGAGATTGGGACCGATGCCGAAAGGCACGATGCTGACGACCACGAGGAAAAAGAAAACCGCCATGCCGCCGCCGCCGCCGAGACGAACGGCAAGCTGAACATCGCGCCGCACCAGACTGAAAAAAGCGCGCGTCATGCGCTCACCTGCAGGCGCGTGACGGCAAGATCGAGCGATGTGGTTCGCACGAGCCCGAGATCCTGATGTGTCGCAGCGACAATGAGCCCGCCGCTTTCCAGATGCTGCTCCATCGCGGCAACGAGGCGCGCAAGGCTCGCCCGATCAAGCGCCACGCTCGGCTCATCGAGCAGCCAGATCGGGCGCGGCGCAATCACCAGCCGCGACAAGGCCAGACGGCGACGCTGCCCCGCCGAGAGATAGGCGACAGGCAGATCGGCCAGCGGCGCCAGATCGAACACATCGAAGGCATCGTCAATATTGCGCTCCGTGCCACCGAGAAACCCCGCCCAGAAATCTGCCGTCTCGCGCACACTCATCGCGCTCTTCAACGCATCGAGATGGCCGATGTAATGGGCCTGTTCCGACAATGTCGCTTCCGCCTCGCCGCCATCAAGCGCGAGGCTGCCACCTGCAATATCGACCAGACCGGCGATCTGGCGCAGCAGGCTCGACTTGCCCGCGCCGTTGGGGCCCGTCACCACGAGCGCCTCGCCACCGGCAATGGCAAAGGAAAGACCTTCGAAAACCACGCGACCGCCACGCACACAGGCGAGATCGCGTGCAACGAGACGCAGCGCCGTTTCAAATTTCATCGAAACGTCCGCCCCGGCCCTTGCCTGCGGCGAAACGCGCCGCGCCCTTCACCGTCTCTCCGGTGATGAGAACCTTGCGGCCATGCTCAAGCTCATTGGCCATGGCGCGGTCATATGGCAGATCCCACTGCTCATAGGCCGACATGCGGTCGTGTTTCAGGCAAAGCTGGGGAAAGCGCGCAATGTCATGGGCCAGACGCTCGGCTTCCGCCCGCCCCTCGCCCTTCGCCACGACGCGATTGGCAAGCCCCATCTGAAGCGCTTCCTCGGCATTGACCGGGCGACCCGTCAGGATCAGATCCATCGCGCGCGAATGACCGATGAGGCGCGGCAGGCGTACCGTTCCGCCATCGATCAGCGGCACACCCCAGCGACGGCAGAAAACGCCCATGATTGCATCGGCTTCGACGACACGCATGTCGCACCAGAGCGCCAGTTCGAGCCCGCCTGCGACCGCATGACCGGCAATCGCCCCGATGACGGGCTTCGACAACACCATCCGCGATGGACCCATCGGCCCGTCCGTGGCGAGACGATCGAATTCGAGGCCCGTCCCCGGCACGGTGATGAGATTGCCCCGCTGCGCCGCTTCCGCCTGACTGCCCGCTGCAACCGCCTTGAGATCGGCCCCGGCGCAAAATGTTCCGTGATCGCCGACAAAGACGGCCACAAGCGCCTCGTCATCCTTCTCGAAAGCGAGAAAAGCGTCGGCCAGCGCGGCAGCCGTCGGCCTGTCGACCGCATTGCGCACCTCTTTCCGGTTCAGAATAACAGTCGTCACCGGACCGTTTTTTTCAATGCGCACCGCATCCATGCCGCTTCTCCGTTTCAATTGCCTGCGAACAATTATCGCCTGTTGCGACCCGGCGTAACCATAGCCTTCGAATGGGAAAGACATTATAGTCGCGCCCGTCAAGCATATAGGCCCATTGGCACGGAAAGCGGCGGCGATTTCCAATGCCGGTCTCGCGCATTTTCCCGCGCGGGCGGCACGCAGAAGCGACACCCCCACCTTCCGCCTCACCAGCCCCGGGCTCGCATCATCGAGGAACATTCCATGGCAAAGAAGGCCCCAGCGAAGGCCAAGACGAAGGCAAAGAAACCGGCGACGGCGAAGAAGCCCGCTGGCAAAGCCGTAAAGGCAAAGCCTGCCGCAAAGAATGCGACGGCCAAGAAGACAAAGCCGGTCGCAAAGAAAGCGCCTGCCAAAAAGACCCCTGCGGCCAAGAAGGCCACAGTGAAGGCGAAGCCCGCCGCGAAGAAGAAGCCGATTGCCAAGAAGCCGGTTGCTAAGAAAGCCGTCGCCGCGAAGAAGCCCGCAGCGAAGAAAGCCGCCCCGAAAAAGGCGGCCGTGAAGAAGCCGGCGGCAAAGAAGCCCGCCGCCAAAAAGGCAGCGCCGAAGAAAGCCGCTCCCAAAAAAGCCGTCGCCAAAAAGGCCGCACCGAAGAAGGTTGCGCCGAAAAAGGCGATAGCAAAGAAGGCGGCTCCGAAGAAGGCAGCGCCGACGAAAGTTGCAGCAAAGAAGTCCGCGCCGAAAAAACCCGTCGCGAAGAAGGCAGCAGCACCGAAAGCCGCAGCTCGCAAGCCTGCGGCCGCCGCCAAGCCCGTTGCCAGGCCCGCCGCGAAAAGCCGCAAGGCTCCTTCCGTCAAGCAGAACGCCGCTGGCAACAGCTTCGGCGCCAAGCAGACGCTGAAGGTCGGCAAGCGCAGCTACACCTATTACAGCCTCAAGGCTGCCGAGAAGAATGGCCTCAGCGGCACCTCGCGGCTCCCCTTCTCGCTGAAGGTGCTGCTTGAGAACCTGTTGCGCTTCGAAGACAACCGCACCGTCAAGGCCGACGACATCCGCGCGATGAAGACGTGGCTCAAGACGCGCACCTCGGATCGCGAAATCGCCTATCGCCCGGCACGCGTGCTGATGCAGGACTTCACCGGCGTTCCCGCCGTCGTCGATCTTGCAGCCATGCGCGACGCGGTGAAGACACTGGGCGGCGATCCCAAGCGCATCAACCCGCTGGTCCCCGTCGATCTCGTCATCGACCACTCGGTCATGGTCGACAAGTTCGGCACGCCGCAATCCTTCCACCAGAACGTCGAAATCGAATATCAGCGCAACCGCGAACGCTATGAGTTCCTGCGCTGGGGCTCCAAGGCCTTCGACAATTTCCGCGTCGTTCCGCCGGGAACCGGCATCTGCCACCAGGTGAACCTCGAATATCTCGCCCAGACCGTCTGGACGAAGACGGAAGGCAAGGAAGAGATCGCCTATCCCGATACCTGTGTCGGCACGGACAGCCACACGACCATGGTCAACGGCCTTGCCGTTCTGGGCTGGGGCGTGGGCGGCATCGAGGCGGAAGCCGCGATGCTTGGCCAGCCTGTCTCGATGCTCATCCCTGAAGTCATCGGCTTCAAGCTGACGGGCAAGCTCAATGAAGGCGTCACGGCGACCGACATGGTGCTCACCGTCACGCAGATGCTTCGCAAGAAGGGCGTCGTCGGCAAGTTCGTCGAATATTACGGCTCGGGCCTCGACAATCTGACGCTCGAAGATCGCGCCACCATCGCCAACATGGCGCCGGAATATGGTGCGACCTGCGGCTTCTTCCCGATCGACAACGAGACGCTGAAATATCTGAAAGCCACCGGCCGTTCGGATGAACGCATCGCTCTCGTCGAAGCCTATGCGAAGGCACAGGGCATGTTCCGCGAAAAGAACACGCCCGATCCCGTCTTCACCGACACGCTGGCGCTCGACCTCACCTCGGTCGTGCCGAGCCTTGCCGGTCCGAAGCGTCCGCAGGATCGCGTTTCGCTCGTCGATGTTTCCAAGAGCTTCGCTGTCTCGCTCGACAAGGAATTCGGCAAGCCGAATGCCGGTGACGCGCGCGTGCCGGTCGAAGGAAAAGACTTCGACCTTGGTCACGGCGACGTCGTGATTGCGGCCATCACCTCCTGCACCAACACGTCCAATCCGAACGTGCTGGTGGCCGCCGGTCTCGTCGCGCGCAATGCGCGTCGTCTCGGCCTCAAGGTGAAGCCCTGGGTGAAAACCTCGCTCGCGCCGGGCTCGCAAGTCGTCACCGACTATCTGACGAAGTCCGGCCTCCAGGCCGATCTCGACGCCATGGGCTTCGATCTCGTCGGCTATGGCTGCACGACCTGCATCGGCAACTCAGGCCCGCTGTCGAACGAAATCAGCCAGGCGATCAACAAGAACGATCTGGTCGCGGCAGCCGTTCTGTCCGGCAACCGCAATTTCGAGGGCCGCGTCAGCCCCGATACCAAGGCGAACTATCTCGCCTCTCCGCCGCTCGTCGTCGCTTACGCGCTGGCGGGTTCGGTGAAGATCGATCTTGCAACGGAGCCGCTCGGAACGGGCAGCAACGGCCAGCCGGTCTATCTCAAGGACATCTGGCCCTCCACGAAGGAAATCTCCGAGACGGTGCGCGCCTGCGTGACGCCGGAAATGTTCCGCAAGCGCTATGGCAACGTCTTCGACGGCGACGCCAACTGGCAGAGCATCAAGCTCACCGAGGGCCTGACCTATGACTGGGACAGCGCTTCCACCTATGTGCAGAACCCGCCCTATTTCGAGGACCTCTCGCGGGATCTGACGCCGATGGTGGATGTGGAGAAGGCTCGCGTGCTCGGCCTCTTTGCCGACTCGATCACGACCGACCACATCTCGCCCGCCGGTAACATCAAGGTGCAGAGCCCGGCTGGCTCCTACCTCAACTCCAAGCAGGTCGGCGCTCAGGACTTCAACTCCTATGGCGCACGTCGCGGCAATCATGAAGTGATGATGCGCGGCACCTTCGCCAATATCCGCATCAAGAACCAGATGCTGAAGGGGATCGAAGGCGGCCTGACCAAGCTTGAGCCCGAAGGCACGCAGATGCCGATCTACGACGCGGCGATGGAATACAAGCGCCGTGGTACGCCGCTGGTGATCTTCGCCGGCAAGGAATATGGCACCGGATCGTCGCGCGACTGGGCGGCGAAGGGCACCATGCTCCTCGGCGTCAAGGCGGTCATCGCCCAGAGCTTCGAGCGCATCCACCGCTCGAACCTCGTCGGCATGGGCATTGCGCCCCTGCAGTTCATCGGCGACATGAGCTGGCAGACGCTTGGCCTCGACGGCACCGAGATCATCACGGTCGAAGGCCTGAAGGACGTGAAGCCGCGCGCCAAGGTGAAGTTGACCATCGAGCGTGCGAACGGCGCGACAGAGACGGTCGACGTCATCTGCCGCATCGATACGCAGGATGAGCTCGACTACTACGCCAATGGCGGCATCCTGCAATACGTTCTGCGCAGGCTCGCAGCGTAAGCTCTGGCGACACACGAAAAGAAAGGGCGCTCTGCAAGGAGCGCCCTTTTTGTTTGTGGAATAACTGCCGGAATATCACCCGTCATCCCGGGACTTGTTCCCGGGATCCATGGCGTATCGACAACCGGCGAAGAAAGATGGGTCCCGGGAACAAGTCCCGGGACGACACTGAATATCTATTGGATGTTGCTATCGAAGCGCAGGCGCCGCGGCTACTCCGGCAATCCGCCTTCATGCGTCAGCAGATCCATCGACTGCGTGAGCTGCGAGCCTGCCGCCTGCGGAAGCTTGTAGGCCCAGGGCGCCGTGCGGGCGGTGATGGCGGCAGCTTTTGCTTCCGCTGCTTTCATGTCCGTTCCCGGCGCGACCAGCGCGGGATCGGCGACCGCTTCCACCTTGGCCCAGAGCGCGCCGCCGCCGCCCGTCATGGTCAGCGACAGCCTCAGCCCGTCAAAGGTTTCGAAGACGGCCTTGGGCGAAGTATCGGGAAAAAGGAGCGAGGCAACAGGCGTTGCATCGTCAAAGGCAAGATCGACGATCGAGGTCGCCGCGCCATTGACGATCGGCGCACCGCGCGTCGTGCGGCCTTTGGGAATATCGGCAAGCGTGAAGTCGTTCTCGTCTTTCGACGCGCGCGACATGACGACGGGATGATCGGTCCCTGCCCAGAGCGTCACGCGCTTGATCTCGTCGCGCGAGACGTCGAGGAAAGTCTGATCGAGCCAGTCCTGCGCGCTCTGAATGAGAGGCAGGCGGCCGCGTGCAAGCCAGGTCTGATCCTCGCCATCGCGGCGGACATAGATCATGCCCTCGCCGCGCGCATCGACGGTTTGCTCCGGCACCTTGCCTGCAAGCAGCGCCACCATCTTGGTGCCATCCTTGGCGAAGAACTCGACGCGGCTGGAAGTGCCGAGGCTTTCGGGCGCAAGAAGGCCGAGATTGCGGTGCCATTCGGGACGCGCCGTGCGCGGCTCATAAAGAACGAGTTCCGAAACGCCGATCAGCGCCTTTCGCACAAGGTCCTGCCGCGCGGGATAATCCTTGCGCTCCACGACGACCCATTTTCCATCGTCGCCGCGTACCAGCGTGATCTTTTCCGATTCACGCATGCCGCGCGCCAGCGTGTAGCGGATCTTGGCAACCTGATCGAGCTTCGTCTCAAGCCCTGGATACATCTGCACGGGCGTGAACTGCACGCGCACGCCGCGCTCCTGCACCGAGACCGCGACGACCGAGGCCGTCACAGCAATGACAGCCGCCGCGCCAAGCAGGATGAGATTGCGCAGCGGCTTGTTCTTGCGAATGCCTTGAAGGGAGGTGGTCATGGCTCAGATCCCCTTCGCGGCGCGCGCCTTGCGGCGGCGATGGCGAACAATTGCAATCCCTATCGCAATGAAGGCGACAAGGATCGGCATGAGCGCGACATTGACGAAACGCACATTGCTTGCGAGCCGGTCGATGTCGCGGCGCAGATTGCGCTGAACATCGCGAAGCGCCTTGCGGCTGGTGAGAAGCTCCGCACGAAACTTGGCCGCTTCTTCCTGCGCATGGGCGGAAGGCGCAGATTGCCCGTCGCCGGTCTGCGTCTGCAGCACGGTCAGATGCTGCTCGACCTCGGTGATGCGTGCCTTGAGGCGTTCCTGCTCGGCAAGGAAATGCCGTTCGGCCGCACGACGCAGATTGTCGACGACGACGAACGGCCTGTCGGCCCGCGCCCGCGCCCTGAGTGAAATCAGATCGTCCGATCCCATCAGATTGTCGATGGCGGACAATACGAACTGTGCATTATCGGCAATGGGCTGGGCAACGCGCTGGCCGTCATAATCCTGCGCCTGCACCCAGAAACGATCATCGAAAAGATCGCTGTCCGCAACGACGATGATATTGGCATCGCCTTTGGCTTCAGTCACATATGCGTCAGGCTTGTCGCGCGAATCCGAACGCTGTGTCTGGTCGCCGCCTTCCTTCAGCTCAGGCGCGGCACTATAGGCGCTCTTGATCGGCCCGGAAACGCGCGCCGCGATCACATAGCGCTCGCCCGTCGGCTTGAAGGCCTGCAGCAGTTCATCGGGCGTTGGACCGGACTTGATGAAATTGAGATTGTAAGGCTCCGCCTCATCCGACGACCAGAACAGCGGCGTGAAATGCGTCGTCGCGCCTTCGACCGGCTTCAGCGAACCCACCGTCGCAAGGTTGAGATGATCGACATTGGCGGTGACGATGTCATTCGCGTCGAAATTGCTCTTCGGCACGGTCAGCCACAGAACATAGTCGCTCGTCTGGCGGCGCGCATCGAGGCCGGTCTGCACGCGCATGGCAAGCTTGCGGTCGCCGATGACGTGCTTTGAGTCGAACTGGATGCCCCATTGATTGAGCAGCGGCGCGAGATCGGAGGCTTCCGTATAGCCCTGCACCGGACGCCCATCGGCGCCTGACGTGAGGCTGACTTCCGAATGCGGATCGACGAAGGCGAGAACGCGACCGCCGCGCATGACGAACTGGTCGATGGCGTAAAGCGTATTGGTGTCGAGCTGGCGAGGATGCGCGATCAGAAGCACATCGACGTCCTTGGGAACCTTGACGAAGGCCTGCTCGAGAAAATTGATCTCGAAGCGGTTGCGCAGCTCTTCATAGATCATGAAGGGCTTCGACTTGCCGCGCATAGCTTCCATCAGCCCACCGGCGCCCGTATCCATCGGCAGATTGGTCACGATGCCGAGCACAGGCTTTTTCGGACGGGTAAGGTTCTGAATGAGGCGCGTCACGTCATATTCGAGATATTGCTGACGCTCATCGGCAAAGAAGGGAATCTGTTCGATACCGTCGACGAGATTGGTGCCGACAAGACCGAAATAGATGATGTCGCCCTCAGTCGTCCGCGCGCCCTTGAGGCCGAGCGACATGGCCAGATCCTCATCGCTCGAATAAGGCTCGGGGTCGATCACTTCCAGAATGACCTTGCCGTTGGAGCGATTGCGCACTTCCTGCAGCAAATCGCGCACGCGGTTCGCATAGGTGCGGATCTGCGGATATTCGTTGGCGAGGCGTTCGGAGAAGAAGAACTTCAGCGTGATCGGCTCGTCGATCTTGTGCAGCACATTCTCCGTGCCTTGCGACAGCGTGAAGAGCTTGTTCTGCGTGAGATCGACCTGCGCCGAACGGAAGACGATATTCGAGAAAAGATTGATCGCCAGAAACAGAACGGCGAGCAGCACGAGCATCGCGATGCGGTAGCCGGAGCGGAGATGCGTTTGTTGCATGATGCTCACCCGGCCTTCTTCATGTCGACAACGATGCCGCAAGCAATGAGCCAGACGGAAATCAGCGAGCCGAAATAGATCACGTCGCGCAAGTCGATGACGCCTTGGGTGATCGCCGTGAAATGCGTGAGGAAGGAGAACGACGCGATGGTGTTCAGGACCTGCTGCGGCGCCCAGCTCGAGAAGAAGTCGATGACGAGCGGCAGACCCGAGACCGTGAAGAGGAAGCAGACGACGACGCTGACGACAAAGGCGATGACCTGATTTTTCGTCGTTGCCGAAAGGCAGGAGCCGATGGCGAGATAACCGCCCGCGAGGAAGAAGCTGCCGACATAGCCCGCGAGAATGACGCCATTGTCCGGATTGCCGAGATAATTGACCGTGAGCCACATCGGAAAGGTGAGTGCGAGCGCGATGCCGGAGAAAACCCAGGCGGCCAGAAACTTGCCGAGCACTGCTGCCCAGAGCGGAACGGGCAGCGACAGCAACAGTTCGATGGAGCCGGTGCGGCGCTCTTCCGCCCAGAGGCGCATCGAGATCGCGGGGATCAGGAAGAGGTAAAGCCAGGGATGAAAGTTGAAGAAGATCTGCAGATCGGCCGAACCGCTCTCGAAATAGCCGCCCATATAGAAGGTGAAGGCGCCCATCGTGAAGAGAAACACGACGATGAAAATGAACGCGAGCGGCGTCGCGAAATAGCCGCCCAACTCGCGGCGAAATACGGCAGCAAGCTCTCTCATGCAGCGCTCTTTCCCGGCTGGTCCTGACCGGCCTCGTCGACATCGGAGCGCGTGAGCGCGCGGAAAACTTCATCAAGACGGCCCGGCTCGCCGTAAAGCGCGCGCACCGGCCAATTCTGCTCGCGCGCCACGCGGGCAACCGCATCGATCAGACCAACCTCGGCGGCAACCGTTTCGGTCGCCGTGCCGCGCGCGGTGAAGAGCGTCAGAACCGTTTCCGTTCCGCGCGGTATGACCTCGATGGTCACGACGCCCGGCAGCGCCTTCAGCGCCTCGGCGGCATTGACCGTCAACTGGCCACCGACCGTCAGCGTGACGGCATTGTGATAGCGCGACCGCGAGATGAGTTCGGCAGGGGTGCCGTCCGCGACGACGCGGCCCCGGTCGATGATCAGCGCGCGCGAACAGATCGCATCGACCTCTTCGAGAATATGCGTCGAGATGATGATCGCCTTGTCCGCCGACATGCGCTGGATGAGCTTGCGCACTTCATGCTTCTGGTTCGGATCGAGACCATCGGTCGGCTCGTCCATGATCAGCACGGGCGGATTGTGCAGGATGGCCTGCGCCAGCCCGACGCGGCGGCGAAACCCCTTGGAAAGCGTATCGATCGGCTGATCGAGCACGCCCTGCAACTCGGTCGCGGCAACAGCCTGCGCAATGGCGGCGTCGGCAGCAGCGCCTGAGAGCGCGCGCACGCGTGAAATGAATTTGAGAAAAGCGCGCGGCGTCATATCGCCATAGGCAGGCGCGCCTTCCGGCAAATAGCCAATGGTGCGCTGCGCGGCCAGCGTGTCGGACACGACGTCATATCCGCAGACACGCGCCGATCCTTCGCTCGGCGACAGGAAGCCCGTCACCATTTTCATCGTCGTGGATTTGCCCGCGCCATTCGGCCCGAGAAAGCCCAGCACCTCGCCGCGTGCGACAGTGAAGCTGATGCGATCCACGGCCGTGAAGGGACCGAAACGCTTTGTGAGCCCATCGATCACAATCATGGCGTCGCTCGACGCGGCACCTGACTGGCTCGCTGTTTTGATACGGAACTGGGTAATGACGTTTTCTCCCCGAAGGCGCGCGAAAGCATACGCAACCTCGCCTCCCCAAAGCCTTTGAACGATGTTTAGGGCAAGCCCGCCCACCCCTCAAGTGAAAGATGTTTCATGCATATCGCGCACTTTGCGAGATGCGATGCATTGCGCGCGCATAAAAGAAATCGCCGCATGGAGGGGGGATCCATGCGGCGACTGGTATTGCAGTCTTGGAGAGCATTGCCCCACAAAATTCTGGGGGGAAGGGTGGCCCGGCCCTCAAATTCCATCCCGGTGGGGCTGGGGGGCTGATGATACCGGAACGTCCAAGAGGACCGGGCCAGTGAGGCAACGATCAGATAATGGGGGGCCTATGTGTCCTCGCAAGGGCTGAAAAAAGGCAATATTGTGATCCCTTAAAATTCGCAAAAACGCTCAAAGAGTGAGACTATTGGCAGGTTCGGTGGGTTTCTTCGAAGGGATTTCAGCGCATGAGCGACGTTACACAAGACCCCGCGCCCACACCCCTGACCCTCGTGAAAAAGTCGCCCCCGCGCGAGCCCGACATCTCCTTCACCCGCGCCGAGCTTGAAGCCATTCTCTCCGTTTACGGTCGCAAGGTCATTGAAGGCGAATGGCGTGATTACGCGATCGGCACCTTTCGCGAAGTCGCTGTTTTCGCCGTTCACCGCCGAACCAGCGAGCAACCGCTTTTCCGCATCGAGAAACGTCCCAAGCTCGCCCAGCGCCAGGGCGCCTATAGCGTCGTTGCCGCCAGCGGCCTCGTCATGAAGCGCGGGCATGAACTCAAGCAGGTGCTGAAAGTCTTCGAGAAACGCGCCTTGCGCATCGTCGACGCCTGAGCGATCCGCAGTCCAAAATGAAAAGCCCCGGTGTTTCCACCGGGGCTTTTGCGTCTAGACAGGTTGCGCTCGACGATTAGCGACGGTCGCCGAGGAACTGCAGCAGGAACATGAACATGTTGATGAAGTCGAGGTAGAGCGCGAGAGCGCCCATGATCGCCTTCTTGCTGGCAGTGGCGAGGCTGTCGCCTTCGAAATACATGCTCTTGATGCGCTGCGTGTCATAGGCGGTCAGGCCGGCGAAAATCAGAACGCCGAGCACCGACACCGCAAACTGCAGGGCCGAACTCTGAAGGAAGATATTCACGAGCGAGGCAATGATGAGGCCGATCACGCCCATGAACAGGAACGAACCCATGGCCGTGAGATCACGCTTCGTCGTGTAGCCATAGAGGCTGAGCGAACCGAAGGTGGCTGCGGTCACGAAGAAGGTCTGCGTGATGCTGGCGCCCGTATAGATAAGAAACACGCTCGACAGCGACAGGCCCATGAGACCCGCAAACGACCAGAACGAAATCTGGGCCGCGGCAATGCTCATCTTGGAAATGCGGGCACTGAGGAAAAATACGAGACCGAGCGGCGCAAGCATAACGACCCACTTCAGCGGGCTCGCATAAAGCGCCTGGCCGACGGATGACAGCGAGAGCACGCCATTGGTGTCGATCACCGCGGCCTGAAACGCCAGCCACGCCACAACGCCGGTGATGGCAAGGCCACCCGCCATGTAGTTGTAGACACTGAGCATGTAGCTGCGCAGACCCTGGTCGATCGCGGAATCTTGCGCGCCGACGCCCGTCTGCATCCGGTTCTGGTCGAAATTGGCCATATCTGTGCACCCTCCTGATAGTGCTGGCATTGAATATCGGAACTTACGCCGCACAATTCAAGGTGAAATGCCCTGCCCGCGCCGCTTCGTCAATATTACGAAATCATAATATTGTCAGCGACTTAACCTATTCGGCGCGAAGGCTCCGCGCCGTAGGCACCGAGAGCACCCGCCAGGTTCCCAGAAGGCCGAGCCCGACGGTCGCCAATGTCGCGCCGAGAACGGTGAGCGCCAGCGTCCCGGGGAGAAAATTCCAGGGCAACTCCATGACCCGCGCAACGACGATATAGGCGGCAATAGTCCCGGCAAAGGCGGCGATCAGCGCCGTGGCAAGGCCGAGCGCGGCATATTCGCGAACATAGATGCCGAGGATCCGCGCGCGGCTCGCGCCAAGCACCTTCAGGATCACCGCATCGCGAACGCGGGCGCGAAACCCCGCCGCCATCGCGCCGCCAAGCACCAGCACGCCTGAAAGCAGCGTGATGCCGCCCGTTGCCCTGACCGCGAGGGAAAACTGGTCGAGCATTTTGTTGACCGCGTCCAGCGCCTCCTTGACGCGCACGGAGGTCACATTGGGAAAGCGCGATGTCACTTCGCGCTCCAGCGCCTCTTCGCCGTCGGCCCCCATCGTCACGGTCGCAAGCTCCGTATGGGGCGCCGCTTCAAGCGAGCCGGGCGAGAAGACCATGACGAAATTGATGCCGAGGCTGCGCCAGTCGATCTCGCGCGTATTGGCAAGCCGCGCCTCGATTTCCCGGCCAAGCACATTGACGGTGAGCGTATCGCCAAGCGAAAGCCCGAGCCCCTGGGCAAGCTCATGATCGAAGGAGACGAGCAGCGGGCCTTTGTAGTTTTCCGGCCACCACTCGCCGCTGGCAAGTTTCGAATTGTCGGGCATGGCGGCGGAATAGGTGATGCCGCGATCGCCTTGCAGCGCCCATTGCGCATTGGGCGCGGGCTTCAGCTTCTCGGCTGCAATTCCTTTTGCCGCAACGATGCGGCCGCGCAGCATCGGCACGCGCTCGAACTTCGTGACATTGGGCGCGCTGCGCACCAGCGCCTCGAGCGGTGCGGACTGGTCCGGCTGAATATCGACAAAGAAGAAGGAGGGCGCACGACCGGGAAGATCATGCGCGATCTCGCCCGTCAGATTTCCATTGATGAGCGAAACCGTGACGAGAAGCGTCAGGCCAAGCCCGAGCGACAGCATGACGGCGGGCGTCGGTGCGCCGGGACGATGAAGATTGGCAAGTGCGAGGCGCATTTCGGGCGAACGCGCTTTCATGCGTGCCGCCAGCGCCATGACGCCATTGGCCGCAAGCCGCAGAACAAAAAAGACCGCAGCCGCACCTGCAACAAACCAGAGCGCGAAATAGGGCTGCTCGGCAGTCGCCACGGCAAGCGCGCCGAGCATGAGAAGCGCGCCGACCGTCGCCGCAACATAGACCGGCTTTGGAAAACGCCGCTCCGGCGCGATGAGATCGCGGAAGAGACTGGTCGGCGGCACTTCCCGCGCCCGCGCAAGCGGCCAGATGGCAAAGGCAAGTGCCGTCAGCACGCCATAAGCTGCCGCAAGAAGCAGCGGACCCGAATAAAGCCCAAGCGCCGCCGGCACTGGAATGAGGTCGCCCGCCAGTGCTTGCAGCACAAAGGGAATTGCCGCGCCGATGGCAAGGCCGATTGCGATGCCGATAAATGCCAGCACCATCACCTGAATGAGATAGAGGCGGAAGATCAATGCGCCCGGCGCGCCGAGCGATTTGAATATCGCGATCACCTCGCGCTTGCCGTCGAGATAGGACTTCACCGCATTGGCAACGCCGACGCCGCCAACGACCAGCGCCGTCAATCCGACGAAGCCAAGAAACAGCGCAACGCGCGTGACGAAACGCCGAACGCTCGGCGCGCTGTCGGTGCGATCCTGAATGCGCCAGCCCGCATCGGGGAATTGTTTCTGAAGTGCCGCAACCCACGACTTTATCGAAGCCGTCTCGCGCATCGCCTCGGGCAGTCGCAAACGGTAGTGATAGGAGACAAGACTGCCGGGCTGAATGAGCGCTGTCGAGGCAAGCGCGTCGGCACCGATCATCACGCGAGGGCCGAGCGCAAAGCCGTCGCCGACGCGATCGGGCTCATGCGCGATCTCGCCGCGCAGTTCGAACGTTGCCGAACCGACCTTGATATCATCGCCGATCTTCGCATCGAGCCGCGCAATAAGATTGCGCTCAGCCACGGCGCCATAGCGCCCGTTGCGCAAGGCGAGCGCATCGGCGAGCGGCATATCGGGCTTCAGACGCATCGCCCCATAAAGCGGATAAAGCCCGTCAACGGCCTTCAGCTCGACAAGACTCTGCTTGTCCGCCGTGCGCGCCATTGCCCGCATTTCGGCGGAACGCGAAAGCACATTGCCTTTGGAAATGGCGGCGAGTTCGGCAGCGCTCGCCTCGCGATGCAGAAGCCGCACATCGACATCGCCGCCGAGAATATCCTGCCCGCGCTCGGCAAGCCCGCGTGTCAGCGCCGTCGAAACCGAGCCGACACCCGCAATCGCTGCGACACCAAGCGCGAGACAGGCGATGAAAATGCGAAAGCCCGCAAGCCCGCCGCGCAATTCGCGCCGCGCGAGACGAATGGCAAGTCCGAGCGGCGCATCGCTCATGCGCTGACGCCCGCTCGCATATCCGTCCGCTCGACAAGCCCGTCGCGCAAGCGCACGACCTGCTCGCAGCGTGCCGCCAGATGCTCGTCATGGGTAATCAGAACAAGCGTCGTTCCCTTGCGCGCATGAAGATCGAACATCAGCTCGATGATCTCCGCGCCCGTCGTCTGGTCGAGATTGCCCGTCGGCTCGTCCGCCAGAAGAATCGCGGGGTCGCCGATGACCGCACGAGCGAGCGCCACACGCTGCTGCTCGCCGCCAGACAATTGCCCCGGATAATGCGTCAGCCGATGGCCGAGGCCGACCAGCTTCAATTCCTCTTCGGCCCGCGCGAAAGCATCGCGCCGTCCGGCAAATTCAAGCGGGATCGCAACATTCTCAAGCGCCGTCATGGTCGGCACGAGATGGAAAGACTGAAAGACAATCCCTACATTCTGTCGGCGGAAGCGCGCGAGCCCATCCTCGCCGAGCCGCGTCAGATCCTCGCCCGCGACCCTCACCCCGCCCTCGCTCGGGCGCTCAAGCCCCGCCAGCACCATAAGGAGCGTCGACTTGCCCGAACCGGAAGGCCCAACCAGCCCCGCCGTCGCACCACGCGCGACTTTGAGGTCGATCCCGCGCAATATGTTGACCAGACCCGCCGCGCTCGGCAGGCTGAGTTTCAAACCTTCAAGTTCGATGATGAATTCGCTCAAGCGCTTTAAACCCTCCATGCCCCTTCGCCCATATGGCATGTTTGCCTTGTTTTACAAGCAAACGACAGCGGCAATGCTGCTTTGCGCGGCATTGGTCTGGCTTGCGCTCTCCCCTGCCCTGGCAGCCGAAAAGCCCCTCACCATCGTCGCATTCGGCGACAGTCTGACGGCTGGCTATTTGCTCGGACCCGGCGAAGGCTTCGTGCCGCAACTTCAAAAGGCCCTGCGCGCCAAGGGGCATAACAATGTCGTGATCGCCGATGCGGGTGTCTCGGGAGATACCAGTTCGGGCGGCCTCGCCCGGCTCGACTGGGGCGTCGGCCCCGGCACGAGCGCCGTCATTCTGGAGCTTGGCGCCAATGACGCGCTCCGCGGCGTCGACCCCGAACTCACCCGCGCAAACCTTGAAGAAATCCTCAGCCGCCTGCAGAAACGGAATATCCCCGTTCTCCTCGCGGGCATGCTCGCGCCGCCCAATATGGGCGCGGATTACGGCAAGGCCTTCGACGCGATATATCCGCAGCTTGCGGCGAAATACGGCGCCGTGTTTTATCCCTTCTTTCTGGACGGGGTGGCGGCGGAGAAGAAGTTCACGCTTGATGACGGCATGCATCCAAACGCCGAAGGTGTCGCCGTCATGGTGAAACGCATTTTGCCCAAGGTCGAGGCGCTGATCGCAAAGACGGGCGTCACGGCGCAGGGCA
Source organism: Parvibaculum sp. (assembly GCF_049651025.1). Lineage (GTDB taxonomy): Bacteria > Pseudomonadota > Alphaproteobacteria > Parvibaculales > Parvibaculaceae > Parvibaculum. Next base: position 1,093 of record NZ_JBASBH010000012.1, on the reverse strand, counting down.
ACTGAAGACATTCCAAATCGACAACAAGAAACATTCTCTGGGGGCATACGCATGAACTATCGCAAACTCGGCCGCACCGACCTGAAGGTCAGCGAAATCTGTCTTGGCACCATGACCTGGGGCGAGCAGAACACCGAAGCCGACGGCCACGCGCAAATGGACTACGCCATTTCCGAAGGCGTGAATTTCTTCGACACGTCGGAAATGTATGCCGTGCCGCCGAAGCCCGAGACGCAGGGCGCAACCGAAAAAATCATCGGCACATGGTTCAAGGCGCGCAAGAACCGCGACAAGGTGATCCTCGCAACCAAGGTCGCGGGCCGCTCACCGATGAACTGGTTGCGCGACGACAAGTCCGGCACCGAGCATAGCCGTGCCCAGATTTTCGAGGCCGTGGACAAGAGCCTGAAACGTCTGCAAACGGATTATATTGATCTCTACCAGCTTCACTGGCCGGACCGTCCCGTCTCGCTTTTCGGCGGCCACGGCCTCACCTACAAGCATGTCGAGGCGGAGACGCATGCAATCGAGGATATTCTCGCCTCGCTCGCCGAAGTCGTGAAATCCGGCAAGGTGCGCCACGTCGCGCTGTCGAACGAAACGCCCTGGGGCACAATGAAGTTCGTGCGCGAGGCCGATACGAAAGGCCTTCCCCGCGTCCAGTCGATCCAGAACGCCTATAACCTGCTCAACCGGACTTTCGAACTCGGCGGCGCGGAAATCGCTCATCGTGAAGACGTGGGCCTGCTCGCCTATTCGCCGCTGGCGCAAGGTTATCTCACCGGCAAGTACCAGAACGGCGCGTTGCCTCAGGGCTCACGCAAGCAGCTCTTCAATCGCCTGCAGCGTTATGAAAGCGCGCAAGCCGCCTCCGCCATCGACCAGTATCTAGCCGTTGCGAAAAAGCACGGGCTCGACGCCTCGCAAATGGCCAACCAGTTCGCCACCACGCGTTCTTTCGTGACCTCGAACATCATCGGCGCGACGACGATGGAGCAATTGAAGCTCGCCGTCACATCGCGTCACGTCAAATGGACCGACGAGCTGGAAAAGGACGTGAACGCCGTTCACGCCAAGCAGCCGAACCCCTGTC
>NZ_JBASBH010000011.1:0-30187 GCF_049651025.1 Parvibaculum sp. | reverse complement strand
GGAAATACAAGCTCGGCTCGCCTCTCGACAGCGCAACGACGCTCGGGCCCATGGTCCGCCCGTCTGCCGCTGCCTTCGTGCGCGGTCAGGTCGAAAGCGCCGTGCGCGGTGGCGCGAAGGCGCTGATCGATGAAAAACTGTTCCCCGCCTCCAAACCCGGTACGCCCTATTTCGCGCCTCAAGTGCTGGTCAACGTGAACCATCAAATGGACATCATGCGCGAGGAAACTTTCGGCCCTGTCATCGGCATCATGAAAGTGCGATCCGACGATGAGGCGATCCAGTTGATGAACGATAGTCCATACGGGCTCACCGCTTCGATCTGGACGGAAGACGAAGACGCTGCCATCGAGATCGGCGACAAGATTGAGACAGGCACCTGGTTCATGAACCGCTGCGATTATCTCGACCCGGCGCTCGCCTGGACCGGCGTCAAGGATACGGGCCGCGGCTGCACGCTATCGCGCGTCGGCTATGAGTACCTCACACGCCCGAAAAGCTATCACCTGCGGACAAAGACATCATGATCGACAAATACGCCTCGCTTACCGGCAACTGGAACTACCCGACGAAAGTCCGCTTCGGCGCTGGTCGCATCAAGGAATTGGCCGATGCCTGCCGCGCTGCCGGTATCCGCCGCCCGTTGCTCGTCACCGATCCCGGCCTGAAGCCGCTCCCCATGATCATGGATGCCATCGGAACGCTTGAGCATGGCGGCCTCGCCTGCGCGCTCTTTGCCGATGTGCACCCAAACCCCATCGGAGCAGATGTCGAAGCGGGATTGAAAATTTACCGCGCAGGACATCACGACGGTGTCATCGTTTTCGGCGGCGGCAGCGCCATGGATGCAGGCAAGGCCATCGCCTTCATGTCCGGCCAGACGCGGCCCATGTGGGACTATGAAGATCGCGAAGATTGGTGGACGCGCGCAGATGCTGCGGGCATCGCACCCATCGTCGCCGTGCCGACAACCGCCGGCACAGGCTCCGAAGTCGGCCGCGCCGCCGTCATCGTCGACGAGCGCGACCATACGAAGAAGATCATCTTCCACCCGAAGATGCAGCCCGTGGAAGTCATCGCCGACCCGGAGCTGACCGTCGGCCTGCCCGCGCATATCACGGCGGCAACCGGAATGGATGCGCTGTCGCATAATCTCGAAGCCTATTGCAGCCCATTCTTTCATCCCCTCGGCAACGGCGTCGCGCTTGAAGGCATGCGCCTCGTCAGGGAATGGTTGCCAGTCGCCGTGAAGACCGGCAGCAATGTCGACGCCCGCGCCTATATGCTTGCGGCATCGTCGATGGGCGCAACAGCGTTCCAGAAAGGCCTCGGCGCGATGCATTCGTTGAGCCATCCCTGCTCGTCGCTGCGCGGCACGCATCACGGCCTGACCAACGCGGTCGTTATGCCCTATGTCCTCGTCCACAACAAAAGCGCCATCGAGGAAAAACTCGCGGCGTCGGCGCGCTACATGAACCTGAAGGATCAGAGCTTCAACGGCTTCGTGGATTGGATTTTGCAATTGCGCCAGGACATCGGCATTCCGAACACGCTGAAAGAGATCGGCGTCGATCTCGACATGATCCCCGAAGCCGCCCCCATGGCGATGGAAGACCCATCAACAGGCGGCAACCCGCTCCCCATGACGGTCGCGGCTTACGAGACGCTTTATCGCAATGCGATCGAGGGTCGGCTCGTCTGACTATTGCGGATGTCCGGGTATCCACGCGCCATTATTATCGTGATATCCGGGCACCCAGCCTTTCGACTTCTCGCCCGGCGCCAGCGGCGGCGTAACCGGCCCCTGGCTTTCATAAGCAGGCACATAGCCGTAGCGGCTCTGATGGCCCGGAACCAGATGTGTGGGCTGGGAGACTGTCGGCGTGGGCGCTTCGGGCATCGCGGCTGGTGGTGTGTAGCGCTGCGGCGTTACCGGCTCCCAGGGAAACTGCTGCGCGACGGCAGCCGTGCAAAACGCCAACCCGAACACGCAACCCAAAACGATCTGTCTCACCTGTTTCATGCCTCGAATGTGGGTATCCGGCCCCTCCTTTGCCAGACCGTTGAGCCGCAATCCCCTATCGTCTAATGTCCCGCCAAATTTCAGACTATTGGCCGCCCGGGTGAAATCCATGCCGCTCGATATGACAAGCTACGCCATTCCGGTTGCGCGCACCGTCGCCGATCTCCGCGCCGCCGTCGCCGACTGGCGCAGTCGGGGATTGCGGACAGGGCTCGTGCCGACAATGGGCGCGCTCCATGACGGTCATCTCTCGCTTGTCGATCTCGTCAAGACAAAAGCCGACCGCGCCATCGTCTCGATCTTCGTCAATCCAACGCAGTTCGCGCCGCATGAAGACCTCGACGCCTATCCGCGCACCGAAGCGGCAGACGCCGCGAAGCTCGCAGGCCGCGGCGATCTCATCTTCGCGCCGAACGCCGCAGAAATGTATCCGCAGGGATTCTCGACCACGGTGAGCGTCACCGGCGTTTCAGAACCGCTGGAAGGTCAGTCCCGCCCGACGCATTTTGCAGGCGTCGCAACCGTGGTTTCAAAACTGCTCCTTCAGGCCATGCCCGACCTTGCGGCATTCGGCGAAAAGGACTGGCAGCAGCTTCAAGTCATCCGCCGCATGGTCGCGGATTTGAATATCCCCGTCGAAATCCTCGGCGGCGCGATCCTACGCGAAGCGGACGGCCTCGCCATGTCATCGCGCAACGTCTATCTGTCGCCCGAAGAGCGCAAGGCCGCAGGCCAGCTCAATGTAATTATCCGTGAGGTGGCGGCAAAAGCGGCGGCGGGCGCAATCATTCCAGAGGTAACGCGCGAAGGCACCGACCGCATCCGCGCCCGTGGCTTCGACCATGTGGATTATCTGGAAATCCGCGATGCCTCGACGCTTGAGATATTCCCGTCAGGCCACGTCACGGCACCGGCACGCATTCTTGTCGCCGCAAAAATAGGACGCACACGTCTTATCGACAATATGCCGGTCTAGTCGCGCGGACACAGAGACTAGAGCAGGCCCAGCGCCTCAAGTTCAGCTCTCATCTCTTCGGGCATATCGTCATCTTCTTCGACGCCCTTCACATCGGCAGGCGCGTCCTTCGTCTCAAAATAGCGCCATCCCTGAAAAGGCCGCCTCTCGCGCCGCCGCGTCAGGACGATCTCGGGGTCCAGCACCAGCTTGCAGCGCCTGATGCCCTCCCCATCGATGAAAGGCTCAATATCGAGCAGCCGCTGGCGGCAGCGTATATGGCCCTTCATCACCCAATAGAGCGATCCGCCATCGAGGAGTTCCGCCGCCCGCGTCGGCACCATACGGGTGATATGCGCGAGCACGGGTTTTTCCTTGCGCTTCCGCTTCTCGGCAAGACGCTCTGTCTGCCATGTCCGCAGATCCTCGACGTCTTCCGCGCCGACACAAAGCTTGATGAGATGAAGCGTCAACCGCTAAGCCTTTTCCTCAAACACGACAAGCGTCGCACCGGCCTCCACTTGATCGCCGGCCGCGATATTGACGGAGGCTATGACGCCATCGGCAGCAGCCGCAAGCGTTTGCTCCATCTTCATCGCTTCCATCACGACAAGCGCAGCCCCTTTGCTGACTTTCGCGCCTGCTTCCACCAGCACCTGAACAACCTTGCCCGGCATCGGCGCCTTCAGCGAGCCCGTATCGGCTTCGGACGCAACATCGACATCGAGAGGGTCGATATTTGTGAACTCGTAAACCGAGCCATGATGGATAAGGCTAAACCCGTGAGCGCCCCGTACAAATGCCGCCTTCACCCTCTTGCCGTCAACGATAGCGACAATCTCGCCATCAGCGGAGAGCGTGCCGGACACAAGATATTCCGTCGCATTATGAGTGAAATGCACGCCCTGCCCTCTGGGCGTAACCGGTATTGAAACCACTTCGCCATCAAGGACAAATTTCAGAACCTCGCTGCGATGACCGCCGATGATCCATTCATCCGTCGCTGCCCAAGGCGACCAGGGGTCGCTTGTCCCCACCTGGCCCGCCCGGTAGGCGCGCGCACGGTCATGCAAATGCCCGACAAGCGCCGCACCCAGTACATCCGCGCCTAAAGCCTGCGTCGGCACAAGCTGCTCAAGATGCCGGTCGATAAAGCCGGTATCTATATCCGCCTTCTGAAAGGCCTCATGCCCCATGACAGCGGCGAGAAAGGCAAGATTGGTCTTCGGCCCGGCGACTTCCATGCCGAGCAGAAAGCGCCGCAAACGCGCCAGAGCAATATCCCGCGTCTCTCCATGCGAAATGATCTTGCCGATCATCGGATCGTAGAACATGGAAACTTCGTCGCCTTCTTCGACGCCCATATCCATGCGGATATTTGCATCTTCCGGCGCGCGCAAACGGGCGAGCTTGCCCGTCGAGGGGAAGAATTTCTTCGCCGGGTCTTCGGCGTAAAGCCGCACTTCAACGGCATGGCCCTCAAGCGGAATCTCGTCCTGCGTCAGCGGAAGCTTTTCGCCTGCTGCGACCAGCAACTGCCAGGCAACAAGATCGGTGCCCGTAATCGCTTCAGTCACCGGATGCTCGACCTGCAAACGCGTGTTCATCTCCATGAACCAGAATGCATCCGCGCGAAGCCCTCGCGACGCATCGGCGATAAACTCGATGGTCCCCGCACCGCGGTAACCAATAGCCTTCGCCGCCGCCACAGCGGCCTCGCCCATCGCGCGACGCATCTCAGGCGGCATGTCAGGCGCAGGCGCTTCCTCGATCACCTTCTGGTGGCGGCGCTGCAATGAACAATCGCGCTCATGCAGATAAACGGCATTGCCATGCGCATCGGCAAAGACCTGAATTTCAATATGGCGCGGGCGCGCGACATATTTTTCGACCAGCACGCGCTCATCGCCAAACGCCGCGCCCGCCTCGCGCTGCGCCGATTTCAGCTCCGCCTCAAAACGTGCAGGGTCATCGACGCGGCGCATACCCTTGCCGCCGCCGCCCGCCACCGCCTTGATAAGAACCGGATAGCCAATCTTCTGCGCTTCGCCTTCAAGGAAGCGAGCATCTTGCATATCGCCATGATAGCCGGGGACAACGGGCACGCCCGCCTTTTCCATCAGCGCCTTGGCTGCGTCTTTCAGGCCCATCGCCTTGATGGCCGAAGCCGGTGGCCCAACGAAGACAATGCCCGCTTTTTCGCAAGCATCCGCAAAAGCGACATTCTCCGACAGGAACCCATATCCCGGATGGATCGCCTCGGCCCCCGCAGCCTTCGCCGCCGCGATGATCTTCTCGATGACGAGATAGCTTTCCTTCGCCGCGGCCGGGCCGATGTGAACAGCCTCGTCCGCCTCGCGAACGTGATAAGCGCCGGCATCGGCATCCGAATAGACGGCAATCGTGCGAATGCCCAACGCGCGCGCCGTGCGTATGACGCGCACCGCGATTTCGCTGCGATTGGCAATGAGGAGGGATTTGAACATGTGCTTCTCCCTCACATCCGGAACACGCCGAAGCGCGTCTCCGGCACAGGTGTATTCAACGTCGCGGAAAAAGACAGCGCCAGCACGCGGCGCGTTTCGGCGGGAGTAATGATCCCATCGTCCCAGAGGCGAGCCGTCGCAAAGTAAGGATGCCCCTCCTCCTCGTAACGCTGGCGCACAGGTGCCTTGAAGGCATCTTCCTCTTCCACGCTCCACGCCTCGCCGCGCGCTTCCATGCCCTCGCGCTTCACGGTTGCCAGCACGCTCGCCGCCTGTTCGCCACCCATGACGGATATGCGCGCATTGGGCCATGTAAACAAAAACCGTGGAGAATATGCCCGCCCGCACATGCCGTAATTTCCCGCACCATATGAGCCGCCGATCACCAGCGTGATCTTCGGCACATCGGCACAGGCAACAGCCGTCACCATTTTCGCGCCGTCCTTGGCAATGCCGCCCGTCTCATATTCGCGCCCCACCATGAAGCCCGCGATGTTCTGCAGAAAGAGAAGCGGTATGCGTCGCTGGCAACAAAGCTCGACGAAATGCGCAACCTTCAGCGCCGATTCCGAGAAGAGAATGCCGTTATTCGCAACGATACCGATGGGCATTCCGTGGAGATGCGCAAAGCCCGTCACGACAGTCGTGCCGTAAAGCTTCTTGAATTCGTCAAACTCGGATCGATCGACAAGGCGCGCAATGACCTCGCGCACGTCGTACTGGATCGACAGGGAATGCGGCACGACACCGTTCAACTCGCTCGCGTCGTAAAGCGGCGCCTGCGGCTCGCGCAATGGGATGTTGACGTTTTTTTGCCGATTGAGCGTGCTTGCGATCTGCCGCGCAATCGCAAGCGCATGAGTATCATCCATCGCATAATGGTCGGTGACGCCGGACTTGCGCGAATGAACATCCGCGCCGCCGAGATCTTCGGCCGTCACAATCTCGCCTGTCGCCGCTTTGACGAGCGGCGGCCCACCGAGAAAAATCGTGCCCTGCTTGCGGACGATGATTGTTTCATCTGACATGGCTGGAACATATGCGCCGCCTGCGGTGCAGGAGCCCATGACCACGGCGACCTGCGGAATACCCTTCGACGACATGCGCGCCTGATTGAAGAAAATGCGCCCGAAATGTTCGCGGTCAGGAAAGATGTCCGCCTGATTGGGCAGGTTTGCGCCGCCTGAATCCACGAGATAGAAACAGGGCAAATTATTTTCGAGCGCCACTTCCTGCGCGCGCAAATGCTTCTTCACCGTGACGGGATAATAGGTGCCGCCCTTGATCGTCGCATCGTTGCAAACGATGACACTCTCCTGGCCTGCCACGCGGCCAATGCCCGTGATGATGCCAGCCCCGTTGATCGCCTCGCCATACATGCCGTTTGCCGCCATCGGCGACAGCTCAAGAAACGACGTGCCGGGATCGATCAACCCATATACGCGATCGCGCGGCAGCAGCTTTCCGCGCGACACATGCCGATCGCGCGAGCGCTTGTCCCCACCTTCCGCCGCCCTGGCTCTATCCGCTTGCAGCGTCTCTACAAGCCGGTCCATGGCCGCCGCATTCTCTTTGAAGCGGGCATCTCGCGTGTTGATATTCGTCTTCAGGATCGCCATGGCAAAACCGGTGCTGGATTTTTTATAGAAACGATCATACGTTCGTTTCTGGCGTTGAACAAGGCGCCTCTGAAACAGGACCGAAATAGCCATGAGCAGAACGGTCGGCTCATCAGGGCCGAAAACACTGGCCGCCATTCGCGAGGCCGGGCTGCAACTCATCTATACGGGTGGTTACGATGCCATGACCTTGCGTCAACTGGCGACCAAGGTCGGCCTGCAGCCGGGATCGCTCTACAATCACATTGCGACGAAACAGGATCTGCTCTTCGACCTGATCTACAATCACATGGTCGTTCTTCTGGAGCGTGTCGATGCGGAACTCGATGGCATCGACGACCCGCTCGCTCGCCTGAAAGCCTTCACGGCCTTTCACCTCACCTATCATATCGAGCGCAAACGCGAAGTTTTCATCGGGTCCGCCGAACTCAGAAGCCTTGCGCCAAAGAACAGAAAGCGCATCGTCGCCCTTCGCCGCGCCTATGAAGACCGCCTCTACACCATCCTCGAAAAAGGCGCTGCCCAGAAAAAATTCGACATCGTGGATCTGCGCGTCGGCACCTATGCGATCCTCGCCATGCTGACCGGCATCTGCACCTGGTACAATCCCAAGGGCCGCATCGACCGCAAGACGCTGATCGACGTTCACACGCGACTGGTTCTCGACGGCGTCATGCCTTGACCCGCGCCGATTGCGGATCATATAGCGGCTCCATATGCACTTCGCATGGCACCCGCTCCGTCGCCACCTCAAGCTCGTAACGCCCGCTCATGATGAAGTCGCGATCGACGCCACCAGCCCGCCGGACATAGCCATAGCCGATATTCGTGGCCATCGTGTAGCCCCAGCCGCCGCTGGTCAGCCATCCGACGCGCTCGCCATCGCGCAAAATCGTCTCCCGGCCCCAAAGCGCAACATCGGGATCGGCAAGGGTGAAACAGGCCATCTGTTTTTTTAGCGGTGCGTCCCGCGGCGCAAGCAACGCATCGCGCCCGAGGAAATCAGTGCCCTTCTTTAGCTTTACCGCCCAGCCAAGACCCGCTTCAAAAGGCGTATGATCCGGCCCGATATCCGCCCCCCAGGCGCGATAGCCCTTTTCAAGACGCAGCGATTCAATCGCGCGATAACCTGCATCGACAAGGCCGAACGCTCCGCCCTCACGTTTCAACGCATCATAGACGCTGAGCGCCAATTCCGTTGGGATGTGAAGCTCCCAACCAAGCTCGCCGACATAGGTCACGCGAAGTGCGAGCACAGGCGCGCCAGCAATGACGATGCCCCGGCAATGCGCAAAGGGAAACGATGCGTTCGAAACATCGTCGCGGGTCACGCGGGACAGCACATCACGAGCGTTGGGTCCCATAAGCGCAAACGTCGCATAGGCTGACGTTACATCGACAAGCTGCGCATCCATGTTCGCGGGGATATTGCGCATGATCCAGTCGAAGTCATGCGTCGCAAAGCCGGTGCCCGTCACAATGTAAAAACGATCTTCCGCAAGCCGCGCCACGGTCAGATCGCATTCGATGCCGCCTTTGGCATTCAGCATTTGCGTATAGGTAAGCGTGCCCGGCGCCCTCGTCACATTATTCGCGCAGATCCAGTCGAGCGCCGCTGCTGCGTCGCGCCCGACCATCATGAATTTCGCAAACGATGTCTGATCGAAAAGGGCCACGCGCTCGCGCGCTGCCTGATGCTCATATCCGACGGCGTCAAACCAGTTCGGACGCGCGAAGCTATAGAGCTCCACCGCCTCGCCACCATTGCGCGCGAACCAGTTCGGACGCTCCCATCCGAGCTTCTCGCCAAACACGGCGCCCGCGGCTTTCAGCCGGTCATATAGCGGCGAACGCCTGAGCGGCCGACCGCTTGCATGCTCCTCACCGGGCCAACCGATGGAATAGTGCTTTCCATATAGTTCAAGCGTGCGCGCCCGCACCCAGTCGACATCGCGATGCGGACGTCCGAAGCGGCGTATATCAACGGGCCAGAGATCGTAAGGCTGCTCGCCCGCCACCGCCCATTCCGCCAGCGCTTTGCCCGCGCCACCGGCCGATGCGATACCGAATGCATTGAAACCCGCACCTATAAAAAGCCGAGGACATTCCGATGCTTCGCCGAGGATAAAGTTTCCGTCAGGCGTGAAGCTTTCCGGGCCGTTGATCATCTCCTTGATGCCGACGGATTCCAGCGCAGGCACGCGCATGATCGCGCGTTCCATGATCTGTTCGAAATGATCCCAATCATTGTTGAGCAAGGTGAAATGGAAACCTTCAGGGATGCCGTCAACCGCCCAGGGTTTCGGATTGGGCTCATAGCCGCCCATGGTCACCCCGCCCACCTCCTCACGGAAATAAATCAGGTTGTCTGGGTCGCGCATGGTCGGCAGATCGCGCGTCACGCCCGCGATGGGCTCGGTGATAAGATATTGATGCTCTACTGACACAAGCGGCACGTTGACGCCAACTTGCGCGGCAACCTCGCGCGTCCACTGTCCTGCACAGAGGATAACTGTATCGCACGCAATCTTGCCAAAGGGCGTCGTGACGCCGGTAATGCCGCGCGCATCGCGATCGATTGACGTAACCGGGCAATCTTCGATGATCTTCGCGCCATGCATGCGTGCGCCGCGCGCCAGCGCCTGCGTAATATCGGATGGATTGGCCTGACCATCGGACGGCAGAAACACCGCGCCGACTATGCCCTCCAGTGACATGACCGGCCACAAATCCTGTGCCTCTTTCGGGCTCAACATGTGCATTTCGAGGCCGAAACTGCGCGCCGTCGTCACCTGACGTTTCAGTTCGATCATGCGCGGCTCGGAGCAAGCGAGGCGCAATCCACCTGTCTGCCGCCAACCCGTCGAAAGTCCCGTCTCCTTCTCAAGTTCCGCATAGAGAGAAACGGAGTGCCCGAGAAGTTGCGTGATGTTGGCTGAGTTTCGCAACTGGCCGACAAGCCCGGCCGCGTGGAAGGTGCTGCCGCTGGTGAGTTTCGCGCGCTCCAGCAAAACGACATCCGTCCAGCCGAGCTTCGCCAGATGATAGGCCGTCGAACAACCGATGATACCGCCGCCTATGACGACAGCGCGAGCATGGGAGGGAACGGAGGTCATGGGAAATCACGCCGGAGTCAGAGTTTGCAAAAATCCTGATAGGCTCGTTCGAAGCGCGCAAGATTTTCAGCCGTATAGGCCGAATAGTCGAAGGCAACTTTTGAATGCCGTTCAGACACCATGCTCCACATCGTTTCGCGGAGCAATGACGCGACCTTCATGGCGGAATATCGGTACCAGAGATCATCGTCGATCAGCTGATCGAAATAGAGCGCGAGGAAATACCGCTCCAGCGCCTCGTCGAACTCGTTATTCGATGCAAGATTGGCGAGATCGAAAAGCGGGCTATTGAAACCCGCATATTCCCAATCGATCATCCATATGCGCTCGCCGTCATCCAGCAGATTGCCCGCGAGCATATCGTTATGCCCGAAAACCAGATCGATCGGGCCGACCGCGCTTTCAAGTTGCCGGGCACACGCCATCAACTGGCCAAGCGCCGGTGTGTATTGGCTGGCCTCGTCTTTCAGCCGTGCTGCATAGTCGCGCAGCACATGGAAAACCCAGAAGGTCAGAACCGGCCCGCGAAGATGAAGCGGCACGATGCGGTGACATGTCTGCAGGACCGGAACGAAGCGCTCAATGAAACCGGGCGAGCGAATGCCCTCAGGCGTCATCGTCTTGCCATCGATGAAGCGCGTCACGATAACGCCCGGCGCCGAGTGAACAACCTCCGGTGCTATGCCCGCCAGAAATGCGGCGCGGTTCGCCGTCAATTCATTGAAGCGCAGTACCTGATGGACGGGGATATCTTCGCCGATACGCACGACAAACGTCGTCGCGCCGTCGCGTACATAAAAATTCAGATTGGTGATGCCACCCGCAAGTGGCTCGGGATCGACCGGGCCCGACCAGAAATCGAGCCGCCTTGCAAGTTCTCTCGCCTCGCTCGCTCGATCTCCGGCCAAATATCCGCTCCTTAAAGCAGCTCCACCGCCAGCGCCGTCGCCTCGCCGCCGCCGATGCAAAGCGACGCGACACCCCGCTTGCCGCCCTTCTGCTTCAAGGCGTTAAGCAGCGTCACGATGATGCGCGCGCCGGACGCGCCAATGGGGTGACCGAGCGCGCAAGCGCCGCCATAGACATTGACGTTGGCATGCGTGAGCTGAAGCTCCTTCATCGCCGCCATCGCAACGACCGCAAAGGCCTCATTGATTTCGTAGAGGTCGACATCGTTCTTGGTCCAGCCCACGCGGTCGAGCAGCTTTTGCATGGCGCCGATGGGAGCCGTCGAAAACCAGGCGGGTGCCTGCGCATGCATTGCATGTCCGCGAATGGCGGCAAGCGGCGTCAGCCCGCGACGATTGGCTTCCGACAGACGCATCAGAACGAGTGCGGCAGCGCCATCCGAAATGGAGCTGGAATTCGCCGCCGTCACCGAACCGTCCTTGGCGAAGGCAGGCTTCAGCGTCGGAATTTTTGCGGCATCAGCCTTGGCAGGTTGCTCGTCCTGCACGATCTCGACTTCGCCTTTACGCGTCTTGACCGCGACCGGCACGATCTCCGGCGCGAAGCTGCCGTCTTCCCCTGCTCGCTTGGCGCGGTTGAGCGACTCCACCGCATAGGCGTCCTGCGCCTCGCGCGAGAATTGATAGGAGCGCGCCGTCTCTTCGGCATAGGCGCCCATCAGGCGACCCTCATAGGCATCCTCCAGACCATCGAGGAACATATGGTCCTTGACCTCGCCGTGACCGAGGCGCAATCCGCCACGCGCCTTGGGTAGCAGATAGGGCGCATTCGTCATGCTCTCCATGCCGCCTGCGATGATGACGCTTCCGTGGCCCGCAATCAGCGCATCATGCGCCATCATCACGGCCTTCATGCCCGAGCCGCACATCTTGTTGATGGTCGTGCACGGCGTGCTTTCGTCAAGGCCGCCCTTGAGCGCCGCCTGACGCGCCGGTGCCTGCTTGGCTCCCGCTGACAAGACGCAGCCCATCAGCACTTCGTCCACGGATGTTGCCGAAAGCCCCGCCCGCTCCACGGCCGCCCGCACAGCCACAGCACCAAGCTCCGGACCCGTCAGATCGGAGAGCACGCCTTGAAACCCGCCCATAGGCGTGCGCGCGGCGCTGGCGATAACGACGGGGTCGGCTGCATGAACGGGCTGGGACATGGGATTTCCTCGGGGTATTGTTTTAATCAACAAGGCAGGTCGGATTCGAAACCTAGCCTAAAACGGGAAACGGGGGGAGCTTCACGTGAACTTTCTGCACGATATGGATTGGGTGCTGCCGCTGCGAAGCGATGGTGCAACGCAACTTGCCAATGCCTTTACCTGGCTTGGCTACACGACATTTTTCCTGATCGCCCTGCCCCTGAGCTACTGGCTCTGGGACCGCGGACGCGCCATGCGGCTCGTCGTGCTCATTGCAATAACGGCCGTTATCAACGGCTGGCTGAAAGATCTCTGGCAGGACCCACGACCCGATCCAAAATATTGGCTCGATCAGCGTGTCGCAGGCTCTTACGGGCGGCCGAGCGGGCATGCGCAGGTCGCCATCGCCATGTGGTTCTGGATCGCCTACGAGTTGAAACGCTCCTGGGCCTGGGCCGCCGCCATCTTCATCGTGGCTGGCGTGTGCCTCAGCCGCCTCTATCTCGGCGTCCATGACATAGACGATATCCTGACCGGCCTTTCGCTCGGACTGATCGGCATTTTCATTTTCGTCTGGTTTCTGTCTTCGACCTTCGACGCCATTCGTAAAATGCCGGGGATAGCGCATCTTGCCATCATCGTGGCTGTCGGCGTCGTGCTGTTCCTCACCTGGCCCAACGGCGAAAAGCCTGACCAAACGGTTGGCGTGCTCGCTCTCCTGTTCGGCTGGGTGCTCGGCGCGGATATGGACCACCGCCTCGCGCCGAACACGCCGATCCTCCCCGCCTGGTGGGTACGCATCGCCATGGGCATTGCGGGCGTCGTCGTCCTCTTCGCGCTGCAGACAGGGCTCAACAGCGCAGCCCATCAACTCGGTATCGAAGGCGTCGCGACAAGCTATGCCGTCGCCGCCATCCTGGGCTTCTACATGACGGGTATTGCGCCGCTGGCCTTCCGCGCCGTGAAGCTGGTGAGGTAACTCTAGCGCTTCTCGATCACGAGGCTCTGAACACAGCGGCCGAAATATCCCTGCTCGTCGGCGAGACGGCCTGCGGCCATGCCGATGCCCGTCTCGTCGACCCATGTCTCGGCGTCGAGCAGGACCCACTCGCCGACAGGCATCCGCATCAGGCTGATCGACAGATCGCCGTTGAGGAACGTCCAGTCGCGGCCAAGAACGGATGAAACGCCGTTGGAAAAATCCGCTGTCATCGCGGCGCGCATCAAGGGCGAATTGCTCTCTCCCGCGACAATCGGGCGGACGGAACGAAACCAGCAGGCTGCCGGTCCACCTGCGCCCAAAAGATCAAATCCGCCTTTGGCATTTCTGATATCGAGCCCGGAGATAAAGCCGCTGCTGCTGCGGATCGTTTCGTCGATCGGCGGCGACTCCGATGCCGAGGGAAACGTCACCGCCGCGCCCGCCACGTCTTTCAACTCTGTATAGTCGCCGCTGCGGATCTTGAGCGCACTCGCCCGCACCACTTCCTTGCCCCCGGATAAAAGGCTGACGGCGCAGAGTTGAATCTTGCGCCCCTCGCGCACAACCTCGCTTTTGATTTCAAGCGGACCGATCGGCACGGGCCGAAGGAGATCGAGCGTCAAACGCGCAACCTGCATCGGCACGGCAGTCGGAATGCCCTCGACCACCCATGCGACAAGCGATGCGGGCGCACCGCCATGCTGCATCGACGGATCCCATGGGCCTGCGGCAAAAGGGGTCGCATGCGCGACCGCGCCATTCACTTCAAAAACTGTATTCATCGGATCAGGCCGTCTCGTTGAAAAGTTCACGCCCGATGAGCATGCGGCGGATTTCGCTTGTCCCCGCTCCGATCTCATAAAGCTTTGCATCGCGCAGCAACCGGCCCGTTGCGTAGTCGTTGATATAACCGTTGCCGCCCAGGGTCTGGATCGCCTCGAGCGCCATCCATGTCGCCTTCTCTGCGGCATAGAGGATCGCGCCTGCGGCGTCCTTGCGCGTCGTCTGCCCGCGATCGCAGGCTTTCGCCACCGCATAGACATAGGCGCGGCATGCATTCATCGTGGAATACATGTCGGCCAGCTTGCCCTGCATGAGCTGAAACGTGCCGATGGGTTCGCCGAACTGTTTGCGCTCATGCACGTAAGGGATCACTTCGTCCATGCAGGCCTGCATGATGCCGAGCGGCCCCGCTGCAAGAACGGCGCGCTCATAGTCGAGACCCGACATGAGAACGCGCACGCCTTCATTGAGTTTGCCGAGAACATTTTCCTCGGGCACTTCGCAATCTTCAAAGACCAGCTCGGCGGTGTTCGAACCGCGCATACCGAGCTTGTCGAGTTTCTGCGCCGCGCGGAAACCCTTGAAATCTTTCTCGATCAAAAACGGCGTGATGCCCTTCGGCCCGGCCGCCGGATCGGTCTTTGCATAGACGATCAGCGTGTCGGCATCGGGACCGTTGGTAATCCACATCTTGTTACCGTTGAGCACAAAACGATCGCCGCGCTTCTCCGCTTTCAGCCGCATGGAAACGACGTCCGAACCGGCGCCCGGCTCGGACATGGCAAGCGCGCCGACATGCTCGCCGGAGATCAGCTTCGGCAAATATTTGCGCTTCTGCGCTTCCGTGCCCCAGCGGCGCAATTGATTGACGCAGAGATTGGAATGCGCACCGTAAGACAAGCCGACGCTTGCAGACCCGCGGCTGATTTCCTCCATGGCGATGACATGCTCGAGATAGCCAAGGCCCGCGCCGCCGAACTCCTCTTCAACGGTAATCCCCAGAAGACCGAGGTTTCCAAGTTCGGGCCAGAGATCGCGAGGAAACGTATTGGTACGGTCGATCTCGGCCGCACGCGGCGCGATCTTGTCCGCGGTGAAGGCGCGCACCGTATCGCGGATCATGTCGGCGGTTTCGCCGAGATCGAAGTCGAGGGACTGAAAGCTGTTAACGGACATGGCGGACAGTTTCTTCTTTCATTTGCCTGAGTAAATATCGACGACATCGGAGGCGGTGAACACGGTATAGACGCCCGCCCCCGGACTTCCACCGATCACGAAGAGCTTGCCGTGAGATGCGGCGGCGACGGCGCCATGACGCGGTGTCGGCAGCGGAGGCGCCTTGCTCCATTGGGCGCCGCTCGCATCGAGGACAAAGTGATCGGGATAGGTCTTGGGCGGAGAAATGCTCTGGCCGCCCGTCACATGAATCTTTCCATCAACGACCACAGCGACGTGGCCTGCCCGCGGCGATGGCAATGCCGGTCCGGCGCGCCACGTTCCGCGCGCCGGGTCGAAGATATCGACGCGCGCCGTCGGCGAATGATCGACGGAACCGCCGATCACATAGATTTCGTTATTGAAGACTGTCACGCTGGCGCCGATGCGCGGTGCAGGCATCGATACTTTGGAGGTCGTCCAGCGGCTTGCTTGCGGATCGAAAATAAAAACCTGTTCCGCATTCGGGCCGCTTCCGCCAATGGCATAAATTTTACCCGCGACGCTTGCAAGGCCCAGCCCGATGCGCGCTGCCGGCATGGACGGCCCCTTGATCCATGCACCGAGATTCAAATCGAAAATCCAGAGGCTGTTGCTCTCGACTTCCCTGGTTTCGGAATCAGGACCAGCCGTCGCAAAGCCACCGGCAACGTAAATCTTGTTGTCGTTGAAAGTGATTCCGAATTGCTCGAGGCCGACAGGCAGCGCTGCCGCAGCGCGCCAGATATTGCCGACCGTGTCGTAGATTTCCGTGAGAGACCGGGGACCGGATGTGCTGCTTCCACCAATGACGTAAAGATCGTCGCCTATGACCACGCCGCCCGCATAGGCACGCGCCGTCGTCATCGGCGCTCCTTCACGCCATGCGTCAGCACTCGCGGCTGTCGGAGACGCAGCAAGTGCCGTGAAAAGAAGAAACGCCGGCAGGACAGCAGCCCGGCTCCAATGACGCATGATGGCCCTCAAGTCTTCTTCCGGCCGGATCGGCCAGACTGGAGTTTGCTTGATTTGCACGCACTCGGCTAGCGCCAGAGGAGCAACGCCACGCGCAACAACCGGAGGCTTGTACCGCAAATGAAAAAGCCGGCTGCCGCTGCTTTTGGCAGAACGGCAAACCGGCTTTCCATACTCGTCGTCCAAAGACATGGTGCGGTCGAGAAGACTCGAACTTCCACGGGTTGCCCCACAGCGACCTCAACGCTGCGCGTCTACCAATTCCGCCACGACCGCGCATGTCCTTAAGACGCGCCGATGTAACAAATCCCCGTCGGCACCTCAAGCTGCAATTTCAAAGATTTCGATTTAGATGCCGTCGCCGTCCGTATTAACCGGCGTATGGATGCCGCACTCGTCCTTATCGCGGCCCACCCAGCGTCCATCGCGATAGCTTCCACCCTCCGGTACACGCTCCGTGCAAGGCATGCAGCCGATGGAAAGATAGCCGTCCTTGACCAGCGGATGGCGGGGAAGCCTGTGCGTCTCGGTATAGGCTTCAAGCTCCTCCTGGCCGAGAAAAGCCAGCGGGTTGATCTTGAAACGCGTGCCCGATGCGCTTCCCGGCTCGCCGGTGCCGCGCACCGCCTCTTCTTCGATCGGGTGCATGGCGGAGCGTGCATTTGTCTGGAAACGCTTGCGGCCTGTGATGGAGGCGGAGAAGCCCTGCAGCGCCCGCTCAAGCGGCAGGACCTTGCGCACGAAGCAGCAGGCATCGGGATTCGAATTCCACAAGGCGCCGTTCGGATCCTTGGCCAGCAGGTCGGCGGGATGGGGACCGGCGGCGCGCACATCGGTCAGTCCGAGGCGCTCCTGAAGACGGTCGCGATAACGCAGCGTCTCGCCGAAAAGCTTGCCGGTATTGAGGAAAATGACCGGCGTCGTCGGATCGATCTCGGCGACCATATGCAAAAGCACAGCCGATTCGGACCCGAAGGAGGAAACCACGGCAATCTTGCCGGGAAATTCGGTCTTGATCATCGCCTCAAGCAGGTCCGGCCCGACAAGACCCGGATAGGTGAGACGAAGCGATTCGAGCCGCGAGGACAAAACCGTCGGCGCGTCCATCGCCGCCGCCCGGTTTTCGTGGCTTTTAAGTTGCAGAACGGTCACGGGAGCCAACCCTTTTCCTCGACATATGTGTCAGTGCGGCGTCCGACCTCGGACATACCCACTCCCTGACGGCGCCAGTCGTCGCGCAAATTCGCCAGTTCTTCCAGCCGCCCTGCCCATTCCGGGCCGAACAGCGCTTCAATATGACGGCGAAGCCGCCTGGCAAGACCCGGAGACCGGCCGCCGGTCGAAACCGTCAGCAACAGGTCTCCCCGCCTCACCGTCGAGGGAACATGGAAGTCGCAAAGCGGCTTGATGTCCTCGGCATTCACAAGCCGTCCCGCCTTGCGAGCGATGGCGACAATTTCCGCAGCCTCAGCCTCGGCGAGCCCCGCGACAAACACGATCTGCGCGGCCTCCAAAGCCTCTACAGACGGCCTTTCGCCCTTGAGGCGGCTTCCAGCCCGTTCCCGAAGGACCGCGCAGGGAGAGGCCGAATAGACGTCGAGCCTGGAGGTGTCGCCACTGGCATCCAGCAGCGCCAGGCGCTTCAGCGCCGCATCGCCGTCGCCAACGAGCACGACCTTCACGAGGGAGAGATCGAGCGCGAGGGGGAACATCTTCACTCCTGATGGAAAGCGGGCGAATATCCCCGCCTTGCCTGAATAATCCCCATAGAAATAGGCCAGTGCGGCTGATAATTCAATATCAGTCCGTATATTCTAATTATTATCGGATATGAAATGTAAAATAGGGGCGCAATCGATCGATTGAAAGCGCCTCGCGACCCGTTCAGACGATGGATCGGACCGTCGAAGTGATTGAAATTGCGATCTTGTCGCCTTCCACCACGATCTGGCCGCGCGCGATGGGTATGTTGTTGGCAAGAAGCCAAACCTCGTCTTCGTGGTTCGCATCGAGCTCGATAACGGCGCCACGGCCCATTTTCAATAGCTGGTGAATCGGCAGATTGGTTCGGCCGAGGACAACAGATATTTCGACGAATACGGAACTGACGGCGTTCAATTCGGGCCCCATAGCGACATCGCGCGACTTCAACATTTGGGAAAGGTCGCATGTTAGAGTTACGTCATGGTTAAAGCCGCTCCCCTCCCCGACCCGATTTCCGCATCCGCCCGCGAGGTGGAATGGCGCATCTCGGATGCACCCGTCGCCTATGAGCACGCGCTTGCTGAAATGGAAGCGAGAGTTCGAGCCATTTCCGAGACAAATGAGCGAGAGCTTGTGTGGCTGCTTGAGCACCCGCCGCTCTACACGGCAGGCACCAGCGCCGACGAAAAAGATTTGTTATCCCCCGACCGTTTCCCCGTTTTCAAAACCGGGCGCGGCGGCCAATACACCTATCACGGCCCCGGACAGCGGGTCGGCTATGTGATGCTCGACCTGAAAAAGCGCGGACCGGATGTCCGCCGATTCGTGACCGACCTCGAACGCTGGCTGATCGCGACGCTGGCCGAGTTCAACGTGACGGGCGAACTGCGCGAAGGCCGCGTCGGCGTATGGGTGCGCCGCCCGGACCTTGGCATCGGGCGCGAGGACAAGATCGCCGCCATCGGCGTGCGCATCCGCAAATGGGTGACGTTTCACGGCATCAGCCTGAACGTCGATCCAACGCTCGATCACTTCTCGGGGATCGTGCCTTGCGGCATAAGCCAATACGGCGTGACGAGCCTCGCCGATCTCGGCATCACCGCGACGATGCAAGATGTGGACGTGGCGATGAAGAAGACCTTTGACGATATTTTCGGCGCGGATTGAATTCGTCAGACCCCGGATATTTTCGCACGGCTCGCAAGACCGATCGCGCCGATGCCGAGCGTGACCGCGCCAAGCCAGACCAGCGGCCCGAATGCGGGAAGCGAAATTCCGATCCAGAGCAGCAGCGTCGCCAGAATGATGCCGATGAGCAAGCGCGCCGTATTGTCGTAACGCTCGCCTATGCGGTGCGTGAAAATTTCACCAAGCGCGAGGATCGATGCGACCAGCCCCGCCAATATGCCAAGCGGCCAGAGCATGATCACGATGAAGGCGAGCGGCAGGCCGATGATGGTGAAGGCTGCGACGACGGCAAGGATCGGCGTGCCGACGAGCCACAAAAATCCGATGGCAAATGACATGAGGGGCTGCGTTGCCGCCGCATCGCCGATACGCGCCGAACTGCGCGGCGAAACGAGCGCGACAATGCCCGCGAGAATGCCGAAGAAGACCGCGCCGGGCCAGGAGAGCCTGTAGCCGGGCGCGGCCCAACCCCTGTGCCAGCCTCTTTCCGCGCGCGGCTGCATATGCCGCTCCGACTGATCGCGCAGCACGTTCGATTTCATCGATCCGGAAATTTTGGCGCCTTCATCAATTTCGGCAGGCAAGGCGGCGTAGTAATGCACATCGCCGCCAATGCGCGCGTCAGGCCCGAAGGCGAGATGGACGCCGTAAAAGCTGACATCGCCTTTCACTTCGCCGTTGATGAGCGCGTCCTGTGCGCGGATCGCAAGCTCGCCGCCGATCTTGCCTTCAACGGCAACGCGGCGCGCGGCAATCCAGACGTCGCCCTTGATATTCGCATTATTGGTGACGGAAATGGTTTCGCCCGTTGCCGTCAACGAGCCGTCGATCTTGCGGTCGATGGTGAAGTCGCGCCCGGCGAGAAAAACCGTCTGCCCCGCCTGCCACTCGACGGCGCTGGTGACGACGCTTGCATCGGCGCAAGCCGGTCCGCTGCCCAGAAGCGCGAAAAGGATAATTAGGAAACCGGCCGAAAACCCGCTGCGCATCTCGCCTCCTCCACTCTTGGAGCAAGGCTGATGGCTGACGGGGAAAGTGTCAATGGAGGCGTGTTTTAACGGCCGAAATTCAAACTTGCGATGTCGCCCCGGGGCTTGTCCCCGGGGCCCACCTTCAAGCCGCGATCCGAAGCAAGATGGGTCCCGGGATCAAGTCCCGGGACGACACTGAATTTGTGGTCAGGCGTCGAATTCCATGATGACCGCATCGACGGCGAGGCTGTCGCCTGCTTTCGCTTCGATCTTGGCGACGATGCAGTCTTTCTCAGCGCGGAGGATGTTTTCCATCTTCATCGCTTCGACGATGGCGAGCGTGTCGCCCATCTTCACTTCCTGACCGACTTCGACCGCGATGGACTTCACGAGGCCGGGCATGGGGCAGAGAAGGAATTTCGACGTGTCGGGCGCGATCTTCTCGGGCATGAGCAGCGCAAGGCGATGGGCAAGCGCGGTGCGAACCACGGCGGCGACGCTGCCGCCGCGATAGGTGAGCTGATAGCCTTGCTTGGCGCGATCGAGCTGGACGACGAAGGTTTCGCCATCGACTTCACCGATGAAGACGGACTCGCCCGGCACCCAATCGCTGGTGACGACATGCTCGCCGATGGGCTTGCCCTTTTCGTCGAGGAAGATGACGTCCAGACCTTCATCGCCCTCATCGGCGGTGACGCGCTGCGACCAGTCGCCAACCGAGACGACCCATTCGGTCGGCAGATGGCGCGGACGGGCAGAGAGCTGGCCGCTGATGAGCACGGCGCGTTCTGCATGAATCTTGTTCATGAAAACGGCAACCGCCGCGAGCTTCCTGGTGCGCTGCTCGCCAAGCTCGACGCCGTGGAACCCTTCAGGAAATTCCTCAGCGATGAAGCCGGTCGTGATGTTGCCCGAGCGGAAGCGAGGATGCTCCATGATCGCACCGAGGAACGGGATGTTGTGGCGAATGCCCTCGATGCGGAAGCTGTCCAGCGCAACCGACATATGGTCGATGGCGGACAGACGATCGGGACCATGCGTGCAGAGCTTTGCAATCATCGGATCGTAGTAGATCGAGATTTCGCCGCCTTCATAGACGCCCGTGTCGTTACGGATCGTCAGACCGTCTTCGGTGCCTTCCGCGGGCGGCTGATAGCGCACGAGGCGGCCGGTGGACGGCAGGAAGTTGCGATAGGGGTCTTCGGCATAGATGCGGCTTTCAATGGCCCAGCCATTGATCTTCACGTCCGACTGCTTGATCGAAAGCTTTTCGCCATAGGCGACGCGGATCATCTGCTCGACAAGATCGATGCCGGTGATGAGCTCGGTTACCGGATGCTCGACCTGAAGGCGCGTGTTCATTTCGAGGAAGTAAAAATTGCGATCCTTGTCGACGATGAATTCGACAGTGCCCGCGCTTTCGTAATCGACGGCCTTTGCCAGCGCGACGGCCTGCTCGCCCATCGCCTTGCGCGTCTTCTCGTCAAGGAAGGGCGACGGCGCCTCTTCGATGACCTTCTGGTTCCGGCGCTGAATGGAGCATTCGCGCTCCAGCACATAGATCGCATTGCCGTGCTTGTCGCCAAGCACCTGAATTTCGATGTGGCGCGGCTGCGTGACGAACTTCTCGATGAAGATGCGATCATCGCCGAAGCTCGACTTGGCTTCAGACTTCGACGAGTTGAAACCATCGGCAACTTCTTTCTCGGACCATGCGATACGCATGCCCTTGCCGCCGCCGCCAGCCGAGGCCTTGATCATGACCGGATAGCCGATCTCATTGGCGATCTTGACGGCTTCCGTCGTGTCCGCAATGACGCCGAGATAGCCCGGAACGGTCGAGACCTTCGCCGCATTGGCGAACTTCTTCGACTCGATCTTGTCGCCCATCACCTGCACGGCCTTGATGTTCGGCCCGATGAAGGCGATGCCGTTATCGGCCAGCGCCTGCGCGAACTTCGCATTCTCGGACAGAAAGCCGTAACCCGGATGCACAGCCTCGGCGCCCGTCTCTTTGCAGGCGGCGATAATCTTCTCGATGATGAGATAGGATTCAGACGCCGGCGCATTGCCGATGTGAACGGCTTCGTCCGCCATCTCGACATGCAGCGCATCCTTGTCGGCGCTGGAATAGACAGCGACAGTCTTGATGCCCATTTTCTGCGCCGTCTTGATGACGCGACAGGCGATCTCGCCACGGTTGGCGATCAGGATTTTCTTGAACATGCGATCGCCCTCAGAGCGGAATGTTGTCGTGCTTCTTCCACGGATTCTCGACTTCCTTGTTGGCAAGGAGAGCGAGAGCGCGCGCAACGCGGACGCGCGTGGAATGCGGCATGATGACTTCGTCGATATAACCACGCTCGGCGGCAACGAAAGGATTGAGGAAGCGATCCTCATAAGTCTTCGTGTGCTGAGCAATCTTGTCGGCATCGCCGATATCGGCGCGATGAATGATCTCGACCGCACCCTTCGCGCCCATGACCGCGATTTCGGCCGTGGGCCAGGCATAATTGAGATCGCCGCGAATATGCTTGGACGACATCACGTCATAAGCGCCGCCATAGGCCTTGCGCGTGATGACGGTGATTTTCGGCACGGTCGCTTCCGTATAGGCAAAGAGCAGCTTCGCGCCGTGCTTGATGAGGCCGCCATATTCCTGCGCAGTGCCCGGCAGGAAGCCCGGAACGTCGACGAAGGTGACGATCGGAATGCTGAAGCAATCGCAGAAGCGCACGAAGCGCGCGGCCTTGCGGCTGGCATCGCTGTCGAGCACGCCGGCAAGAACCATCGGCTGGTTGGCGACGATGCCGACCGTTTTGCCTTCGATGCGCGCGAAACCGACGATGATGTTCTTTGCGAAGCTTTCCTGAATTTCGAAGAAGTCCGCCTCGTCCACCGTCTTCAGGATCAACTCCTTCATGTCGTAAGGCATGTTGGGGTTGGCAGGGATCAGCGTGTCGAGCGACTTCTCGACGCGGCGGGGATCGTCGAAATAGGGACGCTCCGGCACGCCATCGCGATTGGACGACGGAAGGAAATCGATGAAGCGGCGGATCTGCGTCATCGTGATGACGTCATTATCCCATGCGCCATCGGCGACCGACGACTTCGTGGTGTGGATCGACGCGCCGCCAAGCTGTTCCGAGGTGACGGTTTCATTCGTCACCGTCTTCACGACGTCCGGGCCGGTCACGAACATGTAGGATGTGTCGCGGACCATGAAGATGAAGTCGGTCATGGCGGGCGAGTAAACGTCGCCGCCTGCGCATGGCCCCATGATAACGGAAATCTGCGGAATGACGCCGGACGCCAAGACGTTCCGTGTAAAGACTTCGCCGTAGCCGCCAAGCGCGTCGACGCCTTCCTGAATGCGCGCGCCGCCTGCGTCGAAGAGGCCAATGATCGGCGCGCCGTTGCGCATCGCCATATCCTGGATCTTCGTCATCTTCTTGGCATGCGCCTTGGAGAGCGAGCCGCCGAAAACGGTGAAGTCTTTCACGAAGAGATAGACGGGACGGCCATTGACCGTGCCCCAGCCGGTGACGACGCCGTCGCCCGGAATCTTCTGCTTCTCCATGCCGAAGTCGTGGCAATCATGCTCGACGAACATGTCGAACTCCTCGAAGGAGCCCTCGTCCAGCAGGAGTTCGATGCGCTCGCGCGCAGTCAACTTGCCGCGCGCATGCTGTGCATCGATGCGCTTCTGGCCACCGCCCAGCCGAGCAACCTGACGGCGCTCCTCAAGCTGGCGAATAATCTCTTTCATTCTGCCCCCAAAAGCCCGCGCCGCCGCGAAATAACGGCCAGGATGCGTGGTTGTGAATATTGTCGCAAAAAGGAAATCCAGGCGCTTTGAATAGCACCGAAAATCCCTAATTGCCAATGGCTTAGCGCCCCGAGATGAGGCCGGCTTTACGTAGCGTCTGACACAAGTTCGAGAAATTTGAGCGTATCGAGAAGTTCCGCACGGCGCATCGCGAGCCTTGCAGCCTCGTCTTCGTCCTCGCCGCTGACATAGGCCTGCCATGCTTCGTCGACGTGAGACGCCTCGAAAGCCTGCTCTCCGGTGAGGCGGCGATGAAGCAGTGCGAGGCCGATGACGGCGGAGCCTGTGAGCGTTACGGCATTGTGAAGCGCGGCAAGCTGGAAGTCGTTTGCGGCTGAAACGGCGCGGCGAAGCGCCGCGAGCGCGGCCTCATCCTGCGGCACATGAACGAGGCCGGGCGTCACGCGGAGCGATGCGCCAAGCGCCTCCTCCGCCCAGACGATGAGCGGCGCCCAATGCGCGGCCTGACGCTGCGCAAGACCGACCGGATGATCCGCCATGTAGCAGATGAGGTCGGCGCCTGCGAAACCGGCGATCTCGTCGATCACAGCGTCGCGGCGCGGCGTCACGCGGTCGATGGCGGTGTTGGCAAGTTTCGTCAGCCACATGCTGCGCGGATCGATGCGCTCGCCCTGCGCGTTCCATTCATCCGCCATGGCCTGCGCAAGCGCGAGCGACGGCACGACGAGGGCGGAGCGCGCGGGCGTCTTCACACCCCTGCCGTCGAGCAAAATCGCAAATCCGCCATCGACGGCGGCGGCGCTCGCTTCCTTATAGAAGCGCTTGGGCAGATTGCGGAACGTGTTTTGCCCCGGATGCGCGGGCTGCTCATCAAGCACGCGATTGCGCCCGAGCCCCAGATCGAAAATCGAACCGTCTTCGTCACTCATAATGCCAACTCTTACTTGAACAGATCGCCGATGCCCTTGGTGACGCCTTCGACCGCGCCGCCGACACCCTTCACAACGCCCTCGCCTGCCCCCTTCACGCTTCCGACAACGCCGGTGCTTTCCGCCGCTTTCGCCGCAAGGCTCGCACAACCGCCCGTGCCCGACGATGCATTACCCGTGCTCATCAGCGGCAGCAACGCGCCGACGCCGCCCGTGAGCGCGATGCCGCCCGCAGCCGTCGCAATGCCGATGGCCGCACCTTCGCGATCGACGCCGGCAGAGGGCGAGGCGAGCGGGCCGGAGACGCGGATCGGAAAGGCGAGGCTCGCAAGGCTCGCGCTTTTCGGCTTGGGCTTCAGCAACAGGTCGAGCTGCTCGGAGCCGAGATCGATCGTGCCGCTGCCCGTCGTGATGAGACTGTCTGTTTCAATGGCCAGCGCCTTCGACGTGCCGACGCCGTCGTGAAAATCGAACCGGCTGAGCGCGCAGACGAGCCGCGCCGTGTCGCCGCCCGAGCCGCTCGGGATGATCGCCTTGGCAAGATCGTTGGAGACGAGCGCGAACATCTTCGAATTGATCGTGCCCTCGCCCATCGCCAGATTTGTCTGGCCGGTCGCGCTCGCCGCTATGGCATGGAGAGACGCTCCGTGGCCGGACAGTTTCGCGGCGATGTCCGCCTTGGCAGCGAGAAGGTTCGTCACGTCGAGGTCGGAAAAGAGCTTGCCTATGTCGAGCGCGCTGGTTCGCGTATCGAGCCCGAGGCTGCGCGCATTGCCATTGCCAGATATGCCGACGTTGATTGGCACGCCGCGATAGGAGGCGACCGCCGCCACGCTGAGAACGCCGCCATTGAGCTTCACCGGCAGCGTCAGATTGGTGAGTTCCACCTTGCCGAAAGTGAGCGTGCCAACGCTGATCGTGAGATCGGTATTGGCGGCATTGAGCTGATCGAGCGGAAGCGGATCGCGGCTGAAGATCGGTCCACCCTTCTTGCCGCCACCGCCGGAAACAAGCGGCGTCACATCAAGCTTGTCGCTCGACAGCGCGCCATTGATGGTCGGCTTGCCCGAAAGATTGACCGCGATGTTGCCCTTGACGCTGGTGCCTGCAACGGTGAGCGCCGCATCCTTGAATTGAATCTCATCGGCGTTCTGAAAGACATCCGCCTCGAACGCGACCGTCGAGCCGTTGACGTCGCCCGCGACGATGGTGTGAACGCCGCCGCCCTTCGGCTCGATCGACACATTCTTGAATTCGGCCTTCGTGACCTTCTTCGTATTGCCGTCGCGATAGGCAATCTTCAGATCGCTGATGCTGACTTCGGGCACGCCGGCAAGAACCGCGCCGCCGCCCTTGGCGGGTTCGTTCTGCGCGGGCGCTGCTTCACCGAATTCCCAATTGCCTTTTCCGCTCTCGTCCGTCTCGACATAAATGTCGGCGCCCTTGATCTCGACGGACTTCAACGCAACCTTGCCGGAAAGAAGCGGGATCACGTCGAGCTTCAGCGCGAGCTTGTCCGCCGTCATCATATCCGCGCGCGTGCCCCATGTGGCATTGGCAAAGCGGATCTTTTCGGCGACGAGCGAAGGCATCAGAGAAATGCCGATATGGAGCGGCCCCTCGATCTTGAGGCTGCGCCCCGTCGCCTTCTGAGCGGCGGCTTCAATCTGCGGCGCAAACCGCCCGAGATCGACGAAGGACAGAGCGACGATCGCAACGCCGACAACGATGACAAGCAGAAGAAGCAGGCGACCAAGGGCTCTCATCGGATTTTCTCCCCCACAGAGGCAGGCCAGATGGCATCAAGCGCAGGTGCAAGCTCGGTGAAATGCGACAAGACCTGCCGCGCGCCCGCGCCATCAAGATCGACAGCCGGATGATAACCCCAATCGACGCCAAGCGCATGGGCCCCGGCGGCTCGCGCCATCAAAATATCGTAGGTCGTATCGCCGACAAGGACCGTATCGCGCGCATCGGCGCCCGCTTCCCGCATGGCCTGTTCAAGCATGGCCGGATGGGGCTTCGATGGCGCGTCGTCCGCCGTCTGAAGAGTTACGAAAAAATGGCCGAGATCGTGCGTTTCGAGCATGTGACGAAGGCCGCGCTGCGACTTGCCGGTCGCAATGCCAAGCAGCATGCCCTCATTCGCCGCCGCCTCGATCGCCTCGCGCGTGCCGGGGAATAGCGGCTCGGCAAGATCGGGCCGGGCGCGCAAATGGGAGAAGGCGTCCTTATAGGCTTCAGTGATCAGGCGGCGCTTGCCCGGCTCTTCATGCGGCAACAGCGCAAAAAGCGCCTCGTCGAGCGAAAGACCGACAATGGAGAGAACCTGCGCGCGCGGCAATGCGGCAAGACCATGCGCGGCAAAGGCATGCGCCATCGCCGCAACGATCATATGCTGGCTGTCGATGAGTGTGCCGTCGCAATCGAAGACGACGAGGCGGGGGCTGGTCATTGAACTACGCGCTCCATCCTCTCACCGCCATGCCCCGACTTGATCGGGGCATCCAACTTTGGTGACGAGGCAAGGAAGATGGATGGCCCGATCAAGTCGAGCCATGACGAACGAAATGTAGAAAGCGCAAGCATCAAACTTCCAACCCGTCGAACGCGCCCTTGGCATCGCGCTCTTCAAGGCCGAGCAGATTCCATGTCTTCTGCATATGCGGCGGCAGCGGCGCTTCGACATAGATGCGTTTACCGCCGCCATCGGGATGGGCGATGCTGAGCGAGCGCGAATGGAGGTGCAACTGGTGGGGAATTTCGCCGCCGGGATGGCTGTCGAAATTTCCATATTTTCCGTCGCCGACAATCGGCGTGCCGATGGCCGCCGCATGGGCGCGGATCTGATGCGTGCGACCGGTCATCGGCATGAAGGCGACCCAGGCGAATTTCGTCGAGATGCTGGTGATGACCGAATAATGCGTCACGGCGTTCTTGGCGTCTTCCTCATCATCCTCGGCAGGCGTCACGCGTTCGGCGCGCGGACCTTCCTTCTTGATGAGGGCAAGGTTGATGGTGCCCCTGAGCGGCGACGGCGTGCCGACGACCAGCGCCCAGTAAATCTTGCGGGCGTCTTTCTGCTTGAATGAACGCGCGAGCGCGGCAGCCGCACGCGTCGAACGGGCCAGCACGAGGACGCCGCTCGTATCGCGATCAAGACGATGAACAAGCTTGGGCCGCTCGGCCGCGTCGAACTTCAGCGCGTCCAGCATGCCGTCGAGATGGCGGTTCGTATTCGTACCGCCCTGAACGGCAAGGCCAGAAGGCTTGTTCAGTACAATGACGGATTTGTCCTTATAGAGGACGCAGGCGCGGATCATCTCCGCATCCTTGTCGCTGACATCGCGCTCGACCTTCGGCGCAGGCTCGAGCGCATCGCCGAGCGGCGGCACGCGCACAAGCTGCCCCGTCGCAAGCCGCGCATTCGCCTTCGCCCGCGCGCCGTCGACGCGCACCTGCCCCGTGCGCAGCAGCTTTTCCAGCCGCCCATGCGTCAGCGAGGGGAAATGGCGTTTGAACCAACGGTCGAGACGAATTCCGTCTTCTTCACCGGTGATTTCGTGTTGCGCAACGGCGTTCATGCAAAAACAGTCCTAACGGCATATAGCCCGAGAAAGAGAGAAAGAATGGAACCTCCAACGGAGGCAGCGATATATAGCGCGGCAAGGCCGGTGTCATTGCGCTCAAGCAGCACACCCGTATCGAGCGCGAAGGCCGAGAAGGTGGTGAAGCCGCCAAGAATGCCGGTCAGCATGAAGCTGCGCATTTCCTGCGGCGCGCTGAAGCGAAGCGCGAAGGCTTCCGCGGCCACGCCCATGATGAAGCAGCCGAGAAGATTGATGCAGAGAATGCCCCAGGGGAAATTCGTCCCCAGATGCCGGGTTATCTCTATGTTGAAGAGATAGCGCAAGACCGATCCGATGGCGCCGCCCACAGCAACCGCAAAAATGCTGTTCACTTCGACTTCTCCTCCCTGAGCTTTTGCCAATAGGCGAGACGCTTGTTGATGTCGCGCTCGAAGCCGCGTTCTTCCGGATGGTAGAATTGGGTGCGGCCCATTTCTTCAGGAAAATAATCCTGACCGGAAAAACCGTCTTCCGTATCGGGGTCGTAGACATAGCCCTTGCCGTAGCCGAGTTCCTTCATCAGCCGCGTCGGCGCATTGAGGATATGCGCGGGCGGCGCGACGGAGCCTGTTTCCCGGGCGGCGCGACGGGCGGCGTTGAACGCCATATAGGCGGCGTTGGATTTCGGCGCGGTCGCAAGATAGATAACCGCTTGCGCAAGGGCGAGATCGCCTTCCGGTGTTCCCAGGAAATCGACGACATCCTTGGCCGCCAGCGCCTGGCTCACGGCCTGCGGATCGGCAAGGCCGATATCTTCATTCGCCATGCGCACAAGACGGCGCGCGATATAAAGCGGATCTTCGCCGCCTTCGAGCATGCGGGCGAGCCAGTAAAGCGCCGCATCGCAATCCGATCCGCGTACGGATTTATGAAGCGCGCTGATGAGGTTGTAGTGCCCTTCCCGCCCCTTGTCGTAAAGCGGTGCGCGGCGCTGGACAGCGGCGATAAGGCCGCCCGTATCGAGCGGCGTTTCCGCGCTGAGGGCGAAAACCTCTTCGGCAAGGTTCAGCGCATAGCGCCCGTCGCCATCGGCCATGGCGCGCAGCGTCGCGCGCGCATCATCGTCCAGCGGCAGCTTGCGCCCGACATGAGCCTCGGCCCGCACCAGCAGCAACTCGAGCGCCGCATCATCGAGCCGGTTCAGCACCAGCACCTGCGCGCGCGAAAGCACGGCGGCGTTCAGCTCGAAGGACGGGTTTTCCGTCGTCGCGCCGACAAGAGTGACCGTGCCGTCTTCCATGACGGGCAGGAAACTGTCCTGCTGGGCACGATTGAAGCGATGGATCTCGTCGACGAAAAGCAGCGTGCCCTTGCCCACGGCGCGGCGACCGCGCGCGGTCTCGAAAACCTTCTTGAGGTCCGCGACGCCGGAAAAGATCGCCGACATGGGCTCGAAATGCAGCCCCACCTTGTCGGCAAGCAGCCGCGCAATGGTCGTCTTGCCTGTGCCGGGCGGGCCCCAGAGAATGATCGAGGACAGATGGCCCTGCGCCAGCATGCGGCCGAGCGGGCCTTTGGGGCCGATCAGGTGATCCTGCCCGACGACCTCTTCAAGCACTTTTGGGCGCAGCCGGTCCGCCAGCGGGCGCGGCGCGCCCTCATCCATGCCTGCTGCTGCGAAAAGGTTGCTCATGGGGGTGGTTTAGCACGGATTGCGGGCGTTGTGGCCGCCCTTCAAGGGTCAAACCCTCGCTGCTACTGCCCTGAAATGGGGGCCCGGTGAGAGTTTGCAGATACCCGGAATA
>NZ_JBASBH010000010.1:0-34454 GCF_049651025.1 Parvibaculum sp. | reverse complement strand
GCTCAGGCCCCGTGGAGTTGCGCAGCAGCGTCATGAAGACTTCGAGCGCCCAATCCTCGATCATGTCGCGTTCGGCTTCAGGAAGCTGGGGGACCGTGCGGTCGGCCCAGATCTTGCCGACCTTGTGGTGGAAGGCTTCGTCCGTCATCACGAGCTGGCAGAGATGCTTCAGCAGCGGATCGTTCGAATGGGTGTAGAGCGAAGCGAAAGCGCCCATCGCAAGGCCTTCGACCAGCATCTGCATGCCGACGATCTTCTTGTAGACCTCCGGCGCGAGAACCATTTCGGTCAGCAGATTGCCGAGCGTCGGGCCGACGGGGAAAGGCTTGCCCCAGCGCGCCTGAATATATTTTGAAAAGCCCGTGACATGGCGCGCTTCTTCGCGCGTCTGGTTCGCCGCATATTCCTGCGCGCCCGGATCTTTCAGAATGTGGCAGAGCGATGCCGACAGCGCGAGCGCGCCAGCTTCGCCGTGGAGGATCGAGGAGAGCGACCAGCGCGTGCTTTCATTGGCGAAGTCGATCTTCTGCTGCTCTGTCAGCCGGTCCGCCAGCGGCAGTTGCAATTCAAGCACCTGATGGAATGGAATAATCGGCGTCGTGCTCATGTCGAAGGGCTGGTCGAAGTCGATGTACTTCTTGTCGAGCGGGTCCCAGAAATGGTCATGGGTCGCCGAGATGATCTTGTCGAACGCCGTCGAGCGATTGTTATAGCGGTCGACTTCCATCATGGCGGGGAAGTCGTCGGGCGCTACCGCGTCATAGGCGGCGTCTTTTGTAATGTGGGTCATCGTTGCTCCTCCAGCATGGCGCGAGTTTGCTGCGCCAATAATCCTCCAGCCCTCGCCGCACCGGCGCCAGCCCTCTATGGATAATGTGGGGTAGGGATGGGTAATTCCCCAACGTCAATCGGCACTTTGTTTGAAAATGGAAAACACAATAAATGGCGGAAATCCGCCATTTAGATGCCTTCCTCGGGGTCGCGCATCTGTTTTCCGATCTCGCTCGCCAAAGCCAGCAAGGTCGGCAGCGCCTCTTTGGCTCTCGCTTCGGACAGTCGATTTGACGGGCCGGTGATCGCCAGCGCCAGCCGGGAGAGGCCGGGATTGGCAAAGACAGGCAAGGCCAGCGTCGCGGTCGCAGCGTCGAATTCGCCCTGCTCGTAGCGGTAGCCTTCGACGAGAATGCGCTCCGAAAGATCGAACAGCGCGCGCAGGCTTCGCGGCGTTTTTGATGTCAGTGCGGCAGGCGGGTGATCGCGATAAAGCGATTGCACGAAAGCGCGCTCGCGATAGGCGAGCAACACCTGTCCCGCGCCGCATGCATGCGCGTCGATACGCGGCAGCTTCATCCAGGTTTCCTGCCCGAAATCGACAGCGCGCTCCGGGTCGATGGCGATCACCTGCGCCCCGTCGAGCGTGCCGAGATAAACCCGCTCGCCAAGGGCGGTGCTCGCCCGCAGCACCATGCCGCGCACGGCATGGATCAGGGTCGCGAAAAGCGTGATGCGGTCGGCGACGCGGAAGATCTTGTGGCCGAGCGTATAGCGCCCGTCTTGCGGGTCCTTGCGCACATAGCCATGACGCGTCAGCACGGCGAGATGGCCGAAGGCGGTGGAGCGATGCATATCCTCGGCGCGGGCAATCTCGGCAAGGTTCATCGGCCGCCGCTCGCGAGACAAACGCTCGATCAGCGCCAGCGCCTTGTCGATGGAGCTGTTTTCATACTGTGCCATATGAAAATCGTATCAGCCCGGAAGGTTTTCCGCGAGACGCTGCATAAGATGCGGGAACTGATCCGCGACAGCGCGGCCTGCGTAACGAGAGTGTCCCTCTCCGCCCAAGGTTTTGCATGTCCGTCATTGTCTGGTTCCGTCAGGATCTGCGCCTTGCAGACAACCCGGCACTTGCCTCTGCCATCGCTTCGGGCGAGCCGGTCGTGCCGGTCTACGTGCTTGAGCCGGGCATGTTGCTCGGCGGTGCATCGCACTGGTGGCTGCATGGAAGTCTTGAGGCGCTGACGCGCGATCTTGCCCGCCTCGGCGCGCCGCTGATCCTGCGTCAGGGCGCGGCGTCGGACGTCATCCCGGCGCTGCTTCGTGAAACAGGCGCGCGCGCTATCCGCTGGAACCGTTGCTACGAGCCTCGCGCCATCGCCCGCGACAAGCATTTGAAGGCCATGCTCACCGGGCAAGGCGTCGATGTGCAAAGCTTCAACGGCTCTCTGCTTGCCGAGCCGTGGCAGATAAAAAATCTCGCAGGCGAGGCCTACAAGGTCTTCACGCCTTTCTGGCGCGCATTGCTTGGCCACGCGCCCTTCGCTGCATCGCTCCCCGCACCGCTCGCGCTGAAAGCAGGGCCCGCCATTCCCTCCGACGATCTCGCGAACTGGAATCTTCGGCCCGGGAAACCCGATTGGGCGGGCGGCTTGCGCGCCGTCTGGACGCCGGGCGAGCGGGCGGCCGCAACGCGCCTTGCGGATTTTCTCGATGACAGCGCAGGCGAATACAAGGACAGGCGCGACTTTCCCGGCGAAGCGGCAACGTCGCGTCTTGCTCCGCATCTCCATTGGGGTGAAATTTCACCGCGCCAGATTTGGCACGCCGCCGCCATGCGCGCCGAGGCACAACCGGCCACGGCGTCGGGCATTGCCGCCTTTCAGCGCCAACTGGGCTGGCGCGATTTCTCAGCCCATCTTCTTTATCACTGGCCGGATATCGTCGAGCATAGCTGGAAGCCGGAATATGAAAACTTCCCGTGGCAGAACGACGAAACGCTGTTTCGTGCCTGGACGCGCGGGCGCACCGGCTATCCGATTGTCGATGCGGGCATGCGCGAGCTTTGGCGCACGGGCACGATGCATAATCGTGTGCGCATGATCGTCGCATCGTTTCTCATCAAGGATCTGCTGATCAATTGGCGTCGCGGTGCCGCGTGGTTCGAGGACACTCTGGTCGATGCCGATCTCGCGAATAATCGCGGCGGCTGGCAATGGGTCGCGGGGTCAGGCGCGGATGCTTCGCCTTTCTTCCGCATTTTCAATCCGGTGACGCAGGGCGAGAAATTCGATCCCGATGGCGACTATGTGCGCACTCATCTGCCCGAACTTGAACGACTGGATGCGCGTTTTATTCACATGCCGTGGAGCGCACCGGCCTCGGTGCTTGCAGAAGCGGGCGTCGTGCTTGGAAAAACCTATCCGTTACCGATTGTCGATCACGCCGCTGCGCGCCTCCGCGCTCTCGATGCGCTCGCCGAAATGAAAGCTCATCGCGCCGAAAGATAATGGGCGTAAAGCGCAAGGCTTGCCGCGACCGTCGCATTGAGCGACTCGACGGCGCCGGTGGTCGGGATCGCAAGCCGCTGTGCCTTCAGACCCGCCGGCACGCCAAGCCCTTCTTCGCCGAGAATGAGCCGCAGATTTTTCGGCCAGTGAAACTGCGATATGTCCTCGCCGCCGCCATCAAGCGCGACGAGCGGCCCCGCTGCATTGCCGATCTCCGCCCATGACGGGCCGCGCATGAGTTCCAGCTCGAACTGCGCATTGGCGGCAGCACGCAATGTTTTGGGATGAAACGGATGCGCCGCCTCTTCCATCAGCACGATACGCCGCGCGCCGAAGGCCGCCGCACTTCTGAAAAGCGCGCCGAGATTGCTCGGGTCGCCCAGCGCGCAGATCAGTTCAAGCCCTTGCGGCGCGGCAGCAAGGTCGGCGCGGGCAAGGGCAGGGGCCTTGCCGACAAGCAATGGAAAATTCGTGCCGGAAATATCGAGCTTGTCGAAAAGCGAGCGCGTCAGGCGGAAGCGATCGATGCCCGCAGGCAGTTCAAGCTCGGAAACATCCTTGGGCTCGCAAACGAGCACGGCCTGAAAACGATCGGGATGCAGCCGCAGCGCTTCGGGAACCGCCTTGCGCCCGGCGAGCAGGAACTCGCCATGTTTTTTTATGCCGCGCGAATCATGCAGATCGTTCCAGCGCTTGGCATGCGCGTTTTGCGAACTTTCGATCAGACGCCAGAAGTCACCGCTCATTATGTTTATTCCGGCTCATACGAACCGCGTCGCGTTGAGCAGTTGTGTGGGGTTGCCCGAGATTGCGCCAAATTATGCCGCTTTTTCGCCAGGAAGCGAACCTACATCTCGGCTGGTACGAATTGACGGCTGACCGTCGAACCAGGCCGTCGCTCTTGAAGGGGTACGGATAGAGGAGGATTCAAAAAATGAAAAACAGCTCCGATCGATCCGTGAAAAATATCGGAAAAAAGGCGCTGCTGGGCGCTCTTGCGGTTTCGGCTTTGCTCTCGGGCGCCCTCGTGACGCCCGCTTTTGCCGACCGCTGGGATCGTGGCCATCACGGCCGTTATGAGCGCTGGGAGCATCGCCATTATCATCGCTATGCGCCGGTGCGCGGCTATTGGGCGCCGGGCTACTATCCCCCGCCGCCTGTCTATTACGCACCTCCGCCGGTTTACTACGCGCCGCCGCCTCCGCCTGTTTATTACGGGGTGCCGTCGCTCAACGTGGTGATTCCGATTCGCTAGCTCTGCCTTGAATCCCCTTCGCGCTCCGCCGACACTCCACGGTCAATGCGCGAAGGGGGGAGATCATATTGAGCGCACCGACAGTTGATGGAATGCCGCTGCCGGTGGCGAGGTTTCGCATCGCGTGGGCCTGCATGCATTGCACGCGCCGCGATTGAAACCGGCAGGCGGGGCGGGGGCTTTGTGCTCTCCGCTCCGCCTGCCGTCGTTCATCCGTGAATATTAAGGCTTCACGATAACCGTGGTGTCGCCGCCCGACGCGCCGGTGTCGCCCTGATCGCCGGTTGCCCCGGTCGCGCCTGTCGCTCCCGTGTCGCCGGTGCTGCCGGTCTCGCCAGTATTGCCCGAAGTGCCTTGCGGCCCGGCGGGGCCACGCGCACCAGCCGGTGCGTCAATCGTCACGTTTTGCGGCGTGGCCGGATTGCCGAGACGGCCCGTGAAGAACATGCCGCCCAAAATCACTGCAGCGATAACAATGCCGCCGACGATGAAATAGAGCGTGTTGTTGCTGCCTGCGTCATTCTGATTGTAAGCCATGGAAACCCTCTGAAATTGTCGAATGAATAGATGTCGGTGCTAATTCGTCTCTAGGCGGATATTTTCTTTAATGATTGCAGGGTCTCAGAAATCCAGCCGACCCAGAAATTCATCCGGACGCGATGGGGCATGAACTGCCGAGCCATCAGCGTTGCGGGGCAGGAACGCTTATTGTTCGCGCTTACTGATACTTGAACTCGGGAAGCTGCTTCAGCGCGTCCTTCGAACCGCCCGGCAAGACGATCTTGTCCTTGACGATGTGGAGCGATTTGTAGGGAACGGCTACGAATTTATTGCCGACGCCCAGAAAGCCGCCGACCGACAGAACCGCATAGGGCACATTGTCATTGCGATTGATCAGAAGATCGTCGATCGAGCCGACCGTTTCATCCGCTTCATTGACCACGGTGACGCCGATGATCTTCGACGCGCGATAGGCCTGTTGAAGCTGGGACATATCGAAGGTCAGGGGCACGATGGGCTGGGCCTTGATATCTGCTGCAAAGGCGCCCGAACTGATCGCGACCGTACTCATCATGGCAGCGACAAGCGCGCCAGAAATTACTGACTTCATGGAATGCAACTCCGGTTTGTTGGCGGACCGGCTATGCGCGATCCTGCATACACAACGCCGAAGCGGCGAGTTGGTTCAAAAGGAAATTCAGGATGCTAAATTGGTTGAAGATAAATTGCGTGCTGACGTTGACAGCGGTGCTCGCAAGCTGCGCATCGCAGTTGCCGCCGCCAGCCTGCCCGGTCATCCCGGCACCACCAGCGGCAGCGATGACAACACCGTCGAACTCGCTGCAAGCGCTCGATCGGCTTATTACGATCTCAGAGCCGAAATAAATCAAGACCAGGCGACGATCAACGCCTGCCAAGCCTACGCGCGGGCTGTGTCGCAACCGTATATCGACCCCCTAGGCCCCTTGGGTCACGACTTTTGGCTCATAAGCTCTTTAACCTGATGAACGATTGCGATAGCTTTGCGCAATGTCGAAGAATAAGCCGATAGGCCGAATTCGCGTGATCTATGACGGGCAATGCCCGTTCTGTGCGGGTTTCATGCGCCTATGGCGCATTCGTGATAGCATTACAGACAATGTAGATATCGTTGACGCTCGAATGGAGCCCGCTTTGGTCTCAGATTTTCGGCGCCGAGGTATGGAAATCAATGACAGTATGATCGTCGAAATTGATGATGCCACCTATAGTGGTCACGCGGCGATGTCCGTACTGGCGTTCTTGTCTTCTCGTTCGTCGACGTTTAACAGAATGAATGGCTTTATTTTTAGACAGCCAGCTGTTTCTAGATTCCTTTACCCTGTGCTGGTCTTTGGCCGAAGGGTGGTTTTGTTGGTCCTAGGTAGGCGAGTCATTCCATAGGCCAATGAGATATTCATTATTTGACCGATTAGCGAACGTGCATGGTGCTGCGGGCAGAATTAATCTGCTTATCATCAGCACCATTTTGTTAAGCTGTTTGCCACTGCTGATGGTTGCTTATTTTTCAATATTTTCTCCGATCTATCGTGGTTCGGTTAAGAGCCAGGAGATAGGTCATGTTGGCGGCGACGCATTCTCGGCGCCCGTTCCTCATTCCTACCTCGGGCCGTTCGTGGTCTTTGTAACCGATACGGTATCGAAAGGAGCGGCATCGAATCTCCAGCTATTCGAGGACGGGAAAAACCTTGGTCCTGCGCACTCGCTACACGTCGATATTTCAATGGATGGCCGTGGTAGATTTTCTCATTGGGGTCAGGCTCTTATTTTTTCGTCATCGGATCGCTCTGATCCTCGCACAAATGGGCGCTCATATTCTTTTCAGGTAAAGCCCGCGCCCAGTTTTTGGTTCCTAATCGTCGCGATCATTTTACCGTTGGGAACCATCAAGGCGTGGACGCGTCAACGTCGGGTTGACCTTCCGCCGTGGTTACTTCGCACTACTATCAAGATTCATGCCTTTTTCAGCCACGCAGTTGCCGATGGTGTGCCCATTCTTGCTTTGGGTTTAGTTTTAATTCTAGCGCTCAACCCTATAGATGCGCTGACCATCAGCACGGGTTCGCCAAATGATTTTTGGCGGATTGCGACGGTGATGCTGTTGGCTTTGGGTGGTTGGAGACTTACGGCAGAAAAACTGCCACGCCCCTTTTTATGGGTTTGTCGTACTTTCACAATTGTTCTGGCCGGTTTTGCATTTCTTCGAAGCTTCCCCATAGATTTTGAAGTGACGGTCTCCCAGCCCGTTGCTTTCCACCATCTTATGGTCGGTCCGATCGCCGGTCTTGTCTTTGCTGCTTTCGCATGGCGACGACCGACTTTCGGTTTTTATACCGCATGCGTCGGGTTCTGGTATCGAGAGGAAATAGAGCGGCACTATGGATTCGTGCTCGGCCATGGCGAAGAAAAGACGCTGGCCGGAACCCTCATGATGTTGCTTCTACTTGCGCTTTTCTACTATCTCGTGACGTCAGCGCATCATTCTATTCGGACTCGATATGGAGCCGAAGGCAAATTTGGAAGCGGCATAAAATCGGTCGTTTTCAACAATATCGTGTTGCTGGCCGTCGCGCTCCAATTCTCCAACTATTTTCACTCATCCTTGCGGAAGTGGAATTTAGGTAGCGGTTCGGGAGATTGGATTTTAACAAACCCGACCTATTACCTGCTCTCAAGCGGAGATGTCCTTGGTGTTCTTCCACTTGCGCATTGGCCGGCAGTTAATCAATGGATTTTTGGCCAGTGGATGAACTTTGACCTTGTGTCTAACGCTCTGACATTTGGGCTGCAGCTATCATCTATTGTGGTGCTTTGGTTTAAGCCTTTATTGGCGCCATTCATTTTGCTGCTTGATTTGTGGCACGTGGGTGTTGCGGTGCTGACGGGTATCGTATTCTGGATATGGATCATCCTGAATGTGACACTCGCTGTTGCCATTGCGAGTATAAAGACCAGTCCGTCGGTTGCCTTACGTTTGTTGATGACTGTTCTCGTGATTGATGCCCCGGCAGGTTTTTCGATATTCATGGCCGGATGGTACGACACACCCGCAGTCAATCACCTGACAATCCAAGCGATCACGGACAATGGTGAGCGTATTCCCGTGCCGCCCGAGGCCTTCCGCTTTTACTCATACTCTCTAACGATGGCTACGGCCTTTGAGGCAGGGGAAGTTCGGAAATTTTTTTTCCCGACGACTGGCTTCGGGACTGCCCAATTCCCTGGGGATCGAAAAATTGCCGATCGATGCCTTTTGCCGCACTCATCATCCACTGACTTGCCCCCAATCAACCCAGCTGTTTTCAGGTTGCTCGCTGCTGTCCAAATGGATGCGGCGAAGGGCACTAACTTTTGGTGGTCTTATACCTATCCGCATCATCTTTTTGCAGGCGCGGGTTTAGGTGAATATCTTCATACGGATTTTAACAAAGTCATTGGCTACCAATTTACTCTTGATGCTGTTTGCGCTGTCAAGACCGGCAATGGTTACCGCCTCGACACCTTGCGAAGCGCGACAGAGTTTGTCCCGATAAGCGAAGTGCTCAGCGGTAGTCGAGAAATTCGATAATTATTCTTGGAAAGCAAACTCCTGCCAGCCATTGGCAGCCGCCAGCGTGCATGATGGACGCGCCGCCGCCTCTCCCGACCTTGAGGCGAGGGATTATCCGCTTGAGGACGTGCGGACGGCATTTCAACGACTCTACGATCGCAGCCGCATTGGATGGCCACCGAATAGCCGTAGTCGAGCATTGGAAAATGCTATGCGAACAGATCGCAAAAATCTTCCCCCAATTTTCCCCCAGATTCACGTCCTGTTCTGGCCTTGAGAGGACACGTCTGACCCATATGCCTTTGTGCGGCATTTAGGCAGGTGGCTAAAAACGCCAGCAAAACTGGGAAAGTTGTGGTGCCCACGGAGTGGATTGAACACTCGACCTCACCATTACCAATGGTGTGCTCTACCACTGAGCTACATGGGCCTCCGCGCTTCCGGCCTGAGGGCGACGAAAGCGGGCGGAAGTTGCCACAGGGCCGCTTCTGGTGCAACCGGGAATAGGCGGGCCATGCCTCTTCCGACGACCTTTGTTGACGACCGGCCCCCCGTGGTACATATGCGGGGAAGTTCGTAACCTTAAGCTCTTGGTGAAGCCATGGCCGGTCCTGGTCGTATTAAAGACAAGCCTGACGACAATAGCAGCCGCCGCCAGCCCGGACAGGGTCCCGCGCGCGCTAACCAGGCCCGCGAGGCCCGGCAAGCTGAGGCATTGCGTGCCAATCTGCGCAAGCGCAAGGCTCAGGCCAAAGCGCAGGGCGAGGCCGGAAGCGGCTCTGAAAAGAGCCCCAAAGACAAATAATCGCCATGCCCCGCCAGAGGGGCAGGCGCGGGCGAATCGGGCATCCCCCGTGACTCTCGCCCTCTCGTTCCTTATAAATCCGGGAAACCCGCACCCGGCGGGCCTTTAACGGCTCTCCGGGGCCTCGACCGGACGTTTCCATGGACAAGATTCACATTCGCGGCGGCCATCGGCTGAACGGCATCATTCCGATCAGCGGCGCGAAAAATGCCGCCTTGCCGTTGATGATCGCGGCGCTTCTGACCGACGAAACGCTGAAACTGACGAATATTCCCCGTCTGACCGATGTGCGAACATTGGGCAAGCTGCTTGGCGTCCTCGGCACGGATGTTCAGCGCAGCGAAGGTCCGCACGGCGATACGCTGGCGCTGACCACGCCGGAAATCGTCTCGACGCTCGCGCCCTATGAAATCGTCTCGCAGATTCGCGCGACCTTCTGGGTTCTCGGCCCGCTGCTCGCGCGCTGCCGGACCGCAAAGGTTTCGCTGCCCGGCGGCTGCGCCATCGGCGCGCGCCCGGTCGATCTCTATCTGAAGGGCCTCCAGAAAATGGGTGCCGAGATCGATCTGGTCGAAGGCTACGTTCTGGCCAAGGCGCCGGACGGGCTGAAGGGCGCGGTCATCCGCTCGCCCATCGTCTCCGTCGGCGCGACCCACACGCTGCTCATGGCCGCGACACTTGCTGATGGCGAAACCGTGCTCGAAAACGCCGCCCGCGAACCTGAAATCAGCGATGTGGCCCGCTGCCTCGTCGCCATGGGCGCGAAGATCGAAGGCATCGGCACATCGACGCTGCGCATCGAAGGCGTCGAGCGGCTTCACGGTGCGACGCATCACGTCGTCGCCGACCGCATCGAAGCCGGCACCTATGCGATTGCGGCGGCTATGGCAGGCGGCGATGTCACGCTTGATGGCGTCGAGGCTGAAACCTTCGAGTCCGCGCTTTCCGTGCTGCGTGCGGCAGGCGTCGGCGTCGATGCCCATCAGGGGCAGGTTCGCATCACGCGCAATGGCGAGCGGCTGCAGGCCACCGATATTGTCACGCAGGTCTTTCCCGGCTTCCCGACCGATCTTCAGGCCCAGTTCATGGCGCTGATGACGACGGCGGAAGGCGAGTCCGAAGTCACCGAGACGATCTTCGAGAACCGCTTCATGCATGTGCAGGAGCTTGCCCGCTTCGGCGCGAACATCTCGCTTCACGGCGACAAGGCGCTGGTGCATGGCGTCGAACGGCTGACGGCGGCGCCCGTCATGGCGAGCGATCTGCGCGCCTCCGCTGCCCTCGTCATCGCGGCGCTGGCTGCGGAAGGTGAAACGACGATCAATCGCGTCTATCATCTCGATCGCGGTTTCGACCGCCTGGAAGAAAAGCTGAGCGCCTGTGGCGCTGAAATCTGGCGCGCCAAGGCCTGAGACAGAGACGGAAAGCGAACTGATGAAGGACTTGCGCCTCAGCGCCGAAGATGCGACCGACCTTGAAGTCATCTCGACCTGCCTGCAGGACGCGGTGACGCAGGTGCGCGATCTTGTCTTTCTGCCCCATGCGCGCCGCTTCGCGATGGTCGTGAACCGCTTTCGCTGGGAGAAGGAGGGCGCTCTGCCCGGCACTCATCAGCGCGCCCGCGCGGGTCTGCATTTCGAGAATGTGCAGGCCGCCCGCGCCCGCAACATTGCGCAAGACCGGTCCGACGGCGTGCTCAACCTGCTGTCGATCCGCTTCGACGAACTGAACGCGCCTTCGGGCCTTGTCACGCTTACCTTTTCCGGCGGTGGCGAGATCAGGCTTGAGGTTGAGGCTCTCGATGCCCATCTCTCGGATCTCGGCCTTGTCTGGGAAACGCCGAACCTGCCCGATCACGATTTGAAGTAGCACACACCAAATGGCCATACGGTTGGATGCGAGCGAAAAAGGCTTTGAACAGGCCTTTGAGACGCTCCTCGGGGCGAAGCGCGAAGCTTCGGTCGATGTGAACGATGCGGTCGTCAAGATCGTGGCGGACGTGCGCGCGCGCGGCGATGACGCGCTCATTGAACTGACCAACAAATTCGACCGCGTATCGTTTACGGCAGCCGATCTGCGCATTCCCGACCGCGATCTCGATGCAGCGCTCGTCGCTTGCGACAGTGCGACGCTTGACGCGCTGAAGCTCGCAAAGTCGCGGATCGAATCCTATCACGCGCGCCAGAAGCCCGAAGACAGCCGCTATATCGATGGGGCCGGTGTTGAACTTGGCCATCGCTGGACGCCGGTCGGCGCGGTCGGCCTCTACGTGCCGGGCGGTACTGCGAATTATCCAAGCTCCGTGCTGATGAATGCCGTGCCGGCTAAGGTCGCCGGCGTTGCGCGTGTCGTCATGGTCGTGCCGACGCCAGACGGCAAGGTGAACCCGCTGGTGCTTGCCGCCGCGCGTCTTGCAGGCGTCGATGAGGTCTATCGTGTCGGCGGCGCGCAAGCGGTTGCGGCGCTTGCTTATGGCACGGCGACTATCAAACCCGTGGACAAGATCGTCGGTCCTGGCAATGCCTGGGTCGCCGCCGCGAAGCGTCAGGTCTTCGGCATTGTCGGCATCGACATGATCGCAGGCCCGTCCGAAATTCTGGTCGTCGCCGACAAGGACAACGATCCCGACTGGATCGCCGCCGATCTTCTCTCGCAGGCCGAGCATGACGAAAGCTCGCAGTCGATACTCATCACCGACGATGCGGACTTCGCCACCAGCGTGGAAGAGGCGGTCGCACGCCAGCTCAAGCTTTTGCCGCGCGAAACCACCGCGACCAAAAGCTGGGCCGATTTCGGCGCGGTCATCGTGGTGAGGAACCTCGACGACGCGGTGCCGCTCGTCGATCGTCTGGCGCCAGAGCATCTCGAAATCGCGCTGGATGATCCCGAGCCGCTTGCCGCCCGGATTTCCAATGCGGGCGCGATCTTCCTCGGGCGCTATACGCCCGAAGCCGTGGGCGACTATGTGGCAGGGTCCAATCACGTCCTGCCGACAGCCCGCAGCGCGCGCTTCTCGTCCGGCCTCAATGTGCTCGACTTCATGAAACGGACCTCCATCGTCCGTTGCGATGCGGCCTCGCTTGGCCGGATCGGCCCTGCCGCAGTGGCGCTCGCCACGGCCGAGGGGCTGGAGGCGCATGGGCGGTCGGTATCGATCCGGCTCAACAAATAAGTCCCCGGCTCGCCTCTCCCCTGCAAATCGGCTTAGAGTGGCGCGTCATTGGTCTGGCCAGCAACCGAGCGTTTCATATTGGATAGTTCTGACGGCAAGTCGCGGTTCCGTATCGCCGAGCTGGTGCTCGACGAACGCACCGTCATGCGCCGCAGTCCCGATGTCGAACATGAGCGCAAGGTCGCGATCTTCGATCTGCTGGAAGAAAACAGCTTCGCCCCGATCGGCAGCGATGGCGGCCCCTATCTGCTTCATCTCGCCATCGAGGAAAATCGCCTCGTCTTCGACATCCGCCTGGATGGCGGGACGCCGCATGGCAAGATCATGCTGTCGCTGACGCCGTTCCGCCGGATCATCAAAGACTATTTCATGATCTGCGAAAGCTATTACGACGCCATCAAGACGGCGGCTCCTGCGCAGATTGAAGCCATCGATATGGGCCGCCGCGGCTTGCATAACGAAGGCTCCGAGCTGCTGAAAGAACGTCTCGCCGGAAAAGTCGAGATGGACTTCGATACCTCGCGCCGTCTGTTCACGCTGATCTGCGTGCTGCATATCAAGGGTTGAGGCTGTGGCAAGCGGAGAGGCGACAACAGCAAGCAAGGCGCTGCCGGGGTCGGTACTGTTCACCTGCAATCTGAACGCGGTGCGCTCGCCCATGGCCGAGGCGCTGATGAAAACCCTCTTCGGCAAGCGGATCTATGTCGACAGCGCCGGGCTGGAGCCTTCGGCCCGCGACCCCTTCGCTATCAGCGTCAT
Source organism: Parvibaculum sp. (assembly GCF_049651025.1). Taxonomy (GTDB): domain Bacteria; phylum Pseudomonadota; class Alphaproteobacteria; order Parvibaculales; family Parvibaculaceae; genus Parvibaculum. Next base: position 21,089 of record NZ_JBASBH010000010.1, on the reverse strand, counting down.
GTCGGAAATCGGCATCGACATGAGCGGCGACCATCCGCTCGACCTTGAAGCGATCGACATCGGCTCCTTCGATCTCGTGATCTGTCTGACGCCCGAAACCTGCGCCCGGGTCAAGGATCTCACTCGTGGGCAGGCCGTCGATATTGAGTTCTGGCCGACGCTGGACCCCTTTGCCGCAGGCGAGCGCGGCTCGCGCGAACAGCGGCTGGAAGCCTATCGCCGCCTGCGCGACGATCTGCGCGACATGCTGCAACGGCGCTTCGGGGCATGTGAAAAGGTCGTCGGCTAGGCTCATTCACCCGGATTTCCGCGCTAAATCAACGATTTGGCACGATCCGCAGGGGGAGACCCCTTCGCCGCCCTTGATTTTGGGCCGCTTTGTGACCATTCTCCCGCCAAATCTCAAAGGAATTTGAATGGCTAAGGAAGAACTGCTTGAGTTTCCGGGCACCGTGTCGGAATTGCTCCCGAACGCGACGTTCCGCGTCAAGCTCGAGAACGATCACGAAATCATTGCCCATACGGCGGGCAAAATGCGCAAGAACCGCATTCGCGTCCTTGCGGGCGATAAGGTTCTGGTCGAAATGACGCCTTATGATCTGACCAAGGGGCGGATCACCTATCGCTTCAAATGATCGGTCGGTGGCGTTAAGCCGGCTCGGCCCAGACAGCCCTCCGCCATGACCTCTGAAAAACCTCACCTCATCCTTGCCAGCGCCTCGCCGCGCCGTCTCGCTCTGCTGGAGCAGATCGGCGTGCGCCCTGACGCCGTGCGCGCTGCCGATCTCGATGAGGCGCCGCTGAAAGGCGAGCTGCCGCGTCCTCATGCGCTTCGTCTTGCGCATGAAAAGGCGAGGGCTGTGGCGGCGCTCGAACCGCATGCGCTGGTGCTGGCCGCCGATACGGTGGTGGCCTGCGGGCGGCGCATTCTTCCCAAGGCGGAAACGGAAGCGGATGCCCGCGCCTGCCTCGCGCTTCTTTCCGGGCGGGCGCATCGGGTCTATACGGCGATTGCATTGATCTTGCCCGATGGTCGCCTTCGCGAACGCGTCAGCGAAACCCGCGTCACCTTCAAGCGCCTCTCCGACACTGAATGCGATGCCTATATCGCGCTCGGCGAATGGCAGGGCAAGGCGGGCGGCTATGCAATTCAGGGCCATGCGGCGGCCTTCATCCGCTTGCTGACCGGTAGCTATTCTGGCGTGGTCGGCCTTCCCCTGTTTGAGACGGCGGCCCTGCTGTCCGGTGTCGGCTTCCCGCTCTACCCAGCGCGCTAACAACAGTGTTAGTGTTGCTTTTACAGGGGTTCTGACAAGTAGAAGGGGCAACCCGCACGCTTGGGGACGCGAACCGGGATCGCTCAAGGATTTTCATGTCCGAGGAAGTTTTGATTAATGTCGGCCCGGGCGAGACGCGCGTCGCTGTGGTCGAAAACGGACGTCCCGTGGAACTCATTCTTGAGCGCACCATGGAAGACGACCTGAAGGCCAAGACGGGCCGCGCCGGCCATTCGCTTCTCGGCAATATTTTTCTCGGCCGCGTGCAGCGCGTGCTGCCCGGCATGCAGGCGGCCTTCGTCGAAATCGGACTGGAGCGCGCAGGCTTTCTCGGCGCGCGCGAGGCGCGTTGCCTTTGCGAGCTGACACATCTGGACGAGCATGTCCTGCCGCCCATCAGCGCCTGCGTCACCGAAGGCCAGACGATCCTCGTGCAAGCGGTGAAAGACCCGATCGGCGACAAGGGCGCGCGCCTGTCTGCCAACGTCACCATTCCGGGCCGTCTTCTTGTGCTTGTGCCCAACCAGTCCGGCGTTGCTCTCTCGCGCCGCATCGAGGATGAGGCCGAGCGCGAGCGCCTGACGGCGCTGGTTGAGGAAATGGTCGCGCGCTTCGGCTCCATGGGCGTCACAGGCGAGCCTGCGGGCTTCATCGTCCGCACGGCAGCCATTGGCGCAACAGTCGAAGACATCGCCGCCGATGCGCGCCAGCTCGCCGAGGAATGGCGCAAGGTGCGCGAGATCGAGAAGCGCTCCAACCCGCCCTGCGTCGTCTTTCACGATCTCGACCCGGTATCGAAGACGCTCCGCGACTATGTCAGCACCGACACGTCGCGCGTGCTCATCGACGATGCCGAGGCCTTTGGCGAAGCGCAGCGTTATTGCCGCCGCGCCATGCCCGAACTGCTCGACCGCATCCAGCTTTACAACGGCCCCGGCCCGCTCTTTGCGCTTTACGACATCGACAGCGAAATCGAAGCGGCGCTGGAACCGCGCGTCGAATTGAAATCGGGCGGCTGGATCACGATTGAAACGACGGAGGCCCTGACGGCCATCGACGTCAATTCAGGCCGCTACACCGCATCGACCGGCCTTGAGGATACGAGCGCCAGCATCAACCTCGAAGCCGTCGCCGAAGTCGTCTATCAGCTCCGACTGCGCGGCACGGGCGGCCTCATCGTCATCGATTTCATCCACATGAACGATCCGGCAAACATCGCCAGGGTGATCGACGCGCTGAATGTCGGCTTTGCCCATGATCGCGTGCCGACGCAGATTTCCGGCATGTCCGAATTCGGCCTTGTCGAAATGACGCGAAAGCGCGTGCGCGAGCCGCTGAACAAGCTCCTGACCGAGCCTGCTTATCCTGCGGGCCGCCCGCGTCGCAAAACCTGTGCGACGGTGGCAAACGACCTGCTACGGAAAGTCGTCAGCGAAGCGCAGGCCTCGCCCGGCCGCGCCATTGTCGCGCGCGCCGCGCCCGAGGTGATCGATTGGCTCGAGCGCGGGAACACCTATCTGCTCGATCGGCTGAAGGCAAAGGTGGCGGGCGAGCTGAAACTCGTCGGCGAGAGCGCCTTTCCGCGCGATCGCATCGATGTCGGCGTGGTGCAGTAATGACTTCCGGCAAAAAGGAAGAGCGCCCTCACAATGTCGTGCCGCTGCGCACGCCAAGGCCTTGCCCCATCTGCCGCAAGAAGTCGTCTCAGGACTTTCACCCCTTCTGCTCCAAGCATTGCGCGGATGTGGACCTCAATCGCTGGCTGAAGGGTTCTTACGCGATTCCAGCCATCGAGCCGCCTGACGAGTGGAGCGAGGACGACGGCCATTCCGGCCAGGATGACGGCGAGCGCTAACTGCTTCTGGCAAATCACATTTAGGCCTCGACAATACCCCGCCACCCGGCTCTGGACAGGCCCCATTCAATCTCTTATAACCCGCGAGCCTTGCCATCCGGGTTCCCTCGGAAGGCCAGCGCGGCCCGGGTAGCTCAGTTGGTAGAGCATGCGACTGAAAATCGCAGTGTCGGTGGTTCGATCCCGCCCCCGGGCACCATTTCCCCTTGCTCCGGCATTTGCTTTTTCAGGCGACAAGCTCGGCAATTGCAGGCCATGGCTCAGTCATGGTCTGAGCCATGCTCGTCACGCTAGCCGGGCTGCGGCCGGTATCTTCAGTATAAAGAATATCGATTTCGCCGCGCCTAGTTCGTTTTTGACCAGTCGCGCGCCATGTTGAGTGTTTTCATCGCGCCGGGGAGGATTTGTTCCCTGAATGCGAAATCCGCATAGTCCCAGCGGTCGCTTTGTCGCAAGGCCGCGATCCGCTGCATTTCCACCAGACTGCTCGAGATCAGCGGAGAAAGCCTGTCGAGGCGCACCTGATCCTCGGGGCCGACAAGGGAGCGGATGGCCTGGATGTCGGATGCCTCGTGTCCGAGCTTTTCAATTTGCGCCTTCAGCGTCGCAGGCATTTCCTTTGTGTTATGCAGCAGAAGATATGCTGCAAATGAACTGCGCGTCTCTCTGAGCGTGCCGCGAAGGGTGGCGAGCAGGCCCACGCTGGTCGTCGTATTCGTCATCGGCATTGCGAGGATGGATTGAAGGGTGTCGTCGCAAATGGCGATAGCCTGGGCGAGGGCGGGGTCGGTTTTTTCCTGGTAGAGGCGGAAGCCCGGATATCGATTTTGCGTTCCGATGAGGTTTGCCAGCGCAGCCTCGTTTTGTATCAGTGTCTCGCTGTCTTTCTTCGCCTTGTCCCATTCGAGAATTTTCTGGCCATCCGTCCAGGATTGCGATGCGCGATCCATTTCGACGTGTGACGTTTTCAATGCGGCAAGCGACAACAGCCACTGCTCTTTGAATCCGTTCGCTCCCGTCAGCAGATAGCCGCGAAGGGCGACAAGGCTCGTTTCCAGCGCGACCGCAAAATTGGCATCCGGCGAGTTGGCAAGCGCCCTTTCGCTCATGGCAGATAACTCGCCGGGCGCGAGAAGGTTCGATGCAATCAGCGCTGGCGATTGCGCGCGCATCGCGGCCTCATCGAGAAATTCGGCGGTGGGGACGCGCAGGAAAAAATATCCGGCGGCGAGAAGCCACACAGCAAGCATGACGCCGACGCCAAGTGCGAAAGGGGGAGTGGAGCTACGCCGGCTTCGTCTTGTGGGAATAGACTGCGGCGCATTGCGACGCGCCTGCCATGATCTGTGTGAGCGACGCTCACTGGCCGAAGGGGCAAGCATTTGCGCGCGAGCGGGGAGGCCGTAATGCGCGCGCCAGAAGTCTTCTCCGTTCGATGCCGCACGCTTGTCCATGGCTTCACCCAACAGAAATCATGAGCGTCATGATAGAGCATGGGCGGGGAAGTTCACGGTAAGACGGTACTATGCGTTGGTATGTATACCAACGACACTGTGTGTATCCAGATGAACACTTCTGCATTAATCAGGAATGGCTATGATTTCTCCCTGTTGTCTGAATAGAGGACGAAGGTACGTTCTTGTTTAGGGGGCAGAAACGGCAGGCACTGATGTGGCGCCATCTCTCTGCGGCTTTGCTGAGCGCTTCGGCCCTGTCGATGCATGGCGGATTTGACGGGCATTCAACGCCGCTTTCGCGCCAGCCTGCCATGCCGATTGTAGAAAGCGTCGATCTTGGAGAATGCGTGGCGGGTACCGCTGCGCTGCGTTCGCGCAGCGATGCCATGTGTCGCGATATCAGCGCCGCGATTGAAGCTCTGGTCGCAAACAGGGACGCGAGCGACAAGTCGCGCTCTCTCGCAGCCGAGCCGCTACCGATCATGCCAATAGCGCGACCCGCAGCTCTCTGCCATATCGCCGAGAGCGGCATGATGCGGATAGAGCGTGCAGCTCTCGATCGTTCCGCGCTGCCGGGCGTCGTCCTCTTCGCTCACCCCGATTGCCTGTTGCGCAGTCCGGTTCGCGGCACAGTTGTCTTTGCGGGGCCATTCAAGGGTTATCTCGGCATGGTCATCATCGAACTGGAGGGCCACCGGCATCTGGTCATCGCCGGTCTGGGGAGCATTGCGGTGAAGGCAGGCGATGACATAGCGCGCGGCGATGCTCTGGGTACAAGCGCGCAACGGCCTTCGCCCGCATTGGCGGCGGCGTTCAATAACGACACAGCGCCGCTTCTCTATTTCAATTTGCGCAACCGCGACGGTTCGCCGGAAAGGATAAGCTGGCTGCGCTAATTCGTATTCGGATCATGCCCTCGTTGTGGTCGCGCATCGGGGCGCCGACCGCCATGCGAACATTCAGCCTTTTCTGTTTCGTGTTGCCTATGGAATAGTATGTCGGCCTGAGCGCAATGCGGTGCTCAGCCAGCGCGTGAGTACCCATGGCCGACATCAATCAGAAGCCGAGCAAGACGCCGAACAATGTCGTCGTCATTCTGCTCGACAGCCTCAATCGCCACATGCTCGGAAGTTATGGCGGCAAGGAATTCGCGACGCCGAATCTCGACCGTTTCGCCGCACGGGCGACGCGCTTCACGAAGCACTACACGGGCTCGTTGCCTTGCATGCCCGCACGGCATGACATTCTCTGCGGCGCGCTGGATTTTCTGTGGAAGCCATGGGGCTCGATCGAGCTTTGGGAAGACGCCATCACCTATGAGTTGCGCAAGGCGGGCGTTGTCACGCAATTGATCTCGGATCACCCTCATCTCTTCGAGACGGGCGGCGAGAATTTTCATGTCGACTTCACAGCCTGGGACTATCAGCGCGGCCATGAGGGCGATGCCTGGAAAACGCGGCCCGATCCGAGCTGGACCGGCGCGCCGAATTCATTCCGCCCGAACATACCCTATGACAATTCGCGCGGATATTTTCGCGGCGAGGAAGATTTTCCCGGCCCCCGTACCATGGGCGCGGCGGCGAAGTGGATTGAGGAAAATGCAGGCCATCATGCGCGCTTCATGCTCTTCGTCGACGAGTTCGACCCGCACGAACCTTTCGACACGCCGGAACCCTATGCCTCGATGTATGACAAGGATTGGGAAGGCCCGCATCTGATCTGGCCGCCTTACATGCAGGGCGCGCTGGCGAAAGGCGTACTCAGCGAGGCGCAGGCGCATCAGCTTCGCGCCTCTTATGGCGGCAAGCTCACCATGATCGACCGCTGGTTCGGCAAGATCATCGATGCGATTGAGCGCAAGGGACTCTGGGACGACACGCTTATCATCCTCTGCACAGATCATGGCCACTATCTGGGCGAGAAGGACATCTGGGGAAAGCCCGGCGTCCCTATTTACGAAACGCTCGGCCACATTCCTTTGCTCATCTCCCATCCGGGCATTGCGCCCGGCACATGCGACGCGCTGACGACGAGTGTTGACCTCTTTGCGACGCTTGCCGATGTCTTCGGCGTCAAGGTGCGCCAGCGCACGCATGGCCGCTCGCTTCTGCCGCTGCTGCGCGGCGAAGTCTCAAGCGTCCGCGACTGGCTGCTTACCGGCGTCTGGGGCCGTGAGGTTCATTTCGTTGACGGGCGTTACAAATATGCGCGCGGGCCCAGGGCCGCGAATGCGCCGCTCACCATGTTGTCCAACCGCTGGTCGACCATGCCGACGCATCATCTGACGCGCGAGCAGGAGCTTCCCCTGCCGGACGACCGCGCATATCTGGACCATATGCCCGGCAGCACCATTCCTGTGATCCGTCAGGATTGGCAGGCGGGCGACAAGCTCCCCTTCTGGGCCTTCATGCGCTTCACGGGGCATCACCTCTACGATCTGGAGGAGGATGCGAGCGAAGACCGCAACCTTGCGGGCACGCCGCTTGAAGCGGAACTTGCCGAACGGCTGCGCGTCGCCCTCAAGGAACTCGACGTACCGGACAGCCAGTTCGCCCGCCTCGGATTTGCCTGATGCCATAGGCCGGCCGACAAGTAATCCTCGCCTGCGAAAACCTCGCTGAGACTATGCGCGTGAATTGGCGCAGCAGCGCAGCATAGCGAGGACGAAACTATGGCAACGATTTTGAACGGCACGACGGCAAACGGAAGCTCGGCTCTCATCGACTGGACGGGCGGCACCGGAACATTCTGGGCCTGGGGAACATTTGGCGGCGCGACCGTGGCGCTTGAGGCAAGCCCCGACGGCGCGAACTGGTTCTCGGTCGGCCCGGCTGTGACCTTCACGCAAAATGGCGTGGGCGGTTTTTCGCTCGGGCCCTGCAGGTTGCGGGCAACCGTCTCGAATGCAGGCGGCACGACAAACGTCAACGCCGCCGCCTGACGCGCTGGCGTTCGATCATCTGCTTTCGCTATGATGCGATGCGCAAGCGAACCGCGGGGGAATGGGCAAGTGCAGGGCGTTTTATTTGTCATCGGCGGCATCATGCTAGCTGCAATGTTTCTCGTGCTCTATGTGCGAGCGACCGTTGCCGAAGGCCGCGCCGATGCGCTCGAACGCGAACTCGAAGAGATTAGCGAGCGCCGCGAAGGCTAGACTTCGATGATCCGGGAGCCATCCGCCTCGATATGCTTGCGCAGATCGCGGAACAGCTTGCCCTGCCGGTAAAAGGGCACGCGCGGATAGGCGTGATGGACGAGATGATAGGACTGCCACAGGTCGAAGGGGCGCAGCAACGCGCCCTTGAGGCCCTGGAATACATAGGTGGTGCTGTTATCCGTCCGTCCCTTCCCCGCGCGCGGATAATGCGGGAACCAGACGAACATCATGCCCATGAGGAAGATGCACATATAGCCGGCCAGCGGCCAGAGCACGAGCAGCTTGTAATTCCCGGTCGTCGCCCAGAGCGTGCCGCTGATGCCGAGCGAAATGACCCAGGTCATCACGATCCAGAAATAGGCAAAGCGCCCGCCGCGCACCTTCGCGTAGGCGCGGGTCCGGGCATAGAAATACAGATAATGCTGCGGGATCGTCGCCGCTCTGAAAACGACGTTGAACGGGTTGGAACCTTTCACCCACTCGTCAGGGTCCATCTCGCTATGATTGACATAGGAGTGATGCCAGACGTGCAGGTCGCCCCAGCCACGATAGGGCACAAGGTTGACCGAGCCGCAGATCCAGCCGAGCACCGTGTTGAGCCAGGCGGAACGACCATGGCCGATATTGCCGTGCGATGCCTCGTGCATCGTCGCGAAGATGAAGAACATGAAATAGAGATTGGTGAGGAAGCAGAGCCAGAGCGGCGCTTGTCCGCTCCATCCGGCCCATGTCGAAAGCGCGATCACGCCAAGGCCGCAGGCCGTCCAGACGATTGTGGTCCAGTCTACGCCCGTCTTGGTGTGGCGGCGCGCAATCTCCATCGCCGAAGCGTCCGGGACGGCTTGCGCATGTTCGCCGACAGGTGTGATCGCGTTCATCGAAGATGCCCCCATCCGCAGGCGCGAATGTGCCCCGGCCGCGACCGGGTATGGTCAATAAAGAGTTAACCTACGATGAAATCCGGGCTTTTGCCAAACGGAGGCGGGCATGGATCGTCCGTGGCAGGGCCAATTCCCGGTCAACCGGCAGATTGGCGCCGCCCGCCACCAGAGCGCGTGTAGCGGGCGGCGCTATCTCTCAGCGCTTGCCGGAAAAGGGATGCGTGCTCGACAGTCCGCCGTCGACGGCTATCGCCTGGCCGTTGACATAGGAGGCATCGTCGCTGGCAAGGAATAGCGCCATCTGCGCGATTTCTTCAGGGACGCCGTTGCGCTTCAAAGGATTGAGCTGGCCGATCTTGCTTTCCGTGCCGCGTGCCCTTGCGCCGTCGAAGATCGGCTTCGTCATGCCGGTTTCGATGAGGCCGGGGCAAATCGCATTGACGCGCACGCCGGTGCCGTAGAACTCGTTTGCCGTCGTCTGCACAAGGCTGATGACGCCCGCCTTGCTGGCGCTATAGGGCGTGCCGCCCGCATTGGCGCGAAGGCCTGCGACAGAAGCGGTGCAGACGATCGAGCCGTGGCCCTGTTTGATCATGTGCGGACTGGCATGCTTGATCGCGAGGAAGGGGCCGATCAGGTTGATGCGCAGAATTTCGGTCCAGTATTCCGGCGTCTGATCATGCAGCGGCACCATTCCGCCGCTTATGCCCGCATTGGCGTAAACCACATCGAGGCCGCCATATTCCTTGAGGCAATGATCGATGATGGATTGGACCGCGCTTTCGTCGCCCGCATCTGCGGCAATCGAGGTGACGGTGCCGCCCTTGGCGCGGATCATCGAGGCGGTTTCGTCCACCGCATCCTCCACCCGGTCGACGGCGACGATCTGTGCGCCCTCGAGAGCAAAGAGAACGGCGCTCGCACGACCGATGCCGCTGCCCGCGCCTGTGACGATGGCCCGCTTGCCCGAAAGTCTTCCCATGTTGGTAATCCCCGCGATTCGAATGAAAGTCGATGAGGCGACTTTAGGCGAGCGGGCAGGGTGCGAATAGTCACCCGTTCAGAAGCCGCGTCCCTTGGTCACCGCCCATTTGATGTCGCCTTCGGGACTGGCGATGACGCCGGAATTGCCCGCAACCGGCGCATCCACCATGGGCTCGGTGCAGTTTTCCGGCTTCTCGCCGACGCGGGTGCAGATGCTGCGGCCTTTGACGCGCCACCAGCCCTTGGTCTTCTTCCCGTCAGGCGTATGCACGATGAGGGTCTTGGAATTGGTGTAGTAGATCTTGGTCGTGCCCGCAGGCCCGGTCAGCTCGACCGTATTGCCGATAAGGCCGCTGCCGACATTGCGCCCCGCCGCCAGAGCAGCAGGTATATTGAACGTGGCCGCAAGCGCGGCGACGAGAACGAGGCGTTTCAACAAAATACTCACTTGCCCAGCCGGGGCGGCTTCAACAAAAAGATCACCAGCCAGATTGGAATCAATACCAGCGCTCCGAGGAGAAAATGAGGCAGCGCCCACTCGACGCCCTCGCGGAAGACCGCCACGATATGTTGCGGCGTGAAGCCGACATCCCTCAGCACCTCGTCGGCGCTGATATCAAATTCATTGAGGACGGCGCCGACAAGCACCGCCACCAGAATGAATTTTATCGTCGTCGACAAGGCGTTATAGATCATAGGCGATGCCGCCCCGTCCGGTGAGTCTCTAATAGGGACAGTGTAGAACGCCAAGGGCCTGTGGACAAAGCCTCGCTTGGCAGCCTTCGGGTTGAATGGAGAACAAATGGCGAAGGATCAGAAACAATCCGTCGATTGCTATTTCAGTGCTGCCCGTATCGCCGCATTGGAGCCCAGGCGACATGTCCATCAGTTCAATGCCAACGTCGTCCGCCACACCCGCTCGCTCGGCGATCTCGCCGGGCTCGTGGATATGGGGCTGCATCTCGTGCGCGTGGAGCCGGGCCGTGAGACCACGGAACATCATTTTCACGGTCAGGACGAAGAGTTTCTCTATGTGATTTCGGGCCGGGCGGAGGCGACCATTGGCGAGGAAGTGAGCCTTGTCGGTCCGGGCGACGTCATGGTCTTCCCGAAAGACTCACCCGCCCATTCCATGCGCGTTCCCGCCGATGCGGGCGAGGATCTCGTCTATCTCATGGGTGGAACGCGCGCGCCCATCGACATCTGCACCTATCCGCGCCTGCAGCGTCAGATGTATCGCGTGAACGGCGTGAAGGAATATGTCGAGCTTGCCGATCTGAAGAAGGTCTGAACCGCTCGGTATGGCTGCGCCCCTGAAGAGCGCGGCCATGCAACTTTGCGCTATCCGCCGAAGAGCTTTTTCAGCGCGTCTGCTGGTTTCGACTTTTCCTCAGGCGCTGCGCCTGTGGCCGGAGTGCCGTCGGCCGGCGTTTCGGTCTTCTGGCCGCCGCCGAGCAATCCCTTCAGCATCTCCTTGCCGCCTTCGCCCTTGAGGCTCTTGATCGTCTCGATGGTCTGCTCGCGATTTTGCAGCATGGAGGCGAGGTCGGGGCGGAAGCGCGGGCTCGCCCAGGGGCCTTCAATGACGACCGGCACCTCGATGCCTTTGGCATCGCCGCCGCCCTGGCCTTGCAGCGTCGCCGCAAGTTTCGGTTCGACGCGATAGTTGAGCATGCGATTGGGCAGATCGACCGTGCCTGAACCAGTCACGCGCAGAAGCGGGCTCAGCATCTTGAGATCGCTATTGGTCAGAATGCCCTTGGCGATGGTGAAGGTGCCACCGAGTTCGGAGAAATCCGTATCCTGCGAGCCGCCGCTCTGCCAGCCGGTTGCAGGCGCGGTGAGCACGGTGCGCGCAAGTTGCGCAAGATTGACGCCCTTGATTGCGCCATTGGTGAATTTGACCTCGCCCTTGCCGCCCAGCGTGCTCACGATTTCGCGCTGGCTGTGCCCGACGCCATTGACGTTGAAGCTGATCGCGCTCAACCCGTCGAGGCGCTTGAAGCCCGCCGCGTCGGTCAGAAGCGGCTCGGCCTGCACGCCCGCAATCGAGAAGGCCGCATCGAGTTGCGGAACGCGGTTTGAACCATCCAGCGTCAGCGAGCCGGACCCGGCGCCCTTGTAGAGGGCGAGCTTGTTCAGATCGACCGTCAGCACGCCATTGGCAAGCTTGAGATTGAGCGCGCTCTCGCCGACCTTGATTTCCTTGACGAGCAGCTCCTTCGTCGAAAGTGAAATATCGGCGTCCGCCGCCTTGAGGCCGGAAAGATCGATCGGGTCGTTGCTCCATCCGCTTTCCGCCGCGCCGCCTCCCGACGAACCGCCGCTGCTTGCAGGGCTCGGCGTTGCCGGCGACGCAGCGCCGCTCGACGAGAGATAGATATTCGCGTCGATGCGATCGAGCGCGAGGCCACCCCGGATCATGGGCCGCACGCCGCCCGTCTGCACGGACACCTTGCCCGTCGCATTCATGCCGTCAAAGCCGACCTGCGCGTCGTTGAAGGTATAGGTGTTGCCGCTGCCTTGCGCATTGCCCTTGATCGAGAGCGGCCCGAAACCGTTGCCTGCGGGCAGCGGGCTGCCAAGCCATTGCGCAAGCTCGCGCACCGAGGGCACGTCGAGATCGACGCCGCCTGAAAACTTCGCGCCGCCCAGCGCCTGTATCGAGCCCTTATAGGTAGCATTGACCTTTGAAGACGAGAGCGCGAATTCAATCGGTGTCTGCCCGCCTTCTGTCAGCGCGCGCGGACGGTCGGCCTTCAGCGTGAGCTTCAACGGTTCGCTGTTCCAGACGAGCGAGCCCGATGCCGCGAAAGGTTCGTCGAGGCCCGGCAGGGACAGATCGACATCGACCTTCTCGAAAGCGAGTGCCGCGCCGGATTGCGCATTGCGATAGGTCGCCGCGCCGTTCTTGATCGAGACCTCGCCGAGACGGATCTGCTGAACGGAGGCGCTGGACTTGCCTTCGGCCTTGCCGGTCGCCGTCGGTGCGGCAGGCGCGCCGGTTTCAAACTGCCAGTTGGGTGTGCCATCCGCCTTCACTTCAAGATGAATGACCGGATCGACGAGCACAAAGCTGTCGATCTCCACTTCGCCCTTGAAGAGCGGCATGATTTTCAGGGCCGCGCGCATCTCCTTCATGGTCGCCATGTCGCGGTCCTTGCCCCATGAGGCATTGGAGAAGCGCACATCCTCGACCTTGACGGCGAGGCGGGGGAAGAAAGAAAGGCCGACATTGCCGCCGATGACGAGATCGCGCCCGGTCTGCGACTTCACCAGCGCGACGACGCGCTCCTTATAGACTTCGCTCGGGATCAGCAGAGGCGCGGCGACGACAGCGGCGATCAGCAGCACGACGATGCCTGCGATAATGGCAATCCAGCGCGACATGTGAATTCTCCGGGTTGGGCCGACAATTATGCGGGCGAAGCAGGGCAGCAGAATCGGGTCGGGACAGGCAACCAGACCAGTCGGGCGCAATTGTGACCCGGATGGGCGGCTTTGCGAAGTGTGCAGAGCATGAAAGTCACGTAACTCGACGTGTCCTATGATATCCCCGCAGCGCGCTTGATCCCGGCTCGAGGCGCTCCTACAAGAATATTGCAACGCAGCAGGGGTGCCGCCGATCATGAGTGCCGACAAATCTGTCCATACCGAGGATCAACCGCTCTGGCGTCCGGCGCCTGCAGACCTTGCCAATTCCAATATCGCGGCCTTCATGGCCCATCTGGCCGCGCGCCATGGTGCGCGCTTTGCCGACTATGCCGCGCTTCACCAATGGTCGATCGATCATCGCGAAGCCTTCTGGGACGAGGTCTGGGAGTTTTGCGGTGTGATCGGGGATAAAGGCGGCCGCATTCTGATCGACGACGTCATGCCCGGCGCAAAATTTTTCCCCGATGCCAGGCTGAATTTCGCCGAGAACCTGCTTTCGCATGAGGGCGACGGCCCCGCGATCTATTTCAACAATGAAGGCCGCTCAAGCGAGCCGCTGAGCTGGAACGATCTGCGCGCCCATGTCGCGCGCTTTGCGTCCGTGCTGCGCGGCTGGGGCGTCGAGCCCGGCGACCGCGTCGTCGCCTTCATGCCGAATTGCCCCGAAACCGTGATCGCGATGCTTGCCGCGACAAGCCTCGGCGCGGTCTTCTCTTCCTGCTCGCCGGATTTCGGCGTGCGCGGCGTTCTCGATCGCTTCGGCCAGATCGCGCCGAAAATTCTCGTCGCCTGCGACGGCTATCGCTATGCGGGCAAGGTGCTTCCTTCGCATGATAAGCTCGCCGAAATCATCAACGGCCTGCCGAGCCTTGAGCATGTCGCCATCGTGGCCTTCATCGGCGAAGGTCCGAAAGATTTACCGAAGGCGCAAGACTGGAAAACGCTCATCGACAATGTCGCAATCGCGCCGCTGAGTTTTGCGCGGCTGCCTTTCGCGCATCCGCTTTACATCATGTATTCGAGCGGCACGACCGGCGTTCCCAAATGCATCATCCATTCAGCAGGCGGCACGCTGCTTCAGCATATGAAGGAGCACAAGCTTCACTGCGGGCTGAAATCCGGCGAGCGGCTTTTCTATTTCTCCACCTGTGGCTGGATGATGTGGAACTGGCTCGTCTCAGGCCTCTCGGTCGGCGCGTCGCTGGCTCTTTACGACGGCTCGCCATTTGCGCCCGACGAACGCGTCCTCTTCGACTATGCCGACGCCATCGGCATCAATGTTTTCGGCACATCGGCGAAATTCATCGACGCGCTGAAAAAGGCGGATGCCAGGCCGCGCGAAACGCATGACCTCTCATCGGTCCGGCTGATCCTGTCCACCGGATCGCCGCTCGTGCCGGAAAGCTTCGACTACGTCTATGAAGACATCAAACGCGATGTGGCGCTGAGTTCGATTTCCGGCGGCACCGATATTCTCGCCTGCTTCGTTGGCGGCAGCCCGATGCTGCCCGTCTGGCGCGGTGAAATTCAGGCGGCGATGCTCGGCATGGCGACGGATGTATGGGATGAGGACGGGCGGCCTGTCGTGGAAGAAAAGGGCGAGCTTGTCTGCACGAAATCCTTTCCCTCCATGCCCATCGGTTTCTGGAACGACAAGGACGGCGCGAAATATCACGCCGCTTATTTCGAACGCTTCCCCGGCATCTGGTGCCATGGCGATTTCGCCGAGATCACGCGTCATGGCGGCTTCATCATTCATGGCCGCTCCGACGCGACCCTGAACCCCGGCGGTGTGCGCATCGGCACGGCGGAGATTTATGCGCAGGTCGAGCAACTGCCCGAAATTCAGGAAGCGCTTGCCATCGGGCAGGACTGGGAGGGCGATGCGCGCGTCGTGCTTTTCGTCGTGATGAAATCAGGCGTCGCGCTTGACGATGCGTTGCAGGCAAAAATCCGCAAGCGCATCAGGGAGGGCGCAAGCCCGCGCCACGTCCCGGCAAAGATCGTCGCCGTCGCCGACATTCCGCGCACCAAATCGGGCAAGATCACCGAACTGGCGGTTCGCGATGTGGTGCACGGACGGTCGATCAAGAATGCCGAGGCGCTGGCAAACCCCGAGGCGCTCGAACTTTTCAGGAACCTGCCCGACCTGCAAAGCTGAGAGCCGCCGCTGGCCGGCCCGTCAAAACGCGCTATGCTTCCCGAACGAACAGGGGAGGGATTTCATGGCGGCACGGACAAAGCCTTCGGCGCGCGAAACGGCGCTCATCACCGGCGCATCGGCTGGCATAGGCGCAGCGCTCGCGCGGCAATTTGCGGCGGGCGGTTTCGATCTCGTGCTCGTCGCCCGCAGCCGCGACAAGCTTGACGCTCTGGCCGAAGCCCTTGAAGCCGAACATGGCGTGGGCGTAACCGTTCTGCCTGCCGACTTGTCCGCCAGGGACGCACCGAAGACGCTGTTCAACACGTTGAAGAAGCGCAAGATCGCGGTCGATGTGCTGGTCAACAATGCGGGCGTGCTGGAAATGGGCGCGTTCCGCAACATTGCGCCGGAGCGCCATCAGGAGCTGATCGGCCTCAACGTCGCCATGCTCACCGACATGACGAGCCGTTTCCTGGCGCCCATGCTGGAGCGCGGGCGAGGCCGCATACTCAACGTCGCCTCCATCGCGGCCTTTCAGCCCGTGCCGTCGCTTGCGACCTATGCGGCGACCAAAGCCTATGTCCTGTCGCTGACCGAATCTCTCTCCGAAGAGTTGAAAGGCAGCGGCGTTTCGATTTCGGCGCTTTGCCCCGGCATCACCGAGACGAGCATGGTCGACCGCGCGCGCGAAGCGAGTGCCGCCGCCTCGCAGCTTCCGCCATTCCTGATCGGCGATGTGAACGATGTCGCGGCGCAAGGTTACGCCGCCTGCATGGCGGGCGAGGTTATCCGCGTTCCCGGCGCGCTGAACTTTGCGGCCAGCATTGCCGCCCGCGCTGCGCCCAAATGGATCGTGCGCACATTCGCGGGCGCTCTGGGGCGCATGGCGATCTAGGCGTCGCTGAGAAGTATCTGCCCGCGTTGCCCGGCTTGCGGCACGGGGCGGCCTTCGATCCAGGCGCGGATCATCGCATTGACCGTTTCCGGCGCTTCCTGCTGCACCCAATGGGACACTTGCGGCAGGTAGCGGATGGTGAAGTCCGTCACCAGCTTCTCGGTCCCATAGGTCAGCTCGATGCCCAGCGCCGCATCTTCCTCGCCCCAGATCATCAGCGTCGGCGTCTCGAGGATCGGCGGATTGGCCCACAGGTCCTGTGCGTCGCCGTTGCGGAAATTGGCGCGGTAATAATTGATCATCGCCGTCATCGCGCCGGGAATAAGCGCGTTCTTGCGATATTCATCGAGCACGCTTTCTGGAAAACGGGACTTGTCGATTGCCATGCCGTGAAAGGCTTCGGCGACCACGCGTGCGTTCTGCATGGTGAAAAGCTTTTCAGGCAGCCAGGGAAGCTGGAAAAAGAACACGTACCATGAGCGCTTGAGCTGCGCCCAGGTCCGCACGCCTTTGAGGAACAGCGCCGGATGCGGCAGGTTCATCACTATGAAGCGCTCAAGCGGCCGCACCCCTGACAGCGCAAAGCTCCAGCCGATTGCGCCGCCCCAATCATGGGCGATCAGCGTCGTCGGCCCGGTGATTCCCCGTGCCCGCGCCGCATCGATGAGGCCCGCAACGTCGGCGAGCAGATTTTCCATGCGATAGGCTTTGACGCCCTTGGGCCGCGAGCTGCCGCCATAGCCGCGCAGATTCGGCGCCCAGGCCGTATACCCAAGCTCCGCCAACAGCGGCAATTGCGCGCGCCAGGAATGTTTGCTTTCCGGGAAGCCGTGCAGAAACAGCGCGAATTTTTCGCCATCGCCACACATATCGACTTCGAAGGCGAGGCCGTTTGCCTCGATATAGGCTGTTTTGATCGGATATTCGGCCATCTTCTCGTCTTTTCCTGAGCGGGAGAGCGGTCTGGTTCCATATTGGAATCTTTGACGACTATACGGAACTCGGGCAGGAAACAAGAACTCGAGGCTGGCCGGCGAGGGAAAGCCGGCCGGTATCGCAGCGGCCAATTTCCCTTTATCGTCAACGTGCTTGGTGGGCCTTGCCTTCCGCGCATCGGGGAATTAAGTTCCCGGCCTTGCGAGGGCAGACTGCAAGGTCGCCCCGCCTCGGTGCAGCCATAGCTCAGCTGGTTAGAGCGCTAGATTGTGGATCTAGAGGTCCCCCGTTCGAACCGGGGTGGCTGTACCATTCATCCCCATGCCTGATTGTCTTGCATCGCCTCGCAGCGAAAGCTCGCATGCTGCGCGAAACGCGTACTAGACTGTCCACCGGCAGGCTGAACGGGGGAACGAGGTTGTACGAGGAAAAGTTGAATCGGCTCAATCAGGCGTCCATGCGCTTGCATTCGGCCGCCTCGCTCGACGCATTACTGGAAATTGCCGCCGGGGAAGCGCAGGGCATGCTTCCCGCCCGCGCCGTCGTCGTGACGCTTTTCGATCCGGCGGGCAAATATGACGTGAAGAGCGTCTCCCCCGCCGACACCTCTCCCCAGCTTGCGGCGCAGGCGACATTGCGTCTGCCCCTTTGCGATCGCCGTGAGCGCGAAATCGGTTCGCTGGAGATTGTCGAGGATGCGGCGCGGCCATTCGACGAATTTCACCACGCGCTCGCCCGGCAATTTGCAACGACCGCCGCACTCGCCATCGAGAACAGGCAGTTGCTTGAGATTTCGGACGCGGTCGACCTGCGCTTCAGGCGCATCGTCGAGATCGCCCGCGAAGGCATCTGGATGGTCGGACCCGACGAGCGTGTGGGCTATGCCAACAAGCGCCTCGCCGAAATGGGCGGTTACGATATTTCCGAACTTATGGGGCGCTCCATCTACGAATTCCTGCCGCCTGAAGAACAGGAAATGTCTCGACGGATCAGGGACGCGGGCGAGATAGGCAAGGCTGGCCCTCGCGAGGCGCGGCTCTTGTGCAAGGACGGGTCTTATATCTGGGTCCTGTCCAGCGTCGTGCCCATTTACAGCGCCGAGGGCGCGCTGGAAGGCGCGGTCGGCATGTTGATGGACATCACGGATCGCAAGCACGCCCTGGATGAACTGCGCAGCAAGCAGATCGCGCTGGAAACGGCGCTCGACATCAACGGCAGCATTATCGATTCCGCGCTCGACGTCGTTTGCGTCCTGAATGCGAACAACAAGTTCGTCAGCGTCAGCAAGCGCGCCCGGGATGTCTGGGGCTATGAGCCGGAGGAAATGCTGGGTCGCGCTTTCCGCGATTTCCTGCTGCCCGAGCGGATCGAAAACGCGGTGGCCGTCAGCGAAGACATCAAGGCCGGACGCCTGACGCCGCTGCCTACGGAAATTCAGTTCCGACGCAAGGATGGCTCGTTCATCCCCATGCTGATTTCTGTGTCGTGGAATGCGCGGCACGGGCTGATGTTTGCCTTTCTGCGCGACCTGACCGAGCAGAAGGAAATAGAGGCGCGGTTGCGCCAGTCGCAACGGCTCGAAGCGATCGGCCAGCTCACGGGTGGCGTCGCGCATGATTTCAACAATTTGCTCACCGTCATTCTCGGCAATGCCGAAGCCCTGGTGGATCGCCTCAACGACGATCAGCGTTCGCGCCTGCTCGCCGAAATGACGCGAACGGCTGCCGAGCGCGGGGCCGATCTGACGAACAGGCTTCTCGCCTTTGCGCGCCGCCAGCCGCTGGAGCCACAGGCGGCGGACATCAACAAGCTCGTCGTGCGCATGGAGAGCCTCGTCCGCCGGATGCTCGATGAAGATATAGAAATCGAGGTGGTGCGCGGTGCGGGCCTCTGGTCGGCCATGGTGGACGCCTCGCAGCTTGAGGCCGCGATCCTGAACCTCGCGGTCAACGCACGCGACGCGATGCCGGATGGCGGCCGCCTGACCATCGAAACGTCGAATGCGCATATCGACGGTCTATATGCCGAACAGCATCTGGAAGTTGCGGCAGGGCAATATGTCCTGCTCTCCGTGTCGGACAGCGGCACCGGCATGCCGCCGGAGATTGCCAGCCGCGCTTTCGAGCCTTTCTTTACGACGAAGTCGGTCGGCGAGGGGTCCGGCCTCGGTCTCAGCATGGTCTATGGCTTCGTCAAACAGTCCGGCGGCCATGTGAAAATCTATTCGGAGATGGGGCAGGGCACGAGTGTGAAGATCTATCTGCCGCGAAGTGACGTCGATGCGGTGGATGAACCCGCAGCGCGACGCAGCGCCGACGATAAGCGCGGCAGCGAACTCATACTGCTCGTGGAAGACAATGATCTCGTGCGCAGCTATGTCGAAGGCCAGTTGCAGTCGCTCGGCTATCGCGTGATCGCCGTCGAGAACGGCCCCAAGGCGATGGAGGTGCTCCGCAGCACGGGGGCAATCGATCTTCTCTTTACCGACGTCGTCATGCCGGGCGGGCTCAATGGTCGTCAGCTTGCGGAGGAGGCGCGCAAGCTTTACCCCGCGCTCAAGGTCCTCTTCACATCGGGCTATACGGAAAACGCCATCGTCCATCATGGGCGCCTCGATCGCGGCGTCCACTTGCTGAGCAAGCCCTATCGTCGCGCGGAACTTGCCGCCAAGGTGCGTCTGGTGCTGGGCGAGGCCGAGGAAGCCTGATCTCTCACTGCGTCAGGCAGTCGGCCACGCATTGGCGCAGATGCGACATCGAAAAGGGTTTTTGCAGCGCGAAATCGGCGCCGAGCAGACTTGCAGCCTTCAGATAGTCGGTGCCGACATGTCGTCCGCCGCCGGAAATGGCGATGACTTTGATGCTGGGGTGATCGCGTCGAATAATGCGGATCGTCTCAAGCCCTTCCTGCTCGGGCATTATGAGATCCGTCACCACGACGTTGACTTCGTGGTGGCCGAGCATGTTCACGCCATCGCGCCCGTCGGACGCGACAATGACCCGATAGCCAGCTGTTTCAAGGCTGAGACGAATTGTTTCCCGCACAAGCGGCTCATCCTCGATCACCAATACGAGTGTCATATGCCCATCATCTGCGATTGCCCACCGGAGTTAAGGTATCAATTATGGCTCACACATGCACCATTCCCGGTTAACGTCTGATGGCGAATGAGTGATGCGTGGATTCGACGACGCGTACATTGCTCCGTGCCCGGCCCAGTAGCAAAAATAATGTATATCATTAATTTTGCGGCGGCAATGTTGCGCAAACCATGGTCGGCGATGCAATGGGAAATAGCCTGCGAATGCACTTGTGCCTTTGAGGTCTCGGACGCACTCTCTCGGCAACAAACAACACTGGGAGAGAACAGATGGGATTGGTCATTTACGGCGCGTCATTGTCGCCCTTCGTGCGCAAGACGCGCGTTTTTCTGGCCGAAAAAGGCCTCGACTATAAGCTCGAGCAGATAAGCCCGTTTCAGCCGCCTGAATGGTTCAAGGACATTTCACCCCTGGGCCGCATTCCCGTTCTGAAGGACGAGGATGTGGGGCCGGACGCGACCTTGCCCGATTCCTCGATCATCTGCGCCTATCTCGAGCGCAAGCATCCCGAGCCCGCGCTCTATCCGAAAGATGATTTCGCCTATGCCCGCGCGCTCTGGTTTGAGGAATATGCGGATTCCGAAATGGCGGGAAATATCGGCATCGGCGTCTTCCGGCCCGTCGTGATCAACAAGATGATGGGCAAGGAGCCGGACAGGGCGACCGCCGAGAAGACGATCGGCGAGAAACTGCCGCGCTATTTCTCCTATCTCGAAAAGGAAATCGGCACGAAGGCCTATCTCGTCGGCGACATGTTCACGATTGCCGATATTGCGACCGCGACATCCTTCGTCAACTTTGCCCATGCGGGCTACACGCCGGACGAAAAGCTCTATCCGAATCTTGTGCGCTATCTGGCGGGAATCCATGCGCGGCCGAGCTTTGCCGCCTGCATCGCGGAAGAGAGCGGCTTCGTTTCCAAGCTTGGCCTTTGATCAAGCGTTATTGACGCGGGGGAAGGGCGGTGG
>NZ_JBASBH010000009.1:0-6117 GCF_049651025.1 Parvibaculum sp. | reverse complement strand
GGATGAGCGTCAGCGTGCCGAAGACGAGAACGAAAACGCCGGTGACGAGCGGCATGGTCGGAATTCTGCGAAACTTCGCATAGGAAAAACCGAGCGAGAGCGCGATGGCGACCATGAAGGCGCCCGTCGCATAATAGATGTTCTGCGCCGGGTCATTTCCGAAGGCGAGGTTTGCCTTGGAATTTGCCAGGAAGAAAACCACGAGCGGCCCAAGCTCAAGGCCCATGCGCAGAAACTGGCTGCCGGCTGGATGTCTGGACTCGCTCATTTGGTTCAATTCGCTCCGGTGATGGCGCGGGCAAAGGCATCGGCTTCGAAAGGCTGCATGTCGTCGATCTGTTCGCCGATGCCGATCAGATGAACGGGCAGACCAAAGCGCTGCGCGATGGCGACGAGAATGCCGCCGCGCGCCGTGCCGTCGAGCTTGGTCATGACGAGGCCCGTCACCTTTGCCGTCTTGCCGAAAATATCGACCTGGTTGACCGCATTCTGCCCTGTTGTCGCGTCGAGGACGAGAAGCGTCGCATGTGGCGCATCCGGGTCGAGCTTGGCGATGACGCGCATGATTTTTTCAAGCTCGGACATGAGGTCCGTCTTGTTCTGAAGGCGGCCTGCCGTGTCGATGAGAAGCAGGTCGGTCTTTTCCTCTTTCGCGCGGGCGAGCGCTTCATAGGCAAGACCCGCCGCGTCGCCGCCGACCTTGGTCGAGACGACAGGCACGTTGAGGCGCGCGCCCCAGACTTTCAATTGCTCGACGGCTGCGGCGCGGAAGGTGTCGCCTGCCGCGAGCATGACGGTCTTGCCCTGCGCTTGCGCGCGTGCGGCGATCTTTGCGGCGGTCGTCGTCTTGCCCGCGCCATTGACGCCGACCATCAGAACGACAAAAGGCTTCTTCGTTTCGTCGATGATGAGGGGCTTGGCGACCGGGGCCAGAACCTTGGCGATTTCTTCCGCGACGATGGTGCGGATTTCTTCCGGCGTCACTTCCTTGTCGTGACGGCCCTTGCCGACCGCCTCGACAATCGTCGCGGCGGTGTCGAGGCCGAGATCGGCGCCGATCAGCAATTCTTCCAATTCGTCGAGCGTCGCGCGGTCGAGCTTCTTCTTTGTGAAGATGCCGGTGATGCCATCCGACAGCGTGCGGGTGGAGCGCGACAGGCCCTCTTTCATCCGCTGGAAGAAGGAGCGCTTCTTCTGCTGGTCCTGTGTGGTGTCCGTATCGCTCATGCCGCTGCAAGACCTTCAAAGCTTTGGCCGTCATGGGCGGAAAGCCGGACGGGCAGAATATCGCCGGCGTGAACGCCAGTGTGACCGACCGCACCGATCAGGCGAACCGGCGTGAATTGATTTGTGCGCCCGAGATTTTCGCTCTCCATCAGCACGGGCGCTATCCGTCCGATCCCTGCATCGAGATGCGCGGCAAGACGGGCAGTGCCCTTGGCGCGCAGGCGTTCGGCGCGCGCCTTGATGATGCCGCGATCGAGTTGCGGCATGCGCGCGGCGGGCGTGCCGGGGCGGGGCGAGAAGGGGAAGACGTGCAGCCAGGTCAGGCCGCATTCGTCGGCGAGGCGCATCGTATTTTCAAACATCTCTTCGGTTTCGGTCGGGAAACCGGCGATAAAGTCTGCGCCGAAGACAATGTCTGGGCGAAGCCTGCGTGCTTCCTCGCAGAAGCGGATCGAGTCTTCGCGCAGATGACGGCGCTTCATGCGCTTCAGGATCATGTTGTCGCCGGCCTGCAACGACAGATGCAGATGCGGCATCAATCGTTCTTCGTCGGCGATGAGGCGCATCAGCGCATCGTCGGCCTCGATTGAGTCGATGGATGAAATGCGCAGCCGCTTCAGCTCCGGCACGAGCTTCAGAATGCGCGTTGCGAGATTGCCGAGGCTCGGGTGTCCCGGCAGGTCGCCGCCATAGGAAGTGATATCGACGCCGGTGAGCACGACTTCGCGATAGCCGTTTTCGACAAGCGTGCGCACCTGCGCGACGATCTCGCCCGCAGGCACACTGCGCGAATTTCCGCGGCCATAGGGAATGATGCAAAATGTGCAGCGATGGTCGCAGCCGTTCTGCACCTGCACGAAGGCGCGCGTGCGTCCTTCGAAGCCCTGCACCAGATGGCCTGCCGTTTCCGTCACCGACATGATGTCGTTGACGCGCACGCGCTCATTGGCGTGAAGGGCAAGCGCGGGCTGCCAGCTTGCCGCCTTCATCTTTTCATCGTTGCCGAGCACGAGATCGACTTCGGGCATGGCGGCGAAATCGGCAGGCGCGATTTGCGCGGCGCAGCCGGTCACGATGATGCGGGCTTCCGGATTTTCGCGGCGCGCCTTGCGGATCGCCTGCCGCGCCTGTCGCACGGCTTCGTTCGTCACGGCGCATGTGTTGAAGACGATGGCGCCGTTGAGCCCGGCCTTTTCGGCGTGCTCCTTCATCACTTCGGATTCGTAAGTGTTGAGGCGGCAACCGAAGGTGACGATTTCCGTGCCGTTTACCTTTCGCCGCTCAGGCGTGTCGCCGCTCATGCGGGCACCCCTGAAAGCAGGCGCGGTTCCAGCTCGCCCTCAAAGTCGAGCGTGGCAGGGCCGGTCATATAGATGTGGTT
Source organism: Parvibaculum sp. (assembly GCF_049651025.1). GTDB lineage: Bacteria > Pseudomonadota > Alphaproteobacteria > Parvibaculales > Parvibaculaceae > Parvibaculum. The sequence continues at coordinate 3,509 of NZ_JBASBH010000009.1, read as the reverse complement.
GTCGCTTTCGCGCCATTCGAGCTTCAGGTCGCCGCCCGGCAGGCTGATCGTGACTTCGCGGCCCGTGATGCGCTTCCTCGCGCCTGCCACAGCCGTGGCGCAAGCGGCGGTGCCGCAGGCCAATGTCAGGCCCGCGCCGCGTTCCCAGACCTTGAGCTTGATGTGATCGGGCGAGAGGACCTGCGCGACCGAGATATTGGCGCGCTCGGGAAAAAGCGGGTGATGTTCGAGCATCGGGCCGATGCGGCCGAGATCGATGGTGTCGGCGTCCTTGACGAAGAAGATCGCATGGGGATTGCCGACATTGACCACGGCGGGCGAATGCATCAGCGGCGCGCCGAAGGGGCCGACTTCGAGTTCGATGGCGCGCGTGTCGCGGAATTCTTCCGAGAGCGGGATCTCGTCCCACTTCAGGCGCGGCTCGCCCATATCGACGGTGATGGTGCCATCGGGGCCGTGGGTCGCAACAGTGTCGCCGCCCAGCGTTTCGATGATGACGGCGTCCTTGCCGGTTTCCTCGAGGATGAGCTGGCCGATGCAGCGCGCGGCATTGCCGCAAGCTTCGACGAGGCTGCCATCCTGATTGCGGATGCCCATGAAGACGTCGCCGCCGTGGCGGGGATTTTCGATGGTGATGAACTGGTCGCAGCCTATGCCGGTTTCGCGGTTGGCGATGGCGCGGACCGTTGCTTCGCTCAGCGGCACGGCATGGCGGCGCTGATCCAGCACGACGAAGTCGTTGCCGAGCCCATTCATCTTGCGAAAGTGGACGCCATTTGCTGCCATGATCGTCGCTATATGGCCCTTTTCGCCCCAAAATACCACTGGTTTGGCGATTGTCGGGGGCGGTGCATCGCCGCTACTGTCGCCGCCCACGCAATCACGGAAAGCAGCCATGCAGACGCTACTCCCCATCGCCGAAGAAATCGCCGCCCGCCTCAAGGCGCGGGGTGAAACGGTTGCCGTGTCCGAATCCTCGACCGGGGGCCTCGTTTCGGCGGCGCTGCTGTCGGTGCCGGGGGCGTCGGCCTATTTTCTCGGCGGGGCCATCGTCTATACGAAAAAGGCCCGCGAGGTTCTGATCGGCCTTCCCGACGCCGCCATTATCGCCGCCGGGGCGCAGAAACCCTTGAGCGAGGCTTTCGTGAAATTGCTTGCCCGGACGCTTCGCGACCAGTTTTCCGCGACCTGGGCCATTTCCGAAATTGGCGCGACGGGCCCCGCAGGCAGCCGCTATGGCGATCCGGCGGGCACGGCTTGCATTGCCCTTGCCGGGCCGGTCGAGCGGAGCCTCACGGTTCAGACAGGTCACGATGACCGGGTGGCCAATATGCGTATCTTCGCCAAGGCCGGGTTGGAACTTTTACTTCAGAATGTTAAATAAAAACAGTGGCTTGCTGAATTTTTGTCGCTCGGCACCGGCTGCGGTGAATTTGCGTAAAGCGCCGCATCCTGTCGCCGAGATGAGCATTATTTAATCAAGCAACGCCCGGGCGAGTGCCATTCCTGCCTTGCAGAGCCGCTGCGGCGCTACCCATGTCTATCGGACGATGCATCTTCGTGAGGAAATCCGATCTCGTGGAAGATGGCATCCCAAGAGGATGATCGACATGGCAGGAGTGGAAAAGCCGCGCGATTTCGCGGAGGAGGCTCTGAGCAGCGGTCCGCAGTCCTTGACGCTGCTCGGGCACTTGATTGCACGATTCAAATGGCAGGAAGACTTCGGTCTGCCGCATTGGCTGAGGTCGCTGGCGACGCTGACCCATGAAGACAAGGCAAGCGACGACAGGGCCGCGCGTGACAAGCGCCTTGAGTAAGGTCGTTCTGTCCCGGATTGACTCTTGGGGCCTCGCGCCCTAATTTCCGCGGACTTTCGGGACATTCAACCGCCCCGACCCGCCCGAGGCATTGAGCCCGGGTCAACATCCGCCGGCGATATTCGCTCGCGGGTGCGTTTTTGCTTTGTGATTGGACCTTTAGGCAAGCGTCGATGTTCGAGAACCTGTCAGGTCGCCTTGGCGACGTCTTCTCCAAACTCCGGGGCCGCGGTGCGCTCTCGGAGAAGGATGTCGACGAGACCTTGCGCGAGGTGCGCCGCGCGCTCCTCGAGGCCGACGTGGCATTGCCCGTGGTCAAGGACTTCATCGACAAGGTGAAGCCGCGCGCCATCGGCGTCGAGGTTCTGAAATCCATCACGCCCGGCCAGCAGGTCATCAAGATCGTCCATGACGAGCTGATCGAGATGCTTGGCGGCACCGCCGATGCGTCGATCTCGTTGCATGCGGCGGCGCCTGTCGCGATCATGATGGTCGGTCTTCAGGGTTCGGGCAAAACGACATCGACAGCGAAGATCGCAAAGCGCTTCGAGACGCGCGACAAGCGCCGCGTGTTGATGGCGTCGCTCGATACGCGTCGTCCGGCGGCTCAAGAGCAGTTGAAAATTCTCGGCGAGCAGACGGGCGTTGCGACGCTGCCGATCATTGCCGGTCAGCAGCCGGTGCAGATTGCGCGGCGCGCTATCGAAGCGGCAAAGCTTGGCGGCTATGACATCGTCATGCTCGACACGGCGGGCCGTATTCACATCGATGAAGCCTTGATGGCTGAAGTCGCGGAAATTCGCGATGTCGCCAATCCGCATGAGACGCTTCTCGTTGCCGACAGCCTGACCGGTCAGGACGCCGTCAATGTCGCGCAGCAGTTCCAGTCGCGCATCGGCATTACCGGCATCATGCTGACGCGGACGGATGGCGACGGGCGCGGCGGTGCGGCGCTTTCCATGCGCGGCGTCACGGGCGTTCCGATCAAATTGCTGGGTACGGGCGAAAAGCTCGATCAGCTTGAAGACTTCCGCGCAGAGCGCGTGGCGGGCCGCATTCTGGGCATGGGCGACGTTGTCAGCCTTGTCGAGAGAGCAGCCGAGACGATCGACGCCGAAAAGGCGAACAAGATCGCCGCCAAGATGAAGAAGGGTCAGTTCGACCTCGACGACATGGCCGAGCAGCTCGCGCAGATGAAGCGCATGGGCGGCATGAAAGGCGTGCTGGGCATGCTTCCCGGCGTTGCCAAGGCGCAGGCGGCAGCAGCCAATGCGCATATGGATGACAGCGTTGTGAAGCGTCAGGCTGCGATCATCTCGTCGATGACGAAGGCCGAACGCCGCAACCCCGCGCTTTTGAATGCAAGCCGCAAGCGTCGCGTCGCGGCGGGCTCGGGCACGGAAGTACAGGAGATCAACCGTCTCCTGAAACTTCATCGCCAGATGGCCGACATGATGAAAAACATGGCGCGCCAGAAGGGCGGCGGGTTGCTCGGAAAATTGTTCGGCGGCGGCATGCCCGAATTGCCCCCCGACATTGCGAACAATCCCGAAGCGCTCAAGGACATGTTGCCCAAGGGCGGCTTGCCCGGCGGGCTTCCCGGTCTTCCGGGACTGCCCGGACGCGGCGGCTTCGGCGGCCTGCCCGGATTGCCGGGGGCTAAGGGTTTCCCCGGACTTCCCGGTTCCAAGG
>NZ_JBASBH010000008.1:0-42529 GCF_049651025.1 Parvibaculum sp. | reverse complement strand
GACCGAGCGTCGAAAGCTCCCAGTCGAGAACGGCAATGACGCGCGGCTCGGTCGGATGCAGCACCGTATTGTCGAGACGATAATCGCCATGAACGATGCTGACGGAATCCTCCACCGGAATATTCTCCGGCAGCCATTCCATCAGCCGGTTCATTTCCGTGATGGTCTCGGTTTCCGACGCGACATATTGCTTCGACCAGCGCGAAACCTGACGCGAGAAATAATTGCCGGGCTTGCCGAAATCGCCAAGGCCCGCCGCCTCGTAATCGATCGTGTGCAGATGCGCGAGCGTCGCATTGAGCGAGTCGTAAATCTTCCAGCGCGTCGCCGGGTCCTGTCCGGGCAGCAGCGGTTCCCACAGCACGCGGCCTTCTACCATGTCCATGATGTAGAATGCCGTGCCGATCACGCTGTCGTCTTCGCAAAGGCAATAGGTGCGCGGCGCGGCAAAGCCGACATTATGCAGCGCGGTAATTACCTTGTATTCGCGGTCGACGGCATGGGCCGAAGGCAGCAGCTTCCCCGGCGGCTTGCGGCGCAGAACATATTTGCGTGACGGCGTAATGAGTTGGTAGGTCGGGTTCGATTGTCCGCCCTTGAACTGTTGAACTGTCAGCGGGCCTTTGAAGCCCTCCACATGGGCTTCCATATAGGTCACGAGGCGCTTCTCGTCGAAGCGATGGCTCTCGGCAACCTCTTTGGTGCCCGCAAACTGGTCCTGGCGGCTCTGCTCTGCTGCCCCGTCCGTAGTGGCGTTACTCATGAACTGAATCTCCCCGTTACCTTTTTATTTGTGTACGGACTTCTCTTCAAGCGCTCATATCAACCTTTCGGTCAGACAGGCTGTTTTTCTCTGGCAACCGCGCGCCAGCCGATATCCTTGCGGCAGAAGCCGCCCGGCCAGTCGATCAGCGCCACGGCCTTGTAAGCCTGCGCCTGCGCATCGCCGACCGTCTTGCCCGTTGCCGTCACGTTGAGCACGCGCCCGCCATTGGCAAGAATGCGCCCGCCATCGGCCCGCGTGCCGGCATGAAAGACCTGAACGCCCGGCACTCCGCTCGCAGCCTCAAGCCCGCCGATCTCCGTGTCCCGGGCGTAGTCGCCCGGATAGCCATTGGCCGCCATGACGACGGTCAGCGCCGCCTCGTCCTTCCAGTTCAGCGCGACATCGCCAAGCGTCCCGTCATGCGAGGCGATGAGCGCGGGCAGAATGTCGGAGGCCAGCCGCGTCATCAGCACCTGCGTCTCGGGATCGCCGAAGCGCGCATTATATTCGATGAGCTTCGGCCCATCCTTCGTCAGCATCAGCCCGGCAAAGAGCACGCCCTTGAACGGCGTCCCGCGCGACTTCATGGCGGCGACCGTCGGCTCGATGATCTCGCGCATCACGCGCTCGACAAGCTCCGGCGTCAGCACCGGCGCAGGCGAATAAGCGCCCATGCCGCCCGTGTTCGGGCCTTCATCATTGTCGAAGACGCGCTTGTGATCCTGCGCGGTTGCAAGCGCCAGCGCTGTCGTGCCGTCGCAAAGCGCAAAGAAGCTCGCCTCTTCGCCCTCCATGAATTCCTCGATCACGACCTCGGCGCCAGCCTTGCCGAAACGGCCGCTGAAAATCTCGTCGATGGCTTCTTCCGCCTCGCCGATGGTCATGGCGATGATGACGCCCTTGCCGGCTGCCAGCCCGTCCGCCTTGACGACGATGGGCGCGCCCTTGGCACGGGCAAATTCCTTCGCCGCTGCGGCTTGCGAAAAGCGTCCATAAGCGGCGGTGGGAATATTGAACTCGGCGCAGAGGTCTTTGGTGAAGCCCTTGGAGCCTTCAAGCTGCGCGGCGGCCGCACTCGGCCCGAAGGATTTGATGCCCTCGGCATCGAGCCTGTCGACAAGCCCGGCGACCAGCGGGTCTTCAGGGCCGACGACGACGAAGCCGATATCCTTGTCGCGGCAGAATTTGACGATGGCGTCGAAATCCAGCGGCTTCAGCGGCACACATTCGGCAACCTGCGCTATGCCGCCATTGCCCGGCGCGCAATAGAGTTTCTCGACAAGCGGACTTGCCGCGATTTTCCAGGAAAGCGCGTGCTCCCGGCCGCCCGAGCCGATGACAAGAACATTCATGCCGTCTGATAAATCCTTCTCGGATTGGTAGAGCCGCATTCGGCTTTGACGCAAAAACTTGTAACATGCGACACGACAGAGGCAAGCCCGCCGAAATCCTGACCCGGACCTCATTTATGTCTCAGCCCGTCAAAGGCAAATCGGCCTCAGGCCACCCCTCGACCGGCGAGATTTCAGGCGCATCGGCGGGAAATGCGCATGAGTTTTCGGTCAGCGAGCTTTCTTTCGCCCTGAAGCGCACGGTCGAGGAGACATTCGGCCATGTCCGCGTGCGCGGCGAGATCACCGGCTTTCGCGGCGTGCATTCCTCCGGCCATAGCTACTTTGCGTTGAAAGACGAAGGCGCGCGGCTCGAAGCGGTGATCTGGAAGGGTGTTTACGGGAAATTGCGTTTCAAGCCCGCCGAGGGTCTTGAGGTCATCGCAACCGGCAAACTCACCACCTATCCCGGCAGCTCCAAATACCAGATCGTCATCGAGCAGCTTGAACCGGCAGGCATCGGCGCTTTGATGGCGCTCCTTGAAGAGCGCAAGAAGAAGCTCGCCGCCGAAGGTCTCTTCGCGCCGGAGCGCAAGAAGGCCCTGCCATATCTCCCCGATGTCATCGGGGTTATTACCAGCCCGACCGGCGCCGTCATCCGCGACATCCTGCATCGGCTTGCAGATCGCTTTCCGCGCCATGTTCTCGTCTGGCCCGTGCGCGTGCAGGGCGAGACGGCGGCAGGCGAAGTCGCCGCCGCAATCGCGGGCTTCAATGCGCTGAAGCCCGGCGGAAAGATCCCGCGCCCCGATCTTCTCATCGTCGCGCGTGGCGGCGGTTCCATCGAAGACCTCTGGGCCTTCAACGAGGAAGTGGTGGTGCGCGCCGCTGCCGCGAGCGACATTCCGCTGATCGCCGCCGTCGGCCATGAAACCGATACGACGCTGATCGACTACGCCGCCGACCGTCGTGCGCCCACGCCGACCGCCGCCGCCGAAATGGCCGTGCCCGTGCGCGCCGACAGCATCGCCGCCGTGCTTGATCTTGAGCGCCGTATGCTGCGCGCTGAAATGCGCATGCTCGAAAATGGCCGCACGCAATTGCGCGGCCTCGTTCGCGCCCTGCCGCGATTGACCGATCTGATAGCCCTGCCGCGTCAGCGTTTCGACAATGCGAGCGAGCGTCTCGGCCTTGCCCTGAAACGCGCGGCGGAAGTAAAGCGCGCGCGTCTCCATCGCATCGAGGGCAAGCTCGGCACGCAGCTCATCCGCTTCCGCATCGCCGACGGCAAGAAGCGCCTCGGCCAGCTCGATGCCCGCGCCATCGCCGCCGAGCGTCGCCACCTCACCGATCTTGGCCGCCGCCTCGACGGCATGGGCAAGCTGCTGGAGTCCTATTCCTATCAGGGCGTGCTGGAGCGCGGCTTCGCCGTGGTCCGCGCTGGCGACGGCAAACCCGTTCGCGGCTCGGCAGGGCGAAAGCCGGGCGAGGCGCTCAGCATCGAATTCGCGGCGCAAGACAAGCTCGGCGTTGTCGTCAGCGGCGATGCTCCGCTCGCTGCACCGGCTCGCCCGCGCAAGAAGCAAAGTGAAGATACCGGCCCGCAAGGCAGCCTGCTTTGAGGCGTATCGACTTCAGGATGCTGCAAGGCAGAGATCAAAGGCACTCGCTACCTCCGACGATGTCATCCCGGGGCTTGTCCCCGGGATCCATGGCGGACCGGCGGTGAGTGAGGGAAGATGGGTCCCGGGAACAAGTCCCGGGACGACGCATTTATTTTCATGAAGTCACGTAGACTGGATTGCCACGGCCCTGTGGATCTCACAATAACGAACGAGAGATTTGATGCCGGAAGCACCACAGGCTAGAATGTATTTATGAACAGGATCGACAAAAACAGCGGCGGCCAGGCCGAAATCGTATATGGCGACGGCGAATTTCACGTCGTGCGTCCGGGCGCATATGTCATTTGCGCCGTGACAGGTGCGCAGATTCTCCTCGACGATCTGCGTTACTGGAGCGTCGATCTGCAGGAGGCTTATTCAAGCCCCGAGGCGTCGCTGAAGCGCCATCAGGAAAAGCATCCAGTTAAATGAATCGCATCGCCGCTCTGGCTGTCGCGCTCGCCGCGAGCCTTGCCATATTGCCGGCCCGTGCCGATGTCTCGCTCAAAGGCCCGCTGCAGCAAGGCGCGATTGTCGTCGGCAAGACGGAGCCCGGCGCGCGCGTGACGCTTGATGGCGACGCGCTTATCGTTTCCGAACATGGCCTCTTCGCCATCGGCTTCGACCGCGATCACGGCGCAAAGGCGACGCTCATCGTCACCTCGCCCTCAGGCCAGACGGAGACGAAAGACCTCGCCATCGCGCCCCGCGCCTGGAACGTGCAGAGCATCAAGGGCATGGCGCCCAAATATGTGACGCCGCCGCCCGAGCAGATCGCGCGCATCAAACGCGAACAGGCATTGAAGGCCGCCTCGCGCCCGCGCGACACGAATGAAGAATGGTTCGCCGAAAAATTCATCTGGCCGTCCGGCGGCCCGATCAGCGGCGTCTTCGGCAGCCAGCGCATTTTCAACGGCGAGCCGCGCAATCCCCATTACGGCGTCGATGTCGCCGCGCCGAAAGGCGCGCCCATCGTCGCGCCCGCCGACGGCATCATCCGCCTCGCCGAACCCGACATGTTTTTTGAAGGCGGCCTCGTCTTCATCGACCACGGTCAGGGCGTCTATAGCCAGATGATGCATATGTCGCGCATCGACGTGAAGCCGGGCGAGCGCGTGAAGCAGGGCCAGAAGATCGGCGAAGTCGGCGGAACGGGCAGGGCGACCGGCCCGCATCTGCATTGGGGCATGCTCTGGCGCGGCGCGCGTGTCGATCCATCCTTGATGGTCGGCGGCGTCACCGCAAAGGGCGTGCAGCAAGGCATGAATGTCGGCGGCGACTGACGCTCGCTCAGCCTCGACTATTCCGACCAGCGATTATGCAGCCAGAACCAGTTCTCCGGCTTCTCGCGAATACGCGCTTCCAGAAAATCGTTCAGCACCTGCGTGATGCGCACGATCTCGCTTGCCGGATCGGCGCCGGGATCGGCTTCGATCTGCGGATAGACGGTCACGCGAAAATGCGCGCCGCTCTTGCGCTCGATGCAAACGGGAAAAAGCACCGTGCCATTGCGCACCGCAAGCCCCGCCGGTGCAGGCGTCGTCATCGACGGAATGCCGAACATCTTCGCCTCGATGCCGTCATTCATCTTCTGATCGTAGAGCATCGCCACGAATTTATTCTCGCGCAGCAGCGTCACCAGATCGCGCGCGCCCTTGCGGCCCTTCGGAATTTGCACCGCGCCCGTCTCGGCGCTGCGCATGTCGAGCATCCACGCATTGACGTAAGGATTATTGGCCGGGCGATAAATCTGACCGCCCTCCAGCCCTTCCAGATGCATGGCGATCGGCAGCAATTCGAAATTGCCGAAATGCCCTGACAGCAGCATGCCGCCCCGGCCAGCTTTCACATGCGCGTGAAGCTCCTCGATACCGACAACCTCGATGCGGTGCCGCTCCTCGGGCCGATAGAACTTGTCGAGATGAGCATATTCAAAAGCGACGCGGCCAAGATTGTCCCACATGGCCACGACGACGCGCTCGACTTCGGCTTCCGAAAGCTCCGGCATGGCGCGCGCGATCCGTCGTCGCGCGCGGCGCGTAATGCCGAGCTTCGGCCCGATGCTGCGGCCAAGCCATCCGCCGATGGCCGAAGCGCGATCGAGGCCGGGCAGGCGGAAAAGCGCCAGCGTCACCTTGAGCAGCAGCGCCTCGACGCGATATTGGAAATCCTTGTTTGCCATGCGCCTGCCGCTCAGCGTCTCGCCGGTCGGCGAGCCAGCGCGATCGCATCGCGGATAAGCGTCTCGAAGGCGGCAAAATCGTCGATGATCGCGCGTATGGTGATGGTCTTCACCGCATCGCGCAGCCGCGCCCGCGCGCTTCCCTCCGGCGCATGCAGCAGGCGAACGCGATCCTTCTCCGTCGTCACCAGCGTCGCATTGAGATCGCGCGCACGCACCAGAAGGCTCTGCGCATCCGCTTCGCTGAACATGTGATGATCTGGAAAATCAACCATGCCGACGAGATCGGCATGCAGCTCGCGCAGCGTCATATAGAATTTTTCAGGCCGCCCGATCCCCGCAAAGGCAAGCACCGGCGCGCCGTCGAGTTGCGGTGCGGGCGCGGCGCGCAGGATCGCGCGAAACACCGGCAATGCGCGGTTGCGGGCCCGCGCCGCCAGATCGTCTGCCGCATGTCCATGTCCGACAATGACGATAGCGCCGGTCCGCGCCAGCGCATCGGCCACGCGCTCGCGCAACGGCCCGGCAGGAATGAGCCTGCCATTGCCAAGGCCCGCATGGGCATCGACCACCAGCAGTGAAATATCTTTCGCAAGCGACGGGTTCTGAAACCCGTCATCCATGATGATGAGCTTTGCGCCCGCCCGCGCCGCCGCAGCCGCGCCCTCCGCGCGGTTCACCGAAACCCATGTCGGCGCAACGGCTGCAAGCAGCAGCGGCTCGTCGCCCACATCCGCCGCCGTATCGCGCATGAGATCGACGCGCAGCGGCCCGCTCTCGCGCCCGCCATAGCCGCGCGTCAGGAAATGCACGGCCTCGCCGGATTTGATGAGCCGTTCGGCCAGCGTCAGCGCCAGCGGCGTCTTGCCCGTCCCGCCCGCCGAAATATTCCCGATACAGATGATCGGAACGGCGGCATGCTGCGCCACCGTATAGCGGCGACGCATGCGCCCCGCCGCGCCCCATGCCCATGCGGCAGGCGCGAGAAGGCTTGGGAGAACCGATCCCCCGCCGCCACGCGGATGCTGCCAGAAGCGCGGTTCACGCATGGGCGCCCATGCCTTTCACCGCAAGCTCCGCGGGCAGCAGCACCATCAGCGTGTCGAGCGTGGTGCGCGTCGCATCGCTGGACGCGCTGACGATATGTTCAGCCGCCGCAGCGCGACGGTCGCGCTCCTCACTGTTGTCGAGAAGCAGGGCGACGGCGCTTGCCAGTTCGCTCGCATCGGCAATGCGAAGCAGCGCGTTGCTCGCCGCGAAGCCCGCAAAGGCTTCGGCGAAGTTGAAATCGCTGGGCCCCGCAATCAGCGCCGAGCGCAACCGCGCAGGCTCGAAAGGATTATGCCCGCCGACAGCCCCGAGCGTGCCGCCGATGAAAACAATATCGGCAAGCCTGTAGAAAAGCCCGAGCTCACCCAGCGTGTCACCGAGATAAACATCCGTTTGCGGCGTTATCGCATCGCCGCTGGAGCGTTGCGCGACATCAAGCCCGTTCGCGCGCAATTCCGCGGCAATCGCGTCTCCCCGCGCCGGATGTCGCGGCACGATCAGCGTGAGCAGATCGGGATGCGTCGGGGCAAGCAGCGCGTGAACATCGGCGGCGACTTCTTCCTCGCCCTCATGCGTATTGGTCGCAAGCCAGACGGGCCGCGCGCCGATAGCGCCACGCAGGCGCGAAAGCTCATCCTCATCCGCCGTCAGCGGCGCGGCGTCGTGCTTGATATTGCCGGGCGTCACGACATTGGCCGCACCAAGCGCGCGCAGCCGCGCGGCGCTCGCCTGATCCTGCGCCAGCACGGCGGAAAACCGCGCAAGCAGATTGCGGATCGTGGCGGGAAAACGTTGCCAGCCCTGAAAGCTGCGCTCGGTAATGCGCGCATTGACCAGCGCCAGCGGCGTGCCGCGCGCATGCGTCGCGACGATGAGGTTCGGCCAGAATTCGGATTCGACCCATATGCCGAGATCGGGCTTCCAATGGTCGAGAAACCGCGCGCAATAATCGGGATGATCGAGCGGCACATATTGATGGAACGCTTCGTCCGGCAAACGTTCTTCCATCAGCCGCGCCGATGTCACGGTGCCGGTGGTGATGAGGACGTGAAGCCTCGCGCGCGCTTTCAGAAATCCGTCGATCAGCGGCAGCACGGAAAGAGATTCGCCCACGCTCGCTGCATGGATCCAGACAAGCGTTCCGTCGGGGCGGGGAAGTGACGCCATGCCCACGCGCTCGCCCATGCGCGTCTCGTCTTCCTTGCCGCGCATGAGGCGCCGCGAAAGCAGATATGGAACGGCAGGCCCGATGGCGCGTGTCGCAAGCCGATAGGCGGCAAGGCCGAAGCTTCGACGCTGCGTCGTGGGCGCTTGCGTCGTTATCGCGCTCAAGACTTGTGCGCTCCCTCGTCCTCGCGGCTGGGAAGACGCCCGACAATGCGGTCGGCTTCTTCCGTCAGCGCGTTGAGTTGTTCCTCGACATGCAGCCGCGCGGCTTCGAGCGTTTCAGGATCGGCATCGCGCGGCACATAGATCGGCTCGCCCCACACAAGCGCGCCCTTGGAGAAGGGAAGGTTGATCGTGAACTTGTCCCAATTGTTGAGGCGAATGCGCGCCCGCGTCGTCGCCGCGACGGGAACGATGGGCCGCCCTGAAAGCCGCGCCAGCATCACAATGCCTTCGCCTGCGCGGCGTGCCGGGCCGGGCGGCAGATCGGCGGTCATGCCGACGGAAATATTTTCGCCAAGCGCGCGCACCATGGCGCGCAATGCGCCCGCGCCGCCTTTGCCCTTTTGCTTCTGGCGGCGTTCCTCGCCCTTGGGCACGCCCGAGCCGCGGATCGTGCCGACGCCGAGAAAATGCATGATCTTTGAGACGATTTCGCCGTCGCCATGCCGCGAAACCAGAATGCGCATCTCGCGCCAATTGTGCCAGAAGGTCGGCAGGATCAGGTTCTGTCCGTGCCAGGTCGCGCCGATGAACGGCTCGTCGCCGGTCCAGAAGCGCTGGGCAATATCGCCGCGACGAACCTCGAAGCGGCTGGTGCGCCGCACGAATTTGATGAGCATGGCAGCGGTGAAGCCGACCGCCGTCTTGAATGCCTCACTCTGGACAATGCGTTTACCGACCATCGCGAAGCTCATTCTCCCGCGACGGCGGCTTGCGGCGCGTCGAGCAGCGCGTCGTCCGCCGCCTCGTCGTCCGGTGCAAATTGCGAGCGGGACAGTTCTGCATAAAGCCCGCCTTTGGCAACCAGCTCGCCATGCGTGCCCTGTTCGAGCACGCGGCCGCCATCGATTACATAAATGTTGTTGGCATGTTTGATTGTCGAGAGGCGATGCGCGATGACAAGCGTCGTGCGCCCTTCCATCAAGGTGCCGAGCGCCTTCTGCACCTGCAACTCGGACGCCGTATCGAGCGCCGATGTCGCCTCGTCGAGCAGCAGGATCGGTGCGTTTTTCAGCATGGCGCGCGCAATGGCGATGCGCTGGCGCTGTCCGCCCGAAAGCCGAAAGCCCGCCTCGCCGACCGATGTGTCATAGCCGCGAGGAAGCGCCATGATGAAATCATGCGCGGCTGCATTGCGCGCCGCCTCGGCAATTTCCTCGTCGCTCGCATCGGGGCGGCCATAGGCGATATTGGCCCGCACCGTATCGTCGAAGAGGAAGGGGTCTTGCGTGACCAGCGAGCTTGCCTGACGCAAGGAAGCGACCGTCACGTCGCGAATATCCTGCCCGTCAATGGTGATGCGTCCCTGCGTCGGATCGTAGAAGCGTGGAACGAGATTGAGCGTCGTGCTCTTGCCGCCGCCGGACGGGCCGACAAGCGCCACCGTATGGCCTTTGGGAATCTCGATGCTGATATCGTCAAGCGCCCGCGTGCCGTCGCCATAGGCAAAGCTCACATGCTCAAAGCGCACGGCGCCTTCGCTCACGCGCAGAGCCTGTGCATTCGGGTTCGCGATGATGTCCGGCTCGATGTCGAGAATGGGGAAAACGCGCGTCGCGGCGGCGACGCCTTCCTGCATGATTGTCTGCGTGTTCGCGACGGCCTTGAGCGGCTGATAGGCGAGCATCAGCGCCGAAATGAAAGCGACGAGTTCGCCCGACGTCAGCGGCCCGTGAATGACGCTCATGCCGCCGAAATAGATGACGCCTGCAATGCCGACGCCCGATAGCGCCTCGGTCAGCGGACTTGCGGCTGCCTTGGCGCGGAAGCCGCGCATCATGTGGCGCAGCACGGTCTTCACCGTCTGCTCGACGCGCGCAATCTCGCGATCTTCCTGCCCATAGGCCTTGACGACGCGAATGCCGCCCAGCGCTTCCGAAATCAGCGCCGAAAGATCGCCCGTGCCTTCAAGGCTCTTGCGGCTCGCCTTGCGCGTTTTCTTGCCGAGCTTGCGCATATAGAGAATGCCGAAGGGAATGACCGAGCAGGCCAGAAGCGCGAGCTTCCAGTTCATGAAGAATATTGCGCCCATCAGCGCAACGACCGTCAGCAGGTTCTGCGTGAAGTCGATCACCGACATGGTAACGGCGTCGCGCACACGCGAGGAATCGTTCATGAAGCTCGAAATGAACCGGCCCGAATGCGTGCCCGAAACCCATGCAAGATCGGCCTTGACGATCCGCGCGAACATGCGCGTCTGGATCGCGGAAATGATCCTCTGGCCGATGGCGTTCTTGGTGAGGTTCGACGCATAGGAGGCCGCGCCCTTGAAGGCGCTGGCGCCGATGGTCGCAACCGCGATCAACACCAGCATCGCCTGGTTCTTCTGCGTCAGAACATCGTCGAAGACATATTTGATGAGAAGCGGCAGCACACCCGTCGAGGCGGCAACCACGGCGCTTGCAACCAGCGACACGAGAACGAGCTTCCAGTTCGGCAGCAAATAGTCGCGCGTCGTCCGTTTCAGCACGCTGAAGGTTGCAAGATCGGGCGGCGGCATTGCACGACCTTGCGCAGGCGCCCGGCGCTCATCCGTGGCCCCGCCGGCTTCTTGCCCCGGTAAGGTCGTCTCGTTCAACTGCAGCCTCGTGTTGCAATGCGAGCGGACCTTAACATGCCGGTCATGGCGGCGCCACCATGGGTGCCGCCCTCGCGCAATGGTAAATACAGGCGCCTGTTGAGCTTTTTGGCTCCGGCAAGCGGCCCGGCCCTAGCGATTGAGTAGCCAGACCGCGAGCGTCAGATAGGTCGCAAACAGGCTCCAGGCAAGATAGGGCACGAGGATCAGCGCCGCGAGCAGGCTGTGCTGCCGGAACGACCAGATCGTCGCGACGATCGCTGCATCAAGAACGATGACCTCGATCAGGGCGAGGCCGGGATTGTGCAGCCCGAAGAAAATCACGCTCCAGGCAAAATTCAGCATGAGCTGGGCGATGAAGAGCGACAGGGCGCCGCCCGCCGCATTGATGCTGCCCGCAGCCCGCCAGGCAAGCCAGGCCGAAACCCCCATCAGGAAGAACAGGAAATTCCAGACGATCGGGAAAACCCAGTTCGCAGGCGTCAGGGCCGGTTTGGCGATGCCTGCATACCAGTTGTCGATATTGCCCACCGTCACGGCGCCGCCTGCGGCTGCGCAGCCGAATACAATCGCGAGAAACACGAAGAGCATGGCAATGGAGAGCGAGGTGCCGGGTGCCTTGACTGCAGGAGATGCGCCGAGGCCGACGCTGCGGTTGCCGTTCATTCGTGGTGGTCTTCCTTGTCTGTGCCGGGGTCCATCAGGCGATGCAGGTGAACGATGAAGTAGCGCATATGGGCATTGTCGACGGTGCGAAGCGCCGCCGATTTCCACGCAGTGTATGCGCTCGCATAGTTGGGGAAAATGCCGACAATATCCACAGCGTTTGTATCGCGGAACTCGGTGCCGCCAAGCTCCTTGAGTTCACCGCCAAGGACGAGGTGCAGTAGCTGTTTTGACATAGCCTGCCTCTTCGGACGCGCCCGGACTGAGCCATCTTATTCTACATATTTCCACGCGGGTTCGTAAGGCGCGACGGCTCAGGCAGGCAGCGTCAGCAGGCCCACACGGGCCATGAGCGCCTCATGGAGCTTCGGGCCGGCCGCCAGCAGGCTCCGATGGCGCGGCAATTCGCGATTATAGATGAGCACCTTGCCGTCATGGCTGGTCAGCAGTCCGCCCGCCTCGTTCAGCACGAGATCGGCGGCGGCGAGGTCCCAGTCGTTCTTCGTGTTGAGGGCAAGCGCCGCATCCGCCGCATTGCAGGCGACGAGCGCGATCCGGTAGGCGACCGAATTGCGCTCGATGATTTCCATTTCGGGCCAGGGCTCGGGCCATGCCGGATGCTTGAACATGGGCGCATGTGCCGCCATGCGCGCGCCTTCGATGACGGCCCTGTCGCCGACGCGAATGGGCTCGCCGTTCAGCGTCGCGCCGCCACCTGTCACAGCCTCGAAAAATTCATCCGTTGCCGGATTGAACAGCGCCGCCAGAACCGGCCGTCCATCTTCGACCAGCGCAACGGAGATCACGAAATGCGGCTTGCCCTTGGCGAAGGCGCGCGTGCCGTCGATGGGATCGACGACCCAGACCCGCGTGCGCGAAAGCCGCACCATATCGTCTTCCGTCTCTTCCGAAAGCCAGCCATAGCCGGGGCGGGCAAGCGCCAGATCCCTGTAAAGCTGATCGTTGACCGCAATGTCGGCTTCCGTGACGATGCTGTCACTGCCCTTCATCCAGGTCTTCAGTTTGGTCTGGTAATAGGTAAGTGCAATGCGCCCGGCTTCGCGCACGGCAGCGACGAGCAATTCGCGGTCTTCTTCGCGCCCATGGCCTTCGTCAGGTGCCTGCAACGGTCATTCCTTCAACCCGAATGGTTGGCGCGTTCGTGCCGTCGCGGAAGACCAGATTATTGGCAGGCGTCATGTTGAGGAACATGGTCTTGAGATTGCCCGCCACCGTGATCTCGCTGACCGGAAAGCTGAGCTTGCCGTTCTCGATCCAGAAGCCCGACGCGCCGCGGCTATAGTCGCCCGTCACGCCGTTGATGCCCATGCCGATCAGTTCCGTGACGTAGAAACCGTCCTTGATATCGGCAATGAGTTCTTCCGGCGAAAGCTTGCCTGGCGCCATGTAGAGATTGGTCGTGGAAGGCGAGGGCGGTCCGCCCGTGCCGCGCGCCGCATGGCCCGTCGTCGTGAGGCCGAGCTGGCGAGCCGACGAGGTGTCGAGAATCCATGTCGTCAGAACGCCGTCCTCGACCAGCCGCGTCATCCGGTTCTCAACGCCTTCGCCGTCGAAGGGCTTGGAGCGCAACCCGCGCGGCCTGTGCGGATCGTCGATGATCGCGATGCCTTCGGCGAAAACGCGCGTGCCCATGGAGTGCTGCAGAAAGCTCGTCTTGCGCGCCACCGCCGCGCCCGAAATCGCGCCCGCGAAATGCCCGACCAGCCCCGCCGAAACGCGCGGATCGTAGATGATGGGCACGGCCTGCGACTTCACCTTGCGCGGGTTGAGGCGGCGCACGGCGCGCTCGCCTGCCGAGCGGCCAATGCCTGCCGGCGCTTCGAGATCGGCCAGATGGCGCACGGCGGAATAATCGTAATCGCGCTCCATGCCCGTGCCTTCACCGGCCAGCACCGAGCAGGAGACGGAAAATGATGTGCCGGAATAGGAGCCTGAAAACCCCTCGCTGGTCACAAGCGCAACGCCCGAGCGTCCCCAGCTCGCGCCCGCGCCGCCGGAATTGGTGACGCCCGCGACGGCCAGCGCCGCCGCTTCCGCCTCGCTGGCCGCATCCGCCAGCTCCTCGGCGGTCGGCACATGCGCCGCATCGTCAATGTCGAGCGACTTGATGTTGCGCGCCAGCAGCGCCTTGTCGGCGAGCCCCGCATAGGGGTCCTCCGGCGCAATCCGCGCCATGGCGACCACGCGCTCGATCAGCGGCCCGAGCGAGCGTTCCGAAAGATCGGTGGTTGAAACTGTCGCCTGCCGCTGCCCGATAAAGACGCGCAAGCCCACATCGCGGCCTTCCGACCGCTCCACATCCTCAAGCTTGCCCAGCCGCCATGACACGCCAAGCGACTGACCCTCAAGGACAATCGCCTCGGCTGCCTCCGCGCCCGCCTTGCGCGCGCGCTCGACAAGCATGGCGGCGTCTTCAAGGACGCTGTTTTGCGAAGATGGCGCGGATTGCGTCCTGGACATGGGCGCTCGGCTCTCTGTTGAGGATGAAGTGGCCCCCGAACGAACAAGGGCCCCGACACTTATATAGGTCGAGGCCCCGGCGGGATAGGGACGCCAGACGCTCCCTGTATCAGAGCAGCGCGTAATAAAGGCAGGCAACGCCCGCAACGAGCTGTGCGATCCAGGTCAGCACCGTGCCGATGAGGCGCGGCGGCGTGGAATTCGAGGCGGCTGTCGTCAGGCCGATCGCATGCAGGATGCGGCCGACCGTCAGCAGCAGGCCGACGGCATGGATCACATAGATCGAGCCGGACAGGAGATGCAGCCCGACCATGCCGATGAGAATGATCGGCGTGTATTCGACATTGGTTACATGGGCGCGATTGGCATTGTAGAGGCCCGTATCGTCGCCGGTGCCCGTCATCACATTGGAGCGGACGCGATTTGCCGAGACGCGATAGGCAAGGAACAGGTTAATCAGCAGATTGATGCCGACATAGACGCCGACGATTTCGAGCGAGTAGCTCAGCATGTGACCCTCCGATGCGGTCGCGGCAGCATCTTTTGTGCCGTGGCGTGATTCGTTTTTCTGCGCCCGAAAGCTAGCATGGCCTCACGGATTATGGCACCCGTCAGCGAAGCCGCAGATCGCCTCAAGAAGACGTGACTTGGGATTGTCTGCTGCAATAATCATGATGCGGTGCAGACAGCGGAGAAGAAGGTTCGATGCAGCTTCGAAACACCACTATTCGCTTCGGCCTGGTCGCCGTCTCCCTGCATTGGCTCATCGCGCTGCTTTTTCTTGCGATGGTCGGCATCGGCCTCACCATGACGAACCTGCCGCTCACCCATCCCCGCACGTTTCCGCTCTACCAGTTGCACAAGTCGCTCGGCGTCACGATTTTTCTGCTCGTCGTGCTGCGCCTTCTCTGGCGGCTTTCAGGCAGCGTGCCGCCGCTCCCCGCAACGCTGAAGCCCTGGGAGCGCGCCGCCGCCTATCTGACGCATTACGGCCTGTACGTGGCCCTGCTTGTCATGCCGCTCACCGGCTGGATCACCGTATCGGCCTCGCCCCTCGGCATACCGACGATCCTCTACGGCTATGTGAAGCTGCCCCATCTCGGCTTCATTGCCGCCAGCACACACAAGGCGGCGATAGGCGCAGCATCCTCATGGGTGCATTGGGGCCTTGCCTGGAGCGCCATCGCGCTGGTCCTCCTTCATATCGGCGCTGCTTTGAAGCATCATTTCATTCTGAAAGACGATGTGCTTGCCCGCATGCTCCCCACGTGGGCGCTTTTTGAAAAGAGGTCGCGCCCGTGAAAAGCATTCTTGTCTTTGCAGCCGTCATGGCTTTCACCACGCCGGCGCTCGCCGTCACGCAATGGGCCGCCGTGTCCGACCCGAACACCATCGCCTGGGAAGGCACGAAAAGCGGCAGCGAGCCGCTTGCCGGTCATTGCGCGAAATTCACAGCCGACATCGCCTTCGATCCGGCGGCCCTCGCGCAATCATCCGTCCACGTCAAGATCGATACCGGCTCCTGCAAGACCGGCGACACGCAGACGGATGAGTTTTTGCCGCAGGAGGGCTGGTTCAATGTCTCGGCATTTCCCGATGCCGTCTTCGAGGCAAAGAGCTTCAGCCATAGCGGCGGCGACAAATATGTGGCCGATGGCACGCTGACGTTGAAGGGCATCACGAAGAAGGTCGCGCTGCCCTTCACCCTGACCATCACTGGCGACAAGGCCCATGTGGTAGGCGAAACGACGCTGCAGCGTCTCGCTTTCGGCGTCGGCGACACGCAGCAGCTTTCCGCCTCCACCATTGCGAGCCTCGATATCAAGGTGAAGATCGATCTCCACGCGACAAGAAAATGAAAACCGCGCCGGGAAAAATCGCAGCCCTGCTTCTGGCTTTCTCGCTTTGCTCCTGCACGGCGTTGAAAGTCGTGACGCATGAGGTGAACAACGACCCGGTGAAGGCGCCTGCGGGCACCTATCAGCTCGACCCGCATCACTGGAGCGTCATTTTCGACGTCGATCATTTCGGCTATTCGCGTTTCGTCACGCGCTTCAACAAGGTCGCGGCGACGCTCGATGCCGTGCCCGCTGCGCCGGAAAAAAGCCGCGTGACGGTCCGCATCGACGCGGCAAGTGTCGATACCAACGACCCCGAGCTCGACAAGATGCTCACTGGGCCCGACATGTTCGATGCCGCAAAATCGCCCGAGATCGTTTTCTCCAGCACCTCGATCAAGCGCACCGGCGCGAAAACCGGCGACATGACGGGCGACCTCACAATTCGCGGGCGCACACACCCCGTAACCCTTGCCGTCACCTTCAACGGCAGCGCCCCCGATCCGCTGACAGGCAGGGATACGCTGGGTTTTTCAGCGACAGGCAGCTTCAACCGTTCGCAATGGGGCCTGTCCGCATGGTGGCCGGCGGTCGGCAATGATGTGCGTGTGTTCATTCAGGCCGAGTTCGTAAAACCCAAAGCCTGAAAAGCGGCAGCGCGTCGCACCCCGCGACAGTTGAATTCGGGTGTGATATACGCCAAATCTAATGCACTAGAGGAGGTCCGGGCCCCTCTGGCGATGGAGGCGTCCATCGCGATGTCGGACCTGAAAATTCATTTGCGCGGCCGCGGCGTGCATATGAGATAGGTCCACCATGGAATGGCTTGGCACCCCGCTTTGGGCTTGGGGAGCTTTCTTTCTCGTCATCTTCGCGCTTCTCGCATTTGACCTCGGCATCCTTCACAAGAAAGACAAGGAAATCGGCGTCAGCGAAAGCCTCTGGCTTTCGGCGGGCTACATCACAGTCGCGAGCATTTTCGGCGCGGGCGTCTGGTACACGCTTGGACATGAAGACGGTCTCAATTTTTTCACCGGCTTCTTCGTCGAGAAATCGCTCTCTCTAGACAACGTCTTCGTGATCTCGCTGATCTTCACCGCCTTTGCCATCCCGCGCGTCTATCAGCATCGCGTGCTCTTCTGGGGCATTCTGGGCGTCATCGTCATGCGCGGCATCATGATCGGCATAGGCGCGGCGCTCATCGCGAAGTTTCACTGGGTTCTTTACATCTTCGGCGCCTTCCTCGTCGTCACCGGCATCCGCATGGTCTTTGCGAAGGATCATGAGCGGCCGATCGAGAACCACCCGCTGGTGAAATATCTCAAGCGCCACATACGTATTTCCGACAAGCTGCACGGCCACAGCTTCACCGTATGTATTCCCGACAGCAAGACCGGCCGCGTCGTCTGGCATGCAACGCCGCTTCTTCTCGCGCTTGTCCTGATCGAATGTGCCGACCTCGTCTTCGCCGTCGATAGCGTTCCCGCCGTTTTCGCGATCACGCAAGACCCCTTCATCGTTTACACGAGCAATATCTTCGCCGTGCTCGGCCTGCGCGCGCTCTACTTCGCGCTCGCCGCCGTCATCCATCGCTTCGCCTATCTGAAATATGCGCTCGCTGCCGTTCTGGTCTTCATCGGCGGCAAGATTTTCTACGCCGAGTTCGTCGACAAGGTGCCCGCGCTTCTGTCGCTCGGCGTCACCTTCGGCCTGCTCGCCGCAGGCATCATCGTCTCGATGATCAAGACAAAAGGGCAGGCGGCGTAGAGCAATTCTGCAAAGAGCCGCCGGTTCTTCCCGCCCATCGTCATGCCGGACTTGATCCGGCATCCATCTTCCTTCAGACATCGCAGCAAAGATGGACCCCGGGTCAAGCCCGGGGAGACGAATAGGCGAGGTGTCGCCAAAAACTCAGCGTCGTCCCGGGACTTGTTCCCGGGACCCATCTGCCTCTCGGAGCGTTGCGCGGCCCGATGTATCCCGTGGCCTCCCCCTCATCGTCATGCCGGACTTGATCCGGCATCCATCTTCCTTCAGACATCGCGGCAAAGATGGACCCCGGGTCAAGCCCGGGGAGACGGCTTCTTTTGCGACGTCACTTCAGCGAAGCCGTCTCCGCGACCTGCATGGCCTTCACATCGACACTGACCCAGACAGAGGGTCGCTCGCGCGACTGGCGTTTGATCCACGCATAAGGCGCATCCCGCCACGAGATGATCGCCCAGTTCTTGTTGTCGAGAACATATTCGTCGCGATCCGTTGCGACGAGCAGAACGGCATGGCCCGCGCCCTCCCACGCCGTCACCACCGTCAGCAAAAGCGCATCGGCGGGCCAGCCTTTCTCTATGAGTAGTTGTCGCTTTTGAAGCGCCAGGTCCTCGCAATCGCCGCCATGCGCGCCCGCATAGGTCCAATATTCGCGCTGCCCGTAATTTGCTTCATCGGAAATTTCTGGAAATCCGTTCACCTCGTCATTCACGGCATTGAGTTCCGCCCATCGTTCACCCGTCAGCTCAAGCTCGACGGGTGAAGCGTCGCCGCCATCGCAATCGCTCTTATTGCGGCGACAAAAATCAATGAAGCCCGAAGGCGGCGCAACAAACTCTCCCGTCGGCATGAAACGCGGCAGCGGAGCAAGCGCCGCCGTTGCCTCTGTTGGCGCACGCGTCTGTGCACAAGCGGGCAGGGCGACGACAAGACAGAACGAAAAGACGAAACGCAACGCCCGAAAAAGTTCCACGGCTCACCTCGCATCTGGAGATGAGCCGAGGTTCCGCCGTCAAACTTTCCGGGGCCTTAACCAATGCCGATAGGTCGGCAAAACGGATCAAACGATCCGCGCCGCACAACCCGCCATTACTTCCAGATCGGCTTCCCCGTGCCCGGTAATCCGAGCTTCGCCCATTTGCGCGTCACCTCGTCGATGACGTTCTGGTCCATGCGGATTTCGCGGCCCCATTCGCGCTTCGTCTCCGGCACCCATTTATTGGTGGCATCGAGGCCGATCTTTCCGCCGAGGCCGGATTCAGGGCTCGCGAAGTCGAGATAGTCGATGGGCGTTCCCTCGATCAGCGTCACGTCGCGCACCGGGTCCATGCGCGTCGAGATCGCCCACATGACTTCCTTCCAGTCGCGCGCGTCGATGTCGTCATCCACGACGATGACCCATTTCGTGTACATGAACTGGCGCAGATAGGACCACGCCCCCATCATCACGCGCTTGGCATGGCCGGGATAAGCCTTCTTCATCGAAATCACGGCGATGCGATAGGAGCAGCCTTCCGGGGGTAACCAGAAATCGATGATTTCCGGGAACTGCTGCTGAAGCAAAGGAATGAATACCTCGTTCAATGCTTCGCCAAGAACTGAAGGTTCATCCGGCGGACGGCCGGTGAAGGTCGAAAGGTAGATCGGGTTGCGGCGCATGGTGATGGCCGACACGGTGAAGACCGGGAATTTCTCGACCGAGTTGTAATATCCGGTGTGGTCGCCATAGGGACCCTCGTCGGCATACTCATCCAGCGACACGTGACCCTCGATCACGATCTCTGCATGAGCAGGCACACGAAGTGGCACAGTCTTGCACTCGACAAGCTCGACTTTCGAGCCGCGCAGCAGCCCCGCAAACTGATATTCCGAGAGCGTATCGGGCACCGGCGTCACCGCCGCCAGAATTGTCCCCGGATCCGCGCCGATCACGCAGGCGACCGGAAGCGGCTCCGACTTCTCGCCCTTCCATCTCTGATGATGCTGCGCCCCGCCGCGATGGGCGAGCCAGCGCATGATGGTCTTGTTCTTGGCCAGCACCTGCATCCGGTAGATGCCGAGAT
Source organism: Parvibaculum sp. (assembly GCF_049651025.1). Taxonomy (GTDB): domain Bacteria; phylum Pseudomonadota; class Alphaproteobacteria; order Parvibaculales; family Parvibaculaceae; genus Parvibaculum. The sequence continues at coordinate 22,754 of NZ_JBASBH010000008.1, read as the reverse complement.
TGAAATCGTCCTCGCGCTTGTCCCCCGGGCCCTTGGTCACGACCAGCGGCCAGGTGATCAGCGGCGCGGGCTCGTCGGGCCAGCAGGTCTGGATCGGTAACGCATTGAGGTCGATATCGTCGCCCGTCAGCACCACTTCCTGACATGGCGCCGATGAAAGCGTTTTCGGCTTCATCGTCATCACGGTCTTCAGAAGCGGCAGCATCGAAAAGGCTTCGCGGAAACCGCCCGGCGGTTCGGGCTGGCGCAGAAAGGCCAGCATTTCGCCGACTTCGCGCATGTCCTTTGCCGAACGCCGCTCGACGCCGCCCCCATCCGAACGAGGCATCGTCACGCCAAGCGCCACGCGCTCGACCGTACCGAAAAGATTGACCAGCACCGGCATGGGCGAGGCGGTGCCATCCGCCTTCAGCACATTTTCGAAAATGACCGCCGGGCCTTTTTCCGCGAGCAGGCGCGTCTGGATTTCCGTCATTTCAAGGACGGTCGAGACGGGCTCCTTCACGCGCACGAGTTCGCCTTCGGCTTCGAGTTTGTCGAGAAAATCGCGGAGCGAGGAATAAGACATGGGCCTCTCGGATCGAAGGACGGCAGACAATGTGGCGCGAGAATGCCGGAAAGCCGCGGTGAAGCCAAATCGGATGAATTTTACGCTTTGTAAGCCCTGTTTCGTGCGGCCGTTAACAGGATGCCAACTTTGACTGTCTAGCCTTGGCACAACTTACATCGGTTTTGAGGTTGGATCATGGGACAGGCGGCAAAGCCTCACCAGTCGCGCAAGCGCTGGGCAAGTGGCGAAATCGATTCCGATCCCTTCATGCTTCCGCAGCGGATCACCATTCCCGCCAATGAAACCATATCGCGCCTCTTCGGCTTCATTCGCTATGCGGTCATTCATAGCGACGCTGTGAAGGCGACGGATTCCTCGCCGATCCTCGGGCCATTCGTCTGGAGCGAGCCCATCTCCGCCTATCGCGGCGTGGCGCTGCGCGTCGCATGGCGCGGTGCCAAGGGTGCCGAACCCGTCATTCTCGTGCAGCTCGTGCATCGCGACGACGAGCGCCGTTCGATCGCGCTTCACGCCTCGTTCGATGGCGCGGATGTCGCCGCGCGTTGGCGTTCATGGGGCCGCACGCTTGCGCTGCCGCTTTTGCTTGAAGACCGTCAGGGCGAATTGCAGGCGGCCGAGCGTCGCCTCGGCGCGTTGCGCATCGACGCGCCACAACCTCATGCGGGCGCGAACCCGCTCTCCGCCCGCCGTCCCATGACCTTCGGCGTCACGGGCCGTCCGCGCCTTTGGCCGCAACGCCTTTCGACTGGCAGCCGTCCGACAGCCTACTGAAGAACAAAACCCCGGAGCATGCTCCGGGGTTTTGTTCTCAGCGATCTAATTCAGATAGAGCCGATGAAATCGCGCTTGCCGATCTGCACGCCCGCATGACGCAAAATGTCGTGCGCCGTTGCCGCGTGGAAATAGAAATTCGGCAGGAAGAAGTGAAGGAAATACTGGCGGCCGGTGAGCTTCAGTTCCGTCGGCCCGATTTTCAGAACAACTTCCCGATCTTCCGATCCGTCGATCTGTTCAGGCTTGAAACTCTTCACATAGTCGGCTGTCTTCGCGATCCGCGCCTTGAGATCGTCGAAGCTCGTTTCCGTGTCGGCATATGAAGGAATATCGACGCCGGCGAGCCGCGAGACTGCGCCCTTTGCCTGATCCGTCATGATCTGGATCTGGCTTTTGAACGGCAACATGTCCGGCGCGAGCCGATAGTTGACCAGCACGGCAGGGTCGATCCCGCGCGCTTCGCAATGTGCAGCCGCCTTGTCGATAATGGCCGTGAGGCTGCCAAACATCTGCAGCATGATCGGAACCGAAGCCTGATGCATCGTAAGCGGCATGAACTGTCCTCCCTTTGAATTGTAATGGTTAGTGCTACGTCGGTGTGCCGCCGCCGCGGATCAAGAGAGCTTCGAAAAATCGGGCGCGCGCTTTTCAAAGAATGCGCTGATCGCTTCCTTCACTTCCGCCGAACGAAGCTGCGCACCGAAATGTTTTGCTTCCGCCTCGCGCGCTTCGGCAACGCGGGCACGATCCTTCCCCTTCAGCAAGGCTTTGGTGATCCTGACCGCATTCGGCGCTTTTGCGGCAAGCGCCTGAGCGCGCGCCAGCGCTTCGCCGGGCAGCGCATTGTCGGGGAACACTTCCGCGACAAGACCAAGCGCCTCCGCCTTCTCCGCGCCGATCTTCTTGCCCGTAAGGAAAAGGTCTGCCGCCTTCTGAATGCCGATGAGCCGCTGCAACAGGAAGGTTGAGCCCGCCTCCGGCACCAGGCCGAGATTGACGAAAGGCATCTGGAATGTCGCGCTCGCGCCCGCATAGACCAGATCGCAATGAAGCAGCATCGTCACGCCGACGCCGACCGCGAGACCGTTGACTGCCGCCACGATCGGCTTTTCCGCCTCGGCGATGTTTTCCAGAAAGCGCGTCACATGGGGCTTCGTCGCCGGCTTGTCGTCGGCTGGCGTCGCGCCCGCCTTGGCAAAATCTCCCAGATCGTTGCCCGCCGTGAAGGCGTCGCCAGCGGCGGTGATGAGCGTCACGAGAATTTTCGGATCGCGCTCGGCCCGTTCGATTCCATCGGCAAGCGCCCCGTACATTTCGGGCGTCAGCGCGTTCTTTTTCTCCGGCCGGTTGAGCGTCAACGTTTGAACGCCGTTTTCGAGCGTCACGAACACATGATCGGTCATCGTTAGTCCTTCTCGCCGTGTGAATTCCGGTTCGATTGTTTTGCAGGAACGGACACGCTCAAGCAAAGATCATTTTCGCAAGGGCTGGTTCCAAAATAGAACGGATAGAAGTGAATTTGAGTTCAAGGCAGTGCGCGACTCTGCTATACTTATAATGAAAGCAGGGTGCACCATGTCTGATGCGCGTCCAGTAAACGATCCCGGATCTGCAATTGCAGGCGTTATTCATCAATATCGGCGGCGTTATCTCGTCGCGGGCGGGCTGCTCGTCATAGGCGGCATCCTCTCGATCGCCTTTCCTTTTTTCGGAACCCTGGCCGCAGCCATATTCGTCGGCTGGATATTGGTCGTCTCCGGCATCGTCGAGATCGTGCACGCATTCTCCGTGCGCGGCGCTCCCGTGATCGTGCTGAACCTTCTGGCCGGTCTTCTCAGCATCGGCGTCGGCGTGATGTTTCTAGCAAATCCGGTGGCGGGTGCGTTGAGCCTGACGCTGCTCCTGGCCGGCTTCCTCGCCGCTGACGGCATCATCCGAATTTTGTCTGCAACCCAGATTCATCCTTTTCCGGGATGGGGCTGGATACTTGTGAATGGTGTTTCAAGTCTTCTGCTTGCGGCAATCCTGCTCTGGTTGCTACCGGAGCAATCGCTTTACGCCCTCGGCATTCTTTTAGGCATCGATCTGCTGGTGGCAGGCGGGACGCTGTTGCTGATCGCATCCGCAGCCAAGGCGTTGACCCGCTCACCAAAAGTATGAATTTAAGTTCATTTATACGATCCGCCAGACACTCGTATTCCGAACATCGGTATCTTCAAGCTCGCGCGTCGTTTTGACGGCATAAGAGATCAGCTTGTCGAGGCCCATTTTCGGAAGATAGGTCCGGCCGGGATCGCCGATCAGCGCCGTGGTGCCTTGCGCGACCATATTGCGAACCCAGATTTCAATACTTTCGGCCAGCGGGCGCTCGTAACACATGTCGCCGATGAGCACGACGTCCCAGCCCTGATTGGCGGTGCCGATAAGGTTCTCATCCGTCACAACAACTGAAACATCATTCACCTTGGCGTTGAGCGCAATGGCAGTGGCGGCGAAGGGATCAATGTCGGCGGCAAGAACTGAACGCGCGCCTGCTTTCATGGCCGCAATAGCGATGAGGCCAGAGCCCGAACCGAAATCGAGGATGCGCTTGCCGCGCACGACGTCGGGATGGTCGAGAATATAGCGTGAAAGCGCCTGACCGCCTGCCCAGGCAAAGGCCCAGAACGGCGGCGGAAGGCCGGTGCGTTCGAGTTCTTCCTCCGTCATCTGCCAGATGGGCACGATTTCGCTGGCGAGATGAAGCCTGATCTCCGGGATCAGGGGCGGTTCGTGCAAGATCGTGTTGGCGCGGATGAAGGCGACTGGATCGGGAGTGGTCATTTCGACAGCGCGAGATCGGCGTACTCGTGCGGCAAGGATGCGAGGATTTCGCGTGCGCGTGCGCTGTCCTTGGCAATCTGCGCTTTCAGCGCATCGAGCCCGTCGAACTTCAGTTCCGGTCGCAGATAGTCGACGAAGGAAACAGCGACATGCTGGCCGTAAATATCGCCGGCGAAATCGAACAGATGAACTTCGAGAACAATGTCCTTTTTGTCGAAGGTCGGCCGCCGCCCCAGATTGGCAACGCCGTCATGGAAGCCCTTATGCGGCCCGTCTTCGATTTCGACGCGCACCGCATAGACGCCGAGCGCCGGCTGAACATGATCTTCAAGCGACAGATTTGCCGTCGGAAAGCCAATGGTGCGGCCGCGCTGATCGCCGGTCATCACATGCGATTCGACAGTCCACCAATGGCCGAGCAGTTCCGCTGCGCCGCGCGGATTGCCGCTCGCCAGCTTTTCGCGAATGCGTGTCGATGAATATGGCTCGCCCTCATGGGCAACCTCGCCGACGATCGATACGCCGAAACCTTCTTCGCCGCCCATATAGGAAAGCACTGCGGCATCGCCCGTGCGGCCCTTGGCGAAACGAAAATCGTAACCGGCGACGACATGCGTTGCGTTGAGCCCGTTGACCAGCACATCGAGTACGAATTCCGGCGCGAGCTTTTTTGCCATCTCGGCATCGAAGGGCAGGGCAGCCAGAATTTCGACGCCGAGCTTTTCGAGAAGCCGCGCCTTGGCGCGAAAAGGCGTCAGGCGGAAGAACGGCTCATCGGGAAAAAAGAACTGCCGGGGATGGGGCTCGAAAACGAGGACGCCGAGCGGCGCGCCGAGTTCGCGCGCAACCCGCGCCGCCTCACCGATCACCTTCTGGTGCCCGCGATGTACGCCGTCGAAATTGCCAAGCGCATAAACGCCGCCCTGAAGCGGTCGCGGCACGGGCGAGTAGTGGCGAAGAATATGCATCAGGCCTGTTTGCCGTTTTCGGAACGTGAGGGCGCGCACTTTATCTCGGGCGCTTGTAAAATCACAAGAGATGAAGCGTCGTTCATCTTCAGTTTACCAGACCAATCGCGCCATGGCGGCAATTGGGTGAATGCCTGCTTTGGCGCTGACCTGCGCCACGAGTTCGGGTTCGGGCCTTTCCGGATCGGCCCCGCAGTCTGCCGCCGCAATGCCACCGGTGATGAACAGCGCGTCGATGCCTTGGGCATTCGCGCCCTTCATGTCGGTCGCCACCCCGTCGCCCACAGCAAGGATGCGCGTGTCGGGAAACGGGCGTCCCGCGATCTGCATGAGCTTTTGCCGTGCAACCGTATAGATCGGCCCGTGCGGCTTGCCGAAATAGGTGACCGATCCGCCGAGCTCTTCATAAAGCCGCGCCAGCGCGCCTGCGCAATAGATGTGCCGGGGGCCGCGTTCGACCACGATGTCGGGATTGGCGCAAACGAGCGGCAGCCTGCGTTCTACAAGCCGCGTGAACTGCTCGCGATAGTCCTCCGGCCCCTCGACATCGTCGTTGAAAGGTCCGGTGACGAGGACAAAGGCGGCGTGGTCTTCGTCGACCCGCGAAACGCCCGTGCCGTCGAAAAGCGGCACATCGCGATCGGGGCCGATATGGTAGCAATCGCGCCCATAGGTGTGGCCCGCAAGATGCGCGCGCGTCGCATCGCCAGAAGTCAGAATGCCGTCATAGGCGCTGGCGTCGATCCCCATGCGTTCGAGCATTCCAGGAAGCTCGCTTGATGGCCGTGGCGCGTTGGAAAGCAGCAGCACATGGCCACCCTTGGCGCGGAAGGCGTGAAGCGCGGCCGCGACGCCGGGATAGGCCGTATGGCCGTTATGCAATACGCCCCAGACGTCGCAAAGAAGCGCGTCATAGCGTTCCGCAATGGTCGAGAATGCAGTGAGGATCGGCGCGGACGTCACTTGGGCGAGCCTTCGGTCAGTGTCAGGAAAATGATTTCGGTGAGGCCGTATTTCCGCCGGTCGATTTCGTCGAAACCTGAAGGCGCAACGAAATTGGCTTCGACACTTTCCTCAACGACGCAAAGCGCATGGGGCGCGAGCCAGTCGCCCTCGCGCGCGGAGACGAGCGCGAGTTCGGCAAGCCCCTTGCGATAGGGCGGATCGACAAAGAGGAGCGAGAAATGCGGGCCGACGCTGCCGGGACGAGGTCCAAGCTTTGTCGCGTCGCGCTTGTATAGCTTTGCATTGCCGGTGAGGCCGAGCGTTTCGACATTCTCGCGGATCGCCGCGCGAGCATCTGCGCTGTCATCGACGAAAAGCGTGAAGCTCGCGCCGCGTGAAATGGCTTCAAGCCCGAGCGCGCCTGTACCGGCAAAGAGGTCGAGTACACGCGCACCTTCGAGATCGAATTCTCCGAAATCGTGATGGGCGAGAATGTTGAACAGCGACTCGCGCACGCGGTCGCCGGTTGGGCGAATGACATCGCCAGGAGGCGCAGCGATGACGCGGCCTCTATGGGCTCCACCGACAATTCTCATTTGCGTTTCTTATCCGGGCTGGGCTTGCGGGACTTCGCGACGTCGGCGCGCGATTTCTGTGCGCCGCCCTTCGGACTGCCCTTCTTTTCGGGAACGTAATTCTTGCTGAACTTCTTCGTGCCGTCGGCATGGCGGCTGCGGTCGGGATTGGTGGCCGAATATTTCTTCTCGCCACCAGCCTTGCGCGGTGCGGCGCCGGCTTTGCCCGTCGCTGCCTTGCGCGCGCGCGGCTTGTCGGCAAAGGGTTTTCCCTCAGCGCGCTTTTCCGCCCCGTCTTTCTTGAGTGTATCGGGCTTCTTGAACCCCTCAGGCTTCCTGAAGCCCTCAGTTTTTTTGAAACCCTCAGTTTTTTTGAAGCCCTCTGGCTTCTTGCGTCCGTCTGACTTCTTGAAGTCGTCGGCCTGTCTGCGGCCAATGAAGCTCGCGCCGCCCGAATTCTTGGCGCGCGGCTTTTTGCTCGCAACCGGCTTCGCGCTTCCGGGCTTTGCCGGTGCGGGCTTGGCAGGCACGGGCTTCGAAGGACGCTCCGTCCTGTTGCGATCCTGATGCCGCACCGGCTCCTCGCCTTCGATCTTCCCCGCAATTTGCGCGCCCTGTCCGCCGAGCTGATCCATCAGCACGCGGTTCGGCACCTGCGCCACTTCGCCCTCGAGGAGATCGCCGACCTGAAAGGGGCCGAAGGAAAGACGGATGAGCCGGTTCACGGTCAGGCCGAGCGCGCCAAGCACGCGCTTCACTTCGCGGTTCTTGCCCTCTTTGAGGCTGACGGTCAGCCAGACGTTCGAGCCTTGCACCTTGTCGAGCGAGGCTTCGATCGGACCATAGCGCACGCCCTCGACCTCGATCCCGTCCTTGAGCTTGTCGAGCTGCGCCTGCGTGATGTCGCCCCAGGCGCGCACGCGGTAGCGCCGCGTCCAGCCGGTGGCCGGCAGTTCCAGCAACCGCGCCAGTTCGCCATCATTGGTGAGGAGCAGCAGGCCCTCTGTATTGATATCGAGCCGCCCGACCGAAACGACGCGCGGCATGCCCTCTGGCAGCCGCTCAAAGACGGTGGTGCGCCCCTCGGGGTCTTTTGCCGTGGTCACGAGCCCGGCGGGCTTGTGGTAGCGCCACAGCTTTGTCGGCTCCATGCGAGGCAGCAACTGACCATCGACCGTGATCGTATCGCTGCGCTTGACGTTGAGGGCGGGGCTGGAAATGGCCTTCCCGTTGACGGTAACTTTTCCCTCGCCGATCAGCCGTTCGGCGTCGCGGCGCGAGCAGATGCCTGCGCGGGCGATGACTTTGGCGATGCGTTCGCCATCCTTGTCGCTGGGGGGCGAAAGGGTGGGCGTGCGGGGCGATCCGGGCCGGGTGCTTTTATTGACGTTCATGGCCCTCTCTTTAGCAGGTGCCATTCGCCAACCCAAGCCGTGCTTGACGAAGGCCCGCCCTGCCGGGCACGGTCCGCCCATGAGCCAGGACCTAGCCCCCGTTTTGAAGCCCATGGAGCTTGCCTTTGCCGAGGCCGAGGCTGCGCGCGCGCGCGGGGAAGTGCCCATCGGGGCCGTGATCGTCGATGGGGCGGGGGCCGTCATTGCGGCTGCCGGAAACCGCACGCTCGAGCTGAAAGACCCGACCGCTCATGCCGAGATGCTGGCAATCCGCCAGGCTTGCGTTGCGATCGGTTCCGAACGGCTCGTCGGTTGCGATCTTTACGTGACGCTTGAGCCTTGTCCCATGTGCGCGACGGCCATTTCATTCGCGCGCGTGCGGCGTCTCTATTTCGGTGCGGCAGATGAAAAAGGCGGCGGCGTCGAGCACGGCCCTCGCATTTTTGCGCATTCCACCTGCCACCATGCACCGGAAATCTATGGTGGGTTGAGCGAACGTCGGGCAGCCGATCTGCTTCGGGAGTTTTTTGCGGCGCGGCGAAGCTGACGCGCGCGTCAAGCTCGTATCCCCACCCCGCATTTGGGACATTTGAGTCGTGATTTGCCGGAGGCAACCGGCTAAAGTCCCCCCATTCGCCATTGAGGGGGGCGTTTCGGCGTTCTCCATCTCACATAATAGATAAAGGGAGCACTCATGGATTTCGAATTCTCTGACAAGACAAAAGAACTCCAGGCCCGCCTTGAGCGGTTCATGGACAAGTACATCTATCCCAATGAAAAAACCTATTCCGACCAGATGGACGCGTTTCGCGCGGCGGGAAATCCCTGGCAGGTGCCGCAGATCCTTGAAGATCTGAAGCCGATCGCCAAGGAAGAAGGCCTGTGGAACCTGTTCCTTCCGGAATCGGAACGCGGCGGCGGTCTTTCCAACCTGGAATATGCCTCGCTCTGCGAGATCATGGGCCGCGTTGGCTTTGCCTCGGAAGTGTTCAACTGCTCCGCGCCCGATACCGGCAACATGGAAGTGCTTGAGCGTTACGGCAATGAGCGCCACAAGCGCGAATATCTCGAGCCGCTCCTCGAGGGCAAGATCCGTTCGGCCTTCCTGATGACCGAACCGGAAGTCGCCTCGTCGGACGCGACCAATATCGCGACCCGCATCGAGCGCGATGGCAACGAGTATGTCATCAACGGTCGCAAGTGGTGGTCCTCGGGCGTCGGCGATCCGCGCTGCAAGATCGCGATCGTCATGGGCAAAACCGATCCCAAGGCCGATACCTATCGCCAGCAGTCGCAGATCCTTGTGCCGCTTGATGCCAAGGGTGTGAAGATTGTCCGCATGTTGCCGGTCTTCGGCTTCGACGATGCGCCGCATGGCCACGCTGAAGTCATCCTCGAGAACGTCCGTGTGCCTGCCGAAAACCTGCTTCTCGGTGAAGGTCGCGGGTTTGAAATCAGCCAGGGTCGGCTTGGGCCTGGCCGCATTCATCACTGCATGCGCACCATCGGCGTCGCAGAGCGCGCGCTTGAGATGATGTGCAAGCGTCTGCTCTCGCGCGAAGCTTTCGGCAAGAAGCTTGCCGATCACTCCGTTTGGGAACAGCGCATCGGTGAAGCGCGCACCAACATCGAAATGACGCGCCTTCTCACGCTGAAGGCCGCCTATATGATGGACACGGTGGGTAATAAGGTCGCCCGCACCGAGATCGCCATGATCAAGGTCGCGGCGCCGAATCTCGCGCTGAAGATCATCGACGATGCCATTCAGGCTCATGGCGGCGCTGGCGTGACCACCGATTTCGGTCTTGCCAAGATGTATGCGGGCATCCGCACGCTGCGTCTGGCCGACGGCCCGGACGAAGTGCACAATCGCACCATCGCCAAGCTCGAACTCAAGAAGTATTCGAACAAGGTGCGTGCGGCGGCTGAGTAAGCTTCGCATGATATGAACTGAAAACGGCCGGCTCGCTCTTGTGGGTCGGCCGTTTTGATACCTACTTATGGAATGGCCCGCATGAAGGCCGCGACGGCAAGGGGGACGAAGCGTCGATGAGCATAAAGATTCTGAATGCCCAGCTTTCACCTTTCTCGGCGCGTGTCCGTCTCGCCGTCTACGCCAAGGGGATCGACGCTGAAATCGTCGACGCCTTCGGCAATACCGAGCTTGAAGCCGAGCTTGAGAAACTAAACCCCATGCAGAAGGTGCCGACGCTGTTGCACAACGGCATGGCGCTCCCTGAATCCGAAGTCATTTGCGAATATCTCGAAGATCTGGGGCTGGGCATATCGCTCCGGCCGGAGGATGTGGCGGGCCGCGCGCGCATGCGCCTTCTGTCGCGCATCGGCGATCTCTATATCATGGAGCCGATGACGAAGCTGTTCGGCCACATCAATCCCAAGGGCCGCGATCAGGCACTGGTCGATCGCGAGCTTGCTGAACTCGACAAGGGCATTCGCTGGCTGGCCTTCTATCTTGATGGCTCGCCCTATGCGATCGGCAACAGGCTGAGCCTGGCCGATTGTACGCTGGCGCCGATGCTCTATTTCTATGATCAGATCGGGCCGATGTTCGGCTCCGTCGATCCCTTTGCACACGTCCCGACGCTTGGCGCCTATTATCGTGGATTGAAGAACGACCCCCATGTCGTTCGCGTTCTCGATGAACTCGCGGTCGCATTGCGCAAGGTCATGGGGCGCTGAAAGTAATTACTGCGCCGCTTGCGCCTGTAAACCCGCAGCCGCAGGTATGTAGACGCTGACGCAGGTGCCCTGACCCAGTTCGCTCTCGATCAATATCGAGCCGCCATGCAGTTCCGCCAGCGAACGCACAAGGGCGAGGCCGAGGCCCGTGCCCTGCTTGCTGAGTTCCGCATCGTCGGAAACCTGCTCGAAGGCATGGGCGAGACGTGGAATGTGGTTCTTGGCGATACCCCGGCCATTATCTTCCACAGTGAAGCGGATGCCGCAGTCGATTGGCGTGGCGCCGACGGAAATCCGACCGCCCGGAGACGTGAACTTCACGGCGTTGGAAAGCAGATTGATGAGTATCTGTTTCAGCGCACGGGCGTCCGCAATGAGCGGCATTTCAGAAGCGCCCGGCGCAAGATTTACGTCAAGTACGAGGCCGGATGCCTCCGCGCGCCCGCGTACAAGCTTCACCGCCTGCTCCATGACGCTTTCCACGCAAACCGGCTCGCAATGGAGATTGTATTTCCCCGCCTCGATTTTCGACATGTCGAGAATGTCGCTGATGAGGTCGAGGAGCAGGCCGCCGCTTTCATTGATGAGCTGCGCATATTCAACGTAGCGCGGATTGCCGAGCTTGCCGAACATTTCAAGTTGCAGCATATCCGAAAAGCCGATGATCGCATTCAGCGGCGTGCGAAGTTCGTGGCTCATATTGGCAAGAAAACGCGACTTGGTGCGGCTCGCCGCTTCAGCGCGTTCGCGCGCCTCCATCAATTCGATCTCGTGCTTCTTGCGCTGGGTCATGTCGCGCGTCATGCCGATAATTTCTTCCATCTTGCCGTCCGGGCTGCGTACCGCACGCATCGTCGATTCAACCCACACATAGTGGCCCGCCTTGTGACGCAGGCGATATTCGAAGCGCACCGTGGAATCGTGGAGCACGAACTTGCTATAGGCTTTTGCAAGGCGCGGAAGATCGTCGGGATGAATTTTGTCGTCTATGCTGCTGAACAGAAGGAAGTCTTCCGGCGCATAACCGAGAACGGCTTCGAGCGATGGGGACAAATACAAAAGGTCGCCATCGGGCGCTATGTGATGAATGATATCGCTCGCGCGCTCGGCGATCAGCCGATATTTGGTCTCGCTGCGCTGAAGCGATTCCTGCGCCATCACCTCCTGCGTGACGTCCTCGGCGAGTCCGACCAGCGCACCGATTTCATCGCGCGCATCCGGTTCGGCATAGGCATGCGTCTTGATATAGCGATAGGTGCCGTCGCGGGCGAGGAAGCGTGACGTGCAAAGCACGGCCTCCTTAGTCTCGAAGGCGTCGAGAAATTTCGAGAGCAATTCGTTGCAGTCATCCGGGTGGATAAGTTTGCTGTACCAGTCGCCATCCGAAGGCATTGTGACGGCTGTGTGGTCGAGAATTTTCAAAACGCCGTCCGACCATGTGGGCGAGGGTGCGCCCTTGACCCAGCGCCAATGTCCGAAGCGCGCGAATCGTTCGGCCTCATGCAACTGATGCTGCAATCGCCGCGCTTCCGTCACGTCGCGCGAAACGCAGAGAATTGCGCCGACATCGGCATCCTCGAGAAGGTTTTTTGCCCGCGCTTCCATCCAGCGCCAGCTTCCGTCGCGATGCGGCAGCCGGAATGTCTCCATCGACACCCAATCGGGCGAGCCGACGCATTTTTCCAGACGCTGCCTTACGCGTTCGCGATCTTCAAAATGAATGCCGTCGAGAACCGATGTGCCGACCAGCCGCGTGCCGTCATAGCCCAGAACTTCAATCACCGCCGAACTCTGGAAGATGATGATGCCGTTCTCATCGAGCAGGGTGACAATGTCGCCGGTATTTTCAAGGAGTGCGCGATAGAAGCGGCCTGAATCGGAGGCAGGAGCGCCATCGTTGCGCCAACTCGGCGTTACGCAGACTCCAGATTTCGCATCCTTGCGACCGACCATTACCCACCCCAGCAATCGGCCAAGCCGATTATCTTCCGAATACCGCACATCCTGTGCGTGTACGAAGTTGAGCAATGCTAGGTCTGGGAGGCTTAATATATCTTGAAGCGCCGCCCACTGTCCGTTTACTCGATGCTAAGCATACGGACAGTGGGGCAATTTCAATTCGGACGCTGAACTGTTGCCCAGGCGTGATTGGCAAGGTTAGCGCAGGCGTCGACCAGCGTCATCGCACGTTCCGAACTTGCATTCCCGTCGAGGCCGCGCTTGTAGACGCCCTGACTGATCGAGGCGAGGCGGAACATCGAGAAGGCAAGATAGAAGTTCCAGTCGGCAATGCCGTCGCGGCCCGCATGGCGGCAATATTCCGCGACAAACTCCGCATCCGTCGGAATGCCGGGCGTCAGGTTCCGGTCGATCGGGCCGACGCCACCCGCGACGCCCAACAGATCGTACATGCAGTTATAGGCGACGTCGGCGAGCGGATGGCCGATCGTGCACAATTCCCAGTCGAGCACCGCAATCATGCGCGTCTCGGTCGGGTGGAACATCACATTGCCGTTGCGATAGTCGCCGTGCGCAATGGTGACCGATTGCTCGTCGGGAATATGCGCGGGCAGATATTTGATCAGTTCTTCCATCGCGGGAACGTCGGCCGTTTGCGCGCCGCGATATTGTTTGATCCAGCGACCGATCTGGCGCTCGAAATAATTGCCGGGCTTGCCGAAATCGCCGAGGCCGACCTTTTCGTAATCGACTTTGTGGAGCTTGGCGAGGTTCTCGGCGAGGCTGGCATAAACAGCCCGCCGCTCACCTTCATTCGATTCCGGCATGGTTGAATCGCGGAAGACGCGGCCGTCGAGACATTCCATGATGTAGAAGGCCGTGCCGATGACGCTGTCATCCTCGCACAGCGCATACATGTGCGGCACCGGGACATCGCTGTCGGCCAGGGCCTTCATCACGCGATATTCGCGGTCGATCTGATGGGCGCTGGCGAGCAGCACGCCGGGCGGCTTTTTGCGCATGACGTAGCGCTTCGTGCCACGCGGCCCATCGGATGTCAGAAGGAAAGTGGGGTTCGACTGCCCGCCGGAGAACTGGCGCACCTCAAGCGTGCCGCTGAAGCCGTCGACCGCGTCGCGACAATAGGCTTCAAGCCGCTTCACGTCAAAGCGATGGGCTTCGCGCACTTCGTCTGTGTCGGCTTCCGCGCCTTGCTGCGCTGTTTCGGCCATGACGTCTCTCCCTCAAAACAATGTCGTATTGGGAGTGGTTTAGCACGGTGCGGAGAATACACGCAAAGCCAGGCGCCGGACCTCAGGCTTCCTTTGCGTCACGCGGGCAACCTCAGGCGATCGCGTCCTCCACGGGCTTGAATCCCTCGGTCGCAACGCCCTGAACGCGAGTCTTGCGCGCATTGTGAACAAGCTCGCCACGCTGGTCCTGATCGTCGGGCCGCGATGTCGCCATGCGTAGAACCTCGCGGTAGCCGGACTTCGTTTCCATGCGCGGGCCGAAGCCGTTGGCGATGAGGAAAGCGCGAGCTTTCGGCAGGTTGTAGCAAGGGACCCACATCATCAGATGATGCTCGACGTGGTAGTTGACCCAATAGGGCGCAATGAGGGCGCGCTCGAGCCAGTTCGCCTTGGTCGTGCGCGCATTGCGGAAATCGTCGTTATTGTCGGGGACCATCGCATGTTCCGCGATATTGCGGATACGCGTGATCGCCTGCTGCCATGTGAGGAAAGGCAGCACCCAGAGCCCGAAGTAGAGATACCAGTGGCCGCTCAGCGCCAGGATCACAAAGATCACGGCCTGCGCAACGGTCGCGCGGCCAAGCTTGCGCCAGTAGTTTTCGAGGCGCTGGCTGAGCGGCCATTCAGGCTTGCCCAGAGCGTTGAGGATTTGCGCCTTGCGCTGCTGATAGCCCGTCTGCCCGGTGAGGTCGCGGATCATCTTGCGGCGGAAGCTTTTCTTCGTAATCGGAAAGGGGGCCGAGAGCACGAGATCGGGATCTTCCTTTTGCTGCGTATTGGCGTGATGGGTCAGATGATAGCGGCGATAGGCCTGCGTCTCGGCCATCATCGGATAGGCGCAGAGCCACTGGCTGACGAACATGTTGAGCCTGGGATTGTCGCAGAGAATGCCGTGTGCGCCGTCATGCATCAGGATCGCAAGGCCGAGCTGGCGCGTTCCGATAATCAGGACGGCGGCAAGAAAGGTGATCGGATTGGGCAGCCAGACGAAAATCGCCACCGCGCCGAATATGACGCCCCAGGCGTGAGCCACCGCGAGGAGGCCGCGAAAGTCCGAGCGCCGACGCACGACGGCAAGCTGTTCGGATGTCAGAAGTTTCGTGGCCGCAATCATGCGCTTGCCCTTTCCTCGGATAATTTCTTGTCCCCGGCGCCTTCGACGCCGGCGAGGCAGAAGCGCATGATCTCCTCGACCACCCGCCCGCCATTTTCTTCAAGTTCATGAGATTCGGGCGCAAGGGGCCCGATCAATGCCGTGGGGATAGCGCCGGCTATGCACGCGGCGGCAACTTTGGCGTTGAGCGGCGAGAACTCGCCCGCCGCGACGCCGTCTTCCAGGATACCTGCGAAAATCTCGCCATGCATGCGCCGGAAGCGCGCGCGTTCTTCGGCGAGCCCCACATCGACGGGCTCGGCGAGCAACGCGTAAGCAAGGCGTCTGCCGCTGACCGCGCGCGTCGCAAAGGTGCGCAAGACCCGCTCAAGACGGCTCGTCGCCGTGCCGTTGCCTGCAGCGATACCGGCCAGCATGTTCATCTCGCGGGCGGAAACCTCGCGGAACACCTGACGGCATAATTCTTCTTTGGAGGGAAAATAGCGATAAAGCGTACCTGTCGCGACGCCTGCCTTGCGCGCCACCTCGGTCATCTGGGCGGCGGCGAAGCCTCCTTCGGCAACAAGATCGCGGGCGGCATTGAGAATTGCGCGGCGATTGTCGGCAAGGCGCGCGGATACGGTGTCGGTGCGACGATAGGCCAAGGCATGAACCTCCATTCAAGGAGGACACTGAACCACTGTTCACAACGAGTCGTCAAGCTTGACGACAGGCCCGATAAATAAATGAACTTGAATTTCCGCGCCGCAACAGAACTCCCATTCACAGAATGAACGAAAGTTCTGTTGTTTAAGGGCGCAGCTTAGTCAGCCGCCGCCTTGAGCGCGGTGTGCAGGCCAAATTCCTGATCGGCAACAGGCTTTCTGGCCACCGTCGAGGCATTGCGAATGACGGCCAACTGACGCGTCGGGAGTTCGTGCCAATAGGTCATGCCGGTGAAGAATCCGACAGAGGCCGCTGCTGCACTGAGCCATTCTCTGAACATGGGTTCTTCCTTTCTTCGATACATCGCGCAGAAATGCTGCGATGCAACAAATATAACCCGATACGACCCGTAATCAAGATGTGACACCTGCGTCATTTTTGCTTCAGGCTCGGAAATGCCGGATTTGCCTTTCCGCAGCGATGTTTTGCCTTTTCGACGAGGGGAAATCCGCGACACCCGGCTCGAACTCGGCGATAAAGCTCCCCCGCAGGAGCCAATCCGACATGAGCGAATCCCTTTCCACCGGCGTCAGCTTGCGCAGCGTTCTGAGCTTGCGGGATTTTCGCTTCTTTCTTGCTGGTCGATTTCTCGGCACGCTCGGCACGCAAATCCAGTCGGTCGCTGTCGGTTGGCAGGTTTACGAGATCACCAAGAGTCCGATGGCGCTCGGCTTTGTCGGCCTCGCGCAATTCCTGCCCATGGTGCTGCTGCTCTTGCCAGCAGGCGATATTGCCGACCGCATCGACCGCCGCTTCATCATTGCGGCGAGCTATTTTCTGCAAGCCGTCTCGGTCTCACTGCTGATATTGCTCACCTGGACCGGTGTGGGGCATCACTCCATCTGGCCCTTTTATCTGGTGCTGGCGATCTTCGGCACAGCGCGCGCCTTTTCCGGCCCTGCGCTGCGCGCCTTCGTCCCGCTTCTCGTGTCGAAGGTGCAGTTGCCGCGCGGCATCGCGATTTCCTCGTCTTCGTTTCAGGTCGCGGTGATCGTCGGCCCGGCGCTTGGCGGCATTCTTTACATCTGGGGCCCGTTCGTCGCTTACGGCACCTGCCTTGTGTTCTTTCTCGCAGTGGCGGTCGCCTTCATCGCCATTCGCACGCGCCATCGCCAGGAGCCTGCCGATCCGACGCTCTCGGCCTTCGGGCGTTTGACCGCTGGCATCGCCTATATCCGCCAGAAGCCGATCATTCTCGGCGCCATCTCGCTCGATCTCTTTGCCGTCTTGCTCGGCGGGGCGACGGCGCTGATGCCGATTTACGCCAGCGACATTCTGCATGTGGGTCCGCAAGGCCTCGGCCTGCTGCGTTCGGCACCGGCGCTCGGCGCGGTGCTGGTCAATTTCCTGCTGATCGCAATGCCCTTGCAGCGATATACGGGCCTCATCATGTTCGGCTGCGTCGCGATATTCGGCGTCGCGACAATCGTCTTCGGCCTTTCGGAGCATTTCATGCTCTCGATGGGCGCACTCCTCGTGATGGGTGCGTCCGACATGGTGAGCGTCTATGTGCGCTCCACGCTGATCCCGCTCGCCACGCCGCAGGACAAGCTCGGTCGCGTCAGCGCCGTCGATCTTCTCTTCATCAGCGCCTCGAACGAACTGGGCGAATTTGAAAGTGGCGTCATGGCGGGCTGGCTTGGCACCGTGCCTTCGGTCGTTGTAGGCGGTCTCGGTACCATCGGCATTGTCGCGCTGTGGATGTGGCTCTTTCCCGCCTTGCGCAAGATCGACCGGCTGATGGACGTGAAGCCCGATTAGCTGAAAACTCGTCCCGCGACGATGGCTGCAAAGACGATCAGCCCGAAATCGCGATTGGACCGGAAGATGGTGAGGCAGCGCGCGGAATCGTCGATATCGAGCCGCAGGATTTGCGACACAAGCTGCGCGCCCGCAAAAAACACGCCCGCATAATAGATCGAGCCGAGTTGCGCGACGATGCCGACGGAAATCAGTGCCACCGCCATGACGCCGTAAAAGCCCCACATCCATTTATGCGTCGTTTTCCCGAAGCGCAGCGCCGTCGATTTGACGCCGATCAATGCATCGTCATCCTTGTCCTGATGCGCATAGATCGTGTCGTAGCCGATGGTCCATGCAATCGCGCCGAGATACAGCAGCACCGGCGCGAGGCTCAGCGTGTCGCGCACCGCCGCATAGCCCATCAGCGCACCCCAGTTGAACGCAAGCCCGAGCACGACCTGCGGCCAATAGGTGATGCGCTTCATGAAGGGATAGATCGCGATCAGCGCGACGGAGGCAAAGCCGAGTGCAATCGCCGTCATGGAGAGCGACAGCAGAACGGCAAGTCCGACAAGGCATTGCGCGCCGAGAAATATCCAGGCTGCCCGCACGCTCACAGCGCCACTTGGAATGGGCCGCAGCTTCGTGCGCTCTACACGCCCGTCGAAATCGCGATCCACAATGTCATTATAGGTGCAGCCCGCGCCGCGCATGACGACAGCGCCGATAGCAAAGAGAAGCATCAGCCAGAGGTTCGGCCAGCCATCTGCCGCCAGCGCAATCGACCACCAGCACGGCCAGAGCAGCAGCCACGTGCCGATGGGCCGGTCGAGACGGGCAAGCCGCATGAAGGGGCGCGCGAAAGCGGGCGCATAAAGATCCACCCAGTTTTGCGGCGGCGCATCGGCAACGCGAGCTTCAGAGGCATCGGGATGGGACATGGGATCACGGCTCAATGCGCAGGATAACGGGAGGATATATGCCTTCGAGGATCGGCAGCAGATTCTCTTTCAGCGATGTCGGAAAGAATGTGTCGCGGCAGGCATAGAGTTCATCCACGTCCCACCACTTCATACCCTTGATGACAAGGCGCTCCTCATCGGTCCATGAGGCGTTGCTCAATCCGTCCTCGTCCGTGAAGGCAACGACGAAGGTTTCCTGAAAGAGCCGCGGTTGGCCGTGAACATTCAGCACATGCTCACCATACCAGACCGCAGGCCCGAGCCTGACGTTCATATGGCCCGTTTCCTCCGCGATCTCGCGCAGGGCTGCAGCATGAATATCCTCACCCTCATCGATCTCGCCGCCGATAGTGACCCAATAGGCGTCGCGCGCCACTTCGCCGTTTGTGGCTGCGACATTTGGATCGTGCATCTGCATGAGAAGAAGTCGCCCCTGTTTGTCGAAGAGCAGGACGCGTGCGGTCTTTCTGGTCTGCATGGCGTTCTTTATAAGAGGAAAGCTTTATAACTGGCCGACCATATCAGCCTGAAGGCGATAAACGAACATGCCGACCGATCTGGACGATGACGATGATACGCCGCTCCATTGCGCCACCGGCAAGACGCGCCTCCATGTCGAGGCGGATCTGGCGGCCAATGCCGACATCATGCTTGAAAAAGACCAGACGCATTACCTGCTGAATGTGCTGCGCATGGGCACGGGCGATCGCGTCCTGCTGTTCAACGGGCGCGATGGCGAATGGGTGGCCGAGATCGTGGAGACCGCGAAAAAATCCTGCCGCCTTCATGTGAGCGAGCGCACCCGCCCGCATATGGAGCTGCCCGACATCTGGTTGCTCTTCGCACCGGTCAAGAAGGCGCGGCTCGATTTCATCGCCCAGAAGGCGACGGAAATGGGCGCGGGGCTTATCCAGCCCGTTATCACGCGGCGGACCATTGTCTCTCGCGTAAAAGATGCGCGACTTCAGGCCAATGTGATCGAGGCGGCGGAGCAATGCGGTCTTGTTGCGGTGCCGCAGGTGCGCGAAGCGGAAAAGCTCGACGCGATTCTCGATCGCTGGACGGAACAAGCACCGGGCCGCCGCATTCTTTTCTGCGACGAAGGAGCAGCGCCCGGCGGCGCACTTGCCATTCTTGAAGGTCTTGCGAAAGAGGGCGGGCGAGGGCAGTCATTCGCGCTTCTGGTCGGCCCGGAAGGCGGCTTCGACGAGGGTGAGCGCGCGCGGCTTCATGCGCGCAAGGACACTGTGGCCCTCTCGCTCGGTCCCCGCATCATGCGCGCCGATACGGCAGCCATTGCGGCGCTTGCTGCTGTGCAGCTCGTGCTTGGCGACTGGTAACGGACGATATTCATGCGTGTGCTTCTTGTTTATGCCCATCCGGTCGCTGAAAGTTTCGGTGCCGCTATGCGCGATGCGGCGCTTCGCGGTCTTGCGCGCGCAGGCCACGAGGTGCGCGTCGTCGATCTCTATGCCGAGAATTTCGAGCCGCGTTTGAGCCGTCAGGAGCGCCTCGATTATCAGGACGAGACGAAAAACACCCTTCAGGTCCGCAAACATGTTGCCGACCTTCAATGGGCCGAGGGTCTGGCCTTCGTCTTCCCGACCTGGTGGTACGGCCTGCCCGCTATCCTCAAGGGCTGGTTCGACCGCACCTTTGCGCCGGGGATCGCCTTTCATATGGCCGACGGCGGCAAGGTGATCCGTCCCGCCTTGACGAACATCCGCCTGCTGGTCGGCATCACAAGCTGCGGTTCGCCCTGGTGGTTTGCAAAATATGTCGGCGAGCCGCATCGCCGGATCATTATGCGCGGCATCCATGCGCTTTGCGGCCGCCCCTGCAAAACCGCCTGGATGGCACTTTTCAAGATGGACAGCGCCACAGACGCGGCCCGGGCGCGATATCTGCGAAAAATAGAGACGCGAATGGCGAGATTGCGTTAACCGGCCCGTCTCTTTAACGCTTGTCAGGCCGGGTTGGCGCTCCTACATCTTGCCAACGCCAAAGGCCGGATGCGAAGCGGGGCTCGCTCGAAACAACACGGTCTTCTTGAAAATCTCCAGGGGGCTCGCTTATGAGCGTACTCGTTGCCGGGCCCGAGCCCGTTACCAGTAGAGACGACCTTGTGGCCGCGCTTGAGCGCGGCTCGAAGCCGAAAGACCAATGGCGCATCGGCACCGAACACGAGAAATTCCCTTTTCATATCAGCGACAATTCGCCGGTCCCCTATGACGGCCCCCACGGCATCCGCGCGATGCTTGAAGGGTTGACCCGTTTCGGCTGGCTCCCCGTCCGCGAAGGCGAGACGATCATCGGTCTGGAAAGCCCGAAGGGCGGCGGCAATATCTCGCTGGAACCCGGCGGACAATTTGAGCTGTCGGGCGCCGCAGTCGAAACCCTCCACCAGACCTGTGCAGAATTGCACGACCATCTTGCACAAGTGAAAGAGGTGGGCGGCGAGCACGGGCTCGGTTTCCTCGGTCTCGGCTTCACGCCCAACTGGCGGCGCGACCAGATTCCGGTCATGCCCAAGGGCCGCTACAAGATCATGACCGAGTATATGAAAAAGGTCGGGACCATGGGTCTCGACATGATGTACCGCTCATGCACCGTGCAGGTGAACCTCGACTTCTCGTCCGAGCCGGACATGGTGAAGAAGCTTCGTGTCGCGGTTGCCTTGCAGCCGCTCGCCACGGCGATTTTCGCCAACTCTCCGTTCACGGAAGGAAAGCCGAACGGCTATCTTTCCTATCGCTCGTATGTCTGGACCGACACGGACCGCGCCCGCACCGGCATGATCCCTTTCATTTTTGAAAGCGGTTTCGGTTTTGAGCAATATGTCGACTATGCGCTCGATGTGCCGATGTATTTCGTCTATCGCAACGGGCATTACGTTGACGTCACCGGCCAGTCCTTCCGGGACTTCATGGTCGGCAAGCTGCGCGGCCTCGAAGGTGAAACGCCGACGCGCGGCGACTGGATCAATCATCTGACGACGATCTTCCCCGAAGCGCGGCTGAAGAATTACATGGAAATGCGCGGCGCCGATGGCGGCCCCTGGGCGCGTATCTGCGCGCTGCCGGCATTCTGGGTCGGGCTTCTCTATGATCAGGTCTCGCTCGATGCGGCCTGGGATCTCGTCAAGGACTGGACGGATGCCGAACGCCAGAAGCTCCGCGATGACGTTCCGCGCCTCGGCCTGAAGACGCCTTTCCGAAATGGCACCCTGCACGACATCGGCCGCCGCGCGGTCGAGATTTCCCGCGCCGGCCTCAAGGCTCGCGCAAAGGGCGACGGCGCAGGCTCGTCGGACGAAACGACCTTCCTGCATGCTGTGGAAGAAGTCATCGAGAGCGGAAAATCCCCTGCCGAAATCATGCTTGACGCCTATCACGGGCGCTGGGGCGGCACGATCGATCCGGCCTTCAAGGAATATGCGTTCTAATAACGACGCTGACCTTCCTTCGCCGCTCCCCGTCTCAACCTTCCCCCTCAAGGGGGGAGGGCTTTAGAATGCGTTTCGGGGGGATCATCGCATGAACCGTATTCTGATTATCGGCTGTTCCGGCGGCGGCAAGTCAACACTCGCGCGGGTCCTGGGCGAGCGTCTCGATCTGCCCGTGACGCATCTCGACGTGCTCTGGTGGAAACCCGGCTGGGTCGAAAGCTCTTACGAGGAATTCCGCCCCAAGGTCGAAGCGGCGGTGGCGCAGGACCGCTGGATCATCGACGGAAATTTTGCAAAGACCTTCGACATTCGTATGCCGCGCGCCGATATGATCGTCTGGGTAGATCAGCCGCGCCTGACCTGCATCTGGCGCGCATTTGCGCGAACGATGAGGCAGTTCGGCCGCAACCGACCGGACCTCGCCCCGGGGTGCCCGGAGAAGATCGATCTGGAATTTTATCGCTACATCTGGACGTTCAGGAAAAATCACGAGGCGTTGACGATCGATGCCATCGCGCAATATGCGCCCCACGCAAAACTGTTCCGCCTGAAGAGCGATAGCGAGATCAGCGCTTTCCTTGATACTCTCTGACATCGCGCCTCGTCTCGATGACAGGCACGCGCAGCAATTGCGCATAGGCTTCAAGTTGCGACTGGCCAGACCATGTGCCGCCACGCACATAAAGCGGCAGCGCCTTTACGCCGTCTCCATGCACCAACTCGATGATCTGAAACCGCGTGGCGTCATAGCGGCCATGACGAACGATTTCGTGATGCCGGATGCCAAGCATCTCTTCATATTTGGTGCGCCATTGAGACC
>NZ_JBASBH010000007.1:0-34109 GCF_049651025.1 Parvibaculum sp. | reverse complement strand
GTTCAGAATGTGGAAAAAGTCCTGCCCGATGGCCAATTCCCGCGCTAAGCACGGCGTAATGCCGTCGGCAGCCAGCGCTGGTGCAGGCCTCTTCATGGCGGCGGCGCTGGTCGTTGTCGCGCATGCCGAAACGCTCGGGACCTTGCCCGCCGGATCGGTGCGGACGCCCGGCACCATAACCACCACGACCGGGTCATACGGTTCGACGACCACAACCACCACGACGCTGCCCGCGCCCCAGTCTGTGCCTCAGGCTGCGCCCCAATCTTCGCCCATGGCTCCGGTCAGCGAAGATGGTGATCGGGGAACGGGTTCGCGCCCGGCACTGAGTTCGGGTCCGCAGCCGATCGTGCCGCCCGGTTTCGGCGCCACGTCGCCGGGGCCGGACACGGCTTTTCCCGCAGGCGCCGAGCCCTCCTCGCAAGGCGTGATGCAGACTTTGACCGCCGTGCCGGGTCATGCCAATTCCAGCATCACCATGGGCGAACTTGGCGGCGTCGATGCCTCTGCCGCCGGGCTTATCGGTGACGGCGATGGCGGCTTCGGCCCCGATATGTGGCGCGGTACGACGCGCGCCGATGTCGATCGCAATCTTGCCGTCATGCCGGTCGCCACGCGCTCGCCGGTCGTCAACGATCTGGCGCGACGTCTGCTGCTGACCAGCGCGACGCCGCCGCAGGGTCAATCCGACAGCACTTCGCTTCTTGCCGCGCGCCTCGACCGGCTGATCGCTTCGGGCCGGGCGGATCTTGCCGCCGACCTTGGGCAGAGTGCGCGAGCCGACAAATCGCCGCCTGTCGCCATTGCGCGTGCCAGGGCGGCGCTTGCGCTCGGCAATGACAAGGATGCCTGTTCGGAACTCTCCGCCATTCCCGCCGGCAACGATCCGGCCCATGACGAGGCGGATGCCTTCAGCACGAAGCTGTCAGCCTTCTGCCAGATCCAGTCCGGCAACAAGGCTGCCGCGAATCTGACGCTCGATCTCGCGCGCGAGCAGGGGCTCGACGATCCGCTATTCTTTTCGCTGGCCGCCGAGGCGGTCGACGGGTTGAAGCTCAAGGCTGCCGAGCCGAAATCGCTCAGCATTCTCGATGTGCGTTTCTATCGCCTCGCCAAGCGCGCAATGCCCAAGAATGCTGGCGCGATTGCCGTTCCTGCCGTTGTGAAGACGCTTTCGCAGGACGAGAATTTGCCTGCGCAAACCCGCATCGAGGCTGGCGAACGCGCCGCCATGATCGGCCTGCTCAAGACGGATGAACTCACGGCGCTTTACAGGTTGCCGACGTTCAAGCCGGAAGAGCTGGATGGGGCCAAGGTTGGCGTTTTCCCCTCGTCGCCCGCCATGCGCCGCGCGCTGCTCTTTCAGGCCATCGACGCGGAAGTTTCGCCTGCCGACCGTATCGACCTCATCAAGCAGATGTTTGTGGCGGGCGAAAGCGGCGGTGTCTATATGGCGACCGTTCAGGCCTTGTTGCCGGTGCTGAGCGCTTTTACGCCTTCGCCGGCGCTGAAAAGTCTTGCACCCGCGGCCGCACGGGCCTTTCTTCTTGAAGGTGATCGTGCGCATGCCGAGCCGTGGTACAAGCTCATTGCACCGGCAGGTGGACAGGCGCTTGGGCGTGACGGGCGCGAGCTTGCCGCCGTCATGCGCATAGGCGATCCGAAGGGACTAAGCGGCAATCTGGATCAGGTCTTTGCCGAGATTGTCGCCGACTTGAAGTCGGGTACGCCCGAAGCGCAGAATTTCGCGGCTCTCGAAGCGATGCTGATCGATGCTTTGGGCACACCGCTTCCACAGTCCGTTCTCGGTGCTTTGAGTTCTGCGCCGCGTAGCGTCGGCGCACCGGAGACGCTTCTAAATCAGTTACACAATGCCGGCCTGCATGGCTCGGTCGGCGAAGTCGTGTTGCTCTCACTTGTTGCAATCGGGCCTGGGGGGCCGGATAGCGCAGACCGTCAAGCAGTTGCGCAAAGCGTATCAAGTCTCAGAGCGGTTCACCTCGATGGAGAGGCGCGGCGCCTCGCCACCGAAGCTTTGATGGGACGTAGTCACGCCGGACGCGGGTGAGTTCCATGTCACATGAGTCACATACCAAGGATGCGGGTCAGCATCACATCGACGCTTTTCTGGAAATGCTAAGTGCCGAACGTGGTGCTGCGCGTAACACGCTCGATGCCTATCAGCGGGATCTGAAAGATTTCGCCGGTTTTCTTGCCAGCCGCGACAAGGATGTCGCCGGTGCGCAAACGATGGACGTTCGGGATTATCTCGAAAGTCTGTCCACACAGGGGCTTTCAGCCTCGACGGCGGCGCGGCGGCTTTCCGCCATCCGCCAGTTTCACGGATTTCTTTATACGGACGGCATCAGAACCGACGATCCCTGCGGCGCCATTGAAGGCCCACGCCGGGCGCGGCCATTGCCCAAAACTCTTTCGGTAGCGGAAGTCGATGCCCTGCTTGCGGCGGCGCGGCTTGTCGAGGATGGCCGTTCGCAGGAAGAGTCGGTGCGTGCCTATAAGCGGGCGCGTCTCGTCTGTCTCATGGAGGTTCTCTATGCGACGGGTCTTCGCGTTTCCGAGCTTGTCGGCCTGCCGCTATCGGCGGCGAAGGGCGACGGGCGTTTTCTGACCATTGTCGGCAAGGGTGGACGCGAGCGTCTGGTGCCTTTGTCGGAAGCGGCGCGGCTTGCCATCGACGAATATCTGCCGCTCCGCGTTGCGCGGCTTGGCGATACGGTCTCGCCCTGGCTCTTCCCCTCGCGCGGTCGGCAGGGCCATCTGACGCGCCACCGTTTCGCGCAGCTTCTGAAAGATCTGTCGATCTCGGCGAAGCTCGATGCGGGCCGCGTGTCGCCGCATACGCTGCGTCATGCCTTTGCGAGCCACTTGCTCGCCAATGGCGCGGATCTGCGTGCCGTTCAGCAGATGCTCGGTCATGCCGACATTTCGACGACGCAGATCTATACCCATGTGCTTGATGGTCGGCTGAAGGCGCTGGTCAACGAGCATCATCCGCTTGCGAAGAAGGACTCGGCGTAAGTCCGAGCCTTCGTGCCGCTTTTGTCGGTTTGAACTTTTTTGCAAGCGACCGGATCAGATCGACACATCGACCGCATCGATAGCGATGTCGTATGGTTGCGCCACATCGAAATCTGAGTGGAGTTGACCATGAGCGATCGGCGGACGACGGAGGCCGGAGACCTGTCCAAATCTCTGGGGCAGGAGCGCGTGGTTCTGCTCGATAAAGAGGCTGGTCGCGCCATCATCGAATATCGCTGCGGCATGCATATGTGCCATTCGGGCGGCGTCGCGCAGGGCGGGTTCGTGACCGGCTGGATCGATGCGGCCATGGCGCATGCGACGATGGCGGCCACCGATTTCGCCTTCACGCCCATGTCGCTCGAAATCAAGGTGAGCTTCTTCAAGCCGACCGCGCCGGGGCTTGTGCATGCCGAAGCCTGGATCGAGCAGCGCGGGCGTTCGACGGTATTTCTCGAGGGCCGGTTGACGAATGAGGCAGGCGACGTGCTCGCCAAGGCCACATCGACGGTGCGCCTCATTCCGCGCGAGAAGTTCGCTTAAGGGCGTTTTGTTTTCGGACAGCATTGTGGGCGTCATGCGCGGGCTTGACCTGCGTATCCACGTCTTCCTTGCAGCGTCGAAAAGCAGAAAGACGTGGATGGCCGGATCAAGTCCGGCCATGACGCTTCAAGGGAAATGTTGCAACAACTCAACTCCCAGCGTCTCCGCCGCTCGCGCCAGCTTGTCGGGGTTGCGCATGATGTAGATCGTTGCGATCCGGCCATCTTCCACATCGATGCTGAGGAGCGAATGCATCTTGCCTTCGTGGAGCAGGGCAAAGCCCGGTTCCCCGTTGATGCTGACGAACATGGTGTCGAGCGGTAGTGCGAATTTCTTTTTGATGCCTGTGAAAAACCGGGCGATGTGGTCGGCGCTGTAAATCGGATTGAGCGCAGCTGCCGCCTTGCCGCCGCCATCTGAATAGAGGATCGCGTCCCTTTGCAGGCAGGTGATCAGCGCATTTGAATCTTCCGCCGCAAGCGCATGCGAGAAGGCGGCAGCGAGGCGTTCGTGATCGCGCGCGCTTGCATGAAAGCGGGGCCGGTCGTCCGAGACGCGACGGCGCGCGCGGCTGACGATCTGTCGGCAAGCTGCCTGCGATTTGCCGAGAATGGTGGCGAGTTCGCCGTAGTCATAGTCAAAGGCTTCATGCAGCAGAAAGGCGGCGCGCTCTTCGGGCGCGAGCCGCTCCAGCATATGAAGAAGCGCCATTGAAATATCGTCAGCGAGTGAGAGATTTTCTTCCGGCGTCGGCTCGTGGCGATCGCTTGCCGCCTCGACAATCGGTTCGGGCAGCCAGGGACCCACATAGGTTTCGCGCCGCGCGCGCAGACGGCGCAAATGATCGAGGCCGAGCCGTCCCGCCGCTGTCGTCAGCCAGGCTTCGGGCGAGCGGATTTCGCTTGTGTCGATGCCGTTCCAGCGCAGCCAGGTTTCCTGCACAACATCTTCCGCATCGCTCACCGTGCCGGTGAAGCGATAGGCGATGGCAAAAACTCGGGCGCGATGGCGAGCGAATATTGCTTCCGCCGTTTCCTCGCCGATATGACTTTTGGCTGTCATGGCTGCAAGCCTATACGATTATGCAGGCAAAAGTGTTGCGAGATCGGCCCGCACGGTTTCCCGCCCGATAGTGACGCGCGAACAGGCCTGTCCGTGGCCCATCGCCCGTTTGACGGTCGGGAAGAGCCGGGACGAGGCGATGGCAAAGGCCAGTTCCACTGTGGCGACCTTGCCCCACCATGCCTCGATTTGCGGGCGCAATTCCTCGCTGCGCAGGTCATGGGCGCAGACAGCTTGCGCAAACTCAAAGGCGGTGCGCGTGCGCTCGTCCATCGCCGCGAGGTCGCCAGTGACGGCGGCGCGAATGATGGCCGGGGAAACGCCTGCTTCCGTCGCCAGATTGACGCAGGTTTGCAGGCAAGGGCCGCAATCTTCCGAATGTGCCGCGGCGATTTTTGCCACCGCATAGGCCTCGACGGGCAGGGCTTTGCGGTATTGCGCCATCGGGGTGAAAAAGACGAAGCGCCAGAAGCCGCCGGGGGCCGCGCCATAAATATCGCGCATGAAATCGGCGCTCTCGCCGGTCCGGCGTTCCTGTTTGCGGAGGCTGCGTTCGATCAGAGTTTTGAACATGTGAGGCTCCTTTGGATGCTGAACGGATCAGGCGCGGTCGGCCCGCACCCACCAGACGAGCAGCGCGGCGACAAGAGTGGGCCCGAGCACGCCGGGTGCGTCTATGACGAGGTGGTGGAGGGAGAGGCGGCCTGCCGCGATGTCCCAGATGTGCAGAAGGACGTGGAGGCCGAGAAACAAGGTCACGGCGCTCATCAGCGCGAAGGCGTGACGGATCGACCAGGCGGAAACGGCGGCGAGAATAGTGGTCGTCAGATAGGCGACGCCGATATCGCGGACGAAATGGGGGTTGAAAGGCCCTGTATCCGACACGCCTTCGACGGCTCCGTACCAGCCGAGCGGGTCGGCCAGCATGTAAAGCGCATTGGCAAAGAGGCCGAGCGCCGTCAGGCCAAGCGCGAGGCGCTTCAATGTGAGATGGCGCGAATCGGTGGCGGCCTGGGCGATTGACATGGGGTTTTCCTCCGAGCTGATCTTAAGGCGAGGCGACCCGGGTTCACGCCGCTCTCGCCCATGGCACAAAGACGCGGCATATGCGCAGCTTGTGACAGCGAGGGGCTCGGCGTTTACCAATGAACGTAGCGGCGGCCAAAACTGCCCGCCCGGCGGTTGACAAGGGGCCTCGCAGAAGCCAGTGTGCCGGCCAATTCCTGAGCAAATCAGGGATCCGGGCCGACATGGTCCTTAAGCTTTTTCGAAGTTGAAAGGGCGGACACCCCTGAGCGCGATGCATACATATCTCGACTTCGAGAAGCCGATTGCAGAACTGGAAGGCAAGGTTCAGGAGCTTAAGCTCTTGGCCGCGCAGGATTCCGGTATCAGCGTCAATGACGAGATCACGAAGCTTGAGCAGAAAGCCGCTCAGCTTCTTCAGGACGCATATAGTTCTCTGACGCCGTGGCAGAAGCTGCAGGTGGCGCGCCATCCGCGTCGGCCGCATTTCGTCGATTACGTCGAGCGTCTGATCGAGGATTTCACACCGCTTGCGGGTGACCGCGTTTTTGGCGAAGACCAGGCGATTGTCGGCGGTCTGGGGCGTTTTCGCGGTCGGTCGGTCATGGTCATCGGCCATGAAAAGGGCTCCGACACCCAGACGCGCATGAAGCACAATTTCGGCATGGCGACGCCTGAGGGCTATCGCAAGGCCGTGCGGCTGATGGAAATGGCCGATCGCTTCGGCCTGCCCGTCATTACGCTTGTCGATACGGCAGGCGCCTATCCCGGCATTGGTGGCGAGGAGCGCGGTCAGGCGGAAGCCATCGCGCGGTCCACCGATTGCTGCCTTGGCCTCGGCGTGCCGCTGGTTGCCGTCATCATCGGCGAAGGCGGATCGGGTGGTGCGGTTGCGCTGGCGACAGGCAATCGCGTGCTGATGCTCGAACATGCCGTCTATAGCGTCATCTCGCCGGAAGCCGGCGCGTCTATCCTGTGGCGCAGCTCCGACAAGGCGCAGGACATGGCGACGGCGCTCAAGATTACCGCGCAGAACCTGCATCAGCTTGGCGTCATCGACCGTATTCTGCCCGAGCCCATTGGCGGCGCGCATCGCGAGCGCGCCCAGATGGTCAAGGAAACGGGCGACGCCATCGAAGAAGAATTGCGCGGCCTTGAAAAGCTCGACGGCCCGACGCTGAAGCGTTTGCGCCGCGAGAAGTTCCTTGCGATGGGCCGCGTCGGCGTTTCCTGACGGGTCTGCCGCCGCCGGATTGATTTCCCGCATGGCCAGCGGCCATGCCGCCGTCGCGACGAGATATCGGAGCGTGCGCATGACCAGATCTGGTTTGTATTCCGATGGAGCCAGGCGATTTTTCGCCTATTGGGACGGTTTGCCGAAAGACGGGTTGCTGCCCGACCTTTCCAGCGTCGATCCCGACGACATTGTCGCCCTGATGCCGACCGTCACCATTCTCGAATATGTATCGCCCGAGCGCATCGACATGCGCCTCGTCGGCCCGGTTGTGCGCGAGGTTCTGGGCTTCGATCCAACGGGACAGAACTACCTCGAACTGCAAGCGGCCGAGGCGAAGGCGCTATATCTTCGCCTCGTCGATGTTCAACTCAGCCTGCCTTGCGGGCGGCGGAACATTCTGAAAATGCGCCATGCCGATGGCGTCATCACACGGGTCGAAGCCGTGACGCTGCCCATGCGTTATAAGCTCTTCAATCGTTCCGTGGTCCTCAGCTATTTCGGCACGCTCGACATTATCGGCTTCGGCGATGGCGGCTATCAGGTTCTCGATTTCGAGGACACGGAATGGATCGACATCGGCGCCGGGATTCCGGACTGGGGCTAGAGCATCTCCGCGAAAGCGTCGCGGACGTCGTCGGCGAAGAGTTCCGGCTCTTCCATCGCGGCGAAGTGGCCGCCTTTTTCCATGATCCGCCACCGGACGATGTTGTAGCCGCGTTCCGCCCATGAGCGCGGTGTGAGCGGTAGCGTGTCCATCGGATATTCTGAATAGGCGGTCGGCACGGTCACGCGCTCGCCGGGTTTCAGCGAGGCGGAGCCTTCGGCGGGGCCTGCCTTGTAAAGCGTGTTCGCCGAATTGATGGTGCCGGTGAACCAGTAGATCGCAAGCTGCGTCAGGATCGTGTCGAAGGGAAAGCGCGCGATCATGCCTTCCATCGTGTCGGTCTTGTCGGTATCGCCGAGGCGGTAATATTTGTCGGCGAGCCAGCCTGCGAGACCGGCAGGGCTGTCCATCAGCGCGAAGGCGAGCGCCATGGGCTTGGTCGACTGGATCGAGCGATAGCCTTCCTCCTGCCGCCACCAGACCTGCATTTCCTTGATCCAGCGGCTTTCCTCGTCGTTTACCGGCGGCTGGCTCGGATGCTTGAGGGAGGGGCGGAGCGGCAGCATGGTCAGGTGAATGCCGAGCAGGCTTTCGCCATGCTGCAGCGCGAGGCGCGAGGTGACGAAGCTTCCCCAATCGCCTGCCTGCGCCGCATATTTGTCGTAGCCCAGCACTTCCGTCATCAGCCTGTGCCAGAGATCGGCAATGGCCGCCGGTCCGATCGGGATGCGCGGCTTCGACGAGAAGCCATAGCCGATCAGCGAGGGCACGATCACATCGAAGGCGGGGCCTTTGCGTCCGTATTTTTCAGGATGCGCGAGCGGGTCCACCACGTCGAGAAATTCGCGGAAGGTCGAGGGCCAGCCATGCGTGAGGATCAGCGGTACGGCATTCGAGCCTGAGCCCTTTTTATAGATGAAGTGGATCTCGTGATCTTCTCCATCCGCGTCGGTAAGGCTCGCGCGATATTGCGGGAAGCGATTGAGGCTTGCCTCCGCCTTCCGCCAATTGAAATCGTCGCGCCAATATTCGACGAGCTTTTCCATGTAGGGAAGGCTCGTGCCGTATTCCCAATGCGCATTGCCTTGCGGCTCGTTTGGAAAACGCGTGCGCTGAAGGCGGCGCTTCAGATCCTGAAGTTCCTCTTCAGGGACTTCGATCTTGAATGGGTCGGCGGGTACGATCTGATGGCTCATTTGACGGACTTCACGAAAGCGCGCACATCGTCGGCGAAGACCTTGCCGGTTTCGAAGGCGGCGAAGTGGCCGCCATGATCGAAGTCGGTCCAGCGCGCCACGTTGTAGCCCTTCTCCACCATGGAGCGCGGCGGGAAGACCAGAAATTCCTTCGGGAAATTCGCGATGCCGGTCGGCACCTCAACCTTTGTGCCGGGTGCCATGTTGTTGCCGCCTTCCTCGAACAGGCCGCGATAGAACCAGGTCGCGGTGTTGAAGGTTTTCGTTACCAGATAGATCATTACGCTCGTGAGCAGCTGATCCTTGGTATAGGCGTTTTCGATGTGTTCCTTGCCATCCGCGCCGCGGCGGTCGGACCATGAATTGAATTTTTCGATGATCCAGGCGGCCGCGCCCACGGGGCTGTCCATCATGCCGTAGGAAAGCGTCTGCGGCTTCGTCATCTGCAAGCGCAGATAGGCGCCTTCCAGTTCGAAGTTCATTGCAGCGCCTGCCGCCCAGTTCTGCTCGGCCTCGCCCTCCGGCAGGACCGAGGGACGCAGGCCCCACATGTTCATATGGATCGCCTTGCAGCCGCCGCCTTTTGCGAGCGGG
This sequence comes from Parvibaculum sp., assembly GCF_049651025.1. Classification (GTDB taxonomy): domain Bacteria; phylum Pseudomonadota; class Alphaproteobacteria; order Parvibaculales; family Parvibaculaceae; genus Parvibaculum. The sequence goes on along the minus strand of NZ_JBASBH010000007.1, from coordinate 24,808 downwards.
TGATTATAGCCGAGATAGCCCGTGACGACCGCGCCCCAGTCGCCGCCCTGCGCAATGTATTCCTTGTAGCCGAGAACCTCGCGCATCAGCTTGTCCCAGAGCGCTGCCGTGCCCTTCGGCCCGATGGGCTTCTTCGGCTTGCCCGAAAATGCGTAGCCCGGCAGCGAAGGGACGACGAGGTTGACGCCGTCTTCAGCATTGCCGCCGAATTTCTCGGGATGAGCGAGAGGTTCGATCACCTCATAGAATTCAAACACCGAGCCCGGCCAGCCATGAGTGAGCAGCAGCGTTTGCGGCGCGGTGCCTGATCCTTTCACATGGATAAAGTGGATTTCCTGACCGTCCACCGTTGCCTTGAATTGCGGGAAGCGGTTGAGGTTCGCTTCCGCCTTGCGCCAGTCGAACTTTGCCAGCCAGTAGTCACAAAGCTCGCGCATATAGGTCATGTCGGTGCCATAGGCCCAGCGGTCGCCGCCTTCAGCGATTTCCGGCATCTCGTGCCATTCATAGGCGCGAATTTTCGCGGCGATGGTGTCGAGGGTCGATTGCGGGATGTCGATCTTGAAGAGCGTGGGGGCGGACATGGATGTTTCTCCGATAACAGCGTTCTCGTTGGCGCGCATTATGGCAGGGGTCTCGCATCTCGCAACAAGGCTGCGATTGCCGCAGCGACCTTGCGTCTCTAAGGTGTTGGAAAATAAAACTCAAAAATCTCCCGGGGAGGCACAATGGCTGAAGGCACGGTAGACGAGCGCGTACCGATCAGTATGCGAGAAGGCAATCTGTTCAGACGGCACTATGCGCTCATCATTTTGACGCTCGCCTATACGTCGAGCCATGTTGATCGCGGCATCGTCAATATTCTGCTGCAGCCGATCAAAAACGAATTCAACGTCAGCGACACCTGGCTTGGCCTTCTCTCGGGTCTTGCCTTCGCGTTGTTCTACGCGACGCTCGGCATTCCGATTGCCATGTGGGCGGATCGCGGCAACCGGCGCAACATCATCGCGCTTGCCGTCACGATCTGGAGCGCCATGACGGCGGCTTGCGGTCTGGCCGGTAATTTCACGCAGCTGCTCGTCGCGCGTATCGGCGTCGGCGTCGGCGAGGCCGGATCGAGCCCGCCGTCGCATTCGATGATCGCCGACCTCTATCCCAAAGAGCAGCGCTCAATGGCGATGGCGTTTTATTCCATCGGTGTTTATGCCGGTGCGATGATCGGCCTTATCCTTGGCGGCTGGGTCGTTCACAATTACGGCTGGCGCGCCACGTTCTTCGTCGTCGGCCTGCCGGGCCTTCTGATCGCGCTTCTGGTCCGCTTCACGATGAAGGAGCCGCTGCGTGGCCATGCCGACGGGATTGCGCATGATGCTGCGTTGAAATCGAACATCTTGCAGGTGTTCAAGCATCTCTGGAACACGCGTTCGGCGCGCCACATCACCATCGGCTTGACACTCGTTTCTTTCGTCGGTTACGGCGGGCTGATCTTCGGGCCGTCCTTCTTCATGCGCAGTCTTGGGCTCGACCTGCAGACGGTCGGTCTCATCTTCGGCTTGATCGCGGGTTTTGTCGGCGGCTTCGGCGCGCTGATGGGCGGCTATCTCGCGGATCGGCTGTCGCGGCGTGATATGCGCTGGAACGCATGGGTGATTGCGGTCGCCAAGATTCTCGGCATGCCGCTCTTCATCATCTTCTACATGTCGTCCGACCTCACGATCATGTTGCCGGTCTATATCGTCTCGTCGATTCTCGGCGCCTTCTACCTCGGGCCGAGCTTTGCGATGATCCAGAGCCTGACGCCCCTGCACATGCGCGCGTTGACCTCTGCGGTGATGCTGTTCGTGTTGAACTTCATCGCGCTCGGGTTCGGCCCGCTTACCGTTGGCCTTCTCAGCGATCTGCTGGAGCCGCGTTTCGGCACGGAAAGCCTGCGCTGGGCATTGTTCCTCTCCGCCTTCATCGGCGTCTGGGCGGCTGTCCATTACTACTGGGCGGGCCAGACCTACCGCGAAGACGTGGCGAAGCTTACGGCGCAAGACGCCTGAGCCTTTCGGGAAACAAAAACGCCCGCCTCTTGAAAGAGAGGCGGGCGTTTATCTTTTGTGCGGTTGGCGGTGCTTTAAGCCAGCGTGCCGTGGCAGTGCTTGTACTTCTTGCCGGAGCCGCAAGGGCAGGCGGCATTGCGCGCGACCTTGCCCCATGTCGAGACATCCTTCGGATTGACGGCGACGCCGGGATCGTTGCGCACCGGGCGGGTCAAGGTTGCCACATCGCCACCGGTAAGCTCGTCTTCGCCCGTGCTCGGGTCGAGATGGTGGGCATGCATCGTCGGCAGCGGCGTCTCTTCAAGGCGCGGCGCTTCCTGCATGAATTGCGCATTCATCAACTGGCGCGTCACGTCTTCGCGAAGCCGTGTGAGGAGGCTTTCAAATAGCGTGAAGGCTTCCGACTTGTATTCGTTCAGCGGGTCGCGCTGCGCATAGCCGCGCAGGCCAACGGCCTGGCGCAGATAGTCGAGCATCATCAGATGCTCGCGCCAGTGATGGTCGAGCGTCTGCAGCAGAATGGCTTTTTCGACCTGACGCATCAGCTCGGGGCCGGATGTCGTCACCTTCTGCGCCATTGTGCGGTCGGCCTCGTGATAGAGGCGTTCGCGGATTTCCTCGTCGGCGATGCCTTCTTCGGCGGCCCATTGCACAATCGGCAGATCGAGGCCGAGCGTCTGGCTGACCTCCGCCTGCAGGCCCACCGCGTCCCATTGTTCGGCATAGGCCTTTGGCGGGATGTGGGCCGCTACAAGCGCATCGATCACCTGATGGCGCATGTCGGAAACCGTGTCGGCGACGTCGTCGGCATTCATCAGGTCGACGCGCTGGTCGAAGATCACGCGGCGCTGGTCGTTCATCACGTCGTCATATTTGAGGACGTTCTTGCGCATGTCGAAGTTGCGCGCTTCGACCTTCTGCTGTGCCTTTTCAAGCGCCCTGTTGATCCAGGGATGGATGATCGCCTCGCCCTCCTTGAGACCGAGCTTTTGCAGCACGCCTTCCATGCGGTCGGTGCCGAAAATGCGCATCAGGTCGTCGTCAAGCGACAGGAAGAACTTGGAGCGGCCCGGATCGCCCTGACGGCCGGAGCGGCCGCGCAGCTGGTTGTCGATGCGGCGGCTTTCATGGCGTTCGGTGCCGATGATGTAGAGGCCGCCCGCGTCGCGCGCCTGATCTTTTTTCTTGGCGATATCGGCCTTGATCTCTTCGACCTTGCGCTCATAGGCGGCTTCGTCCTCGATGCCCGCCGTCTCGTCGGCGATACGCATTTCGAGATTGCCGCCGAGCTGAATGTCGGTGCCGCGACCGGCCATGTTGGTCGCGATGGTGATCGCGCCGGGCACGCCCGCCTGCGCGATGATGAAGGCTTCCTGCTCGTGATAACGCGCGTTCAGGACGTTGTGCTTGATTTTTCTCTTCTTCAGCACTTCCGAAAGCGTTTCGGACTTCTCGATCGAGACGGTGCCGACGAGCACGGGCTGGCCGCGCTTTATGCAGTCTTCAAGCTCGATGACGATGGCATTGTATTTTTCGGGCGCTGAACGATAGACCTCGTCGTCCTCGTCGATACGGGCGATCGGGCGGTTGGTCGGCACTTCGATCACTTCGAGGCCGTAAATATCCATGAATTCGTCGGCTTCCGTCAGCGCCGTGCCGGTCATGCCCGACAGCTTCTTGTACATGCGGAAGTAGTTCTGGAAGGTGATCGAGGCGAGCGTCTGGTTTTCCGGCTGGATGGCCACCCGCTCTTTTGCTTCAAGCGCCTGGTGCAATCCGTCCGAATAGCGACGGCCTTCCATCATGCGGCCGGTGAACTCGTCGATGATGAGCACCTTGTCGCCTTTGACGATGTAGTCCTTGTCCTTCTGGAAAAGCTTGTGGGCTTTCAGCGCATTCTGGACGTGGTGGACGATCGTGATGTTCTCGATGTCGTAAAGCGTACCTTCGGTCAGCACGCCATGCTCGCGCAGCAGGGCCTCGATCTTCTCGTTGCCCTCTTCGGTGAGGTTCACGGTGCGCTGCTTTTCGTCGAGCTCGTAATCTCCGGGCTCAATCGAGGGGATCACGTCATCGACGGAGAGATAAAGTTCAGACTTGTCGTCGAGCGGGCCTGAAATGATGAGCGGCGTGCGGGCTTCGTCCACGAGGATCGAGTCGACTTCGTCGACGATCGCATAGGCCTGCGGGCGCTGGACCATCGCCGACAACTGATACTTCATGTTGTCGCGCAGATAGTCGAAGCCAAGTTCGTTGTTGGTCGCATAGGTGACGTCGCAGGCATAGGCCTCGCGGCGCTCGTTGTCGTCGAGCCCGTGCAGGATCGCGCCGGTGGTCATGCCGAGGAAGCCATAGACCTGAGCCATCCACTCGGCGTCGCGCTTTGCGAGGTAGTCGTTCACGGTGACGACATGGACGCCGTTGCCGGGCAGTGCGTTCAGATAGGTGGCGAGGGTCGCGACGAGGGTTTTACCTTCGCCGGTCTTCATTTCGGCGATCTTGCCGTCGTGAAGCACCATGCCGCCGATGAGCTGTGTATCGTAATGGCGCTGGCCCAGCGTGCGCCTGGCCGCTTCGCGCACCGTTGCGAAGGCTTCGGGCAGAAGATCGTCAAGCGTCGCGCCATCGGCTAGGCGCGCTCGAAACTCGACGGTCTTGGCCTTCAGGGCCTCGTCGCTCAATGCGGAAATCGTCGGCTCGAAGGCATTGATTGCCTCGACCCGCGCTTTGTACGTCTTCAGCTTCCGCTCATTGGAGGAGCCGAAAAGACGCTTGGCGAGACCGCCCAAGCTTGCCATCAGGTCATATTCCTCATGCGGTCCGCCCCGGCGCCATGCACGGGCTGTCTTTGATGCTGGACATGCACGGCCCCGCACCATCCCTCAAAAGCCAAGGGCGAACGGCAAAAAACAGCCCCGGCGCTGGGCCAAAGCGGGTGAAAAGACTGAGGAGATGTAAGGGGGAGGGGGTTGCTTGTCAATGTGACCACAGCGACCTAAGCCCTCCCGAACCCTGACCTTTTCGTAATGCGGGGGTTCTTGTATGTGGACGATTGGCGCTCCATCATGCGCCACCGTTTCCCGGCCTCAGGAGCCATTATGCGCCGTTCGCTTCTTCTCGCTTCCGTTTGCCTGATCACGCTTGGCATGGCCGGTGGCTTTGCCCCCGCGGCCTTTGCCGCCGACAAGTCGGAGCCCGCCAGCGCTGCTGCCGGTCATGACGATGTTGTCGCCAAGGTCAATGGCGCGACGATCTCGCTTTCCGATATTGCGCTTGCCGATGAGGAAATGGGCCAGGCGCTGGCCCGCCTGCCGGAAGAGCTTCGCTTCCAGTACCTGCTGGGCATGCTGATCGACCGCCGCATCGTCGCCCAGGAGGCCAAGGCGAAGAAGATGCAGGACGATCCGATGGTGAAGCGCCGCGAGGCCTATTATGACGAAAAGGCGCTGCGCGACGTTTACTGGGTCCAGCTCATGCGCGACAAGGTCGGCGAAAAGGCCGTGAAGGCCTATTACGACGAACATATCGCCAAGGCCGAGCCCGAAACCGAGGCCCATGCCGCACATATCCTCGTCGCTTCCAAGGCCGAGGCCCAGAAGGTCATTGCCGAGATCAAGGGCGGCAAGTCCTTTGAAGATGTCGCCAAGTCCGCGTCCAAGGATTCGAGTTCGCAGGAAGGCGGCGATCTGGGCTGGTTCAAGAAGGCCGATATGGTGCCGGAGTTTGCAGACGTCGTTTTCAAGATGAAGGCAGGCCAGATTTCCGACCCGGTTCAGACCAAATTCGGCTGGCATGTCATCAAGTTGATCGAGACGCGCAAGAGCAAGAAGCCGACGCTTGACGAGGCGCATGACGATATTATGCGCACGCTGGCTCGCGAACAGGGCACGAAGACGATGGAAGCCTTGCGCAAGAAGTCGAAGATTGAAATTGTCGGCAGCGATGCGCAGACGCCGAAAATGGCCCCGGCCGCGCCCAAATAAGGATAACGAGCGGAGCGTCGGCAATGGCGACCAAGGCGAAGTCGGTAAAGGCGAAAGCGAAAGCAAAGCCCGCGCCCCGAGTGAAGACAATCAAGGCCAAGACCGGGGCGAAGCCTGTCGTGAAGGCAAAGCCGAAGGCCAAAGCCAAGACGAAGGCTGCGGCCAAGGTGTCTCCGCTGGCCCCGAAGGCTTATGCGAAACTGCCGCCGCTTGCCGGTGTCGAGATCGGCACGGCGGCGACGGGCATAAAATATAAAGGCCGCGACGATGTTCTCGTGATCCGTCTCCCCGAAGGGACGGCGGCAGCGGGCGTTTTCACGACCTCGAAAACGGCATCGGCGCCTGTTGATTTCTGCCGCGCCAATGTGGCGGGCGGCAAGGGCCGCATCGTCGTCGTCAATTCCGGCAATTCCAACGCCTTCACCGGCAAGGCAGGCGTCGCCACCGTCAAGGCGACGGCGGAAGCGGCTGCGCGAGCGGTTGGCGCCTCGAAATCGGAGGTCTATATCGCCTCCACCGGCGTCATCGGCCAGCGCCTCGACCCGTCCCCGGTCATTGACGGCATCGGCACGGCGCTTTTCAGCGCGGCGGCGGATCAGTGGGATCAGGCCGCCCGCGCCATCATGACGACGGACACTTACCGCAAGCTCGCGACGCGCAAGGCCAAAATCGATGGCGCGACGGTCACGATCAACGGCATCGCCAAGGGTTCGGGCATGATTGCGCCCGATCTTGCGACCATGCTCGCTTTCGTCGTCACCGACGCGGCGATCCCGGCGGATGTTCTGCAGGCACTTCTCGTATCGGGCACGCAGTCGAGCTTCAACGCGATCACGGTCGATAGCGACACCTCGACCAGCGACACGCTTCTGCTCTTTGCCACCGGCACGGCGATGCAGGGCGCAAAGCCCGTCAAGCGCGCGGGCGATGCGCGTCTCAATGATTTCAAGGCGAAACTCGACGAGCTGCTTCTCGATCTTGCCCATCAGGTCGTGAAAGACGGGGAGGGCGCGTCGAAGTTCGTTCGCGTGCAGGTGTCGGGCGCGCAAAGCGCACAGGCCGCGCATCGCATCGGCCTTGCCATCGCCAATTCGCCGCTCGTCAAGACGGCGATTGCCGGTGAGGACGCGAATTGGGGCCGCGTCGTCATGGCGGTCGGCAAGTCGGGCGAGGCTGCCAATCGCGACAAGCTTGCCATCCGCATCGGCGGCGTCGATGTCGCGCGCAATGGCGAGGCGGTGCCGGGCTATGACGAGACGCCGGTCGCCCGCCACATGAAGGGCGAGAATATCGACATTGAGGTCGATGTCGGCGTCGGTCGCGGGAGCGCCACGGTCTGGACCTGCGATCTCACCTACGAATATATCCGCATCAACGCGGATTACCGCAGCTAGGGGGCGGTTGCGCCGTATCGTGGTTACGGGCGCTTAACCATGTCCGGGTGCAGAATATTAACGAAGTAGATGAGAGCATGACGGACAAGCGTGGAGAGAGCCTGAGCCAGTTGAAGATCGTTCTGGTTGCGGCTTGTGCGCTTGTCGATGTCGACGGGCGGGTTTTGATGGCTCGTCGGCCTGAAGGCAAGCCGCTTGCGGGGCTTTGGGAGTTTCCCGGCGGCAAGGTCGAGGCGGGCGAACTGCCCGAGGAGACGCTGATTCGGGAGCTTCGCGAGGAGCTTGGTATTGATGTCGCGAAGGCGTGTCTGGCGCCGCTCACTTTCGCGAGCCATAGCTACGAGACGTTTCATCTGCTGATGCCGCTTTATGTTTGCCGGCGTTGGGAGGGAACGGTTCAGGGGATGGAAGGCCAGGCGCTGGAATGGGTGCGTCCTGCAAGGATGCGGGACTATCCGATGCCGCCCGCGGACGAGCCGCTGGTGGCTGTGTTGCGCGATCTGCTCTGAGGATTGGAGCGGGGCTGCGAAAGCGGGGAGCTGGACGATGGTGACGAGCGGGATTTTCGGTTTGCTGAAGTGCTATTGCCGCGACGAGCGTGGCGCCACCGCCATGGAATATGGATTGATCCTTGCGGGCATTTCTGTCGTGGTCGCAACGGCGGTCGCAACCGTCGGCACCAAGCTCACCGACACATTCACGCAGCTCAGTAACTATCTGAGCTAGGCATCAGCCGCGCGGCGTCTTTTCGCCTGCGGGCTGCTCTCTCGTACCGAGCGCATCGGCCAGTTTCGTTGTCGCGCTGCCAGGCCTTAGCGGTTTCTGCTGGCTTTCATGCGGCGCCCAGCCGGTCAGGGTCACGATCTCGAAGGTTGCGGGTATGCGCCCGTCCGGCAATCCGAATTTCTCGTTATAGATTTCAACCGCCCGCAGCAGCGTTGCGCGCTTCATCGGCGTCTGGCGACGCTCGATCAGCGCATTGGTCTCGCCCATGCCGCGCAGTTCGGCCATCAGCTTGAACACACTCGCATAGCGCACCGTCACGCGATCCGTATCGACGACGGGCAGCGCAAAGCCTGCACGCTGCATTAGCGATCCCATGTCGCGCAAATCGGCAAAGGGCGAAACGCGCGGGCTCAAGCCACCTTCGCATTCGATTTCGGCTTCAGCCAGCGCCAGGCGCAATTCGGTCAGCGTGTCGCCGCCAAAGAGCGCGCCGATGAATAGCCCGTCGGCGACAAGCGCGCGGCGAATCTGGATCAGCGCGCCGGGGAGATCGTTCACCCAATGCAGCGTCAGTGCGCTTGCCACCAGATCGAAGCTCCCGTCGCGAAAGGGGAGCATTTCCTCGTCGGCGGCGACGCGAAGCCCCGTTCCGCGATCGAGCATGGCGGGTGCAAGGTCGGTCGCGACAATGCGCCCGATCTTGTCCGTCTCGGCCAGCGCCAATGCGCCGCCGTGGCTGCCCAGATCGAGGGCGAGGGGAAACTTGCGGTTGACGGCGGCGAGCCTGTCGGAAACCTCGTCCATGACGCGGCGAATGAGAAAATCATGTGTGCCGAAACCCGCCGCCGCGCGCGCGCGGCGCCGCGCCAGAAGTGCGCGGTCGAAGATTTTCATCGGGGTGGCGGTTTTTGACATGGCGCGCATCATGGTTGGGCGAGGTGATTGCTGCAAGATATCAAAAGGCCGCGCACCTGTTGTTGTCATCCCGGGACGACTCGGGATTTTGAGTGACCACCGCTCCTATTCGCGGAGTTTGAAGGCTCCACAACCAGCCCCCTCATGCGCTACCCTCCGCATCGTAACGAGGGGGCATGCAAATCTTTCCGACGGTCAAAACCTGCGCCGCGAGGCTGCGCGCATGGGCGAGCCGCGCCGCCGATATTGCGCTGCCGCCGCTTTGCCTGTCCTGCGGCAGGGGCACGGGCGCGCATGGCGTGCTTTGCGGGCCGTGCTGGGGAGAAATCGAGTTCATCGAGCGGCCCTATTGCCCGGTGAGCGGCGTTCCCTTCCCCTATGATCCGGGCGACGACATGGTAAGCGCTGCCGCACTGGCTTCGCCGCCGCCTTATACGAAGGCGCGCGCGGTCATGCGCTATTCGGACGCGAGCGCAAAAATCGTCCACCGCTTCAAATATTCCGACCGCATGGAGGCGGGTCCCGTCTTTGCCCGCTGGATGGTGCGGGCGGGCGGGGACATTCTGGGCGGTGCCGATATTGTCGCTCCTGTGCCGCTGCATCGAAGCCGCTTCTTTTCGCGACGCTTCAATCAGTCGGCTGAGCTTGCCCGCCATATCGCCCGCGCTTCGGACGTACCTCTTGCGGTTGACCTTCTCGAACGCGTGCGCGCGACGCCGCCTCAGGTCGGCTTGTCGGGCTCCGCGCGGCGACGGAATGTCGCGGGCGCCTTCCGTCTCGGCAAGGCGGCACGCGACCTTGTGCAGGGCCGGGTCGTCGTCATCGTTGACGATGTGGTGACGACAGGCGCGACCGTCGATGCCTGCTGCCGGGCCGTAAAAGCCGCCGGCGCCCGCGAGGTCCGGGTGCTGTGTCTTGCCCGGGTTGTTCCCGGCGAGGGCCTATCTATATGATAAGGGAGGATTTTTTCGCGAGGAGTGCCCGCTTATGGCGGATGTGACCATCTACACGACAATGATGTGCCCTTACTGCCACCGGGCGAAATCGCTGCTGAGCAAGAAGGGCGTCGCCTTCAAGGAAATCGATGTCGGCATGGATCAGGCCAAGCGCGACGAGATGACGGCTCGCGCCAATGGCGGCTATACCGTGCCGCAGATTTTCATCAACGGCACGCATGTCGGCGGCTGCGACGATCTTCACGCGCTTGATCATGCGGGCAAGCTCGATCCGCTTCTCGCTGTGGCCTGAGGCCATGAACGCCACCCATCATCACCCCTTTCTCGCTGCTTGCGTGCAGTTGCGCTCAGGCCGCGAGATTGCGCCGAATATCGATGCGGCGGTCGGGCTGGTTGCGAAAGCGGCGGATGATGGTGCGCAGTTCATCGCGACGCCTGAGAACACGTCGCTGATGGTAGCAAAGCGCGAATTGCTTTTTGAAAAGACGAAGCCTGAAAGCGAAGACCTTGCGCTTGCCACGCTCCGCGCCGTTGCGCGGGAGAAAAAGGTCTGGCTGCTCATCGGTTCTCTGCCGATCAGGATCGCGCCTGAGAAACTTGCCAATCGCTCGTTCCTGATCGCGCCTGATGGAAATGTCGCGGCGCGCTATGACAAGATCCACATGTTCGATGTCGATCTCGGCAATGGCGAAAGCTATCGCGAGTCGCGCAATTTCGAGCCGGGCGCGCAGGCTGTCACCGCCGATCTCCCTTGGGGTCGGCTCGGCATGACGGTCTGCTACGACCTTCGCTTTCCGCATCTTTATCGTGCGCTTGCGCATGCCGGCGCGCGCTTTCTTACCGTGCCGTCGGCTTTCACGAAGCCGACCGGCGAAGCCCATTGGCATGTGCTGCTTCGCGCCCGCGCCATCGAGACGGGCTCCTTCGTCTTGGCGCCCGCGCAAGGTGGACTCCATGAAAACGGTCGCGAGACCTTCGGCCATAGCCTCATCGTTGCGCCCTGGGGCGAGATCGTCGCCGAGGCGGGCATAGAGCCCGGCATTGTCATGGCGGAAATCGATCCGGCGAAAGTCGATGAGGCGCGGGGCAAGGTTCCAAGCCTTCAACATGACCGCGCATTTGCCGCGCCCGTCAGCGCCGTGAAGGAGGCGTCATGATCCGTTACGCGCTTCTTTGCGAGCATGAGCATGAATTCGACGGCTGGTTCGGCTCGTCATCCGTCTTTGACAAACAGGCTGCGGCGTCCGAGATCGCCTGTCCCGTTTGCGGCAGCGTCGATGTGCGCAAGGCATTGATGGCGCCGAATGTCAGCGGCACGAAGAAGAGTGCCGACCGCGACGCGTCTTCGCCGCAAGCGGAGTTGGCGCAGAAGATGGTCACGATGATGACTGCGCTGCGCAAGCACGTCGAAGATAACTGCGATTATGTCGGTGACAAGTTTGCCGAGACCGCGCGGCGCATCCATTACGAGGAAGAGCCACATCGCGACATTTACGGCGAAGCGACGCTCGAAGAGGCCCGTGAATTGATCGAAGAAGGCGTTGAGGTTGCGCCGCTGCCGGTGGTCACGCCGAGGCAGGCGAATTAGCGGCGCCTGATACGTTTCATTTTGCGCTAAGCGTTTTCAATATTTCAGTGTCACCCCGGGACTTGTTCCCGGGGTCCATGGGCGTCTCCCGCGTGTTGCGAGTTAGATGGGTCCCGGGAACAAGTCCCGGGACGACGCCAAATGTGGGTTGTCCCATCATCCCTACAATCGTCAAGCCCGGCCATGACGGGTCAGGGGAGGTAAAGCGCAAAGCGCCTCACGCCACCCCGAACACTTTCCTCAAATAGGGATTGAGAAACTTCCCCTTCGGATCAAGTTCGGCGCGCACTTTCAGAAAGTCTTTCCATTTCGGGTAGATCGCCGCGAAGTCCGCCGCCTCCAGCGTATTCAGCTTGCCCCAATGCGGGCGGCCGTCATGTTTGCGGAAGATCGGTTCGATGGCTGTGAAATAGGGCTTGTAGTCCCATTCGTAAAACTGGTGGACCGCAATCGATGCGCTCTTGCGGCCGTAGAAAGGGCTCAGCCATATGTCGTCGGCGGCAACCGTGCGGAATTCGATCGGGAAGAAAACCTTGATGTTGTTCTTCTCGATTGTCTCGATGATTTCGCGCAGCGCCGCGGGCGCGGCCTCGCGCGGCAGGTGATATTCCATTTCGTTGAAGCGCACGCCACGCTCCGTTGAAAGCGTCTTGTGCGAGAAGTCGACGCGCTCCTCCGGCTCCATGCCGCCGAGGATTTTCTGGATCGTCCAGCGACGCAGGCCCGGCGACCAGCCGAGCCAGTCGTCCAGCATCTTCAACTGGCGCAAGCCGTCATCGTCCTCGTTCACAGGCGCGGGCGTTTCGGCCTCGTCGGTTTCATTGTTCGAAATGCCCAGCGCCATGCCCGAATAGGGGATGTAGTAAAATTCGAAATTGCGGTTCTTCGCTTCAAGCGCCGAAACCTGCTCCAGCATCTCCTCGACCGGCGCGACCCAGGTGCGACGCTTCAGCTTGTAGAGCGGACGCGCCTGTATGCGCGCTTTGGTGATGATGCCGAGCGCGCCGAGTGAGACACGTGCGGCCTGAAATATTTCCGGCTGTCGCTTCGCGTCGCAGTCGATCGCTTTGCCCGATGCCGTGACGAGACGCAGCCCTTGCAGGAAAGTCGAGAGCGAGCCGATCTCGCTGCCCGTGCCATGTGTTGCGGTCGAGATCGCGCCTGCCAGCGATTGCTTGTTGATGTCGGGCATATTGTCGAGCGCAAGGCCCGCCTTGGCGAGGTCGTCGCTCATGCGCGCAAGCCGCGTGCCCGCCAAAATGTCGGCCTGATGCGTTTTCGCCTCGATGGCGGTGACACCTGCGATGCGGTCGAGCGTCAGCAGCGTGCCGTTGGTCGGCACGAGCGGCGAGAATGAGTGGCCTGCGCCCACCGCGCGGATCGGCGTTGCGGCTTTGGCGATCAGATCGGCAAGCTCGGCTTCATCGGCGGGCGCGGCGCGCATAGCGGGCGTGCATGTCTGCCCGCCCGACCAGTTGCGCCAGGGCAGCGTCTTTGGCTGCGCGGTGGGCGCATCATTTGCAAAGGCGGATTGGACGAGAGCCGGAATGGTGCCGGTCGCCGCCAGCGCCGAAGCGGCTGTGGCGAATTGCAAGAGGCTACGGCGCGAGAGGTGGTTCACTGCGCGTCCTCCTTTCTATTTTTCTTTGCTGGCAAGGGGAGCCGCCATGAAATGGATCAGCTGCATCAGATCGTCGGCATTGCATTCGACGCATTGGCCAAGCGGCGGCATGCCGTTGAAACCTTGAATCGAATGATCGAGCAGGGTTTCGTCGCCGAACGAGAGGCGCGGCTTCCATGCGGCCACGTCATGGGCCTGCGGCGCGCCGCTTTCGGGGTTGTTGGCATGGCAGGCTGCACAAGTGCGGTCGTAAATATCGAGAAGACGCGTATCGAGCACCACCGGCGTCGGCGCGGCGGGTTTGTCGTCGCAGCCGGTCAAGGCGATGAGGGCGAGAAGGGTGCCGGAAATCACGCTACGCATAGTCGGTCCTTCAAAAAATCCTGCCATCCGACAAAAAGATGCCGAAGCGGCAAAGGGCTGTCAATAAAGAATAGCTAAGACTATCTTTTTGCGGCCGCTGCCAGCCATTCCCGCCAATAGGCCTGGATATGGGCGGAGGTTTCATTTGCCACCGTTGCGGCATCGACCTTCGGCTCTTCCAGCGCCATTTCTATGGCGGCATAGCAAAGCTCGATCGACAGGCGGATGCGCGGCCAGAGTTCGTCGCGCGACGTATGGGGCAGAAGCGCGCCGATGCGCTCGACGATCACGTCGCTCATCATGCGATGGGAGGCGATGCGCACATCCTGCAGCGGCGGCAGGGCGCGCAGGGCGTGGCTAATTGCCAGAGCGCCCGGCTCGGCCCGCGTCACCTCGATGGTGCGTTCGATGAGGAACAGAATGTCCGCAATCAGCGCGTCGGGCTTCGGGTTTTCGGCGCTGCGGGCAAGCCATTCCTCGATCACCGCATTTTGATGCGTCATCAGCCGGTCGCCCAGCGCCATCAGCACGGCATATTTGTTCGGGAAATAGCGATAGAGCGTCGGCACCTTGATGCCTGCGCCCGCCGCGATCAGGTTCGTTGAAATGCGCTCGACGCCGATCTCGCATAAAAGCCGTGCGGCAACGTCGAGAATGCGCTCATAGGTTTCGATGGCCCGTTTCTGGCGCGGCGCGCGCTTGATGGCGAGATCGACGTGCCCCCGCGTCATGGCGTCAACCGGCATCCGGTTTCGTTGCGAGCACCATGTAGTTGACCCCGGTATCGCGACCGAGCGACCAGCTATCGAGCAGCGGATTGTAGGAAATGCCTGCAATCTCGGCGATGTTGAGGCCCGCAGCGCTCAGGCCGCGCTTCATTTCGTTGGGCGTGACGAATTTCGACCAGTCATGCGTGCCGCGCGGCAGCCAGCCGAGAATATATTCCGCGCCGATGACCGCAAGGCCCAGCGCCTTCAGCGTCCGGTTCAGGGTTGCGACAAACATGATGCCGCCGGGCTTCAGCATTTGCGCGCAGCAATCAAGAAAGGCGTCGCGATCGGCGACATGCTCGATCACTTCCATATTGAGAATCACATCGAAGCGCTCGCCCGCTTCCGCCAGCGCTTCCGCCGTGGTGGCGCGATAATCGATTCCGAGGCCCTGTTCGGCCGCATGGACGGAGGCCGTCGCGATGTTCTTTTCAGACGCGTCGGCACCCGTGATCGTCGCGCCGAGGCGGCACATGGGCTCGGTCAGCAAGCCGCCGCCGCAGCCGATATCCAGAAAGCGCATGCCCTCGAAAGGCCGCATGGAGCTGCCGTCGAGGCCAAAATGGGCGACGACACGCTCGCGAACGAAGCCAAGCCGGACCGGGTTGAACTTGTGCAGTGGGCGGAATTTGCCCGCCGGGTCCCACCATTCTGCGGCTATGGCTGAAAAACGGGCGACTTCTGCGGGGTCGACGGTGTCGATCCGGGGGGTGTTCGCGTCCGGCGCAGGGCTGTGCGGCTGCGGGCTTTCCTGGGGGGCGATGCTCATGCTCGAAACGCGTCCCTTTACGTGTGCGTCAATTCGGGCGGCTGCCCTGGGGCCTGCGCCGGTTGCGGGGCCGGTGCCATCCGAGTATGTATCCGACAATATGATATAGGGCGTCCGACGGCTCCCGGTCCAGCGGCCAGCGAGCTTCAGCCCCTTTGTGCGGATTGGTTAGAAGAAGACCCGCTTCGAGCGTTCAGTGGCGCGCGGTGGAGGGGCTCAGACAGGATTTTCCTCTATGGCCAGACTGGTCATGAAATTCGGCGGAACCTCGGTCGCCGACATAGAGCGCATTCGCAATGTGGCGCAGCATGTGAAACGCGAAGTCGATGCGGGTCATCAGGTCGCTGTCGTCGTCTCGGCCATGTCGGGCAAGACGAATGAGCTGGTCGGCTGGGCGCGCGAAGTCGCGCCTTTGCACGATGCGCGCGAATATGACTCGATCGTCGCATCGGGCGAGCAGGTGACGTCAGGACTGCTGGCGATCGAGCTTCAGCGCATCGGCATTGCCGCGCGCTCCTGGCTCGGCTGGCAGATACCCATTCGCACCGATAATGCGCATGGCGCGGCGCGCATTCTGGACATTGACGGCACGACCCTTGTCGAGCGTTTCGAACGCGGCGAAGTGGCCGTCATTGCAGGTTTTCAGGGCCTTGCGCCCGATAACAGGATCACGACGCTTGGCCGCGGCGGCTCGGATACGAGCGCGGTGGCGATTGCAGCGGCGGTGAAGGCGGACCTTTGCGACATCTATACCGATGTCGATGGCGTCTATACGACGGACCCGCGCATCGTTGCGAAGGCCCGAAAGCTTGATAAGATCAGTTACGAGGAAATGCTGGAGATGGCGTCGCTCGGCGCCAAGGTGCTCCAAACCCGTTCAGTCGAACTCGCCATGGTTCATCGAGTGCGCCTTCAGGTCCGCTCGAGCTTTGACGCGCCCGACGCCGCCCCGAGTTGCTTGCGGAAAGACGGCTCGGCAGACACCTATCCTGGCACCCTTGTTTGCGACGAGGACGAAATCGTGGAACAGCAAATCGTTAGTGGCATCGCCTATTCCAAGGACGAGGCCAAAGTCACCCTCGTCAAGGTCGAGGACAAGCCCGGCGTCGCGGCGCGCGTTTTCGGGCCGCTTGCCGACCATTTGTTCAATGTCGACATGATTATCCAGAACTTGTCGGATGACGGGAAGAGCACCGACATCACGTTTACCGTGCCGCAGGCGGAGCTTGCCCGGGCCGAGGATGTGATCCGCAAGGCTCAGAAGGAGATCGGCTTTCAGGAGGTCAAGTCGGACCTCAATATCGTCAAGATTTCCGTCATCGGCATCGGCATGCGCAGCCATTCGGGCGTTGCCAAGACCATGTTCCAGACGCTCGGCGAAAAAGGCATCAATATTCTTGCCATCACCACGAGTGAGATCAAGGTGAGCGTGCTGATCGCGGCGGAGTATACTGAACTGGCCGTGCGGGCGCTGCACACGGCTTACGGGCTCGACGGCGAATAGTGGGGATCGTGTGATCGATTCGCTTTCTTTCATCCTGCCAAGGCCGGTGTCTCGCATGAAGCGGGCCCGGCTTTCGCACGTTTACGTGCTGGCAGGGTGCCGCCCTTGCGAGAGGGACGGCAGCTGATGGCGGGCTCCGTTGGCGGTCCTCGCGTTTTGCTTCGCCGCTTGCGCGAAGTCATGGCGGAGCCGGAAGCGGCGCAGAAGCGGCTCGACAAAATTGTGGTGCTCATCGCGGCCAACATGGTCGCGGAAGTCTGCTCGGTCTATCTCATGCGGCCGACGCAGGAGCTTGAGCTTTTCGCCACTGAAGGCCTGAAACATACGGCCGTTCACAAGACCCGGCTGAAAGTCGGCGAAGGCCTTGTCGGCGATATCGCCGCTCATGCGCGCCCGCTCAATCTGGCCGATGCCCAGTCCCATCCCGGTTTCGCCTATCGTCCGGAAACGGGCGAAGAGGTCTACAAGTCGCTGATGGGCGTGCCCGTCTTGCGCTCGGGCCGCGTCGTCGGCGTGCTTGTCGTGCAGAATCGCACCAAGCGCAATTACACCGAAGAAGAAGTCGAGGCGCTGCAGACGGTCGCCATGGTGCTGGCCGAAGTGGTGGCGTCGGGCGATCTCATCAATTTGCAGGAGCTTAACGGCCCCTCTCTGACGCAGCGCCGCCCCGTGCACATCACGGCAACCTCCTTTGCCGAAGGCATAGCGCTTGGCCATGCCGTGCTGCATGAGCCGCGCGTTCATGTGACGAAGCTCATCGCGGAAGACGTCGATGCCGAATTCGACCGGCTCGAACAGGCGGTCTATCAGCTACGCGGTTCCATCGACGACATGCTGGAGACGGAAGACCTGTCCCATGCCGGCGAGCATCGCGAGGTGCTTCAGGCCTATCGCATGTTCGCCAATGATCGCGGCTGGCTCCAGCGCATGACCGAGGCGGTTCGCACCGGCCTCACCGCCGAAGCGGCGGTCGAGCGCGTCCAGAACGACACCCGCGCCCGGCTGCTTCGCGCCGCAGACCCTTATTTGCGCGACCGCCTGCATGATTTCGACGATCTGGCGAACAGGCTTTTGCGCCAGTTGACCGGCGTGAAGCTGTCCTCGGCCAGCGGCAATCTGCCCAATGACGCGATCCTCATTGCTCGCAATATGGGCCCGGCCGAGCTTCTCGACTACGACAAGGAGCGCCTGCGCGGTCTCGTGCTCGAAGAGGGTGCGCAGAACGCGCATGTCGCCATCGTTGCGCGCGCGCTCGGCATCGCGACCGTCGGCCGCGCCGAAGCCGTTCTCGACAACATCGATACGGGCGATGCGATCATCGTCGATGGCGATTCGGGCGAGCTTTACATCCGTCCATCTCAGGACATCATCGACGCCTATTCGGAAAAAGCGCGCTTTCGTGCCCGCAAGCAGGAACAATATCGCGCGATCCGCCATGAGCCCTCCGTCTCGCTCGATGCCGAGAAGGTGACGCTTTACGTGAATGCCGGTCTTCAGGTCGATCTCGCGCATCTGCACGAATCGGGCGCGGAAGGCATCGGCCTGTTCCGCACCGAATTGCAGTTCATGGTCGCCTCCAAGCTGCCGAGCCTGAAGGATCAGATCGAGCTTTATTCCGCCGTGCTCGATGCGGCGGGCGAGAAGCCGACCGTCTTTCGCACGCTTGATATCGGCGGCGATAAAATGCTGCCCTATATGGATATTGCCGCGTTCAAGGAAGAGAACCCGGCGCTTGGCTGGCGCGCGATTCGCATCGGCCTCGACCGGCCCGCGCTGTTGCGCCATCAGTTGCGTGCGCTGCTTGCCGCTGCGGCAGGGCGTTCGCTCAAGATCATGTTTCCGATGGTGGCCGAGGTCGCCGAGTTCAAGAAAGCACGCGCCCTTGTCGACAAGGAGCTCGCGCGGCTGGTCAAATTCGGCAAGCCCGCGCCCGCGCGCCTCGAAATCGGCACCATGCTCGAAGTGCCTTCGCTGGTCTGGCAGCTCGATACGCTGCTGCCGCTGGTCGATTTCGTCAGTGTCGGGAGCAATGACCTGATGCAGTTCCTGTTCGCGACCGATCGCGGCAATCCGCGCGTCGCGAATCGCTACGACCTCCTGAGCCCGGCCGTGCTGAGCTTCCTGCGCTTCATCATCGTCAAATGCCGCGCGCATAATGTCCCGGTCACGCTTTGCGGTGAAATGTCGGGCAAGCCGCTTGAGGCCATGGCGCTGATCGGGCTTGGATTTCGACACATCTCCATGTCGCCGGCGGCCATCGGGCCGGTCAAGATGATGGTGCGTTCGCTCAACGCCCAGACTCTCGAGGCCTATATGGAGGGGCTTTACGGGCTTGCCGACCAGAGCGTGCGCGACCAGCTTCGCGTCTTCGCCGAGGACCACGCCGTCGTCATTTAGGCGGGGCGGGCCGATCCAGCGTCAACTGATCGATTTTGGTACGTCCGGATCAATCTATAGTTGCGACAGATCAACGCTTTTGATTTATTCTATTCGCTAGGCTGCATAGCAGGGGCATGCAGACCGGCGGATTTATAGGCGCATACATCGACTTAGACCAAGCGTGTTCCAATACGGTACATGAGTGGTTTTTGCCACAGTCCTGAGGGCTGCCGGTGTCATACGCCAAGCGGTGAACGCAATGGGGACGGCTCAACCCGGGGAAGATCCCAAGACGATGACGAATGTAGCGAAGCTCGCGCCCGCAGACCGGTCGGAGGCGCGCCGCCGATTGCATCTTCGAGACATAACGAACGAACTTTCAACGGCCGCAGAGACGGTCGGCTCAGACCTGCGCGCGGCGCGTGAACGCCGGTCGGAGGATATGCGCGGGATCGCGCAGGCGCTGCGCATTCGCCGCGAGCAGCTCGAAGCGCTGGAAGAAAGCCGTTACGACGATTTGCCGGGTCGCGCCTATGCGATCGGCTTCGTCCGCTCCTATGCCGAATATCTCGGCCTCGACAGCGTCCATATCGTCGAACGTTACAAGGCGGAGATCGACCAGCAGGAAGCGGCGCGGGACAATCTTGCTTTCCCCAAGCTTTCCACCGAAAAGCGCTTGCCGCGTGGCGCATTTCTTGTTGTCGGCCTGCTTGTGGCGGCGGGCATTTATGGTGGCTACCTGCTGACCCGCTCCGCCGACAGCATGATCACCGAGCGCGTGCCCCCTGTTCCGGCGAGCATCGAGGCCCGTGTGGCCGGCGCCGATACGCCTGATGAGCGGCCTGCCGGTTTGAGCGGCGATCCGGCCTCTGCGGCGACGCGGGCTGGCGGAAGCGCCTCTGCCGCGCAGATTTTGGGCACGGGTGCACCCGTCGATCCGTCCAGCGTTTATGCCGTTCTGCCGCCCGCACCTGCTGCGGCACCTGCCGAAACGACAGTCGTCGCGGCGCTTGCACCGCAAACCGGCCCGGTTGAGAGCGTCGTTGCACCTGACGCCCCGCCTGCCATTCCGACCCTGGCCCCCATTCCCGATCGCCAGATTTACGGCGCCGAGAACACGGATGGCCGCGTCGTCGTGCGCGCCCGCAAGGATGACGCCTGGATACGCATCGAGGATGCGCAGGGCCATGTGCTGATCGAAAACACGCTCAAGGCTGGCGACAGCTACCGCGTGCCCGCCAAGCCGGGCAGCATTCTGGTCGCCCGCGATGCGAGCGCCTTTGAGCTTCTGGTCGACAATGCCTCGCTGGGCCTCGCTGGCCCGCCGACCCTTGTTCTGACCGGAAAATCGCTCGATGCGGATGCCCTGATCGCCTCCATGCCGCATCTCGCCCCGGTTTCCGCCGAAGCGGCGCCGCAATCCGCCGCGCCCGCAGCCGCTCAGTAGCAAATAGGCGCTCTTTACCGCCGGAAGATGGCCCGCAGGAGCGGCGGCGAACTTTAGCCGCGGCCGGTTGTCATTTGCGCCTGCCTGATTTCTGCTATGAATGAGCCTATATAGTCATTCATTGACAGGCCGGACCATCCGGCAAGACCCACGGAAGTCTCGTATGAGCATTCGTCCCTGGCGCGATATCGCCCGAAGGCCGAGCCGGAAGATCCATGTTGGATCGGTGCCGGTGGGCGGCGACGCGCCGATTTCCGTGCAGACGATGACCAATACGCTGACCTCCGACGCCAAGGCGACGATCGAGCAGATCCGCCAGATCGAGGAGGCCGGTTGCGACATCGTTCGCGTTTCATGCCCGGATGAGGATTCGACCAGGGCGCTGAAAGAGATCGTTCGCGCCACCAAGATGCCGATTGTTGCCGACATCCATTTTCACTATCGCCGCGCCATCGAGGCGGCGGAGGCGGGTGCGGCCTGCCTTCGCATCAATCCCGGCAATATCGGTTCGGCGGCACGCGTGCGCGAGGTCGTGCAGGCGGCGAAGGATCACGGCGTCTCGATGCGCATCGGCGTCAATGCCGGTTCGCTTGAGCGCGACCTTCTGGAGAAATACGGTGAGCCTTGCCCCGAGGCGATGGTGGAGAGCGCGCTCGATCACGCGCGCATCCTGCAAGATCACGACTTCCATGAGTTCAAGATCAGCGTCAAAGCTTCCGACGCGTTCCTGACGGTTGCCGCCTATCAGCAATTGGCGGAGGCAATCGACTGCCCGCTGCATATCGGCGTCACCGAAGCGGGCGGCTTGATGACCGGCACGGTCAAATCCTCCATCGGGCTCGGCATGCTGCTTTGGGGCGGCATCGGTGACACGATCCGCGTCTCGCTCTCGGCCCATCCGGTCGAGGAAGTGAAGGTCGGCTTCGATATTCTGAAGTCGCTCGGTCTTCGCCATCGCGGTGTCACGATCATTTCCTGCCCCTCTTGCGCGCGGCAGGGCTTCGATGTCATCGGCACCGTGAAGCTTCTGGAAGATCGTCTCGCGCATATTCCGACGCCCATGACGCTTTCGGTCATTGGCTGCGTCGTCAACGGGCCGGGCGAGGCGGAGCAGACCGATATCGGTTTCACCGGCGGCGGAGCCGGTTCCGGCATGGTCTATCTGGCAGGCGTCACCGATCACAAGATCAAGAACGACCGGATCGTCGATCATCTCGTTGAGCTTGTCGAAGCGAAAGCCAAGGAGATCGAGGCAGCGCGTGCGGCGGAAGAAGCCGCCAACCAGCCGCGCGTTCTCGCGGGGGATTAGCGGCGCATCCTTGTCGATGCTTTGCCCGCTTGCCCCTTTTTCTTTTCGCGATGGTTTCATGATTTCCCAGGATCGCCTGCACAAGGTTCTCGACCGTTTCGAGGCCGTTCAATCCGAGATGAACGCCAACGTTCCGCGCGAGCGCTTCGTTGCGCTGTCGCGGGAGTTTGCGGAATTATCACCGGTGGCCGATGCGGTGAAGAAGTTGCAGGCAGCGCGCGACGCGCGAGAAGAGGCGCAGGCGCTTCTGGCGGACAAGGAAATGGCCGAGATCGCGCGCGACGAGATCGACAGGCTGGATGCAGAGCTTCCCGCGCTTGAGCATCAGGTGCAGTTGATGCTGCTGCCGAAAGATGCCGCCGACGAGCGCAACGTCATTCTCGAAGTGCGCGCAGGCACGGGCGGCGACGAGGCGGCGCTTTTTGCAGGCGATCTTTTCCGCATGTATGAGCGCT
This sequence comes from Parvibaculum sp., assembly GCF_049651025.1. Taxonomy (GTDB): domain Bacteria; phylum Pseudomonadota; class Alphaproteobacteria; order Parvibaculales; family Parvibaculaceae; genus Parvibaculum. The sequence continues at coordinate 2,584 of NZ_JBASBH010000007.1, read as the reverse complement.
ATGCCGCGAAGCAAGGCTGGAAGGTCGAGCTGATAAGCGCCTCCGAAGGCGAGGTTGGCGGCTACAAGGAAATCATCGCCGAGGTTTCCGGGCGCGGCGTTTTTGCGAAGTTCAAATTCGAGAGCGGCGTTCATCGCGTTCAGCGCGTGCCGGTCACGGAAGGCGACGGGCGCATTCATACGTCTGCCGCAACGGTCGCCGTTCTGCCCGAGCCTGAAGAGGTCGATATCGTGATCGAGGAGAAAGACCTTCGCATCGACGTTTACCGGGCAAGCGGGGCGGGCGGGCAGCACGTCAACAAGACCGAAAGCGCGGTGCGCATCACGCATATTCCAACCGGCGTCGTCGTTGCGCAGCAGGATGAAAAATCCCAGCACAAGAACAAGGCGCGTGCGATGCAGATCTTGCGTGCTCGCATCTATGAAGCCGAGCGCGAGAAGCTGGCGCGCGAGCGCGCGGCGCATCGCAAGGGCCAGGTTGGATCGGGCGATCGTTCCGAGCGCATTCGCACTTATAATTTCCCGCAGAGCCGCGTCACCGATCACCGCATCAACCTGACCTTGCACAAGCTCGATCAGGTTCTTGAAGGCGAGGGGCTTGATGAAATGATTTCTGCGCTTGTCGCCGAGGATCAGGCAATGCGGCTTGCCTCGCTTGGCGACGACGCATGACGACCCGCGATCACGCCTATCGCATGCTTGGCTGGCGGTTGAAGCAGGCAGGCATAGCAAGCCCCGAGCTCGATGCGCGGCTGCTGACGCAGGCTGCTTGCTGTTGCGATGAAATCGAGATGATCCGCGAGCCGGGCAAAAGAATTTCAGATGCCGAAGAAGCGACGCTTGCCGGTTTCGAGGCACGCCGCCTTTCCGGAGAGCCTGTGTCGCGCATACTTGGCCGCCGTGAATTCTGGGGACTGTCTTTTCTCGTGACGCCTGACACGCTCGATCCGAGGCCGGACAGCGAGACGCTTGTCGAAACGGCGCTCGGCCTTATCGGTGCGGAGAAGTCGCCATCGATTCTCGATCTCGGCACCGGCACGGGCTGTCTTCTGATTGCGCTGCTGCATGAGCGCGCCGACGCAAAGGGCATGGGTGTCGATCTTTCACACAAGGCGCTGGAAGTCGCCCGGCGTAATGCGGATGCGCTGGGTGTCGGGCCTCGTGCGTCGTTTCGACACGGGGTCTGGGCGGAAGGGCTCGATGAGCGTTTCGATCTGGTGATTTCCAATCCGCCTTATATTCGCGGGTCCGATATTGCCGGGCTCGACGTCGAAGTGCGCAGCCACGATCCCCTTCTTGCGCTTGATGGCGGTGCGGACGGGCTTGATGCTTATCGTGCAATCGGTGCCGCGCTGCCGGGCCTTCTCGCGCCGCAGGGTCATGCGGTTATTGAACTCGGCCAGGGTCAGGGAACGGACGTTCAGGCGCTTTTCGAAGCCGCCGGTCTCCATGTCAGCGGCATCGTCAACGACCTTGGCGGCGTGCCCAGAGCGCTCGTGGCGCGTCTGCAACGGGGCTGATCTTCCCATTGCAGCATAGAAAAAATGGTTGGAATGAGCTTTGTTAGAGGCTAGGTTGAATTCAGGGATTTGAGCCAAGGGAACACCACCTCGCTCTTCAAACCGCTTCTTTACATCTGGTTTCAAGAGAGCTTGAGGTGAACCTGAAGGCAGGCGCCCCGGCCAGCGGCTCGCAAATATGGGCAGCTAGCAATGGCGCCGGGGGCCAGAACTTCTGAGCATCCGACATGACCAATCCGGCGGGGCCGGATGGCGCGATTGATGCGGAAGTACGTCATGCGGAACGCGCATGCCGGTAACTGAGACCGGTTTTATCGCCATTCGGAGCCGCGCGTTTTGCGCTTGCCCGAACAGGAGCGGAATCGCTTTTTGAACTCTCAGATGAACAAGCAGTAGCGAGATCATGAATCATATAAGGCAGGGGCAGAACAACAACTCCAAGCGTTCGCGTGGACGTGGGAGAAAGCCTCAGAGTTCCGGCAATCGTGCTTATGACAGCAACGGTCCCGACGTGAAGATCCGCGGCACGGCGACACATGTTTGCGAGAAGTATCAGCAGCTTGCGCGCGATGCGATCTCGGCCGGCGACCGCGTCATGGCTGAGAACTACTATCAGCATGCAGAACACTACTATCGCCTGATCATGGCCTCGCAGGCGCCGAATGACGGTCAGCCCCGGCCGCAGAATGCGCTGGGTTATCGTCCTGATGAAGATCAGGAGGAAGACGACGAGGATTTCAGCAACGATCAGCCGCAGCCTCATTTCGCCAACCAGCCCTATCATCAGCAGTCGCAATCTCACGGCGGCCAGAGCCAGCGCCATAATAATGGCAATGGCGGCAATGGTGGGTCGAACGGGCGCAATTCCTATCAGCAGGATCGCAACCAGAACCCCAACCCGGTTCAGGAGCAGAGCCCCGAAGTCGTCGCGAGTGTTGTGGAAGCGAGCGAGAGTCCGGCGCCTGTCGGCGAAGGTGATGCTCAGCCCGTGCAGGGCGCCGTCGGTCCCGATGGCCAGCGTCGTCGGCCCAGCCGTCGCCGTCGTCCGCGCCATGAGGCCGGTGC
>NZ_JBASBH010000006.1:0-19129 GCF_049651025.1 Parvibaculum sp. | reverse complement strand
CTTTCGATCCCTGCTTCGGAAACTTGGCGAGCGAGCGCTGGACATAGCCCGAGGAGAAATCGATCCAGGGCTCTTCGGTCACGGTCGGGTCCGAATTATGCGGCGTGCACTGACGGTTGTCGGTCTTGTCCATGTGGTTGAGAAGGCGGCAGACATATTCGCAAGTCAGGTCGCATTTCAGCGTCCATGAGGCATTCGTATAGCCGAAGGACGAAGCGAGGTTCGGCACGTCGCTATACATCATGCCCTTGTAGTTCAGCGTCTTCGACAGATCGACCGGCTTGCCGTCCACCGTGATCTGGAGGTCGCTCAGCACCTGCAGGTTGAGGCCGGTGGCGGTCACGATGACGTCGGCCTTCAGCTCCTCGCCCGACTTCAGCTTGATGCCGTCTTCGGTGAAGGTGTCGATATGGTCGGTCACGACCGAGGCGCGCTTGCTCTTGATCGCCTCGAAGAGATCGCCGTTCGGCACGAGGCAGAGGCGCTGGTCCCAGGGGTTGTAGCTCGGCGTAAAATGCTTGGCGGCGTAGTCGGCCCCGAGCTGCTCGCTCACCTGATTGACGATGAACTTCTTGACCTGTTCGGGCTTCTTGCGGCTCAGGCGGAAGAAATACATGCCGAACAGCACGTTTTTCCAGCGCGTGATGCCATAGGCGAGTTTTGCGGGCAGATAACGGCGCAGCCAGTTGGCGACGCCGTCCTCGGCGGGGCGCGAAACGACATAGGTGGGCGAGCGCTGCAGCATGGTCACATGCGCGGCCGTCTTCGCCATTTCCGGCACCAGCGTCACGGCGGTTGCGCCGCTGCCGATCACGATGACGCGCTTGCCCGCATAGTCGATATCGTCGGTCCATTTCTGCGGATGGGCGATGCGGCCCTTGAAGCGCTCCGCACCCGGAAAGTCAGGCGTATAGCCTTCGGCATAGTTGTAATAGCCGCTGCACATGAACAGGAAATTGCAGGTCAGGCGCACGATTTCCTTTTCTGGCCCGCGCTCCGCCACGACCGTCCATTGCGCGTCCTGCGTCGACCAGGAGGCGCTCTTCACCTGATGGTGAAAACGGATCTTGCGATCGATGCCATATTCCTTCGCCGTCTCGCGCAGGTAGTTCAGGATCGCCGGGCCGTCGGCAATGGCCTTGGCTTGCGTCCACGGCTTGAAGGAATAGCCGAGCGTGTACATGTCCGAATCCGAGCGGATGCCGGGATAGCGGAAAAGGTCCCAGGTGCCGCCCATATCGGCGCGGCCTTCAAGGATCGCATAGGTCTTGCCGGGGCAATTGGCCTGGAGGTGATAGCCGGCGCCGATGCCGGAAATACCGGCACCCACGATCAGCACGTCGAAATGTTCCAAGGTCATGAGCTCATTTACCTTTGAAGAGGGAGCGCCTCCCTGAAGCGCCCGGCCCGGAGGGTTATGTCCCCTCGCGAAACTGACAAAATGTCGGTTCTTGCATTTTTCTTAGCCTGAAATTGCCCGATTGCACAGAATAAACATAGGGTGCCGCGAGGTCGGTTGGGCCTTGCCGCGTCCTCAAATGGGCCGATCAGTGGCGTTTCTTAACGAATAATGGCATCTTTGATTCGCGCTTGAGGGGGGCCGAGGGCTGCTTTGGCGCGCAATCTTGAGTAGTACCGATTGAGCAGGGCATGAAAATCGGCGACAGCAGGCTGGTCGGGGGCGCAGTTTCCGTTTCAGGCCGCGAGCGTGGGGAAACGGCGGGCGGCACGGGTGCTGGACGCACGATCACCGACGCCGTCAGCTTCATGGGCATTCCCGAAACCGAGATCACGCCGCGCGTGCGCGACGCCATCATGTCCCTGATGAGCGAAGTCGAGCAATTGCGTCGCGATGTCGAGAAAATGCGCCAGCGCCTTCGCGAGGCTGAAAAGCTTGCAGACCATGATCCGCTGCTGCCGGTTCTTAATCGGCGCGCCTTCATGCAGGAGTTGTCGCGCGTCATCGCTTACGGGCGGCGCTACAAGGAGCCGTCGGGGCTTGCCTATTTCGACATCGACAATTTCAAGCAGGTGAACGACACCTACGGCCATGCGGCGGGCGATGCAGCGCTGAAGCATCTCGCCGATGTCGTGAGCGCCAATATCCGCGAGACCGATGTGATCGGACGTCTGGGCGGCGACGAGTTCGGCGTTATCCTTGCCCGCACCGACGAGGCCAGCGCGCATTCCAAGGCGAAGTCGCTGGCGCTGCTGATTTCAATGCATCCGCTGATGATGGATGGTGTCGAGATACCGCTGTCGATCTCGGTCGGCGCGATCGGCATCGATGGCGAGGTCGAGCCGCAAGAGGCGCTCGCCCGGGCCGATCAGGCCATGTATCTGGCCAAGCGCAAGCCGCAATAGGCTTGCCGCCCCGGATCAGGCAATGATGTCTGGAAATATCTGGTCGTCGATTTCGCGGATACGGTCGCGCAGATAGAGCTTGCGCTTCTTCAGGCGCTTGATCTGAAGTGGGTCAGGAAGCGGCATGCCCTCAAGCGCCATGATGGCGGCATCGAGGTCGCGATGCTCTTCCTTGAGCTGCGCCAAAGCGGCTTGCAGTTCCTGCTCTTCCTGTTCGGTCATGTTCGCCCGACTGTGAGGGGCGCAAGGCCCACCCGAAAGGGTGCCAGCGCCAATAGCGTTCTAATCGTGGTGGGCGCGGGGAACAAGGGCAAGCTCGCAGCAAGTGGTGATGATGCGAAGGAGGCCGGCAGCATGCAGACGGAGATCAATGGCGGAACGCCCGGCGGAGAGGCTTTCTGGGCCTTCTCGACGGCGCTTTATGCCCGGCCCGGCGTCGAGGCGGCGCTTCTCGATTTGCAGGACAATAGCGGGCTTGAGGTGAACCTCGTCCTCTTCTGCGTCTATGCGAGCAGCCGGGGGCAGGCGCTCGATCCGTCGACCATCGGGGCGCTGCAAAATATCGGCGAAGTCTGGGGCCGGGGCATTGTCGCGCCGCTCAGATCGGCGCGGCGGCGGCTGAAGCCGCTTTCCTCCGATTTCGGACCGGCTGCTGCCTTGCGCGAAGATGTGAAGCGGGTGGAGCTTGCCGCCGAAAAGGCCATGCAGGAGGCGCTGGCGGAACTGCTGAGCGATAAAGCCGCGGGCGGTGGCCCGGAAGTGGCGCAGGCAAACCTCGTCGCTTGGCTGAAGGCTTCAGGGCTTGCCATAACGCCTGAGCGCGCATCGGCGTTTCGCACCATTCTCGATGCGGGCTTCTGACTATTTTTTGGGTTTTTTCGCAGGCCCGGTTTTGACCGCGCTGCGTTTGCCGCCTTTCACGTCTTCGCCCCAGCGCCGCGTGCTTTCGGCGTCGATGTCGAAGAGGTCGAGCACGCGGGCGACCGATTGCGTCACCACGTCGTCGAGCGATTTCGGCTCGGTATAAAAAGCGGGCATGGGCGGTGCGATGATCGCGCCGATTTCCGACAGATGCGTCATGGTGCGCAAATGGCCTGTGTGCAGCGGCGTTTCACGCACCATCAGCACGAGACGGCGGCGCTCCTTCAGCACCACATCGGCGGCGCGCGTCAAAAGGTTCGACGTAACGCCGGTTGCGATTTCAGACATTGAGCGGACAGAGCAGGGCGCGACGATCATGCCGAGCGTTCTGAACGAACCGCTGGAAATTGCCGCGCCGATATCTGCGATCTGATAGCGCGTATGAGCGAGCGTCTCGACATCGCGCGCATTCATTCCCATTTCATAACCAAGCGTCATCTCTGCCGCTTTCGTCATTACAAGATGCGTTTCGATGTCGAGCGATTTCAGGATTTCCAGCAGGCGCACGCCATAGACGACGCCGGAGGCGCCGGAAATTCCCACGATGAGACGTTTCGTTGCGGTCATGTATGAGATTTACAATCTCTTCGCTCTATTTGCGATAGGTGTTCGACAAGCTGTCAGAAAAGAGTCATGCTTTTGACGTTACCCACCCCCAACTCAATGCAAAGGTAGGTACGGAATGGCACTGGACTCGCATATTGCCGAACTCAATCATCGGCATCAGGCCCTCGATCGCGAAATTGAGGGAGAAATGCAACGCCCCGCCTGTGACGATCTTCGAATTGCCGAGCTGAAAAAGCTTAAGCTCAGGCTGAAAGAGGAAATCGAAAAACTCACCATCCAACGATCAGCAGCCTGACGGATTTCCGCGGCCGTTGACAACGATGAGAGCGCCGGGCGGCGAAGCCCGGCGCTTTGCCGTTTTGGGGGTGAAATCCATCAGCTCGTCATGCGCGGGCTTGACCCGGCCATGACGGGTTGGCTTGGAGTCGGTGACATTGCCATTTACCACGTGTCACCCCGGGACTTGTTCCCGGGGTCCAGCGGGTTCGACGGAGTTCGTGGGAAGATGGGTCCCGGGAACAAGTCCCGGGACGACGGCGGTGTTTGTCGCGCGGCATACCGCTACGAGAAGCACCGTCACGAGAAAGAGGCGTTCAACATTCAATAAACTCGTCATGCGCGGGCTCGACCCGCGCATCCACGTCTTTAACGGCACCGACCAACTAGGAAGACGTGCATGGCCGGGACAAACCCGGCCATGACGGATCCCCCCTAAAGCTCCGCCGCCATATCCCGCAGCTTGAATTTCTGCACCTTGCCCGTCGACGTCTTCGGCAGTTCCGTGAACACCACCGTCTTGGGGCATTTGAAATGCGCGAGGTTGTCGCGGCAATAGGTGATCACCTGTTCCGCCGTCAGGCTCGCGCCTGTTTTCAGCGTGATGAAGGCGCAAGGCGTCTCGCCCCATTTTTCATCGGGCCGCGCGACCACGGCAGCTTCGATGATGTCGGGGTGCTTGTAGAGAATGTCCTCCACCTCCAGCGATGAAATATTCTCGCCGCCGGAAATGATGATGTCTTTGGAGCGATCCTTCAACTGGATGTAGTTGTCGGCATGCCAGACGCCGAGATCGCCGGAGTGGAACCAGCCGCCCTCAAAAGCTTCGGCGCTGGCTTTGGGGTTTTTCAGATAGCCCTTCATCACCACATTGCCGCGAAACATCACCTCGCCCATGGTCTCGCCGTCGCGCGGCACTTCTTCCATGGTTTCGGGGTCGCGCACGGACAGGCCTTCAAGCACCGGATAGTTGACGCCCTGGCGCGCCTTCACCTGCGCGCGGGCGCCGGCTTCAAGCTCGTCCCATTCGTCGTGCCAGGCGTTCACCACAGCGGGGCCATAGGTTTCGGTCAGGCCGTAAACGTGAATGACGTTGAAGCCCTGGGCTTCGAGTTTCCTGATCGTCGCGGCGGGCGGCGGCGCGGCGGCGGCGAAGAAATCGACCGTGTTCGGAAGTTTCTTCTTCTCGTCATCGGTCGCGTTGATGAGAAATCCCATCACGGTCGGCGCGCCGCCCATATGCGTCACGCCATGTTCTGCAATCGCCTCATAAATGTTCTTTGCCGTAACGCGACGCAGGCAGACATGCGTGCCCGCCACGACGCTCATCGACCAGGTGAATATCCAGCCGTTGCAGTGAAACATCGGCACGATCCACAGATAGATCGAGTGGCGCGTCATGCCCGCCGTGACGATATTGCCCATGGCGAGCAGATATGCGCCGCGATGGTGAAAGACGACGCCCTTGGGGTTGCCCGTCGTGCCCGATGTGTAGTTGAGGCTGATCGCCTGCCATTCATCGGCGGGCAGCGACCAGTCGAAATGCGGATCGCCGCCGGCGATGAAATCCTCATATTCCATCTCGCCGATCCGCTCGCCAGCGCCGTCATATTCGGGATCGTCAATGTCGATGGTGAAAGGCTTTACCTTGGCGTTTGCCAGCGCCTCCTTGCCGAGGCTTGAAAATTCGCGATCCACGAAAAGCGCCTTGGCCTCGCCATGGTCCAGCATGAAACCGATCATCGGGCCGTCGAGGCGGATGTTCATGGTGTTCAGCACAGCGCCGATCATCGGCACGGCATAGTGAAGCTCGAGCATCGCGGGAATATTGGGTGCAATGATCGCGACCGTATCGCCAAGCCCGATGCCGCGCTCCGACAGTGCCGAGGCAAGGCGGCGGCAGCGCGCATAGAACTCCGCATAGTTGCGGCGCAGCGGTCCGTGAATGACGGCGATTTTCTCCGGATAGACTTCCGCCGAACGCTTCAGAAACGAGAGCGGCGTCAATGGCTGATGGTTCGCCGGATTTTTATCGAGGTCGATTTCGTAAGGATTGGCCGTCATCGCTGGTCTTCTCCGCAAAAGGTGGAGGCCAGCTAATCAAACCCGCGCAGGGCTTGCAATGGATTGGTCGTCTCCGTCATGCGTTTGGCGCGCGTGAGGTAGTGACGCACCGAGATCGCCGCAGCAACGAGCAGACTGCCCGCGACGACATCGGCGAGATAATGTCCACCTTCGGTCAGAGTGGCGATGAGCATCAGCCCGTTGAAGACGAGCCCAACGGCGAGCAGCCGTGGCGAGCGCCGTACCGACCATGTCATCATTAAAGCGAGGGCGGCGTGGAACGAGGGAAATTCTATGATGCCCTGCATCGCGCCGAAGTCGAACGTGTCATAGGTGCCTGCACGCAGAGCCAGATAGTGCGGCAGATGGACTGTGCCCGCTGTGGCCGTCACGGTCTGGAACCCGTCAAGCGACGGCGCATAAAAGCCAATGGGGCCAAGGGCTGGATAAAGCGCCGAGAGCACAATTGTCAGAAGCAAAGTGCTCCAATAAATATCGACGAGCTCGCGCACCTCATCCGTTCTCCTGGTAAAGGCGAGAAAGAGGATGAGCAGGGCAAACTCAGGAAAAGCCGCGTAATAGATCGCAGTTGTGAGTCGGCCAAAATCCGAATGGACGTTGACGAATTCCAGCAAGCCGATCCAATTGAAGCCCAAAGTCTGATCGAAAGCGGCGAGACGCGCATCGACCAGAGGCAACCCGACGCTTGCCGCAAGATAGCACAGCACGACGCAGGCGATTGAAAAGGGAATGACAAAGAGCGTGGCCGATGCCCAGGCGACAAGAGCTTCCAGATCGTCGCGCCCGCGTCCATAGATGGTAAAGCCAACCAACATGCTCATCGCGAAAGCGGCAAGCGAGAGGTTTTTTATCGAACCGACTGAAACGTGAAAGCCGCCCCAGATCGACCAGACGAGATCGATCGCCAGCACAGCCGCCAGCGCCACCCAGGCGAAAGGCGAGGGCTGAGGAAAAGTCGAGCTTATCCATCGGGCTATGTGACGAATATTGGACATGGCGTGACCTTGTTGCCAGTCTTGCAGACTAGGCAATCGAAGCTAATGAAAGCTAAATTGGCCGTTCCGCCGGAGCTTGTTTTGCTTGTTTCTTGTTGAAGAGTTAACCCGGGTGAGGCGTTCTGCCAGGCAGTGCGTCAAGCCTTGGGCCGATGAGGGAGTGGGATTGATGAGCACCTACCGCGACACTTATGCAGGTTGGAAAAAGAACCCTCATGGCTTCTGGGCCGATGCGGCGAAAGATATTGAGTGGGTGAAGCCCGCCGACGAGATTTATGGGCCTGACGGCTGGTTCTCGGGCGCGATATGCAACACCTGCTGGAACGCGGTCGACCGCCATGTGGCCGACGGGCGGGGCGAGCAACTGGCGCTCATTTACGACAGCGCGATGCTCGGCAAGGTGAAGCGCTTCACCTATGCGCAGCTTCTCGACAAGGTTGCGACCTTCGCGGGCGTGTTGCAGCGCCACGGCGTCGTGAAGGGCGACCGCGTCGTCATCTATATGCCGATGGTGCCGCAGGCCGTTGTCGCCATGCTCGCCTGTGCGCGTCTCGGCGCCATTCATTCCGTCGTCTTTGGCGGCTTCGCACCGAAGGAGCTTGCGACGCGCATCGACGACGCAAAGCCGCGTCTCGTCGTCACCGCCTCCTGCGGACTGGAGCCCGGCCGCGTCATTCACTACAAGCCGCTGCTTGACGAGGCGATTGCGCTTTCCGCAAGCAAGCCCGCCGCCTGCATCGTTCTTCAGCGTCAGCAGTCGGAAGCGACGCTTGTCGAAGGTCGCGATTTCGACTGGGCCGACGAGATGGAGCGCGCGCGCGCCGCTGGCGCGAAGCCCGCTTGCGTCCCCGTCGCCGCCACAGATCCGCTTTACGTGCTCTACACCTCCGGCACGACGGGCAAGCCGAAGGGCGTCGTGCGCGACAATGGCGGCCACATGGTCGCGCTCAAATGGTCGATGAAAAACGTCTACGACATGAACCCCGGCGATGTGTTCTGGGCCGCTTCCGATGTCGGCTGGGTCGTCGGCCATTCCTACATCGTCTACGCGCCGCTGCTGCAGGGCTGCACAACTGTGCTCTTTGAAGGCAAGCCGGTCGGCACGCCCGATGCGGGCACCTATTGGCGCGTCATTGCCGAGCATGGGGTGAAGGCACTCTTCACCGCGCCCACGGCCTTCCGCGCGATCAGGAAGGAAGACCCCAAGGCCGAGCTTGTGAAGGATTACGATCTCTCGAAGTTCGAAGTGCTCTATCTCGCAGGCGAGCGCGGCGATCCCGATACCATTCAGTGGTCGGAGCGTGCGCTCAACCGTCCCGTCATCGACCATTGGTGGCAGACGGAGAGCGGCTGGCCGATGGCTGCAAATCCGATGGGGCTTGAAAGGCTGCCGGTCAAATATGGTTCGCCCGGCGTTGCCATGCCCGGCTACGACATTCAGGTCGTGGACGAGTCCTCAAAGCCCGTCCCTGCGAACACGACCGGCGCTATCGTCGTCAAGCTGCCGCTGCCGCCGGGCTGCCTGCCGACGCTCTGGCACAATGAGGCAGGGTTTCGCGACGCCTATCTCGCGGATTATCCCGGCTTCTACAAGACGGCGGATGCGGGCTATCTCGATGAAGACGGCTATCTCTATGTGATGAGCCGCACCGACGACATCATCAATGTCGCCGGTCATCGTCTGTCGACGGGTGGCATGGAAGAAGTGCTGGCCGGTCACCCGGACGTTGCCGAATGCGCGGTCATCGGCGTCGCCGATGCGATGAAGGGGCAGGTGCCGGTCGGTTTCCTCGTCATCAACAAGGGCGTCGATCGTCCGGCGGCGGAAATCGAGCGCGAAGCGGTGCAACTCGTGCGCGACAAGATCGGCCCCGTCGCTGCCTTCAAGACGGCGATCATCGTCCAGCGCCTGCCGAAAACCCGGTCCGGCAAGATCCTGCGCGGTACCATGCGCAAGATCGCCGATGGCGAAGCCTGGACGCCGCCCGCCACCATCGACGACCCGGCGATCCTGACGGAAATCGGCGAGGCGCTGGGCGGCGCTGGTTATGCAAAGAAGGGGTGAGCCCGATTTGAGGCAAACCGTGCCTTCTCGATGGTATATTTGACCTTCTGGCCATTCGCTTGCATGTTCCGCCGATGGAAGCCGTCAAAGAACTTTTTTCGTATCGCAAGCATTGGGCACACCGCTTCGGTGTCGCCCCGTTCCTCCCCATGTCGCGGGAGGAAATGGATGAGCTTGGCTGGGATCAGTGCGACGTCATTCTTGTGACGGGCGATGCCTATATCGACCATCCGAGCTTCGGCATGGCGATCATCGGGCGGCTTCTGGAAGCGCAGGGCTTTCGCGTAGGCATCATCTCGCAGCCGGACTGGCAGAGCGCCAAGCCCTTCAAGGTGCTGGGACGGCCCGCGCTTTATTTCGGTGTGACCGGCGGCAACATGGATTCCATGGTGAACCGCTACACGTCGGACCGGCGGCTTCGGCATAATGACAGCTATACGCCGGGCGGCGAGGGCGGCAAGCGGCCGGATCGCTCCACTATCGTTTATGCGCAGCGCTGCCGCGAAGCCTACAAGGAAGTGCCGATTGTGCTTGGCGGCATTGAAAGCTCGCTGCGCCGTATCGCCCATTACGACTATTGGTCGGACAAGGTGCGCCGTTCGATCCTGATCGACGCGAAAGCCGATATTCTGCTTTACGGCAATGCCGAGCGCGCAATCGTCGAGGTGACGCATCGCATCGCCAAGGGCGCGAAAGCCTCCGAGCTTGACGATGTGCGCGGCGTTGCCCTGCTGAAAACCGCCGTGCCGGAAGGCTGGACGGAAGCCCATGCCGACGACATAGAGTCGAGCGACGAAGGCGCGCGGCGCGGCGATGATCGCACCGTCATCCGGTTGCCGTCTTTCGAGCAGGTCGCGGCCGATCCTGAAACCTATGCGCGCGCCTCGCGCGTGCTTCACCGTGAAAGCAATCCGGGCAATGCGCGCGGGCTGGTGCAGCGTCACGGCGATCAGGAGCTTTGGCTGACGCCGCCACCCATTCCGCTGACGACGCCGGAAATGGACGGGGTTTACGATCTCGCTTATGCGCGCGCGCCGCATCCCTCATATGGCGATGCGAAGATTCCCGCATGGGACATGATCAAGTCCTCCGTCACCATCATGCGCGGCTGCTTCGGCGGCTGCTCCTTCTGCTCGATCACCGAGCATGAAGGCCGCATCATCCAGAGCCGGTCGGAAGGATCCATCCTCAAGGAAATCGAAACCGTCCGCGACAAGGTTGAAGGCTTCACCGGCGTCATTTCCGACATTGGCGGCCCGACCGCCAACATGTATCGCATGGCCTGCAAGGACAAGCGCACGGAAGAGCTGTGCCGCCGTCCGTCCTGCGTCTATCCCGGCATTTGCCCGAACCTCAATACGAGCCACGAGGCGCTGATCGGTCTCTATCGCAAGGCGCGCGAGATTCCGGGCATCAAGAAGATCATGGTCGCCTCCGGCGTGCGCTACGACCTTGCCGTCGAGAGCCCGACCTACATCAAGGAACTCGTCACGCATCACGTCGGCGGCTATCTCAAGATCGCGCCTGAGCATACCGAAGACGGTCCGCTGTCGAAGATGATGAAGCCCGGCATCGGCACTTACGACCGCTTCAAGAAAATGTTCGACGATGCGGCGAAGAAGGCGGGCAAGGAATATTTCCTCATTCCCTATTTCATCGCGGCGCATCCCGGCACGACGGATGAGGACATGATGAACCTCGCCCTCTGGCTGAAGCGCAACAAGTATCGCGCCGATCAGGTGCAGACCTTCCTGCCGTCGCCCATGGCGATTGCGACCGCCATGTATCATTCGGGCAAGAACTCGCTGAAGCCGATCCGGCGCGGCCTGTCGGAGCCGGTCGAGACGATCAAGGGCCTGAAGCAGCGCCGCTTGCACAAGGCCTTCCTGCGCTACCACGACGCCGAAAACTGGCCGCTGCTGCGTGACGCGCTGAAGAGCATGGGCCGCGCCGACCTCATCGGCCCCGGCAAGCATCAGCTCATTCCGTCCTGGCAGCCTGCAGGCACCGGCCTCAAAGGCGGGGAAGGCAACCGCCTCGGCAAGAAACACCGTCCACAGACGTTCACGACCAAGGGCGTGTTTCCGCCGAAGTAGGCCCATTCTTCAAGTGTGTCACGCCGGCCTTGTGCCGGGGTCCAGGGGCGCCCTCACCCTCCCACCGCCGATGGCGGCGGGCCCCTCCCTCTCCCAGAGGGAGAGGGGCAAAAAGGCTTTGCCACGATCTAAGCCCTCTCCCTCTGGGAGAGGGTTGGGTGAGGGCCTTCCTCTCGCTTCTCCAGATACGAAGAAGCCCTCTTCCATTTCCAGAAGAGGGCTTCGATTCAATCGACGTTGCGGAGAAAAGTCTTACTCCTCGTCGTCCTCGATCTTCACATCCTTGAGCTTCGCAAAAACGCTGTCGGCGTCATAGGACTTGCGGCTCTCGTCCTTCTCTGGCGCGACTTCGGGCGCGGCGATGGTGGCGTGATGCGGCTCTTCGGGCGCGGTCGTCTCGGAAGCGGGCAGCAGCGTCTCGGTGCGGCCTGCCGCCTTGTCGGCCTTCTTGCGTTCGCGCTCTGCCTTGCGGCCAGCCTTCTGCACGGCAGCGTCGAGTTCGATCTGCGTCGAGAGGCCGAGCGTCACGGGATCGACCGGCTTGATATTGGCCGAGTTCCAGTGTGAACGGTCGCGCACGCTCTGGATCGTCGGCTTCGTCGTGCCAACGAGCTTTGAAATCTGGGCGTCGGTCAGTTCAGGATGGTTGCGCAGCAGCCATGCCACGGCGTCGGGGCGGTCCTGACGGCGCGAGACGGGCGTATAGCGCGGGCCCTTGCGCGGCTGCACGGGCGGCACCTTGTACTTGCTCTCGGCGGTCATCAGGCGCGTCGCGGGATTTGCCTGGCAGCGCTCGATTTCGGCGCGCGACAGCTGGCCCGTCGTGATCGGGTCCATACCCTTGATCCCCTGCGCAACGTCGCCGTCGGCAATGCCCTTCACCTCAAGGACATGCAAACCGCAGAAAGCTGCGATCTGGTCGAAGGTAAGCGAAGTGTTTTCGACGAGCCAAACGGCTGTCGCCTTGGGCATCAGGGGCTGAATCATGTGTGTTCCTCTGATCCACCCGGGGTTGCCGGATGAACCCTTTGTCTCGTCTGTTGAGAGCGGGTATGGGCGTTATATAGGGCGAAAGGTGTCCTAAAGAAAGTGGAATAAGCGGAATTTTCAATCAGGACGGGCAATTCTCTCCCCCACCACCTCGAACCAAAACGGCAGAAACCCGCCCTTTTCGGGGCGGGTTTCCTTGATGTCGAGCCTTGAGGAGAGGCTTAGCGCTTGATCTTGGTGATCTTCGTGCCTTCGATGCTGACGCCAGCCATCAGGCCCTGCTGGTCGAAAATGAAGGCATAGGCGTCATCTTTCAGGGTCGAGGTCGAGAGGTTCTTGGCCGCGCCCTCATCCACGACGACCACGGTCGGGCCGACGCCGATTTCGAGACCATGGCTGTCTTCAAGGTACTTCACGGCCTTGTTGTTCATCAGGAAAACGACATAGCCATAGGACTGGGCACCGGCCTGAAGGCCCCAGGAGCCCGTCACGGAGTTGTAGTAGTCGATGGGCTTGCCGTTCTTTTCGAGCACACCTTCACCATAGGCACCGCCGAAGACGAGGCCGGCCTTGACGATTGACGGGAAGATCAGGATGGCTTTCGCCTGATGGCCGATTTTTTCAGCCGTCGGGTTCGTCTGATAGAGCTTCTTCAACGCCTGGCCGGCATCGGTGTTCAGGTCTTCAGCCGTTGCCGCATGCGCGCCCTGAAGCGTGCCGAGCGAGACTGTGGTCGCGATTGCAAAAAGCAACGCCATGAAAAAGCGTCTTGTGTTCGCCATGTCGGGAACTCCATTATTTTATGGTGGCTTCTATGCTAACCATCCTCACACGGAGGGAAATGCATTTGAAAAAGGCGGGAGACAGCTTGTCTCCCATTGCCCCCATATAACGGCGACTGTCCCGTTTGGTTCCGTGTCGCGAATATCAGCGTGAGCGAACGAGAAAATTTCCGTCAGAGCGTCAGAACGATTTTCCCGATATGGCTGCTCTTTTCCATGAGTTCATGGGCCTTTGACGCTTCGGCCAGCGGGAAGGTGGCGTCGATGCGCGGGCGCACACGGCCGGTATCGAGCAGCGGCCAGACCTTCTCGCGCAGCACGCGGGCAAGCGCCGCCTTCTCTTCTATGCTCCGTGGACGAAGCGTGGAGCCTGTCAGCGTAAGGCGTTTCAGCATCATCGGCATGAAGTTGATCTCCGCCACCGAGCCGTTGAGGAAGGCGATCTGGACGATGCGCCCGTCCTGTGCGGCCGCCTGAATGTTGCGGGCGATATAGTCGCCGCCCACCATATCGAGGATGACGTCGACGCCGCGATTGCCGGTGAGCTTCTTCACCTCGGCGACGAAATCCTGCTCGCGATAATTGATTGCCGCTTCCGCGCCGAGGTCGAGGCAGGCAGCGCATTTCTCCGCCGAGCCTGCGGTCGCGAAAACGCGCGCGCCGAAGACATGGGCAAGCTGGATCGCCGTCGTACCGATGCCGCTCGATCCGCCATGCACGAGGAACGTTTCGCCGCCCTTCAGCGCGCCGCGCTCGAAGACATTGGTCCAGACGGTGAAGAAGGTTTCAGGCAACGCCGCCGCCTCGATGGCGCTGAAGCCCTTGGGGATCGGCAGCGCATGGCTTTCATGCACGGTGCAATATTGCGCATATCCGCCGCCGCCGACGAGGGCGCAAACGCGCTCGCCCACCTTCCATGCGGTGACGCCCGCGCCGATGGCGACAACCTCACCGGCGATTTCGAGGCCGGGCGTTTCGGGCGCGCCGGGCGGGGCGGGGTAGAGGCCCATGCGCTGGATCGTGTCGGGCCGGTTCACGCCTGCCGCTTCGACCCGGACCAGAATTTCTCCCAAGGCAGGCTCCGGCCTCGCAATTTCGCGGGGAACGAGCACTTCGGGTCCGCCGGGCTTCGAGATGGCAATGGCGGTCATGGTGGCGGGCAGGGTGGAGCTCACGGGATCACCTCGGGCACAGGTTGGCGGGCTTGAAGGTCTAGCCCCGGCCTTCCACACTGGCAACCGGACTGCAGAAGGATGAGGCCCATGGACACAGACGATCTTGAACCCCGCAAGCGACGCGGCGAAGCATTGGCGGCGCTGGCGCGCGAGGATCTCAGCCTGCTCGGGATCGAGGAGCTTCAGGAGCGAATCAAATCGCTCGAAACCGAAATTGCACGAATCCGGGCTCAGCTCGAGCGAAAACACGGGACGCGATCGGCGGCTGAAGCCCTGTTTAAAAAATAGGGTGCGCTACGCTAACCCCTTCATCCAATAGATTTTTAACGAGGGAAAAAGGTAAAACCTTAGGTGTGTGTTAATAACTGAGAACCTGTCAGTTTGCCCCTAGTTTAACGATTTGATAAACATGCAAGCGCTAGGGTGACCTTGCGTAATCCAGTTTGGTCTGGATTTGAGTGGTTCCTATCCACTCTGTTTGACGCCTCCCTGTTAGAACTGAGCCGCGGGCATTCCGCGGCTCTTTTTTTAAAAAACTCCCACCTCTCGTCGGCGCGTCCGCTCCGCTGGCATGGAAGTTGATCCCTTAAGGCTCAGATGTGCCGCTACGGCACAGGGGAGCAAGGGGTTGGGAATGAGTGTCGATCTGCATAGCGGAAACGATGTGGTTTTTGCGGAGCCGGGCGAGGCGTCGGTGACGCTTGCCGAATTCATGTCGTCGGGCCTGTTCGAGCGCACCTATCGCGAGGGAATGCAGCTCGTGGAGGATACCTCGGCCTATCTTGATGGTCCGGGCCGCGAGGCGGCGCGAAACCTCTCCAGGGACGCTTCTCTGGCCTATGCGGGCGAAAGCATGCGCCTCACCACAAGGTTGATGCAGGTTGCAGCCTGGCTGCTCGTGCGCAAGGCGGTGCATGAGGGCGAAATCACGCCGGAAGAGGCGAAGTCCGAGAAATACCGTCTCGCCACCAAGGAAATCGCGCGTTCGCCCCGCATGGCCGGTTCAGCCGTGCTTCCGGCCCGGCTTCTGGAGCTGATTGAGGATTCCGAGCGGCTTTATGCCCGTGTCGAGCGACTGGACAATCAGCTTCGCGGTCGCCCGGGGTTTTACAGCGCCGCCAATCCGCTGGCCGAGCAGTTCACGCGCGTCGAGGCCTTTTTCCGCGAAACCGCCGCCCGCCACTGACAAGCGCCATACTGATACGAAAAAAGCCCCGCTATTGCGGGGCTTTTGTCTTTGGAGAGGCGAAACCTCAGGCTTTTGCGCCGCCGAGATTGCCGAATTTCTGCTTGAAGCGGCTGACGCGACCGGCACGGTCGACGAGCTGCTGGCCGCCGCCGGTCCAGGCGGGGTGGGTGTTCGGGTCGATGTCGAGCACCAGCGTGTCCCCTGCTGCACCATAGGTCGAGCGGGTCTGGAAGGTGGTCCCGTCCGTCATGGTCACGGTGATCATGTGGTAGTCGGGATGCGTGTCTTTCTTCATGGCTCTAACTTCTCGGCGCGGGGCTTGCGGGGCTGCCTATATGAGGCGCCACCAGAATGGGGGCTTATAGCGCCCCTCCTTCCGGGTGGCAAGCGCAGGGTTGCAGGCCGCCCATAACGCGCCCGAACGCCGAAAACGGGTCGTTAGCGCCCTTTGCGCGGCCATGCCGCAGGCGGGTTCGGACGCGTCGATTGGCGCGCGGCCTAGCTGTTGCTATATGAACGCAATAGGTGTCCATCGAAGGGCGCTGCCCGTTTTCACCCTCCTCGGCCGGAACTCCATGAGCGAAGCATCGAACCCCGCCGTCGAGGCGATCGAAGAGGAAGCGGCGCGCCGCAAGCCCGCCAAGGCTGTCCGGCCCATCGTCAAGCTTCTGCCATTCGTCAGCCGCTATCGTTTCATGCTGGCCGCCGCCTTCGTCTCGCTCGTTCTCGCCACGCTGGCGACGCTCGCCTTTCCGATGGCGGGCGGGCGTCTCGTCGATCTGTTGCGGCATGGAGATAATCAGGCGACGTCGGGTTTCATCGACCAGTATTTCCTCGCCCTCATCCTTGTCGCTCTCGTGCTCGGCGTTGCCAGCGCCTCGCGTTTCTATTTCGTGAGCTGGATCGGCGAGCGCGTCGTCGCCGATTTGCGCGAGGCCGTTTACGCCCATGTGCTGAAACTCTCGCCCGCCTTTTTTGAAGTGACGCGCACCGGCGAAGTTCTCTCGCGCCTCACCGCCGACACGACGCTCATCAAAACGGTCGTCGGTTCATCCGCCTCCATCGCGCTGCGCAACCTGTTTCTCTTTGCAGGCGCGGCCTTCATGATGGTCTATACGAGCCCGCATCTGTCCGGCCTCGTTCTGCTTGCGATCCCGATGATCGTATTGCCGCTCGTCGTTTTCGGTCGCTGGGTGCGGCGTCTGTCGCGTGCGAGTCAGGATCGTCTTGCCGATACCAGCGCCTTCGGCAGCGAAAGCCTCAATGCCATTCAGACCGTTCAGGCCTTCACGCATGAAGACCTCGACCGTAAGCGTTTCACTGAAACGGTCGAGCGCAGTTTCGACACGGCGAAGGCGCGCATCGTCGCGCGCGCCATTCTGACGGCGCTGATTTTCTTTCTCGGCCTGTCGAGCGTCGTCGGCGTTCTCTGGTTCGGCATGAAGGACGTCATCGCAGGCGACATGACGGGCGGTTCGCTCGCGCAGTTCATTCTCTATGCGCTCTTTGCGGCGGGTTCGCTCGCGGCCCTGTCGGAAGTCTGGGGCGACATGCAGATGGCGGCGGGCGCGACCGAGCGTCTCATCGAACTCATTTCCATCGAGCCTGAAATTCGCGCGCCTGCGCAGCCTCTCGCCTTGCCCGCGCCCGCGCGTGGCGCGATCCGTTTCGAAGGCATTTCCTTTGCCTATCCGACGCGCAGCGATACGCGCGCGCTGCATGATTATTCGCTCGACGTCGCGCCCGGCGAAACCGTCGCCATTGTCGGCCCGTCCGGGGCGGGCAAGAGCACCGTCTTCCAGCTTCTGCTGCGTTTCTACAATCCGCAGTCGGGCCGCATTACGCTCGACGGCGTCGATATTGCGAAAGCCGATCCCGTCGAAGTGCGCCGCCGCCTTGCCGTCGTGCCGCAAGAGACAGTCGTTTTCGGAACGACCATTGCGGAAAACATCCGCTATGGCCGCCCCGATGCGAGCGAAGCCGATGTGCGCGCCGCCGCCACCGCCGCTCGCATTCACGATTTCATCACGACGCTCCCCAAGGGTTACGACACGGAAGTTGGCGAGCGCGGCGTCACGCTGTCCGGCGGACAGCGCCAGCGCATCGCCATTGCGCGCGCCATATTGCGCGACGCGCCCGTGCTGCTGCTCGACGAGGCGACAAGCGCGCTCGATGCCGAGAGCGAGACGCTGGTGCAGGTCGCGCTTGAAGGTTTGATGCGTGGCCGCACCACCTTGGTCATCGCGCATCGTCTGGCGACCGTGCTCAAGGCCGACCGCATCATCGTCATGGAAGACGGGCGCATCGCCGCCAGCGGCACGCATGACGAACTGATGCGTCAGGGCGGTCTTTACAGTCGCCTCGCACGCCTGCAATTCACCGGCGACCTCCTTGGCGGGGAGCCGAAAAGCGTAGCGCTTCACTAGAACTCGCGCGATCAACGGAGAAAAAAATGTCACCCGCTATGCGCTGGATACTCATCATCGTTGCCGTGATCGTCGGCATCATCAGCGTACTCGGCTGGCGGTTCCTTGCCGCTGCAGGCTACTTCACCGCCATCAAGCAGGAAGTCGTCGCCCAGTGCACCACCATCCCGTCGCCGCCCGGACCTGAAGATATTCAGATCGACCGCAAGCGCGGCCTTGCCTTCGTCTCCGCCTATGATCGTCGCGCCGCAATGGCCGGCCACAAGGGCGTTCGCGGCGGCATCTACACGATCGACCTCACCGCGCCGGAAGGTCAGTGGGCGTTGCATCCGGTGACCGCGAGCGAGCCCGCCGATTTCCGCCCGCATGGCATCAGCCTTTATGTCGGCGCCGACGGTTCGCGCCGTCTTTTCGCCGTCAATCATCCCGCCGCGGGCGGCCATACGATCGAGATTTTCGACGTTGCCGCAGACGGCATGCTCACGCATGTGAAGACCGTCGCCGATCCGCTTCTCGTCTCGCCCAATGACGTTGTGGCTGTCGGGCCTGAGACTTTCTACGCAACCAACGATCACGGCTCGACCGGCCCGACCCGGCAGATGATCGACGATCTGCTTCTGAAGCGGAATTCGGACATCGTCTATTTCGACGGCAAGTCGATGCGCGTCGTGGCCAGCCGCCTGAGCTTTGCAAACGGCATCAATGTCAGCGCCGACGGCAAGTCGATCTATGCAACTGAAATGCTCGGCCTTGCGCTGCATGTCTACAAGCGCGATCCGATGACCGGCGATCTTGTGCCCAGCGACTACACGCCGCTCGGTTCCGGCGTCGACAATATCGATGTCCAGGAAGACGGCTCGCTTCTCATCGCCGCCCATCCGAAGCTGACATCGCTCATCTCGCATGGGAGCGATCCGCGCAAACCGTCGCCGAGCCAGGTCATCCGCGTCGAACTTGCCCCCGGTGGCGGCGGTCGCGCAGGCACGATCTATCTCAATCTCGGCCAGGACATTTCCGGCGCAAGCGTCGCGGCGGGCTATGGCGACCTGATGCTGATCGGGAATGTCTTCGATCCGAAGATTCTGGTCTGCAAGCAGTCAAAAGAAATCAAGGCGTTTTGAAGACTCCTCCTCGCTTGGAGGGAGAGAGGTCTTAATTCTAGCCCTCTCCCTCTGGGAGAGGGTTGGGTGAGGGTCTT
>NZ_JBASBH010000005.1:0-10169 GCF_049651025.1 Parvibaculum sp. | reverse complement strand
ATCACGTCCTGCGGCGGCAGCGTCTTGAAGAGCGCACCGGCTTTCAGAAGCTGCGCGAAGGATGCCTGAAGGCATTGCAGCTTTGCGCGACCGGCATGGCGCACGACTTCGCGATAGGCATGTTCGTAAGCATGGCTCAGCGCGCCCTGATCCTGATCGATCAGCGTCACGTTCACCGGACGCGGCAGATGGTCGATCTTCAGATAGTCGTAAATCTCGTAAGCGGAACCGCAGCCGAGATTGGCGATGTTGATCGGCTTGTCGCCGGGCTGCTCGGCGATGCGCTCGCGCAAGACCTTCTGCGTCATGCGAAGGCGCGTGCCGACGCAGGCGCCGGTCTCGATGCCGATGCGATGCAGCAGCTTTTCGTAAGGCGTGTCGCCGACGCGCTGCCACTCATAGACATAGTTCATGATCTGATAGTCGCCGGGATAGCCCAGCGGCTTTTCATAGCAGCGGCGCATGACGGCACCGGGCATGAAGTCCGGCGTCAGCACGCGCTCGGCATAGCGCTTGTGGCGGGCGAGCGTTTGCGGATCGGCCCAAACCGGCTCAAGCACGTCGCTGCCGCGATACCAAAGCTCTTTCCATTGCGGAACGATGCGGTCCTCGCAGGCGATCAACGCCTCGAGAAGCTTCTGCTCGCGCTCGCGACCCGTCGCGGTCAGCTTTGCCTCATAGCTTTCGAGGAGCTGCTTGTAAGACCGGAAGAGATTGACGATCTCGGTGCAGAGCTGCACGAATTCGGGAAGGATGCCCTCCGACGTGCCGAATGCCGGATCGGCCAGCGCGCGCGTCAGAAGCAGATTGTCGTGATCGGTGACGATCGCGGGAATATCCAGAAAGCCGGAAGTGAATTCGAGCGCAACGGTCGTGCGATTGCCATGCGGCTCGATGCGGCGCACGCGGCCTGCACCGGCAAACAGCATGTCCTCGCCTACACGAAGCTCGAAGGGAACCTCCGACCCCAGGCGCTCGTCCCAACCATCCTGCTGGTTCGACTGGAAGGCGACGCCGGTCATGCTCAGATTCTTGAGAGCGGCGCGCTCGTTGCCGAGCGTGACACTCGGCACAACTTCCTTGAACAGATCGCTCGGTTTGAACCGCTCGGCTCTGTAAAACATGCGCCGCCCCTCAGCGCCTGTCAGCTCTTCATAAGTCCGCATCGTAAGCCCCACCTTCTCACTCGGTACCGCCGTAAGGAATCATAGACGTTAACAATTTGCAAACCTTACCAAATGGTTAACGACACTTTTTGCCGATAATTCCGCATTCAAATTGCATCAGGGAGATTTTCGCTCGATTAACTCCGTATTCACCCTATTTTGTCGCCAGCGATCCATCATTCGCAGCAATGGCGGCAACATCAGCCAGTCGATGAAGAGGTTGGCGAGGATGACGATTGTCGTCTGAGCGCCGAGCGCACGGTTAACCTCAAAACCCGAGGCGATCAGAACGCCGAAGCCGACGGCGAGCGACATGGTGATGACAAGCATCGCCGTGCCGACCGTTTCGAAGACCTCGTTAATCGCATGTTCCGAGCTGAGCCCTCGTTTTCGCGCGGCCTGATACATGATGAGGAAGTAGATCGTGTCATCGACGACGAGGCCTATCGTCATGGCGACGATGACGGAAGCGGCCAATCCGAGCTGGCCGATCAGCAGCCCCCAGACGCCGAAGCCGACAATAGACGGCAGCACGTTCATCAAGATGCTGAGAAGGCCATAGGTGACGCTGCGAAGCGCGAGGCCGACGATGAACGCGATCGCCAGCATGGAAATGATCGTCGTGCCGATCATCGAGCGGATATTGATCCAGGAGACGTTGGAGAACAGCACGTTGATGCTGATGCCCTTCGCCTTCATGGCCGGTGGCGCATTGGCGGCGAGCCAGTCCTGCGCCTGCATGTTGATCGCGCGGATCTTGGCCGACGTCACATGACGCAAGATCACAGTGACCCGGCTCGACGAGCGCGAGACGTTGATCTGGTCGTTGAGCGATGAGCCGTAGGGCAGCGACAACTCGTAGAGCAGGAAATATTGGGCGATGCGGTCGGGGTCATCGGGGATGGTGTCATGGCTGCCGGGCTTACCGGCATTCATCGCCTCCTCGATGCGGCGCGTGATGTCGGGCACACCGAGAACGCTGACGACATTGGGCTGGGCGCGCAGCCAGGCGAGGAATTCCGCCAGAACGCGCTGATAGGCGGGGTCGTAAACGCCGCCGTCGTGGCCCGCGCCCACATCGAACTCGATGATATTGAGGCCGGTGAGATGATCCTCGGCAAAGTCGGAATCCTGCCGGTATTCGAAGCGCTGGTCGAAATAGCGGGCGAAGTCATCGTCGAGCACGATGCGCTGGAGCCAGAAGCCCGACGCCACGACGATGATGCCACAGAGCACAAAGAGGCCGACATAGTAGCGATTGACGAAATGGCCGAGCGCGACCATTGCACGCTCGGAGTGGTTCACCGTCGCCTTGAGATTGGTCATCATCAGCATGGCGGGCAGCCATGTGAAGGTGAAGACATAGGCAAAGGCGATGCCCATGCCGACCATATTGCCGAGGTCGCGAAAAGGCGGCGCTTCGGCGAGGTTCATCGAAAGAAAGCCGATGGCGCTGGTCGCGTTGGTCAGCGTGACGGGACGCAGATGGATGGCGAGGGATTCGCGGATCGCCTGGACCTTGGTCTTCCCCTGCCCCAGAAACTGCATCGTCGTCGTCACGATGCGTACGGCAGCGGCCATGTTGACCGTCATGATGATGATCGGCGCGGCGATGCTGGCAGGGTTGACGACGAAGCCGAGCCAGCCCGCAACGCCCATGGCCGATGCGCTCGACAGGGCGAGCAGCGTCAGGATGGCGAGCGTCGGTTTCACGGAGCGGACGAAGACCAGCATCATCAGGACGGTGACGATGAGGCTGATCGGGATCAGCAATATTGCGTCGCTGACGGCTGCTTCGGCAAAAGTGCCGAGCAACATGACGTTGCCAGTCAGCTTTACCTGAATACCGGGATGATCCTTTTCGATGGCCGCTGCCAGGGCGCGGCTGGAAGCGATGATCTCGCGGACCTGGGTCGAGCCTTCCTCGGGCAGGCGGAAGTTGACGAGGATGCCCGCCGCCTTGCCGTCGGCGGAAATGAGCCTGTTGACGACGAGGGGATCGGCAAGCGCGATGCGCTCCACCTCGGCGGCGCGGGCGGGCGTGACGCTGGAGGGATTGGGGACCAGTTCATCGACGGAGAAACTGTCCGCATCGGACGCGACATGAGGAAAATTGGTCAGCGATTCGACGCGCGTCGAATGGGGGAGCTTCCAGGCGCGGGCGGTGAGGTCGCCGATTGCGGTCAGAACCTTGGGGCTGGTCACCTTTTCGCCATTGGCCCAGACGACCATCAGGACGCCGTTATTCTGGCCGTATTTCAGCTCGAAATGCTCAAGCTCCACGAGTTCGGGGCTTGAGGGATCGAAAAAGACCCGGCTATCCGACGAAAGAGAGAGTCGGGGAAGCCCCGCCACGGCGACCATGCAGATCAGAATGCACAAGGCCATTATCGTTCGCGGCGCCTTCAGCGCCGGAGTCCACACGCTACCCATTGAATGAAAACCGTCCCCCCTGCCCCCAGATGAAGGGAGTTTAAGCATTCATGCGAGACACACAAATGACCGCAGCGTTATGGAAACCGGATTTTAAGAATATTTTGCCAGAACGGGATGTTGCGTTCCCGGATTTCGCTCGTGTTCTGGTGCGGCATTCCGGGGTCGCGTGAAAGAGGTGCTTCCAGAAAGGAAGTGCAATGCGGCAGGAAATGCATGAGCGAGAGTGCAACCATCAATCTGGCCACCGTAGGCACCGCCGAGCTTGAGGCGATGTCCGTGCCGATTTTTGCCGCCTGCCTCGACACCATGTCGGGCGAGGCCATCGCCCGCTTTCGCCGTATGCGCAAGCTGAGCAGCAGCCATCGCGTGGCGCTGGAAAAATATCTCGCCGAACATCCCGAAAAGCGGCCCGGCGGCGCGGATGATGTGCCGCTGCCCGGCGTTGCAGCGGCCAAGGGCGGCTCCCCGGCCAAAGCGGCAAAGCCCTCGGGCGCGGCAAAGAGTTCGTCTTTCTCCGGTATCAAGAAGCGCCTGCGGGCCTGGTGGGAAGGCGTCGACGTCAAGGATCTGGACAAGGTTTGCGCGAAAGCGGGCGGCCCCCAAAAAACGGCCGCACCGGCACCCGCGCGGCCCGCGCCCGCCAAACCGAAAGTCGTTTTCGGGCCGGCGATGAGCCGCGTCGAGATGCTGCAAAAGCTCTGGGGCGAAGGGTTCAGCCTGCCGGGCGGCGAAGATTTCGCACTTCGACTGGTTCAGGGGCTGACATTCGACGAGAAGGCGCCCTGCCTCGACATTGCGGCCGGGCTCGGCGGGCCGTCGCGCAGCATCGGCCGGGAATACAATATTCAGATCGAGGGGCTGGAGGCCGATCCGGCCATTGCGGCGGCGGGACACGGGCTTTCGATGCGCGTCGGCCTTGGCGATATGTCGCCGATCCGCGCGGGCAATGCGGAAACGGAAACATTCGAGAACGGACGATATGGCGCGATCTTTGCGCGCGAGATGCTGTTTGCGATTCCCGAGCGCAAGGCGCTGCTGACGAAACTGCAGCGGGCGCTCGCGCCGAATGGAGCCCTTATCATTACGGATTTCGCGCTGAGCAACGATGAGCGCCCCGATGCGGCGCTGAAGGCCTGGCGCGCGGCAGAGCCGGTGAAACCCGTTCCCGCAAGGATCGATGAATATGGCGAAATGCTGGCAGCACTGAATTTCAAAGTGCGTAGCTTCAACGATCTGTCGTCAGAATATGTGCCATTTATACAACTGGGATGGAAACATCTGCACACTTGTCTCCAAGACGCCAAACTTCCGCCTGAAACTGCAACTATGTTGATGGCTGAGGGGAATGTTTGGCTCGCGCGGAGCAAAGCCCTCGAGAGTGGACGGCTTCGGCTGCTTCACTTCGTTGCCCACCCTGCCTGAGAAAGCAGACAAAGGGCAGCCGAGTGAAAGACGGGTCGCCCGGTGTTAGTGAGGACAGGACGATGGAGAACCGGTTATCAGAAAATCGTGACACACGGACGCGGCGCATTGAGCCTATATTCGATGCGTCCGGCGCTTTGCGGCGTGTTCCCGCAGAGCGCACCAAAAACCCGGCCGAGTTGACGTCAACCGGCCTGAGGGGCGGTCTGCCGGATGGGCAGAGCGTCAATCGAGCGGAAGATCGTCGGTTTCGCTAATCGACGCGCTTGATGTCCGCGCCTGATGATGACGGTAGCGGAGCACGCTGAAGGGGATGAAGGCCAGATATCCCAGAGCAAGGGACGTAAAGGCGATCCACGGGTAATTCAGGATCACTGCGGCCGTAAACCCAACCAGCAGCAGAATCGGCAAAACCATATCGCGGCCAATGCGCAGGCCCATTCGTTTTCCCGAGAAGGTCGGAATACGGCTGATCATCAGGAAAGCGACGAAGAAGCAATGCATCGCAATGAGAAGCGGCAGCGTCTTCAGCGATGAGAAGCCGATAAAATCCAGATAGAGCGGCAGCATGACGATCATGGCACCGGCGGGCGCAGGCACGCCGACGAAGTAGTTTGCCGACCAGGCAGGCTTGTCGGGGTCTTCAAGGGCGACGTTGAAACGCGCAAGACGCAGTGCGCAGCAGACCGCATAGCCAAGCACCGCGATCCAGCCGATGCCGCCGATCTCGTTCAGCGACCAGAGATAGAGAACGAGCACCGGCGCGACGCCGAAATTCACGAAATCCGTCAGCGAGTCGAGTTCGGCGCCGAAACGCGTCGTGCCCTTGAGGAAGCGCGCCACGCGCCCGTCCAGTGCGTCGAAGACGGAGGCGACGATGATCGCCACCACCGCCGCTTCGAAACGGGCTTCAAGGGCAAAGCGTATGGCTGTCAGGCCCGCGCATAGAGCGAGCACCGTCAGCGCATTGGGGATGACCGTGCGGATCGGCAGCGTTCCAAAGGAGCGCGTGCGTCGGTTGACGAAAGATGGCCGGGCATCCGAAGAGCCGTCACGACGCGGTCCGAAAGGCGGAAGTGAATTGGCCATACGCGCAGTTCCTCTGCTTCCCAGCCTAGATGTGATGCGGCTCGACGGAAATTCCGTCCGCCAGAACAGTCTCGCCGGCAATCGCCGTCTGCCCCAGCGCGACAAGCGGGATCGCGCCTTCGGGCAGATAGACGTCGAGGCGGCTGCCGAAACGAATGATGCCGTAGCGCTCGCCCGCCTTCAGCTCCTTGCCCTCGGCAACGTCGCAGACGATGCGGCGAGCGACGAGACCGGCGATCTGCACGACGACGATTTCAGAACCGTCGGCGCGCTCGATGACCATCGAGTTGCGCTCATTGTCGTCGCTGGCCTTGTCGAGGCTCGCATTCAGGAACTGGCCGGGGCGATAGGCGATGCGCTTCACCTTGCCTGCGACCGGCGCGCGGTTCACGTGGCAATTGAAGACGTTCATGAAAATGGTGACACGGGTGCGGCGCATGTCGCCAAGGCCAAGCTCCGGCGGCGGAGAGGCTTCGGTGATGAGGTTCACGACGCCATCGGCGGGGCTGATGACGAGGCCCTCGCGCTGCGGCGTGACGCGATCGGGATCGCGGAAGAAATAGAGGCACCACAGCGTCAGGACGACGCCAATCCAGCCAAGCGGCTGCCAAAGGAGGAAAAAGACGACCGTGACGGCCGCAAAAATGATGACGAAGCGGTGGCCTTCGCGGTGGATCGGCACCAGGATCGAGGTCAGGCTGTCCATATGTCCTTTTCCGGCGTTTCGTTTGAATGGCGTGTGGTCGGCTTTCGCCGCTTTTTCGATCTTACTCCGTCAGCGTGCTTCACGCACCCCCGACGGGAACGAGAGATTCGTCAGGCTCACCGGAGGCGGGCGTGAGCGGGCTTGGCTCGTCCTGCGTCTCTTTCAGCTTCTCGCGAGCGGCATCGGCCTCGCGCTGACGGTTCCACATGGCCGCATATTTTCCGTTCCGGGCCAGCAGATCGTCATGGCGGCCGCGCTCGGCAATGCGGCCATGGTCGAGGACGATGATCTCGTCTGCATCCACCACGGTCGAAAGCCGGTGGGCGATGATGAGTGTGGTGCGGTTTTCCGAGATGCGTTTCAGAGCCGCCTGAATTTCCTTCTCGGTATGCGTATCGAGGGCCGAGGTCGCCTCGTCGAGAATGAGGACGGGCGGGTTTTTCAGGATGGTGCGAGCAATGGCGACGCGCTGCTTCTCGCCGCCTGAAAGCTTCAGCCCGCGCTCGCCGACGGCGCTGTCATAGCCTTTCGGCAGACGGGCGATGAAATCGGCGATCTGGGCCTGCGCGGCGGCGGCCTCGACTTCGGCGTCGCTGGCCTCGGGCCGTCCGTAGCGGATGTTGTAGCGAATGCTGTCGTTGAAGAGGACGGTGTCCTGCGGAACCATGCCGACGGCAGAGCGCAGCGATTTCTGCGTCACGTCGCGAATGTCCTGTCCGTCGATCAGCACACGGCCGCTCGAGATGTCATAGAAGCGGAAAAGGATGCGCGAGATCGTCGACTTGCCCGCGCCTGACGGGCCGACAATGGCGAGCGTGCGGCCTGCGGGCACATGGAAGGAGATATTGTCGAGAATGCCGCGATCCTTGTCATAGGAGAAGGAAACATTCTCAAAGACGATTTCGCCGCCATTGACGGAGAGCGCTTTCGCGCCCGGCGCGTCTTCGACCTCGGAGGGAATTTCCAGCAGATCGAACATGGTTTCCATGTCGATGAGCGCCTGACGGATTTCGCGATAGACGGTGCCGAGCAGGTTGAGCGGCAGATAGAGCTGGATCATATAGGCGTTGACCATGACGAAATCGCCGATGGTCATGGTGTGGTTTGAAATGCCCATGGCCGCCATCAGCATCAGCGCCGTGAGGCCGATGGTAAAGATCGCCGTCTGGCCGCTGTTCAGCGTCGCGAGCGTCGTCATGGTTTTTACGGCGGCGCGCTCGTAGCGCGACATGGAGGCGTCGAAGCGTTTGGCTTCGTAGTCCTCATTGCCGAAATATTTGACCGTTTCGAAATTCAGAAGGCTGTCCACGGCCTTGGTGTTTGCTTCCGTGTCGAGCGCGTTCATTTCGCGATGGAAGCGCGTGCGCCATTCGGTGAGCGCGAAGGTGAACCAGATGTACAAGACGATGGTCACGGCGGTGACGACCGCGAACCAGATGTTGAAGGCCCAGATGAAGATCACCGCGACGAAGATGAGTTCGAGGATCGTCGGGATGATGTTGAAAACGGAGAAGCGCAGCAGAAGGTCGATCGCCTTCGTGCCGCGTTCGATGACGCGGCTCAAGCCCCCGGTGCGCCGCTCCAGATGAAAGCGCAGCGAGAGCGCATGCAGATGGCGGAATGTCTGGAGCGCAAGCGCGCGCACCGCATTCTGGCTGACCTTGGCGAAGATGCCGTCGCGCACCTGCGCCAGCACCACCATCATGATGCGGCCAAGGCCGTAAGCGACGATCAATGCAATGGGAACGGTGACGACGGCGAGCGCTGTCGATTTCGGCGACAGAAGGTTCGTCGCGTCGCGATAGAGGAAAGGCACGTAGACAGTGATGATCTTCGACAGAAGCAGCACGACCATCGCGATGACGACGCGGGCGCGCAGATCGCCCCTGCCCTTAGGCCACAGATATGGCAGGAACGACTTCAACGTTTGCAAACGGCGCGGCTGAGCGGGAGCCGCCCCTCCCGTCACGGGATGCGAACCGTTATCAATTCCGTGTTTCATTGAACGCATGGAACGGAGCCTCTTGGGTCATGCCCAATAAGGAGGCGCCCCGCCAATCCTCTCGGCCCTGGCGGGGCGCTCGAAATACATGTCCCTTAGATAAGGATTCCGCCTTGCGAAGCAAGAGCGTCAGTTTTTGGGCGTCGTGAAGACCTGTCCCGGATAGATGAGATTCGGGTCGCGAATCTGGTCCTTGTTGGCCTCGTAGATCACCGTATAGCTGAAGCCGGTGCCATAAAGATCGCGGGCGATGTTCCAGAGATTGTTGCCTGGCTGAATGACGACCTTGCCCTTCTTCAGCGCAGCTATGACAGCGCCCGGCTCGCCCCGCTCGAACGGAAGCTCGACACGGGCGACGACCTTGCCCGCCGCATCGAGCTGGTCGATGCGAAGGGCATATTGGCCCGGCTCGATGTTGACGGTGGGGCGAAGCTCCCAATGGCCCGCCGTGTCGGCCACAGCGTCGCCAACCGGCTTGCCGGCGATATAGACGCGGATGGTAGCGCCGGGATCGGCCTTGCCGGAAATGATCAGATTGCCGTTCTGGTCATAGTCGACCGTTTCCAGCACGAGGTTTCCGGCATCGGAGGGAACGCCGGGGCCCTGCAGCACGCGGCTCGCCTTGCGGGGTTCGGATATGACGACGAGGGCGGGCTTGTCCTTCTGCGTGGCGACGTTGACGGCTACCGTCTGAACGGAATCCTTCACCGATCCGTCGGGATTTTGCGCCGTCAGCGTGATCTGGATGTTGCCGGGCTTCAGCGGCTTGTCGAGCACGACGACCCATTCGCCGCGATCATCCGCCGTTGCCGTGCCGACGACTTCGCCATTTGCCTTGACCTCGACCTTGGCGCCGGGAAGCGCGCGGCCAGCCACTACGGTTGAACCGTCACGCTCGACGCGCACAATGTCGAAGGTCGGGATGCTCTTGTCCTGCGCCTGCTCGGCGGGCGCCTGCCCCGCCTGCTCGACACCGGGCGCGGTTTCGGCAGGAGGCGTTGCAGCTTTGTGGAAGAAAAAGAAATATCCGCCGATCACGACTATCAGCAAGCCCGCAACTATGCCTGCTATAAGACCATTATTCCGCATCGCCCGCCCCTCGCATGGTTAAAGCTGCACCACGCCGAAACAACCAGCGGGACCGCAGCCTGAATTATCGTCTATCTTGCAAATGTGGCACCACTATAAAATGCCCATTCAGAGACAGAACCTTCCGGATCCCCCCATGAAACTCGCCAATGTGTGTGTCTATTGCGGCTCCCAGAGCGGGAGCGAACCAGCCTTTGTGGAGGCAGCGACCCGCTTCGGCGGCATTCTCGCGCGCGCCGATGTCGGCCTCGTCTATGGG
>NZ_JBASBH010000004.1:0-15303 GCF_049651025.1 Parvibaculum sp. | reverse complement strand
ATCGATGGCTTCATGGCCCAGACCGGCGATCCGCGCGGTGACGGGACAGGCGGCTCGACGCTTCCCAATGTCAAAGCCGAGTTCAGCGACAGCGAGACCTTCTGGCGCGGCGCGGTCGGCATGGCCCGGTCGCAGTCGCCCGACAGCGCGAACAGCCAGTTTTTCATATGCCTTGCTGACTCGGATTTTCTCGACGGCAAATACACGCTGTTCGGCCGCGTCATCGAGGGCATGGAATTTGTAGATCGCATCGCCAAAGGCGAACCGCCCGCAAATCCGGACAAGATCGTTCGGATGCAGGTCGCTGCCGATGCCGACAAAAAGAATTGAGGAAGACATGAGCGATCTTGAAAACACACTCTATATGGATATCCCGCATGGCTGGGTCGTGATCGAGCTTCGGCCCGATCTTGCGCCCAAGCATGTGGCGCGCATCAAGGAACTGGCGCGTGAAGGCTTCTACGACGGCGTCGCGTTTCACCGCGTGATCGACGGCTTCATGGCGCAGGGCGGCGATCCGACCGGCACAGGTTCGGGCGGCTCGGGCAAGAAGCTCGCGCAGGAATTTTCGGCTGAGCCGCATGTCCGCGGCATCTGCTCGATGGCGCGTACCCACGACCCGAACAGCGCTGACTGCCAGTTCTTCATCGTCTTCGACGACGCCCGCTTCCTCGACAAGCAATACACGGTCTGGGGCAAGGTCACGTCCGGCATGGAATTCGTCGACAAGCTGAAGCGCGGCGAGCCCGTGCGCGAGCCTGACCGCATCAAGTCGATGCGCGTCGCCGCCGACGTCAAGGAATGAAAGCGCGGGGGCCGAAAGGCCCCCGGTGCATATTTGATGCGTGTCGATGACTTCGATTTTGAACTTCCCGAAGAGTTGATCGCGCTGCGGCCCGCGCGGCCGCGCGATGCTGCGCGCATGCTCGTCATCGGCCCGGAGCATGGCGCGCTTGCCGATCGCGGCGTTCGCGACCTGCCGGACTATCTGCGCGAGGGCGACCTTCTCGTCTTCAACGATACGCGCGTGATACCTGCGCGCCTCTTCGGCACACGGACGCGCGGAGAGGCCGAGGCGAAAATCGAGGCCCTGCTGCACAAGCGCGAGGGCGGCGACGCCTGGCACGCCTTCCTGCGTCCCGCAAAGCGGCTGAAGCCCGGCGAACGCATCGACTTCGCGCATGGCCTCACAGCTATCGTGGAAGAGCGCGGCGAGGGCGGCGAAGCCTTGCTGCGTTTTTCAGCAAGCGGCGCAGCGCTTGACGAAGCCATCGCGCGGGCAGGCGAGATGCCGCTGCCGCCCTATATCGCACGCAAGCGCCCGGCCGATGAGGCCGACCTTGCAGACTACCAGACGCTTTTCGCGGATGAGTTAGGCGCCGTCGCAGCCCCGACCGCCGGCCTCCACTTCACGCCGGAGCTACTCGCATCCGTCGAGGCCAGAGGCGTCGAAACCGTGCGCCTCACGCTTCATGTCGGCGCGGGCACGTTTCTGCCGGTTGCGGTCGAGGACACGGAAGCCCATAAGATGCATGCCGAATGGGGCGAGATCTCGCCCGAGGAAGCGCAGGCAATCAACGCAGCCAAGGCGCGCGGCGGACGCATCATACCCGTCGGCACGACCTCGATGCGGCTGCTCGAAACAGCGGCGGACGATAGCGGGATCGTGCATCCCTTTCGCGGCGACACCGATATTTTCATAACGCCTGGAACGCGCATCCGGGCCGTGGACATGCTGATGACGAATTTCCATCTGCCGCGCTCGACGCTTTTCATGCTGGTCTCGGCGCTGCGCGATACCGATGAAATGAAGCGCGCCTATGCGCATGCCATCGCGGCGCGTTATCGCTTCTATTCCTATGGCGACACGAGCCTCATCTATCGCAGCGGTGCCGTATGAGCTCGTTCAGCTTTGAATTGAAAGCAACAGACGGGGCGGCACGCACGGGCGCAGTCCACACACCGCGCGGCGACATCCGCACACCCGCTTTCATGCCGGTGGGCACCGCCGCGACCGTGAAGGCGCTCTACATGGATCAGGTGCGCGAGGCGGGCGCCGATGTGATCCTCGGCAACACATACCATCTGATGTTGCGCCCCGGCGCGGAAGAGATCGCCGCGCTCGGCGGGCTCCATAAATTTGCAAACTGGCCCCATCCGATTCTCACCGACAGCGGTGGCTTTCAGGTCATGTCGCTGACGAGCCTGCGCAAGATGACGGAGGAGGGCGTCACCTTCTCATCCCATCTCGACGGCTCGCGCCATCTGCTCACGCCCGAACGCAGCATAGAAATTCAATGCCTGCTCGGCTCCGACATCCAGATGCAGCTCGATGAATGCACGCCTTTCCCGGCAACGGAGGAAGAAGCGCGCGTGTCGATGGAGCTTTCGCTGCGCTGGGCGCGTCGCTCGCGCGATGCATTCGAAACGCAGCCGCATCGCACAGAAGGCCAGGCGCTCTTCGGCATCGTGCAAGGCAGCGTTTACCCTGAGCTGCGCGCGCGCTCGATTGCGGGACTGACGGAGATCGGCTTCGAAGGCTATTCGATCGGCGGCCTTGCCGTCGGTGAAGGCCAGTCGGAAATGCTTCGCGTGCTGGACGCAACAACGCCGCTTATGCCGAAGGATCGCCCACGCTATCTGATGGGCGTCGGCACGCCAGACGATCTCGTTGAGAGCGTGCGTCGCGGCGTCGATATGTTCGACTGCGTTATGCCGACGCGCAATGGCCGCCACGGGCTCGCCTTCACGCGGAAGGGCAAGGTCAACCTGCGCAATGCGCGTCACGCGAAAGATCCGCGCCCGCTTGACGAGACAAGCTCATGCCCGGCGGCGCGCGACTATAGCCGCGCCTATCTGCACCACCTCATCAAATCCGGCGAGATGTTGGGTTCCATGCTCGTGAGCTGGATCAACATCGCTTATTATCAGGAACTGATGGCCGGGATGCGCGCTGCCATTGCCGAGGGCAAATTTGACGCCTTTGTTGAAAAGTTTAAGGCAGAACAGGCGGCTGGAGACATTTCTCCGGTGTAAGTCAGTTGACCCGGGCGGCACGCGCCGTTAGGTTCCCGCCAATTCTTGTCGAGGGTCCGTAGCTCAGCTGGTAGAGCACTCGACTTTTAATCGAGTTGTCCCGGGTTCGAGCCCCGGCGGACCCACCACTTCCTTTCCCTGCAAAATCCATCGCCGGAAGATGACGCCAGCAAGCGCCGCATAGACAAGCGGGCCAACTGGCCAGGCGATGAGCGGGAAGGCGAGGGGTAACAAGAATGCCGCGCCGAGGCCGAGCTTCTCCGAAAGTTCGAGCGGCATTCTCAAGCCGTCTCGCATCAGAAAAATGACCGGCACCGTTACGAGCGGAAAATCATAGATGCAGCTATAGGGCGAGACGATGAGGACTGCGGCGGACAGAGACGCCGCCTTGATCTCATAGGACGCCTTGCTTCTCCAAAGCGCCAGAACGGCTGCTGTGACGGGTGCGGCGATCAGGCTATGCACGAGCCACGCGATGCTCGCATCGAGCCCCAGCATGCGCACAAGGCCATAGACGCTCTGCATCTTGAACCAGGGCAGTGCGCCGCTCGCCAGCAGGTTGTCATTCGCGCTGGTCATGCCGCCGACAAAGGCCACAAAGACATTCCAGCCAAAGGCCGCACCGCTCAAGGCGAGCAGCGCAAGAAGCGTGATAGCCGCGCTGGCAAAGACGCGCCAGCGTCCAGTGACGATCAGGGCGAGAGGAATGAGCACGCCAAATTGCGGCTTGAAGGCGAGCATGCCGAAAAGCATTCCGGCGAGCAAAGGGCGGCGGTCGAGCAGGGCAAGTGCGCCACCCAACAGGCCCGCACTCAGCAGCCCGTTTTGTCCGACGCAAATGCACCAGAGCACGGCGGGCGCAGCGAGCGCGAGAAGCACCGCCTCGCGGCGCGGCAGGATGGCCCATATCGCGGCGAGATAAATGCCGAGCGTTGTGACGATCCAGAGCGCTGCTGCAATCGCATAGGGAAAAAGGCCGAGCGGCGCGACAGCGAGAAAAAACAGGGGCGGGTAGAAGAAGGGAAATTTCGTATCCGCGAGCGTGTCGCCGAAATTATGTGTAAGCGCCGCTATGAGTTTCGCGCCGTCATAGGCGTCTGCGGCAAGGCCCTCCAATGCAAGGTGGCCCGCCGCCCAGAATGCGGTGAAATCTGCCGGAACCGGAATGCCATCAAGGCCGACGAGCCAGATGCCGCTGACGGCGGCCTGAGCGAGCAGCCATGCGTGAGCCAGCAGCAACCCGAGGCTCGCAGCGACAAGCAGCGACCAGTTATTGATTTCAAATTTCAGCGGCGGAATTTTGGGGGTCGCTCGGAACATCACTCACCGGATGTCTGCTTCGTTCCCTGGACCCTAGGGCGCACATGGTAAGGAACAGGTAAAGATGTTCCGGGTGCGGTCGTAAAACGCAACGGCGGGTCTTTCGACCCGCCGCCGTATCATTCATCAGCTCTCAGGCGGCACAATCTTCAGCACCTTGAGCGTGCGCACGTCGCCGTGACGCGAACTCCAGGTGAAGCTTTGTCCTTCCCTGAGGCCGAGCATCGCAACGCCGACCGGCGAGGCGATCGAAACACAACCGCCATTGGCGACGTGATCGGCCGGGTAGACCAGCTTCAGGCGATCGACACGCCCGCTTTCGCCCATCGTGATTTCAGCCGTCGAATTCATCGTGACGACATCGGTCGAAATCCGGCGCAGCGGCATGAGGCGCGCCCGCGTCAGTTCTTCGTCCAGAAAACGCGCGATCTCCGGCAAGGCGTCGAGAAGGCTGTCCGCAATATCGGACAACGGCTCGAGATCTTCCTCGGCGATAACGATAGGCGGCCGGTGATCGACCGACGCGGTTTCAATTGATTTGCTCATATTACGCAGCCTCCGGTCCGTCATCATCCGGGGACGAGGATCGCCGCCGGGCCTCTGCTTCAGGCTGGAACTCGACCGCCGCAAGGGTGATCGCAAGGCTTCCGCCATCCGCTATTGCAACTTCAAATGTTTCGCCGGCGCGCCGGCCGAGAAGAGAAAGCCCGACGGGCGTGACAACGCTGATAAACTGACCCGTCGGCCGCGCTATTTCCGGCAGCGCGAGCGTGCGACGTTCAACTTTGTTACCGTCGATGCTGTAATGAACAACGCTTCCGATCGTGGCGACATCAACGGGCATTTCATCGCCATTGATGACGTTGCCGGCGGCAAGCTTACTCAGAAGACGGTCGCGCATCGGTCCCGTCTCTTCATAGGCCATGATCTCAAGGCGAGCGAAATCTGTCGACGACATGACAATCGTATTCGGCGCATGCGGGGCGCCACTGTCTACTGCAGACATTGGAAAACCTCATCAATGCGGCGGGCTCAGGCCGACCGGTTGATCGAAATAAAAATGGAATAGGTGAAAATCCCCGAGCCCCGTCCGAGCATAGGTCTGCCGGGCCCGGGGCTAGTGTCCTGCGAGCAAAGTGCCGGGCGTATAAAACTGCGGTGCGTGGGATGTGCGCATAATGAACCGATGCTACCCTGCGCCTGCCTTTTGTCAACTAAGGCAGAAGAAAGGCCCGGAACATCAAGTATTTAGGAAATCAAGCCTTTTCAGGTACTTCGTGAAAACGGTCTGACTTGGGATCGTAAACCGAGAGGATTCCTGTCGCGATACCATAAAACCAGCCATGCAGGCGCAAACGCCCATCGGCTTCACGTTCACGGATAAACGGAAACGTACGCAGCATGTCGAGCGAGGCCACGACGGCGCGCATTTCCATCATGCGAAGCATGTCGTCACGCTCGAGATGCGCGTGGGTCTTCTTCACATCGTCGGCGACGCCTTGCGCAAGCGACATCCAGCTTGAAACGAAGTCGCCTTTGGCGCGGTGGCCTAGGCCATTCTCATAAAGCGCCTCGATGCCGCCGCAACGCGCATGACCCATGACGATAAGATCGTCGATGTTGAGGCCCGTGATACCGAATTCGATCGCCGCGCTGGTACCGTGAAAATGCGGGTCCGGTTCGTAGGGCGGGACGAGATTGGCGACGTTGCGGATCACGAAGAGTGCGCCTGGGTCGGTCGAGAACACCATGGCCGGATCGGTGCGGCTGTCGCAACACGCGATGACCAGGGCTTTCGGCTTCTGGCTTTGCTCGCCCAGCAAGCGATAGCGTTCGACGTTTTGTTTATACGTACCGGCACGGAAGGCCCTGTAGCCTTCGATCAGACTTTCTATAGCCACTCTATGTCACCGAATGTTTAGGCCGCGCGGGGCGACAGTCGTGAGGGATAGAACCAGCGCGAAGCATGACTGATTGGCCCCGCTGCATAGTTCAGCGGATCGAAAGGTACCCAATTTTTCTTGTCTTCTGCAAGCCGATCTGCGACGGCGAGGAGCACAAGCGGATTGACGCCCATCCCGCAATGGGAGCAGACAATCTCGATATTTTCACGTGCTGCCTTGTGTTGATTTTTCAAATAACGCTGCGGAATCCTGGTCGTCGCGGCGGACGCAACACCATCGTAAAGGCTGTAGATCGAGACCAGCGGGACGCCCGCCGGGGGCTCAGAAATATTTAGATTGAGCTCGTGAACTTCGCGCAAAAGGTCCTCGACGGCGCGTCCGGTATAGAGCGCCATGACTCGCGCCACCATCACGTTGACGTTTTTGGGCGCTTCGCCGAAATGAGCCGGGCTGCCGAGCGTGATCACGCGATCGACGTGCTCAGGAAACCGCCGAGCCAATTCGCGCGCAAAGACGCCGCCAAGGCTCTGCCCCACCAATGCGACCGGACGCTCATGGCGC
The DNA here is from genome assembly GCF_049651025.1 of Parvibaculum sp. Classification (GTDB taxonomy): domain Bacteria; phylum Pseudomonadota; class Alphaproteobacteria; order Parvibaculales; family Parvibaculaceae; genus Parvibaculum. Next base: position 8,482 of record NZ_JBASBH010000004.1, on the reverse strand, counting down.
TCAGCCATTTCCTTGATGCGTTCGCCAAGGACGGCGGAGAGATTTTCCATATGCGCCATGTCGCGAATGCCGCGATTGACGCCAAGCCCCCAGGACTGGGCGATATAGCCATTGGCGTTCAGAAATTGATTGAGAGGCTGAAGGGAAACCTCCGGACCCGTGAAGCCGGGCAGGGTCATGACGGGCGTCTTGCCGTCTCCCTTGCGCGCAAGCATTCGAAGCAGCGGCTCGCTGACAACCTTGGCGGTGAATTCCGCACCTGCCCATATAACGTCGCCCTGAAGGCGCAGTAGATCGAGTCCGGCTTGAAACGGCATGCTACCCCACCAAATCCCGCGATGCGGGCCCCCATTTGTCAGCCAGGACCCGAGCGACTCGGTCTCCGCTGAGCGTTGGTCTTGAGTCTGCCTGATTTTAAATCACTAACACCAACAAAAACCGACGAATCGGTATCGGCGTCGTGGAATTACGGAGAGGTTGAAGCCCGTTCGCCTGGTCAGACGTCGCTCGCATGGCTTTGGTTCCGGCAAAACGCACCAAATGCTTGCGATGTTCGGCACATTGGCCAGCTGATACCTGCTGGTCAGGCGACGGCAGTGGTGATGAACTATCGGCCTGTCGGCAATTAGAGCGCAAATACATGCTTGCCGCTCCTTCGCCAGCTCGCCTGATACCTCGTTGAACGAGAATTTCACAGACAGTTCAACGTGAGGCATTTTCGCCCTTGCAAAGCGCGGGGGGCAGGGATAAATCACACGGAAAGACGGGGTTTGAATTTTAAACCCATTTTTCTTGTGTTGTATTCAGGCGATGGGCGCTGAAGCGCCGTGTCGTCGTGGAAAGGCCGTCATGGACCGTCTGGACCAGCTCGAAAGCCAGAGCATTTACATTTTCCGCGAAGCCTTCAACCGCATCGAGAATATCGCGATGCTGTGGTCGCTTGGCAAAGATTCCAACGTGATGATCTGGCTCGCGCGGAAAGCTTTTTTCGGGCATGTGCCGTTTCCCGTCATGCATGTGGATACGGAAAAAAAATTCCCCGAGATGTACGAGTTCCGCGACCGCTATGCGAAGGAGTGGGGCCTCAACTTCATCCGTGAGCTCTGCCCGCCGATCGAAGCAACCGACGAGTCGCTGCCGCCTGCTGCTCGCTCTGCGGCGCGCAAGACCGAAGGCCTGAAGCTCGCCATCAGGAAGCATGGCTTCAATGCGCTCTTCGCCGGCATTCGCCGCGACGAGGAAGCGACGCGCGCCAAGGAACGCGTATTCAGCCCACGCGGCCTTGCCGGTCAGTGGGACTTCAAGGATCAGCCGCCGGAATTCTGGGACCAGTACAAGACCGATTTCCCGCCGGGAACGCATATCCGCGTGCATCCGTTGCTGCATTGGACCGAGATCGATATCTGGCTCTATACCCAGCGCGAACAGATCCCGACGATCCCGCTCTACTTCTCGCATAACGGCAAGCGCTACCGCTCGCTCGGCGACAAGGACATCACCAATCCGGTGGTGAGCCAGGCGTCGAATATTGATGAAATTATTGCAGAACTGCGCACCACCAAAGTCTCTGAACGCTCTGGTCGCGCAATGGATCACGAGTCCGAGGACGCGTTCGAGCGCCTTCGTGCCGACGGCTACCTGTAAGGGAACGACGATGACTGAAGCCAAAGCAAAGCTCGCCGCCGTGTCCCCGATTGCCGCCGTTAAACCCATGCGCGATCTGATGCGCATTGTGATCGTCGGTCACGTCGATCACGGAAAATCGACGCTGGTCGGCCGCCTGTTCCACGACACCGGCTCGCTGCCGGATGGAAAATACGAAGCGATCAAGGCCATCTCCGAAAAGCGCGGCGTGACTTTCGAATGGGCGTTCCTCATGGACGCGCTGCAAGCCGAGCGCGACCAGGGCATTACCATCGACACGAGCCAGATCTGGTTCAAGACGGATGCGCGCGACTACACGATCATTGACGCGCCCGGCCACAAGGAATTCCTGAAGAACATGATCACCGGTGCGGCGCAATCCGACGCCGCTCTGCTCATCATCGACGCCGCAGAAGGCGTGAAGGAACAATCCAAGCGCCACGGCTATTTGTTGCATCTGATGGGCGTCCGCCAGGTCGCTGTCGCGGTCAACAAGATGGACCTTGCCGGCTACGACCAGAAGAAATTCGAGGATATCGAACGTGAGTATCGCGACTATCTGACGTCGATCGGCGTGACGCCGACCTTCGTCATTCCTGTCTCGGCGCGCGAGGGTGACAATATCGTCACGCCATCGGCGAATATGAGCTGGTACAAGGGACCGACGGTCGTCAAGGCGCTGGACAGCTTTGTGCCGAGCACGCCCGCCGTCGAAAGCGCACTGCGCTTCCCGGTGCAGGACGTCTACAAGTTCGATCAGCGACGCATCATCGCCGGGCGCATCGAAGCTGGCCGCATTGCGGTCGGCGACGAAATCATCTTTTCGCCGTCGAACAAGACCGCGCGTGTGCAGACGATCGAAGCCTGGTCAACGATTCCCGGTGCGAAGCAGCCGCAATCGAGCGAGGCCGGATATTCGGTCGGCATCACGCTTGACGAACAGATATTCGTCGAGCGCGGCGAGGTCATCAGCCACACGGCACAGGCACCTGTCGAAACCGACGTCTTCCGCGCCCGTATCTTCTGGCTCGGGCATGAGCCGATGACGCTCGGCAAGAGCTACAAGCTGAAGCTCGGCACGCTTGAGGCGCCGGTGACGGTGCAATCGATCGAGCGCATCATCGACACGTCCGATCTGTCCAATTCGTCGGCCCCTCAGGTCGAGCGCAACCAGGTGGCCGAGGTTATTCTGCGCTCGCGCCGCATGCTCGCACTCGATGCCTTTACGGACTTCCCGAGTACGGGCCGTTTCGTACTTGTCGAAAAATACGACATTGCCGGTGGCGGCATCATCTCGATGCAGGGCTATGCCGACCAGCGCGATCTGATCACGTCGCGTGGCACGAATATCACGCGTGTCGCAGACGGCATCACCGAAGAAGCGCGCGCCTTCCGCAACGGCCACAAGGGCGGTGTGCTCTGGTTCACGGGCCTGTCGGGAGCAGGAAAATCGACGCTGGCCATGGCGCTCGAGAAGCGCCTCTTCGAAAAGGGCTACAACGTCTATGTGCTCGACGGGGACAATGTCCGCCATGGCCTGAACGCCAATCTGAGCTTCACGCCGGAGGACCGCGCGGAAAACATCCGCCGCGTCGGCGAGGTCGCAGCGCTGTTCGAGCGGGCGGGCATGATCACCATTACGGCCTTTATTTCTCCGTATCGGTCCGATCGAGACCGTGCGCGGGAGGCCTCCAGCGGCGGTTTCCACGAAATCTACGTCAAAGCTGACGTTGCGACATGCGAAGGTCGTGACCCGAAGGGCCTCTATGCCAAGGCAAGAGCGGGCGAGATCAAGGACTTCACGGGCATTTCAGCGCCTTACGAAGCGCCCGAGAAGCCCGAACTGGTCATCGACACAGCATCGACCGAGGTCGAGGAATGCCTGGCTGAGCTTGTCAGTTATGTCGAGGCAAAGTTCCGGGTATAAGATTCGCGTCTGACAACGCGTAATCTTGGAGCTTTGATATGAGTGTTCTCGTCACCGGCGGCGCCGGTTATATCGGCAGCCATATGGTGATCGATCTCCTGAACGCCGGAGAGGATGTCGTCGTCATCGACAACCTCTCCACCGGCTTCGATTGGGCGGTCCAGGTTCCAGAAAAGCTCTTTGTCGGCGACATTGCCGACGAGGCGCTGGTTGACAGAATAATCCGTGAGCAGAATGTCGAGGCGGTGATCCACTTTGCCGGCTCGATCATCGTGCCGGAATCCGTCGCCGATCCGCTGAAATATTATTCCAACAATACCGCCAAATCGCGAACTCTGATCGAGCGCTGCGTCAGGGGCAGCGTGAAGCATTTCATCTTCTCGTCGACCGCTGCCGTTTACGGCATGCCGGATGCCGCATCCGTCAACGAGGACGCGCCACTCAATCCTATGTCTCCTTATGGCCGCTCGAAGCTCATGACCGAATGGATGCTGCGAGACGTCGCCGCTGCCCACGATATGAGTTTTGCGGCGCTGCGCTATTTCAATGTTGCGGGCGGCGACCCGAAGGGTCGGGTGGGGCAGTCGACGGCAAATGCGACTCACCTGATCAAGGTCGCCTGCCAGACTGCACTTGGAATGCGCGACCACATCGATGTTTATGGCGAGGATTACCCCACGGCTGACGGTACCTGCATCCGCGACTATATTCATGTAAGTGACCTGGCGGCAGCGCATACCGCAGCGCTCAATTATCTGCGTGGCGGCGGCGAAAGCATCATCGCCAATTGTGGTTATGGTCACGGATTTTCGGTGCGCGAAGTACTGCAAGCCGTGGAGCGCGCTGCCGGGCAACCTTTTGAAATCAGAAGCGCGCCTCGTCGGCCGGGCGATCCTGCTTCAGTCGTTTCCGACCCCGGTCGCCTCAAAGCGACGTTTGGCTGGGTCCCGAATTATGACGATCTGGACATTATTGTCAGCCACGCGCTGGCCTGGGAAACGCGATTGCGCGAACGAAATCGTTAGAGCAGAGTTGCCGATTATCCCCATGTCTAGTTAATTTCATGAGACGGGATATTCAAATCGGTTAGACTGCTTGCAAGATGAACATTCAAAGATTCCGCACGCAGATTATATTTGTTTTTGACTTGATGCTGGCGATGGCCTCATTGCCGCTGGCTATAATCTTGCGACTCGGATGGCCGGGATTCGTTTTTCGGCTCGAACTTGTCGTCGAAATGACGGCCCTCTTTACCTTTGTCGCAGTTTTCGTGCTGCTGGCAGCCCGACTGCACCGCATCGCCTGGCGCTTTATTTCGGCAAATGATGCCTTGCTGATTGCCAGCACCAGCCTCGCGACAAACCTGATATTTCTCACTTTGATGTTTTTCTGGGCGCGTCTTGAAGGAGTTCCCCGGGCGGCCGTCCTGATAAACGCCTTTCTGCTGACGGCATTATTGATTGGCTCGCGGCTGCTCTTTCGGCTTTGGCATGAGCGTGCGCCCACCAACCATGCGGACGGCAGCAGGTCCACTCCTGTGCTTCTTGTCGGTGCAACGGATGAGGCGGAGGCTTTCATTCTGACCAGTACCCGGGATCGTCGTGCGCCATTCCGCGTCGTTGGCGTGATCGACTCCGGAACGCGCCCCGTCGGAACGCTCATTCGAGGCGTATCGGTGATTGGCCAACTCAAAGACCTCGACAAGGCGATACTCTCGCTGTCGCAGCGGGGGCAGCGGCCAGAGAATATTATCATTGCCGATTCTCGCCTGAGGGGGCGCCCGCTTCACGACATTGTCGACATCGCAAACGCGCAATCGATAAAGCTGAACCGATTGCCCGCAATGGCCGAGTTGCAGGGGCCGGCGCGGAATATGCAAATCAGGCCGGTGGATGTCGAAGACCTGCTGCGTCGCGAGGAAGCGGCACTTGACCATATTGCGATGATGCAGCTCGTCGGAGGCAAGCGTGTATTGGTGACCGGCGCAGGCGGCAGCATTGGCTCGGAGCTGGTGCGCCAGATTGCAGCGCTCGGGCCCGAACACATAACGCTGGCGGAAATTTCGGAATACAATCTCTATGAGATCGATCGTGAAATGGAGGCACATTTCCCGTCTGTTTCACGATCCACGTTGCTTCTTGACGTTCGCGACGCGTCGCGTATCGGATATGTTTTCAAGCGCGAGCTTCCCGATCTCGTCTTCCATACCGCCGCATTGAAGCATGTGCCTCTTCTCGAGGGGCAGCCTGTGCAGGCCATATTAACCAATGTATTGGGAACGCGCCATATCGCCGATGCATGCCTCCGCCACAACATCGAGGCGATGGTACTGATTTCAACTGACAAGGCTGCGCACCCGGTTAACGTCATGGGCGCGTCGAAACGAATTGCCGAGAGCTATTGTCAGTCGCTCGACATCGACGAAAGCAAACGTGGCAAAACGCGATTTATGACCGTCCGGTTCGGCAATGTGCTCGGATCTGCAGGGTCCGTAGTGCCGCTCTTTGAAAAACAACTCGCAGCCGGCGGGCCGTTGACCGTCACACATCCGGATATGACGCGCTACTTCATGACGATCCGTGAAGCTGTGGAGCTTGTGCTGCAAGCTGCGACGCTTCAGGAGAATGAGGTGGGACGAGGACGGATTGTCGTTCTTGATATGGGCGAGCCGGTCAATATCCTCAATATGGCCCGTCAGATGATCAAGCTCGCGGGCCTGCAGCTTGACCGTGACATCAATATTGTTTTCACAGGCCTGAGACCCGGCGAAAAGCTCACCGAAACTCTTTTTCAGGACGATGAAGAAGTCATCGGAACGAGCTACAAAGACTTGATGATTGCACAGCCAAAAGTGGCCGATCATGCATTTGTCTGCCGCATTGTCGATCAGCTTGTCGGGGCGGCTCTTCGCCATGACAACGAGGCTGTGATCAAGCTGATGGAAGTCGCAGTTGCCGACTTTGCAACGAACCATGCGAGACTTCCGACCGAACCCTCCAAAATCGTCACTTCTGCGGCGCAACACAGTGAAATATAAGTTTATTTTACTGTAAATCGTTACTTGTGCCACTTTCGCCATCACTTGGCCGCCATCAGCGGCTCTAGTTTGGCTGAGTATTGCCAACTCGCTCGCAGAATTGAACATACCGCATGACGCAAAGCCCGATCACCGCGATCATCCTCGCCGCTGGTAAAAGCACGCGGATGAAATCGTCCCTGCCCAAAGCACTGCACACCATCGCCGGACGACCAATGCTTGGCCATGTGCTGACATCTGCTTCAGGTCTGGGTGATGCGCAATTTGTGCTCGTGGTCGGCCCTAGCATGGATCCTGTCGTCGCATATGCACGCAGCCTCGTGCCCGCTCTTTCCGTCGCGATACAGGAAAACCAGCGGGGCACGGGCGATGCCGTGAAGGCGTCGCTTCCGCACGTAAAATCCAAAGCAGGCGTTGCGCTCATCATTTTTGGCGATACGCCGCTTGTCCGGACCGAAACACTGGCTGAGATGACCGCCGCTTGCAGCACTGAAACGCCCGTTGTGGTCCTCGGTTTCGAAGCCGAAAACCCGGCACAGTATGGCAGGCTCATTCTCGATGCGAACGATGCGCTTCAGCGCATCGTCGAACAAAAAGATGCGAATACGGATGAACGCCGCGTCACGCTTTGCAACGGCGGCGCCATGGCGATACGCGTCGAGCACCTTGCGAGCCTTCTCGGCGCGCTGCGCGATGCAAACAAGGCCGGAGAGTTCTATCTGACCGATGTCGTGGAGCATGCTCGTGCTGGCGGACTCGCATGTGCTGTCGTGCGTGCGCCGGAAGCCGACATTCAGGGCGTGAACAGCCGCGCCGATCTCGCGGCAGTCGAGGCGGAAATGCAGCGCCGTTTGCGCCGTCGCGCGATGGAGCAGGGCGTCACTCTGTCCGATCCGGATACGATCTACCTCTCCGCCGACACGATCATTGGACAAGATGTGACTATCGGCCAGAATGTCGTGATCGGCCCCGGCGTTGAAATTGCGTCCGGCGTTACGATCAAACCCTTTTGCCACATCGAGGGCGGAAAGATCGCGCAAGGCGCGCAGATCGGTCCCTTTGCGCGCATTCGCCCGGGTTCCGATATCGGCCGCGACGCGCATATCGGGAATTTCGTCGAGACCAAGAAGGCGACGATAGAGGAGGGCGCGAAAATCAATCACCTCTCCTATATCGGTGACGCACGAGTCGGCGCGCGCGCGAATATCGGCGCGGGCACGATTACCTGCAACTACGATGGATTCAACAAGCACTTCACGGACATCGGCGCGGGCGCTTTCATCGGCTCCAATTCGTCCCTCGTTGCGCCGGTGAAAATCGGCGACGGCGCCTATACAGGCTCGGGCAGCGTCATTACGAAGGATGTCGCGCCCGATGCGCTGGCCGTTGAGCGCAGCAAACAATTTGAGAAGCCGGGCTGGGCGGCGGCGTTCCGCGCCCGGCACACGGGCCACAAAAAGGCAGGCGAATAATGTGCGGCATAGTCGGCGTCCTCGGTACAAAGCCAGCGGCGCCAATCATTCTGGAAGCGCTGCGAAGGCTCGAATATCGCGGCTATGATTCCGCAGGCATTGCGACACTCTCTGACGGCCAGATCGAACGTCGCCGCGCAGAGGGTAAACTCGTCAATCTTGAAGTGTCGCTGCATTCATTGCCGCTCGATGGCACAATGGGAATTGGCCACACGCGCTGGGCAACGCATGGCGCACCGACGGCGGCCAATGCACATCCGCACGCAACCCAACGCGTCGCGATCGTGCATAACGGCATCATCGAGAATTTCCGCGAGTTGCGCGAAAAGCTGATTGCGTCGGGCGCCAGGTTTGAATCCGAAACGGATTCAGAAGCCATCGCCCATCTCGTCTCCCATTATC
>NZ_JBASBH010000003.1:0-7918 GCF_049651025.1 Parvibaculum sp. | reverse complement strand
TTACAACTACACGGTGAAGGCGCTGGTGCTTGCGCCCTATCTGCATACGATCTGGCAGCTTGGCGATACGACGCAGCTCACCGCCGGATTGCGCTATGAATATACGCGCTACGATTATGAAAACCTTGCAGGGCCGACAAGCGTGTCCGTCTATGCGCTTGATCGCTTCGCACGACCGGCAAACCGCGTCGACACGTTTTCAAATCCGACGCCCAAGCTTGGCCTCACGCATATCTTCAACGAGAATGTGACGGGCTTCGTCAACCTCGCCCGCGCCGCGCGCGCGCCGCAGACAACCGACATGTATCGCCAGCAGAAAGTTCCCGGCACCGCGACGCCGATCGATCCGAGCCAGGTCAAATCGGAAGTGCTGAACAGTATTGAAGTCGGCGCACGCGGACAGATCGGCAGCGCGGCTTACGAAGTCGCGACCTATTACATGACAAAGAGAAATTTCTACTTTCGCGACGCCAACGGCAACAATGTGACGGATGGACGAACGAAACACATGGGCATCGAGGCGGAAGTCTCCGCGCCCTTGATGTGGAATTTCGACATTGCGGCGTCGGCGACCTATGCGCGCCACACTTACGACTTCAATCACCTGCCGCCGGGCGGCTCGGAACAAATCTTCAAGGGCGACGATGTGGACACAGCGCCGCGCACCATCGCCAATCTGCGGCTCGGCTATACATTCGCTGCCGACAAGGCGCGCGCCGAAGTGGAATGGGTGCATATGGGCGCCTACTGGATGGATGCGGGCAATACGCAACGCTATGACGGCCACGATCTCTTCAACCTGCGGGCGGAATATTCGCTTACCGAGAACCTTTCCCTTTTCGGCCGCCTCTCCAACATCTTCGATACGCGCTATGCGGATCGCGCTGACTATGCGTTCGGCAATGACCGCTACTTCCCCGGCGAAGGCCGGGCCGCCTATGCGGGCGCGACGGTGCGGTTCTGATCAGAACCGCAAGGCTGCCCTGATGACGGCCGTGTGGCTCCGATAGTCGGAGCGGTACTCGCCGTCATAAGCGAGGCTGACATCGACATTGCGATTGGCCGCGAGGTTGAGAGCGAAGCCGACATCGAGACCATCGCTGTCGACGCGATCCGTGGCGCGGGTGGAGGCGGCGATGCCGTTGGTTGCCGAGACGGAAAGCGGATTGTCGTTATAGTCGTGCAACCAGCCAAGGCGCAGCTCCGGCGTGACCTTGCCGCCGCTCGTGTCGAAACTCGTTGAAAGCTTGACGCCGAGTTCATGACGCAGGCTGCTCGTCGAGAATTTGTCGACGGTGAGGTTTGCGCCGAGCGCGCCCGTTTCGCTATAGCCATCAGTCGTTATATGCACTGCGCGCAGATCGGCGAAGGGCGTCAGCGAGGTCGAGCCGCTGAGCGGCACCTCATAACCGATCCGCACATCGCCGACGATCTGGTCGCCGTCATAATCGGCGCTGGCGATGCTTGCGATGAGGCTCACCGAACGGCGCTGATCGAAACGGTTGAAGCCATAGGACAACTGCCCGTCAATGCTGAGGCGCGACGCGGGCCGCCATGTGCCATAGGCGGTGAACTGATAGGTGTTGAGTGTCACATCCGTGCCGTCGAAGCGATCCTTGCTGTCGCCGATGCTGCGGACCCAGTTGAAGGCAAGACCGGCATCGACGTCGCGCGAAACCGGAATATCCGCGCCGACAACAAAGCCCGCGCCGTTCGCGTCATAGCCCGTTGCGCCCGACGCGCTGCTGCGCTGGGCATTGGCGAAAAGCAGCTTGCCCCAGAGACGCCCCTGCGAAGGCTGCATGTTGACGGGCACGATGGGCGCGATGCTCGCGACCTTGAAGGAGGACTGATGCGAGGCGATGGCGTCCGCCACCGGCGTGACATTGTTCAGCGCCATTTGCGGCGCGGTGAGGCCCAGATGGTTATAGGCCTGCGCGACGCCGTCGAGCGTGACCACGAAATCATAAGCGCCGCCATTGTCCATGATGGCATAGGAGGTCTGATAGCCTTCAACCGATGTGGTGATGTCCGATGCCGTGACGCTGTCGGCTGTAAGCAGGTGATAGCTCTGGCCGACCGCGAAGACGGGCGCGCCAAGCGCGACGAGCGAGACACGGCCCGCATCGAGATCCGCGTCCCCTGTAACGACATAGTGACCATAAGTGTCGGGCGCGGTGACGCCGAAGACCATCTCGCCTGCCGAGAGAATGACATGGCCGCTGACGGCGACTTCGTTGTTCACCTGCACATTGGCACCGGCAAAACGCACATTGGCATTGCGCGCGAAAATCGTGTCATTGAGGAGCAACAAACCGCTGCCGAAGGTAATATCCTGACTGACGGCGTTGTAAACGTCGAAGATGGGCAAAGCAGGCGCCCCAAAATTTGTATTGATGAGCCCTTGCGCACCGCCAAGCCCTGTCAGAACACCGCGCTTGTCCGTGCCGCCGTTGATGGTAAGAGTGGCACCGTTCTTGGCGATAATGTCGCCTTCAATTGTGCCTGAATTGACGAAATTATCGATAATGATTTCAGGTGCGACGACCGGAAAGTTGCCCGATCCGTTGAGGACAATCTGTCCGTGGATCAATCCGTTGTTTGTCAGCGTACCGATACCACTTGTGCCCGCAGCCAAGGCAACATCGTCGCTGCTGATTGTGCCGTTGTTGATGAGCGTTCTCACCCCGCCAAAACTCACATCGACGGCAGTGTCGCCCGATATCAGCCCGTCATTCTGGATAAGATCTGACGTTCCGAAGCTAAAAACATTCAATCCCTCGCTGATGCCGACGATATTTCCGCGATTTATGATCGTGTCAAAGCTGACATTATGCATTGCGTTATAGCCGGAAATCGTTCCGCCAACGTCATTTATCAGCGTACCAAATCTGCTGATATATATCCCGGCGCTGCCTGTGCTGCTGCCACCGGAAATCGTGCCGCTATTGTTGAGCGTGCCGATCCCGCCCGGCGCATTAATGCCGTAGCCGGCGCTGGTCATCGTCCCGCTATTATTGACGATATCAACCGTTCCATATCCCGTGGACACACCGCCGACGACAATAGATGAGGACAGGAGGGCCGCATAGTCGCCCGACAGGTAGCCTGCATTGGTGATGACGGAGAGCGACGGCCCGGCGTAAGTAATACCGACATTCGATGCTGAAATAATGCCGTCGGCCTCGTTCGTGACCGTGCCACCATCGGGATTGACGATATAGATCCCGCTGAGGACATTATTAATGGTGCCACTGTTCACAATAGAACCGAAGCCGCCGACAGTGCTGATGCCGTAATAGGCAGGTGCGGTGATTATGCCGCGATTGGTCAGCATGCCGCTGCCGGGCGCCGTGACTTCGATGGCGTTGGCGCCACCGCCATTTATCGCGCCCGTATCCGTCACCAGAAAATCATCACTCGTCCAGGTCTGCGGGCCGGCGCTCGTCGAGATGGTCGTATCCGCCATCGCCACATGCGGCAGGACTAGCGCACCGGCCGCGAGGCCAAGGAGCGGAAAGGCGAACCGCTTGCGATGGACGGAATATTGCGCTGTCGATGTCATATCGGCCCCCGGCCTTTGAGACGGGCACCGCCGGACGCGAAGCATGCAGAAGCCCCCGCGCGTCTCGCCGTGCACGTCAGATCGTGATTTCCATGGTTAAGGCAAACGAGAATCCGCCCCCTGCCACGCCGGATGAATGCAGCAAGCGCCGTGAGTCCGGGCAAGATGCATTTCCGCAAGAGCCACCAAAATGCGCGGGTTCATTCCGAAAACAGGGGAACCGCTATTCACAACACGGATGTTTATTCGCCTTGAGAATTGCCTTCATTTGTTTCAGGAATTCTGTTCAATAGGAGCCTGCCGCCTGATGAGAGGCGGCATTAACCTGTGCCCCCTGTTCAACCCGGGCTGACAAGTGAATATTCGCAATCTCGATCTGAACCTTCTGCTGGTTTTCGACGCCATCTACCGGGAGCGCAGCATCGGCGCAGCGGCGCAAAAACTCGACCTGTCGCAGCCCGCCGTGAGCAACGCGCTTCGCCGCTTGCGCGACTTCACGGGCGACGCACTGTTCTTCCGCTCCGACAACAAGATGATGCCAACGAGAGTGGCGACCGCCCTCGCCTTGCCCATTCGCCATGCGCTTTCCTCCGTCGAAGGCATATTGACGACCGTGCGCCAGTTCGATCCGGCAACATCGACGCGGAGCTTTCGCGTCGGCTTCAACGATCTCTACCGCATGATGCTCGCGCCCGCGCTCGCCAATCTGTTCGAGCAGGAAGCGCCCAATGCCAAACTCGAAATGGTGCTGCAGGACATCGACACGCCGGACCTGCTGACCGATATTCGCAACGGCACGATCGAGACGGCCTTTCTGCCCGCCGCCCATTTCGATGAAACGATGAGCCATGAAGTGCTGACCGAAGAACCGCTGGTCTTCACCGTCCGCCATGGCCATCCCGCACTCGGCAAACCGGTTACCAAGGACGTGCTGAGCAATCTGCGCCATGTGGTCGCTTCCCAAAATCACGCCGCGCGCACGCTGGTCGAGGATGCCTTGCGCAAGGCCGGTGTGACCCGCGAGATCGCCTGTGTGATGCCCGATGTGAGCGTCATCCCGGCCATGGTGGAAGTGACCAACCTTGTAGCGGTGACGGGACTTGCCTTCATCCGCCGCCATATGCGCGACCACGCCATCACCATACTGGATGCGCCGGTGGCCTTGCCGCGCCTGCGAAGTTCACTGGTCTGGGCCAAATCCTTCGACGAGGACCAGGGCCATAAATGGCTCCGCAGCCGGATCGCCCAGATCGTGAAAACGGCGATCAGCATCTCCAACTAGGAATTGCCGACTATTTATCTTGTACTTGGCTTTGAAGGCCGTCTGGCCCAGATTTGCGGGACACGGGGTGGACGGACCTCCGGACAAAAGCGAGCAATACGGCTTGCCGACAGGTCTTCTCGACGAGGACAATGCCGTGGCGGCACAGGCCGCTCTCGCCCCCGCCCTTTTCTCCAACCACGCGAGGACCATGCAGACTTTCGCCGATATCTGGCCCATAGCCGTTGCGACGATCCAGTTTGCCGCCATGCTCGGCGCCGCCGGTCACGCCATGCTGACCAAGAGCGATGTGCGCTCGGCGGCAGGCTGGGTGGGCTTCATCTTGCTGGTGCCGTTTCTCGGCTGGCTGATCTATCTGCTTTTCGGCGTCAATCGCATACAGCGCCGCGCGAGAGAGATGCGCGGCATAAGACGCGGCGCCGCCCTGCCGCTGCCGCGCGCACGGCCCGGCACACTTCCCGCCGACCATGGCGAGCAACGCCGCGCGCTGGAAGTCTTCGCGCGCTTTGGCCAGAAGGTCTTGCCCGAACGCTTCGAAGCGGGCAACGCCATCGACGTGCTGGAGAATGGCGACGAAACCTATCCCGCCATGATCGAGGCGATCGATGGCGCAACGCGCTCGCTCGCGCTGTCGACCTATATCTTCAACAATGACAGGGCAGGCCAGCTCTTTCTCGATGCGCTGACACGCGCGACCGCGCGCGGCGTGCGCCTGCGACTGCTGATCGACGGCGTCGGCTCCTGGTATTCGCACCCCTCGATCATTCCCGATCTGAAAGCGCGCGGCATCAACTATGCGCGCTTCCTGCATTCGTTCCTGCCGTGGAAGATGCCTTATCTCAACATGCGCAATCACCAGAAAATTCTGGTGGTGGACGGCAAGCTCGGCTTTACCGGCGGCATGAATATCGCGGAGGGAAACCTCGTCCGCCAGAACCCGCGAAAGCCGATCCTCGATCATCACTTCCGCGTCGAGGGGCCGGTCGTGGCGCAACTGATGCGCACCTTCGCCCATGAATGGACCTTCACCACCGGCGAAATTCTGGACGGGCCGGACTGGTTTCCCCAGATCCTCCCCTCGAGCGGACCGGGCGCCGACATCATCGCGCGCGGATTGCCGGGCGGCCCCGATCAGGGCATCAACCCGATCCGCTGGACGCTGCTCGGCGCGCTGACGGAAGCGCGCGAGGCGATCCGCATCGTCACGCCCTATTTCCTGCCCGATTCAACCCTGAGCACCGTGCTCTCGCTCGCCGCCATGCGCGGCGTTCAGGTCGACATCGTGCTGCCCGCAACGAACAACCTGCCCTTCGTGGACTGGGCGGCGACGCCGCAACTTCTGTGGCTGATCGAGGCGGGCTGCCGCGTATGGAAAACGACAGGGCCGTTTGAACACACCAAGCTGATGACGGTCGACGGTATCTGGTCGATGGTGGGGTCTGCGAACTGGGACGGGCGCAGCCTGCGGCTCAATTTCGAGCTGAACCTCGAATGCTATGGCAGCGCCTTTGCCACGCGTCTCGACCGGATGATCGACGCCAAGATTGCCGGTGCAAGACCCGTCACCTATGAGCAGATCGCCAGCCGTTCGCTTCCCGTAAAGCTGCGGGATGCGGCCATCCGCCTCGCCTCCCCCTATCTTTGACGGCATCAAGACCATCTTCCTTTTGACACGGAAGGGAGCGAAGCTAGGCGCGGGGCGTTAGGTTAGAGTGTCAGACCAGCAGGAACAGGACTCATGACCGAGAAAAGCGCGAAGGCGGACGACAAGGCGGCGGAGGAGCTGGAACAGCTCCGGGCCGAAGTCGAGCGCCTGACCAAGGACCTTGCCGACGCCAAGGCGATGATCGCGGAAGATGCGCAAGGCGACGCGCCCGAAGGCATTCGCGAGACCGCCGAAGACTTTGCCGAAGACCTGAGCGAACGCGCGCAGGAGGGCTGGAAAGAACTTCAGCAGCAGATTTCCGACCACCCGGTGCCGAGCGCCTTCATCGCCCTGGGCATCGGCTTCGTGCTTGCCCGTCTTCTGTCACGCTAGAGGTTACAAGGCATGATCGACACCACCGTCAAACTGCGCCGCCTCGCCGAAGTGGAACTGATGCGCGCCGAGATCGAGGCGCGCAAAGTTGCGCGGCGCATACTCTGGACGGGCATTGCCGTGCTGGTCGGCCTGCTTGCGCTCGCCATGCTGGCCTTCGCCCTGTTCATTGCGCTCTCCAATGCCTATGGCCAATTGAATGCAGCGCTGATCGTCGGCGGCGGCTTGGCCGTGATGGCGGCAGCCGCACTCGCCTTCGCGTTGCAGGCACCCGGCCGCACGGCAAAGCTCGAATCCGAAATCCTCGCCCGCTCCATCGACGATGCGCGGGAAGACCTGCGCGAGGACCTCGAAGCGCTGGAAAAGCGCTTTGCGGGCCTCTCCCATTTGCTTCAAGGCCCGCAGGCCGGTGCGCCCGGCACTGCCAATCCGAATATCGCGATCATCACTCTGGTCCTGAACACGCTGTCGGCGCTGAGCCCGACGCTGCGGCGCTACATTGAACCCATCTTGAAGATCATCGGATGAAAAAACCTCGTTCCATATCTCTTCTCTGCGCCGCATTTGCGCTAGCCGCTTGCGCCCAGACGACTAATCCGCAACCGCGCGTGACCGAGCAAAGGCCGGTGCCGCTCATCAAGACGCCGATTGAAGACAGCACGGGCATTGTTGGTCCGGGCGGCGGCGTGCTGCTTGGCGGCGCTTTCGGCGCTGGCAGCGGTGCGAAGGCCTTCGCGCTTGCCGGACTTGCCATCGGCTATGCAATCGGCGGCTCGAACGGCCCGACGCTTTCAGGCTTTGCGGCATCGGAACAGCGCACGGCGATGAGCCGGGTGATGGATGTGCCGCTCGGCACCAGCATTCGCTGGCAAACGCCGTCCGACAAGGCGAGCGGAGAGATCACGCCGCAGCGCGAATATACCGACGCCAAGGGAAACCGCTGCCGCGACTTCACGGAGACACGGCATGTGCGCGGCTCGACCGGGCATGTCAACGGGACGGCTTGCCTGCCGGGGTAGTGCTGGATTGTCCG
>NZ_JBASBH010000002.1:0-6115 GCF_049651025.1 Parvibaculum sp. | reverse complement strand
GCATTGAGAATCGTCGGCGCCGCCCCGCCGGCCTGAAGGGCCTCGCGGGCGAGCCGCAAGGCCGGAAAGCGGACAGGATCGGGCTCGGAGAAAGTTAACGAGCCGATCTGCGCAAGGTTGAGCCGGGCGCAGGGCGTCGCCATGCGGTTCGGCCAGGCCAGCGCATAGGAAATGGGCGTACGCATGTCCGGCGAGCCGAGCTGGGCGAGGACCGAGCCGTCCACATAGGCGACCATGCTGTGCACGATCGATTCCGGATGAATGACGATTTCGAGCCGTTGCTCGCCGACCGGGAACAGGTAGTGCGCCTCGATAAGCTCAAGGCCCTTGTTCATCAGCGTCGCGCTATCGACAGAGATCTTGGCACCCATATCCCATTTGGGATGTGCGACCGCCTGGGCGCGCGTCGCCCTGGCCATCTCGTCGAGCGACCAGGTGCGGAAGGGGCCGCCCGAAGCCGTGAGGATGATGCGGTCGACCGCGTGAAGGCGCTCGGCCTCAAGCACCTGAAAGATTGCATTGTGCTCGCTGTCGACCGGCAGAAGCGTTGCCCCGGAGCGGGCGACTTCGGCGAGGAAGAGCGAGCCTGCGGAAACGAGGCATTCCTTGTTGGCAAGCGCGACCGAGGCGCCGCGACGCACTGCGGCGAGCGTGGGCGCAAGACCCGCCGTGCCGACGATACCCGCCATGACCCAATCGGCGGGCCGCACCGCCGCCTCAATGACCGCGCTCCTGCCTGCGCCGATTTCGATGCCGGTGCCTTCGAGCCCGGCGGCAAGCTCGTCGTAAAGCGTCAGGTCGCCGATGACTGCAAATTGCGGACGCAGGCGGCGGGCCTGTTCGATCAGCCTGCCGACATTGCGATGCGCGGTGATGGCTACGAGGTCGAAGTTTTCGCGGTCACGCTCGATCAGGTCGAGCGTCGAGACGCCGATGGAGCCGGTGCAGCCGAGCACAGTGACACTACGCCGCTCAACGGCGGCCGGAATTTCCATGTCGTGAAGCTCTGCGGTCAGGGCCAAATCAACACTCCTGCGCCGGGGCTTACGCTTCCATGCAGCAGCGCAATTACCGCCGCCGCCACAGCCGCCGTTACCAGACCGTCGACACGGTCGAGGATGCCGCCATGGCCGGGGATGAGCTTACCCGAATCCTTGACGCCTGCGCGACGTTTCAGCGCCGATTCCAGAATGTCGCCCGCCTGCGCGATCACGGCGAGAGCGGCGCTGACCAAAACGAGGATCGCGGGTGAACCAAGATTGAGCCAGATGGCGGCAATGGCGCCGACCAGCCCAGCACCGAACATGCCGCCGATCAGGCCAGCCCATGTCTTGTTGGGCGAAAGGCGCGGCGCAAGCTTCGGCCCGCCAATGGCGCGCCCGAAGAAATAGGCAAACGTGTCAGTCGCCCACACGACGATGAGCAGCCAGAAGATCGCGACCCGCCCGAATTCGGGATCGAGGCGCAGCCAGAGCAGCCCGATGAGCGGCAGGATCACATAGGGATAGGCGAATATGGATGGCCAGAGCGGCGCATTGCGCAGAATGCCGACCGTGATGGCGAAGGTCAGCCCCGACAAGCCCGCCAGAAGCGCGACGAGCGGACCGCCGGCTGCCGCCGCCAACACGGCGATCAGGGCAAAGCCTGCAAGCATGATGCGCGACGTCTTCGTGTCGCCGGGCAGGAGCGCTGAAAGCTCGAACGCCATGGCGATGGCGGCCACGGCCAGCATCGCGGCGAAGGGCCAGCCGCCGAGCCATGTGAGGCCCAGCGCGACCGGGGCCAGGACGAGGGCCGACAGGATGCGGGTGCGCAGTTCAGCGGATTTCGAGACTGTGGGCTCAGCCATGGATCAGGACTTGCCCGTAGACGATTGGGCCGGGGCGGTGGCGCCGAAGCGGCGGTCGCGCCGATTGAACTCGGCGATCGCTTCCTTCAGCCGCTCGGGCGAGAAATCGGGCCAGTAGACATCGGTGAAGACGAGCTCGGCATAGGCGCTTTGCCAGAGCAGGAAGTTCGAGAGGCGCTTTTCGCCGCTGGTGCGGATGATGAGATCGGGATCGGGCACGCCTGCCGTGTCGAGATGGGCGGCGACCGTCTCTTGAGAGATTGCTTCAGGATCGAGGCGACCGGCCTTCACTTCCCGCGCGATACGACGAACGGCAGAGGTGATCTCGTTTTGGCCGCCATAGTTAAAGGCAATGATGAGCTTCAGGCGGTCATTGTTGCGGGTGAGCGTCTCGGCCTCTTCGATCAAGGCGACGATATCGGGCTCCAGATCCTCCCGGCCGCCGATGATACGAACCTGAACGCCATTCTGATGAAGTTCGGCCAAGTCACGGCGGATAAAGAGCTTTAGCAGTCCCATGAGGTCGCTGACCTCATCGGCCGGACGGTTCCAGTTCTCGGAACTGAAGCCGTAAAGCGTCAGATAGCGGATGCCCATTTCGCCCGCTGCCCGCGTGATGACACGCACAGCCTCGACGCCCTGACGGTGGCCGATCTGGCGCGGCAGCATGCGCCTGGCCGCCCAGCGCCTGTTGCCGTCCATGATGATGGCCACATGACGCGGAACGCCAGCCGCTTCAGCAGCACTCGCCGACTGGTCTGGCGCCCACATCTTCACGTCAGGTTTCCCGCATCAGTTTCATATGGTTATCGGCCTTTTCTTGTCCAGATAGAGAGCAAGCTTACCCTCATACCTGCATGATCTCGCCTTCCTTATGCGCCAGAGCGGCGTCGATTTCGCCGATGATCTTGTCGGTCAGCTTCTGGACCTTGTCCGTCTGCACCTTGTAATCGTCCTGGCTCATATGGCCGTCTTTCTCAAGACGCTTGAGCTCGTCCATCGCATCGCGGCGGACGTTGCGCACGGAAATACGGGCCTGCTCGGTATATTTGGCCGCGACCTTGGTCAGCTCCGTGCGTCGCTCCTGATTGAGCTCCGGGATCGGCAAGCGGATCAGCGTGCCATCGACGTTCGGGTTGAGGCCGAGCCCGGCGGAGCGGATCGCCTTGTCGACAGCCGCGACCATACCACGGTCCCATACCTGCACCGTGATCAGGCGCGGCTCGGGGGCGTTGACGGTCGCAACCTGGTTGACCGGCGTAATCTGGCCGTAGGCATCGACCATCACGGGATCAAGCAACGAGGCCGAAGCACGGCCTGTGCGCAGGCCGCTGAATTCCTGTTTCAGGGCCTGAAACGCGCCACGCATGCGCCGTTCGACGTCTTCGACGTCCAGTGTCTTTGGGTCAGCCATCTTGTCCTTCTATCCTTTAGCGCTCTAACTCGTATCTCAGGCAGCAGCATTCTCGATGATAGTGCAGCGTCCGTTACCTGTCAGAACATTGACGAAACCACCATCGTCATGGATCGAGAAGACGATGATGGGAATGTTGTTTTCGCGGGCAAGGGCGATGGCGGACGTGTCCATCACCTGCAGGTCACGCGCGAGCACGTCCATATAGGTCAGCCTCTCATAGCGCGTCGCGTCCTTTACCTTGTGCGGGTCGGCGGAATAGACCCCGTCGACCTGTGTACCCTTCATGAGGGCGTCGCAGCCCATCTCCGTCGCCCGCAAGGCCGCTGCCGTGTCGGTCGTGAAGAAGGGATTGCCCGTCCCTGCCGCAAAGATGACGACGCGGCCTTTTTCCATGTGTCGCACCGCTCTGCGGCGGATATATGGCTCTGCGATGGTCGTCATGGGGATGGCGGACATGACGCGGGTCTGGACCCCCATGCGCTCCAGCGAATTCTGCATGGCCAGCGCGTTCATGACGGTGGCAAGCATGCCCATATAGTCGGCGCTTGCCCGCTCCATGCCTTTTGCCGCGCCAGAGAGGCCGCGGAAGATGTTGCCGCCGCCGATGACGAGGCAGATTTCGCAGCCTATGTCGGTCGCCTGCTTGATCTCGCGGGCGATGCGGTCGACCGTCTCGACATCGATGCCATATTGCTGATTGCCCATCAGGGCTTCGCCGGAAACCTTGAGGAGCGCGCGCTTGTAGAGAGGTTTACTGGGCATGCGGGGGCTTTCCGGTACGGCAGGATTCGAACGTGTTTACTTTTGACGTGTCTACGGGTGCCGGGGAGACGAATCCCCTGCCCGACCCACTTACAATAACGCCCCCAGCGCTTATTAGCGAAGGGGGCGTTTTATCTTGAGCGTTCAAATATCAACCGCGAGCGGCGGCTGCCACTTCTGCGGCGAAATCCGTCTCGACCTTCTCGATGCCTTCACCGAGCTGGAAGCGGATGAAACCGACAACATTGATCGGCGCACCGGCAGCGGCTTCGGCTTCCTTCACCGCCTTTTCGACAGTGAGGTCCGGGTTCACGACGAAGGCCTGCGAAAGGAGCACGACTTCTTCGTAGAACTTGCGGATGCGGCCTTCGACCATCTTCTCGATGATGTTGTCGGGGCGGCCCGATTCCTTGGCTTCGGCGATCAGCACGTTGCGCTCACGCTCAACGACAGCCGGATCGACTTCTTCGCGGCGCGTTGCAAGCGGGCTCGTCGCGGCGATGTGCATGGCGATCTGCTTGCCGAGTTCGGCGAGCTTTGCCTTGTCGCCCGTCGACTCGACACCGACCAGCACGCCGATCTTGCCGAGGCCCGGAACGACCTGATTGTGGACATAGGCGGCGACGATGCCGTCGCTGACGCTGATCGAACCGGCGCGGCGAACGCTCATGTTCTCGCCGATGGTGCCGACCTGCTCGGTCACGTAATCCTTCACGGAGAGCGCGGAACCGGGATAAGCGGTCGCCAGCAGCTTCTCGGTGTCGCCATTGACGCCGAGGGCGGTCTTGGCGATCTCGGTGACCATGGTCTGGAAGTTTTCGTTGCGGGCAACGAAGTCGGTCTCGGAGTTGACTTCGACGAGCGCGCCACGCGTGCCGTCGGCAACGACGCCGACGAGGCCTTCAGCGGCGACGCGGCCGGACTTCTTCGCGGCCTTGGCAAGACCCTTGGTGCGCAGCCAGTCGATGGCGGCTTCCATGTCGCCCTGCGTCTCATTGAGCGCGGACTTGCAATCCATCATCCCCGCGCCGGTCTTCTCGCGGAGTTCTTTCACCATGCCTGCGGTGATGTCGGCCATTGGAATATCCTCTCAAATCAAGCTTGAATGCGAGCGGCCCGGCAGCCTCTCATGAGCCGCCGGGCCGACTTGTTCGCAAAGACCGCGTGAGCGGTTCTTAGACGGCAGCGGCCTCGACGGGGAGCGCCACTTCGGGCTCAGCCTCAGCGCCGACATCCATGCCGGAAGCGATGTGGCTCTGCGAGATGCCGTCGATGACCGCACGCGAAACGAGTTCGCAATAGAGCACGATCGCGCGGGCGGCGTCGTCGTTACCCGGAACCGGGAAAGCGATGCCGTCCGGGTTCGAGTTGGAATCGAGGATCGCGACGACCGGAATGCCGAGCTTGCGGGCTTCCTCGATCGCAATCGTTTCCTTGTTGGTGTCGATCACGACCATGATGTCGGGAATGCCGCCCATGTCCTTGATACCGCCGATGGCGCGCTCAAGCTTGTCGCGCTCACGGGTCAGGTTCAGCACTTCCTTCTTCGTCAGGCCGCGCGCTTCGCCCGCGAGCATCTCGTCAAGCTGACGCAGACGACGGATCGAGTTCGAGATCGTCTTCCAGTTGGTCAGCGTGCCGCCGAGCCAACGATGGTTGATGTAGTACTGTGCGCACTGGCGGGCAGCAGCGGCGACCGGATCGGAGGCCTGACGCTTCGTGCCGACGAAGAGCACACGACCGCCACCGGCAACCGCGTCACGAACGGCGACGAGCGCCTGGTGAAGCAGCGGAACCGTCTGGGCAAGGTCGATGATGTGGATGTTGTTGCGGTCGCCGAAGAGGAACGGCGCCATCTTCGGGTTCCAGCGGTGGGTCTGGTGGCCGAAGTGAACGCCGGCTTCCAGCAATTGACGCATAGAGAATTCGGGCAGTGCCATGACACTGTTACTCCTTTTTCCGGTTGGACCTCCGCGGGGGAAAGAACGACCGGAAATCCGGCCGCACCGGACCGACCTTCCCTATGTTGCCCCTCGAAAGAGGCGTGGGAGGGCCGAGCCCCGCGTGTGGAATGGTGCGGGGTATAG
>NZ_JBASBH010000001.1:0-23852 GCF_049651025.1 Parvibaculum sp. | reverse complement strand
GCTGAAGGCCGCGCGTCGGCGTATGCGGACGGATCAGCGGCACGGCGTCGATGGGCAGGTCGTCTTCCGCCGCATATGTGGCGGCGGGCGTTGCGAGGCCCATGGCGATAGCGAGCGCGCATGCGGTCACGGAGGCGAAGGCCCGGCGCTTGTAAAGAGATGTCATGGCTTGGATCCGCTGCCCGTACGAATGTCGTGGGCCGTCAGTCTAGGCAAGTTCGCACGATGACAACAGGCTTTAGCGCATGTTGCGACGAGCAGACGGAAACGGATTTCGACGGAAGGCAGGGCGATGCGGCGGCTCAGCCGTCCAGATGGGCCTTTTTCAGCACCTTGGAGAGCTGGGCATGGACCATCTCGTTGCCGACGATGACGCTGCCGCTTGCCAGCATGTTTTCACGGCCATCCATGTCGCTCACCGTGCCGCCTGCCTCGCGCACGATGACGATGCCTGCTGCGAGGTCCCAGGGAGCGAGATTGGCTTCCCAATAGGCGTCGAAGCGTCCGGCTGCCACATAGGCGAGATCGAGCGAGGCGGCGCCCATGCGGCGCACGCCCGAGACGTTCAGCATCACGCCGCGCAGTTCGGAAATGTAGCGTTCATGGCCGGGGCGGCCGATATGCGGCGTGCCGCAGCCGACGACGCATTGCGTCAGCTCGCGGCGGACCGCGACGCGGATGCGCCGGTCGTTCACGAATGCGCCCTGGCCTTTTTCGGCGATGAACATTTCGTCGGTGATCGGATTGTAAACGACGCCCGCCACCATCTGGCCGTCGCGCTCAAGGCCGATCGAGATGGCGAAATGCGGAATGCCGTGCAGGAAGTTCGTCGTGCCGTCGAGCGGGTCGATGATCCAGCGATGCGACTTGTCGGCGCCTTCGACCACGCCGCCTTCTTCCATCAGGAAGCCATAGCCGGGCCGCGCTTTCGACAGTTCCTGGAAGATGATCTTCTCGGCTTTCCTGTCGGCGGCGGTCACGAAATCGGCAGGGCCTTTCATCGAGACCTGAAGGTTCTCGACTTCGCCGAAGTCGCGCTGAAGGCCTCGCGCGGCCTTGCGGGCGGCGGCGACCATGACCGTCATGACGGGGGTGTGACGTGACATCAGTCGGCGCGGCGCAGATAGGTGATTTCGTTCGTGTCGACGACGATCTTTTCGCCCGACGTGATGAAGGGCGGCACCATCACGCGGACGCCGTTTTCAAGCGTCGCGGGCTTGTAGGAGCTGGTCGCCGTCTGGCCTTTCACGGAAGGCTCTGTGTCGGTGATCTGGAGCACGACCTGATCTGGCAGCGAAATGCCGAGCGCCTTGCCCTCATGCATTTCGACCGTCACCTTCATGCCGTCCTGCAGGAAGGCGGCGCGGTCGCCGACCCAGTCGCGCGACAGCTCGATCTGCTCGTAATTCTCGTCGTCCATGAAGGTCAACATGCCGTCGACTTCATAGAGATACTGGTAGTCCTTCTGCTCAAGGCGAATGCGCTCGACCGACTCTGCGGAGCGGAAGCGTTCGTTGAGCTTGCGGTTGTCGACCAGGTTCTTTAGTTCGACCTGCGCAAAGGCGCCGCCCTTGCCGGGCTTCACATGCTGCACTTTGACCGCCGCCCAGAGGCCACCCTGATGTTCGATGACGTAGCCGGGCCGGATTTCATTACCGTTGATCTTGGGCATGGGTTGTTCTCAGGACTTTCCAGGGATTTGGCGTTCAGGGCCAGGCGCGCCGACAGGAAGGGCGCAGCGGCGCTCTGATAGCATCAAGCCGCCGGAAAGACCATGCTTTTATGGCTTTTGGCGCGGTTCGGTCAGGACCCGATTGAAGGCGCGCACGGCTTCCGCCGGTCCGCCGGGATGGGCCCAGACGCCGCCCGAGACGGCGAGGAAGTCCGCGCCTGCCGCGACCAGCGGGGTGGCGTTCTCGACCGTGATGCCGCCAATGGCGACGCAGGGCAGGACGAACATTTCAGACCACCAGGTCAGAATTTCCGGCTCGGCGCGGGCTTTTGGGGTTTTTGTGCCGGTTTCGAAGAAGGCGCCGAAGGCCACATAATCCGCGCCCGCTTCGCCCGCTTCCATGGCGAGGTGGCGGCTGTCATGGCAGGTCACGCCGACGATCCGGTCGGGACCGACCAGCTTGCGGGCCTCCGCATAGGGCGCGTCATCCTGGCCGATATGCACGCCGTCCGCGCCCAGTTCGGCGGCAAGATCGGCGCGGTCGTTGATGATGAAGGCGACGTCATAGGATTGCGCCAGCGGCATAAGTATCTCGGTTGCGCGGCGGATGGTGTCGGCGTCGGCGGTGGCTTCGCCTTCCGTCTTCAGACGCAATTGCAGCGAGGCGACGTCGCCTGCGTCCAGCGCGGCCTTCAGCGTATCGGCAAAGGCGCGCGGCTCCAGCCTCGGCGGGGTGACGAGATAAAGGCGGCAGGGTTCGCGCTCTTCGGCGACGGGATCGTTCTTCTTGCTCATGGCCGGTTTGTAGCGCGAAGCGGGGAGCCATGCACCCCCTTCAATTCAGCCCAGAAAGCCGACGAGGTGCCCCAGCCCGTAAAATGCCATGCCCCAGAGCCCCAGACCGATAATGATGGCCGGGGCGATGTACCAGCCGGGCATCCATGTCTCCTCCGGTTCCGGGTCAGGTCGTTGCGAGTTCAGCCTGGCTGCATCAATGCTTTCGAAATTGTCGTTCATTGCCCAATCCCCACCCCCGTCCGAAGAATGCCCATATTGGCCGGGGGATAATGAGCAAGGATCAAGAATCCTTGCCGAACCTGTCGACCTACTATGTCGCGAAGATCGTCTGTACGCTGTGCTAAATTGGCAGCAATCGCGCTAAATGCAACGCGCACGGGAAGTGTCGGCTAATTTTTCCATAAGACGCATCTGCAGTGCCGCTATTTCCGCCCGTCAAAGCCCGCGCGCCGCAACGCATCGGCGAGAGCGCCGCCGGCGCTTTCTTCCTGACGTGCGGGCTTGGGCGAGGATTTCATTGGCGGGCGCGCGCCGCTGCTGCGGTTCTGGCCCCGCTCCTTGGCTTGGCCTGCCACGGGAATTTCGTCGTCCATGCGCATGGTAAGGCCGATGCGTTTGCGCTGCGGGTCCACCTCAAGCACCTTCACACGCACCACATCGCCGGGTTTTGCCACATCGCGCGGGTCTTTGACGAAGGTGCTGGACATGGCCGAGATATGGACGAGGCCGTCCTGATGCACGCCCACATCGACGAAAGCGCCAAAGGCCGCGACGTTGGTCACCACGCCTTCGAGGATCATGCCCGGTTCGAGATCGGAGATTTTCTCCACTCCGTCGCGGAAGGTTGCTGTTTTGAAGGCGGGGCGCGGATCGCGGCCCGGCTTTTCCAGTTCCTTCAGAATATCGGTGACGGTCGGCAGGCCGAATGTTTCATCGGTGAAGTCCGCCGCGCGCAACTGGCGCAGCGTCGTCGCATTGCCGATCAGGTTTTTCAGATCGTCGCCCGTCTTCTCGATGATGCGGCGCACGACCGGATAGGTTTCGGGATGCACGCTTGATGCGTCCAGCGGATCGTCGCCATTGGGGATGCGCAGAAAGCCCGCGCAAAGCTCGAACGCCTTTGCGCCGAGACGCGGCACTTTCTTCAGCTCGCCGCGCGTGCGGAAGGGGCCGTTTGCATCGCGATGGGCGACGATGCTCTGCGCGAGGCTTTCGCCGATGCCCGAAACGCGCGCCAGCAGCGGCACGGAAGCCGTGTTCGCATCGACGCCGACGCCGTTCACGCAGTCTTCCACCACAGCATCGAGCGAGCGCGAAAGCTTGTATTCGCCGATATCGTGCTGGTACTGGCCGACGCCGATCGACTTCGGATCGATCTTCACGAGTTCGGCCAGCGGGTCCTGCAAACGCCGCGCGATCGACACCGCGCCGCGGATCGACACGTCGAGTTCCGGCAATTCGGCAGACGCATAGGCAGAGGCTGAATAAACCGACGCGCCTGCTTCCGACACCATCGCCTTGGTGAGCTTGAGGTCGGCATGGCGCGAGATCAATTCGCCCGCCAGCTTGTCCGTCTCGCGCGAGGCCGTGCCATTGCCGATGGCGATGAGGTCGACCTTATGCGCGCGCGCCAGTCGCGCCAGCACCGCAATCGCATCGTCCCAGCGGTTCGCAGGCTGGTGGGGATAGATCGTGTCATGCGCGACGACCTTGCCCGTCGCATCGACCACGGCAACCTTCACGCCCGTGCGAAACCCCGGATCGAGGCCCATGGTCGCCCGCGTGCCCGCAGGTGCCGCCAGCAGCAGATCGCGCAGGTTTCCGGCAAAGACCTTCGTGGCATCGTCTTCTGCGTTCTGGCGCAGGCGCATGCGCAGATCGAGATTGATATGCAGCAGGATTTTCGTGCGCCACGCCCAGCGTACCGTGTCGGCCAGCCACTTATCGGCGGCGCGGCCCTGATCGGTAATGCCGAAATGATGCGCGATGCGGCGTTCGTATGAGCTCGGCTGGCCTTCCTGCCCGGGCACGATTTCCTCAGGCACCAGCGTCAGGCTCAGCATCTCTTCCTTCTCGCCGCGAAACAGCGCGAGGATGCGATGCGAGGGCAGTTTCACAAGCGGCTCGGAGAAGTCGAAATAGTCGGCGAATTTCTCGCCCGCCTGTTCCTTGCCCGTCTGCACCTTCGAGGCGATCTTGCCGCGCGTCCAGACTTCCTCGCGCAGCGCGCCGATGAGTTCGGCATCTTCCGAAAAACGCTCGATCAGGATCGAGCGTGCGCCGTCAAGCGCCGCCGCGGCGTCCGCCACGCCCTTGTCCGCATCGACATAGGCGGCGGCCGTCGCCGTCGGGTCGAGCTTCGGATCGTCCTTCAGCGCATCCGCCAGCGCTTCCAGCCCCGCCTCGCGGGCGATCTGCGCCTTGGTGCGGCGCTTGGGCTTATAGGGCAGGTAGATGTCTTCCAGCCGCGCTTTCGTCTCTGCCGTTGCGATCTGGTGGCGCAGCGTGTCGTCGAGCTTTCCCTGTTCCTCGATGCTGGCAAGAATCGCCGCGCGGCGCGTTTCAAGTTCGCGCAGATAGCCGAGGCGTTCTTCCAGCGTGCGAAGCTGCGTATCGTCCAGCGTGCCGGTCACTTCCTTGCGGTAGCGCGCAATGAAAGGCACCGTCGCGCCGCCATCCAGAAGTTCGATCGCTGCGGCGACCTGTTCTTCGCGGACGCCAAGTTCTTCTGCAATACGCTGGCTGATCGACTTCATGGGGTCTCATGCGGTTGGAATCGGGGGAGGGGCTTTGTAGCGCGGATAAGAGACGCCTTCCACCTTCGCAATGACGCGTGAAAAGCATCGCACCTCCGACACCACGCTCTCTGTGTCACCCCGGCCTTGTGCCGGGGTCCAGGACGGCGTGCTCAGCGAATGCGGCCCCTGGATCCCGGGACAAGCCCGGGATGACATTCAATTTCGAAGTCCACAGCCAAAAACAAAAAAACGCCCCGCAATTTCTTGCGGGGCGTTTCAATTCAACGAAGGCGAAAACTCTTACGCCTTCTCCATCTCCGGCTTCCACTTTCCGAGTGCCGCAAGGCTGTTCATCTTCGCGCGATGGGCGAAGGCCTTCTGCGCGGCGGGCACGTTCTCGGCCTTGCCGGCCCATGCCTTTTGCGGGGCCGCCTGCAAGGCGCGGCCATAGGAGAAGGAGAGCGCCCAGGGCAGGTTGCCGATGGCGTTCATGGCGTTGAGATGCGCGGTCGCATCTTCGTCCGACTGGCCGCCCGAGAGGAAGACGATGCCGGGAATGGCGGCGGGCACGGTGCGCTTGAAAACCGCAATGGTCTTTTCGGCGACTTCCTGAACGCTGGCCTGCGTCGGGCACTTCTTGCCCGAGACGACCATGTTCGGCTTCAGGATCGTGCCTTCGAGCTTCACGCGGTGGCGCGCCAGCGCGTTGAAGAGCGAGTGCAGAACGGCCTCGGTCACTTCGGCGCAACGGTCCGCCGTGTGGTCGCCGTCCATCAGCACTTCGGGCTCGACGATCGGAACGATGCCGTTCTTCTGGCAAAGCGCGGCGTAGCGCGCGAGCGCCTCGTTATTGGCTTCAATGCAACCATTGGTCGGGATCACGGGCGAGATGTCGATCACCGCGCGCCATTTCGCAAAGCGTGCGCCGAGCTTGTAATATTCGGCAAGGCGCTCATCGAGGCCGTCGAGGCCTTCGGTGATCGTTTCGCCGGGGAAACCAGCCATCGGCTTTGCGCCCGCATCGACCTTGATGCCGGGGATGGAACCGGCCTTCTTGATCAGGTCCACAAGCGGCGTGCCGTCTGCGCCCTTCTGGCGGATCGTCTCGTCAAACAGGATGACGCCCGAGATGTGGTTCTTCATCGCATCGTCGGTGCGGAACAGCATTTCGCGATAATCGCGGCGGTTCGCTTCCGTCGACTCGGTGTTGATCGCGTCGAAGCGCTTCTTGATCGTGCCCGAGCTTTCGTCGGCGGCAAGGATTCCCTTGCCCGGCGCGACCATGGCTTGCGCAATCGATTCCAGCGTTTCAGTCATGTCTCGAAATCCTTCTCAGATTATTGGCCTTCAGAACGCGCTTCGCAAAATCTTCAGCTTTTCGCTTGGCGTTCCAGCGCCGCGACGCCGGGCAGTTCGACGCCTTCCATCCATTCAAGGAAAGCCCCGCCTGCAGCCGACACATAGGAAAAATCTTCGGTTGCGCCTGCTTCGTTGAGGGCGGCAACCGTATCTCCGCCGCCCGCCACCGAAATCAGCGAGCCGATCTTCGTCATCATGGCGACATGGCGCGCCGCCGTCACCGTTCCGGTGTCGAAGGGCGGCACTTCGAATGCGCCAAGCGGGCCGTTCCAGACGATAGTCTTTGCCGTTTCGATGCGGCCTGCAATGTAGTTGAGCGTATCCGCGCCGACATCGAGGATCATCATGTCGTCGGGCACGGCGTCCACGGAAACGGTGGTCGCAAGAGCGCCCGCCTTGAATTCCGACGCCACGACAACGTCTATCGGCAAAAGAATCTCGCAACCGGCAGAGCGCGCATTGGCCAGAATGTGACGCGCCGTATCAAGGAGGTCGCGCTCGCAAATCGACTTGCCGACCTTCTTGCCCTGTGCGGCGAGGAAGGTATTGGCCATGCCGCCGCCGATGACGAGCGCATCGACTTTCTTCACCAGATTGCCGAGCAGCGAAATCTTCGTTGAAACCTTTGCGCCGCCGACAATGGCGACGACGGGATGCGTCGGATTGCCGAGCGCGACGTCGAGCGCCTTCAGTTCTGCTTCCATGGCGCGGCCCGCATAGGAGGGCAGCTCGTGTGCAATGGCTTCGGTCGAGGCATGGGCGCGATGCGCGCAGGAGAAAGCGTCGTTCACATAGACATTGCCGTTTTCGGCAAGCGCCTTGGCGAATTCGGGATCATTGTGTTCTTCGCCCGGATGGAAGCGGGTGTTTTCCAGAATGATGATGCCGCCTGCGGGCAGCGCGTCGATATTGCGCTTGGCGATCTCGCCGATGCAGTCGGTCGAGAAGGCGACCTTGCGGCCGAGATAGGGCTCAAGCGCGGCGGCCACCGGCGCGAGGCTGTATTGCGCTTCGGGCGTTCCTTTCGGGCGTCCGAAATGCGACAGCACTATCACCTTGGCGCCGCGGTTCGACAGTTCGGTCAGCGTTCCGGCAACGCGCTCGATGCGTGTCGCATCCGTGATGCGTCCATCCGCCATCGGAACATTAAGGTCCGCGCGGACGAGAACCCTCAGGCCCATCAAGCCGACAGCTTTGAAAAGATCATCGAGGGTCTTGTGCTTGCTCATGTTTCGAAACGGTCTTCTTTGAAAAACTGACTTGCATTCACTTCCCCATTTTCGTTTCGCGTCCATGCGCGACGTGCGGGGAGGTCGGATTGCATCGCGATCCGGTCGGGGGGGTCTTCTTCGCCGGACTGTTGCGAAGCAGACCTCACTCCGCCCTCCCGAAAGGAGAGGGCGGAGTGAGAAGCGATTTAGAGAAGCTTGCCCATGGCGACGGCGGTGTCGCCCATGCGGTTGGAGAAGCCCCATTCATTGTCGTACCAGCTCAGCACGCGCACGAGCCTGCCGTCGATCACCTGCGTCTGCGTCAGATCGAAGGTGGACGAAGCCGGGTTGTGGTTGAAGTCGATCGAGACGAGCTTCTCGTCGGTCGTGGCGAGCACGCCCTTGAGGTGGGTCTTCGAGGCAGCGATGATCGCCGCGTTCACTTCTTCAGCCGTGGTCTTCTTTTTTGCCGTGAAGACGAGGTCGATGACCGAGACGTTGGCGGTCGGCACGCGGATCGAGGTGCCGTCGAGCTTGCCCTTCAGTTCCGGCAGCACGAGGCCGACGGCCTTGGCCGCGCCCGTCGAGGTTGGGATCATGGAGAGGCCTGCGGCGCGGGCGCGACGTGCGTCCGAATGCAGCGTGTCCACCGTGTTCTGGTCGCCCGTATAGGCGTGGATCGTCGTCATGTAGCCCTGCTCGATGCCGACAGCCTTGTTCAGCACGGCGGCGACCGGCGCGAGGCAGTTCGTCGTGCACGACGCGTTCGAGACGATCTTGTGGCTCTTCTTCAGGTCCTTGTGGTTCACGCCGTAGACGACTGTGATTTCCGCGCCGTCTGCAGGCGCCGAGATCAGAACCTTCTTTGCGCCTGCCGTCAGGTGCATCGAGGCCTTTTCCTTCGAGGTGAAGATGCCCGTGCATTCAAGCGCGATATCGACGCCGAGGTCCTTCCAGGGGAGCTTGGAGGGGTCGCGTTCGGCCAGCACCTTGATCGGGCCGCGGCCGAGATCGAAGGACGACTTGGTGACCTTGATCTTGCCGGGGAAGGGGCCGTGGACCGAGTCCCACTTCAGCAGATGGGCGTTTGCTTCGACCGAACCCAGATCGTTGATCGCAACGACTTCGATGTCCTTGCGGCCTGACTCCGCGATGGCGCGAAGCACCAGGCGTCCAATTCGACCAAAACCGTTAATCGCAACGCGAACTGCCATTTTATTGTCTCCTGGATCTAGCTATTAGGCCTTGAGGCACGCTTTCGCGGTGGCGACAGCGGCTTCTGCGGTGATGTTGAAATGCTTGTAGAGATCTGAGGCGGGAGCCGACGCGCCGAAGCCCGTCATGCCGACGAAACCGCCATCGGGGCCGATATAACGATCCCAGCCATACTGCACAGCGGCTTCGATCGCGACTTTCACAGTACCGTCGCCGAGCGTTTTTGCCTTGTAGTCTTTCGACTGGGCTTCGAAGAGTTCGACGCAGGGCATGGAAACGACGCGCGCGCCGATGCCTTCGGCTTCGAGAAGCTTCTGCGCGGCAACGGCGATTTCGATTTCAGAGCCGGTGGCGATCAGCGTCACCTTTGCGGGCAGGGTTGCGGCCACGAGTTCATAGCCGCCCTTCGCGCAGAGGTTTTCGTCCGTATGCGTCGTTCTGACCGTCGGCAGGTTCTGGCGCGACAGGGCGAGGACCGAAGGCGTTTCCTTTGCTTCGAGCGCGGCCTGCCAGCATTCCGCCGTTTCCACCGCGTCGGCGGGGCGGAACACATAAAGGTTCGGCATGGCGCGAAGGCTCGCCAGATGCTCGACCGGCTGATGCGTCGGGCCGTCTTCGCCAAGGCCGATCGAATCATGCGTCATCACATGGATCACGCGCTGCTTCATCAGCGCCGCGAGGCGGATCGCCGGGCGGCAATAATCGGTGAAGACGAGGAAGGTGCCGGAATAGGGGATAAAGCCCCTGTGCAGCGCCATGCCGTTCATGGCGGCTGCCATGCCGTGTTCGCGGATGCCGTAATGGATGAAGGAGCCGGAGAAGTCCGAAGCCGTGATCGCCTTCTGGCCTTTCGAGCGCGTATTGTTCGAGCCGGTGAGGTCGGCCGAGCCGCCCACCATTTCGGGGATAATCGCGTTGATGACGTTCAGCGCTTCCTCGGAAGATTTCCGCGTCGCCCAGCTCGGGCGTTCCGCGGACAACTTCTTTTTATAGTCGTTGATCGTCGCAACGAAGTTCGCAGGCAGCGTGCCCTCAAGCTCGCGCTCGAACTCGCGCTTGTTTTCGCTCGAAAGCTGATCGAAACGAGCCTTCCACTCAGCTTGCGCCCTGGCGCCGTCGCGACCGACCGCGCGCCACTCTTCCACAACCTCTGCGGGAACGTGGAACGGCTCATGCGCCCAGCCGAGCGTCTGGCGGGCCAGCGCGATTTCGTCGTTGCCGAGGGCTGCGCCATGCGAGGAAGACTTGCCCTGCTTGTTGGGCGAGCCATAGCCGATGACGGTGCGGCAGGCGATCAGCGTCGGCTTGTCGGAGTTGCGCGCTTCCTCGATGGCGATGGCGATCTCTTCGGCGTTATGACCGTCGATCCGCGAGGCGTTCCAGCCCGCCGCCTTGAAGCGCATCAGCGCATCGCCCGATTCCGAAAGGTCGAGCGAACCGTCGATGGTGATGCCGTTATCGTCATAGAGGACAATAAGCTTGGAGAGCTTCAGATGGCCGGCAAGGCTGATCGCCTCGTGGCTGATGCCCTCCATCAGGTCGCCGTCCGAGGCGATGACATAGGTGTAGTGGTCGACAATGTCGGCGCCGTAGCGGGCGGCCGACATGCGTTCGGCCAGCGCCATGCCGACGGCGGTCGAGATGCCCTGACCGAGCGGGCCGGTCGTCGTCTCGATGCCGAGCGCATGGCCATATTCGGGATGACCCGCCGTGATGGAGCCGAGCTGGCGGAAATTCTTGATCTGCTCGATCGTCATGTCCTTGTAGCCAAGGAGATAATGGAGCGCATAAAGCAGCATCGAGCCGTGACCGGCAGACAGCACGAAACGGTCGCGATCGGGCCAATGGGGCTTTGAAGGGTCGATTTTCAGGAAGCGGCTGAACAGCACGGTCGCCATGTCGGCGGCGCCCATGGGCATGCCGGGATGGCCGGAATTGGCGGCCTGAACCGCGTCCATTGCGAGTGCCCGGATGGCGTTTGCCATATCGCGATGGAGAGGCGACGCAGCAGCGGCGCTCCTCTTGTTCTGGGGGGCGGCCGACTGATCTGCTGGCGTCATGTCTCTAAACTCTTCAAGAGCGTCAGGGCGAAAAGCCCTTTGGGAGGCCGGCTTGGCTGGCCCGGAGCTACGTCCCGCGCCGCATATCTGTCGGCGGAAGGGTGCCTGGTCCGCTAGGTTTCGGGGTCCGGCAAGCGGGGCCACATTGACCATGCGCCATTCGGTGAGTCAATGATGGATTCATGCAAATAGTCGCGCATTTCCGGGGTTTGGGCGCTCTTGTCGCGCCTGCCGGATTGACCTCATTTCGTCACGACGCCTATGGTGAGACAAGAGGCCACGGGATCGCCTCACGATTTTCGGAAATTTGGGAAAGCATGAGCAAACTCGATTCCGCGACAGAGCGCTTCAAAGGCGCACTTGACCGGCTGGAGGCAGGGATTCACCGTCAGTTGCTGCGGGCGCAGTCGGCTGTCCAGCTTGAGAGCGAGGTTAATGCGCTGAAGGAAGACCGGGCGCGTCTGGCCGAGGAACTCGATCAGATGAAGGCCGAGGCGCGGCGCATCAATGAATTGAACGAGCGGGCCTCCGAAACGCTGGCCAACGCGATCGACGGCATCCGCGAAGTGCTTGCAGATGCCGAATAAGGCTCGGAAAGAAGGCTGAATTCATGGGACAGGTCACAGTTCTCATCAACGAAAAGGCCTATATGGTCTCCTGCGGCGATGGCGAGGAGGCGCATCTCAAGGACCTCGCCGCCCACGTCAATCTGCATGTCACGGACCTTGCCCAGCAGGTTGGGCAGGTCGGGGAAACGCGGCTTTTGCTGATGGCGGCGCTTCTGGTGGCCGACGAGCTTTCCGAGGCGCTTGCCAAGGTAAAGATGCTCGAGGCCGATATAGAACAGCTCACACAGACGCGGATCGCGGCGCTGGAGCGTTCGCGCGAGGCTGAAGATCTTCTCGCCGATGTTCTCGACAGTGCGGCGCGGCGGATCGAGGATGTCGCCCGGCGCGTCGAGACCGCCTGACGCCTCTTCCTTCAGTGACGCCCCTTGACCTGAGCCCCATGCAAGCCCGATATGTGCCTGGGTGCTGCCTGGCTCGTCAGGAACACTTTTATCTCGGGGCCTTACGATTCTTCAGGGAGTTGTCCCTGAGGGAGACTGTGGTTTCCTTCACACGACGCCCACCTACATGTGTAGGTCTCCGAGAATCACCGTTCCAACGGCCAAGGCGGCCCCACTTCACCCACGGGGCTTCCACATCATTACCCGGGCGTCGATGACAGCCGCGCAAGCCAAATCAGAGGTGAGAGCGGCGGCCAAGGCGCGGCGGGCGATTGCCCATGCGGCTTTGGGTCCAGCGGCCGCCTCGCGGTTTGCGGACCATTTCCTTTCCCATGTGCCTCTGGGCTCGCGCGCGGTTGTGGCGGGTTATGCGCCCATCGGCAGCGAAGCCGATCCGGGCGAAATCATGCGCCGCGTGGCAGCGCTTGGGCACCCTCTCGCGCTCCCCCATGTTGCCGCTATGGCCGCTCCGCTGGGTTTTCGCCTGTGGAAGCCAGGCGACGCGTTGATTGCCGGCCCGCATGGCACGCGCGAACCGGCTGGCGATGCGCCGGAGGTCACGCCGATGCTGGTTCTGGTGCCGCTCCTTGCCTTTGATGGCCGGGGGCACCGGCTTGGCTATGGGGGCGGCTATTACGACCGGACGCTCGAGGCCCTGCGCCAGCGCAATCCGGGCGTCGCTGCCGTGGGTCTTGCCTTTAGCGACCAGGAAGTGACACACCTTCCCCTTGAACGCGTTGACGAGCCGCTCGACTGGATCGTGACGGAATGCGGTGCACGGGCCTTTTCGAGACAAGGATCGGGACAGACATAATGAAGCTGCTATTTCTGGGCGACATCGTAGGGCGCGCCGCGCGCGACGCCATTGTTGCCGATCTACCCGGCCTTCGCGAACGCCTCGGCCTCGATTTCGTGATCGTCAATGGCGAGAACGCGGCGGGTGGTTTTGGCATTACAGCCCAGATTTGCAACGATCTTTTCGATGCCGGTGTCGATGCCGTGACGCTTGGCAATCACGCCTGGGACCAGCGTGAGGCGCTGGTGCATATAGAGCGCGAGCCGCGCCTCATCCGGCCGATCAATTTTCCCAAAGGCACGCCGGGACGCGGGGCGAGCCTTCTTGAGACTGCGAGCGGCGAGCGCGTGCTTGTCATCAATGCAATGGGTCGCGTTTTCATGGATCCGCTGGACGATCCCTTTAGCGCCATCGAACGCGAAATCGATTCCTGCCCGCTTGGTGAGGTCGCCGATGCCATCGTCGTCGATTTCCATGGCGAGGCGACGTCGGAAAAAATGGCGATGGGGCATTTCTGCGACGGGCGCGCGAGTTTCGTCGTCGGTACGCATAGCCATGTGCCGACTGCGGATGCACAGATCCTGCCGGGCGGCACGGCCTACCAAACTGACGCAGGCATGTGCGGCGACTACGATTCCGTTATCGGTATGGAAAAGGAAGAGCCCATTAGCCGCTTTCTGTCGAAGATTCCGCGCGGTCGTTTCACGCCAGCACTTGGGCCGGCAACGCTTTGCGGCGTCTATGTCGAAATTGAACCCGGCACGGGCCTCGCGCTTCGTATCGAGCCCGTGCGTGTCGGTGGGCGCTTGAAGCAAACTCTGCCAACGATTTCCGAGTAGTCCGCCTATGACAAGATCGGCATGGATTGAAAATGCTCGCGATATACTGATCGTTTTCCGGCGGCCCGAAAGCATCGCATTCGCGGTCCTTGTCAGTCTTGCCACCTGGATCAGCGTGCTCGCACCCCGCATCATGGGCGCCGTCATGCCGATCGCTGCCGCCTTCGCCCTTGTCGGCGCCATCAGGCTTCGCCAGCGCATGCGCATGCCGCTGATGGAAACGGAAGTGTGGTGGGTCTGGGGAGGTGCGGTTCTTCTGATCGGCCTGTCCGCATTCTGGTCGCCCGATATCGCTTATGGACTTGAGCGCGCGGTCAAGATTGCGACTTCGCTCGCCATGGGAATATTCCTTTTCTTTCTGGCGGCTGAGCTTTCTGAAGAACACAGGGGGCGTTTGCGCAAGCTGCTCCTCGTCAGCTTCGTCTTCGGCATTGTCCTGATCTCCGTGAACATGCTCACTGATGCGGGGCTTTATCGTTTGGTGGCGAGCAGCAAGACGCTCGACAAGGCGGAGATCGGCGCCAATCGTGCGGCGGTGATCATGGCCGTGCTCTTGTGGCCGACATTGCTTGCTGCGCTTGAAAACGGCCGCAACCGTCTTGCGCTCCTTCTCCCGTTCGCCACCCTCGCCGCCGTTCTCCTGACACAGAGCCAGACGGCGCCAGTGGTGATCGTTGTAGGCCTTATCGTCTATGCGTTTTGCCGGATAGCACCGCGCATCGGGACGCTGCTTGTCGGCGTTGTCGGCATCGCGCTTATTGTCGGCATGCCGTTCTTCTTCCTCGCCTCCTGCCCGGCGCTTTTACAGCCCGGCATCGGATGGGATGCCGCTTCGGTCGGCGCACGGCTTGAAATCTGGTGTGCGGTAAGTTCCGCCATTCCCGATGCTTATATCCTCGGGCATGGCGTCGAGGCGGCGCGCGTCGTGCAGGATTGGGGGATGGCGCATCTCTATTTTCCCGGTACGGGCATATTGCATCCCCATAATGGCGCGTTGCAGGTCTGGTACGAATATGGGGCGGTTGGCGCATTGTTCGCGGCTGCGATCTGGGCCGTCCTCGTTCATCGCATTGCAGGCCTTGCTACCCAGCCGCGGGTTATCTGTTTTGCTGCCTTGACCAGCATTGCCGTCGTTAGTTACATCAGCCACGGATTATGGCAAAGCTGGTGGCTCGGGGCGGTAGGTATTGTTCCGGCATTGTTTCGAATGGTGGCCGGCAAGATCTGGTTTGGCGCTGATGAGCGCCGGGGGCGGAATTGAAAATCGTCATTGTAGGGAACTACAACGAGAAGAAGGCTGGCGCGAATTTCTATGCAACGGTCAGGAAGCTCGTTAACGGTTTTACGCGCAACGGCCACGCCGTCATTTCCTATAGTGACCGCGACGTTGCGCGCAGCATAAGTCCCTGGGGTATTGGCCGCGCCGGTATGCGAAAAGCCAATCGTCTGCTGGTAGATGTTTGCCGCGATTTTCGTCCCGATCTCATCGTGATGATGCATGCCGACCAGATCGGCAATGACACTCTGCGAGAGATAAGGGGATTTCTCCCGGCGCTGCGCATCGCGGCCGTCAACCTCGATCCGGTTTTTCTGCCCGAGAACCCGCCTCGCATCAGGCGGCTCGCCGATGTTGCCGACATCACTTTCATCACCACGGCAGGCGAGACGCTTGCCCAGTTCGCGACCTCAACCCATCGTGTTGCCTTCATTCCCAATCCGACGGACCGGTCCATCGAGACGCTTGAGTGCTTCGCGCGCACGGATCAATCCTTCGATCTTCTGTCGGCCATAGGCAGCGAAAAAGGTACGCCTTGGCGTGCGGACAGAATGAGAGCTTTGAAGGCGGCTGTGCCCGAGGCGCGATATGGATTTTTCGGTATCGACGGCAAGGGGCCGATATTCGGCGCTGCCTATTTCGACGCCATTGCCAATTCCCGCATGGGACTCAACCTCAATCGCAGTGATAACGATTACCTCTATTCGTCGGACCGGCTCGCGCAGTTTGCGGGCAACGGGCTTCTCGTTTTCGTCGAGCGGGCGAGCGGCTATGGCGAGATCTTTGCCGAGGATGAGTTCGCCTTTTACAGCGGGCCTCAGGATCTCGCCGACAGGTTGCGCTATTTCCTCGCGCATGACGCAGAGCGGCAGGCCGTCGCCCGCAAGGGCCATGCGAAGTATCACGCGATCTTCAATGAGCGGCTGGTTGCGCGCTTCATCGAGGAAGCAACTTTCGGCCGCGTTGATGCTGCCGATTATGCCTGGCCGACCGCCGTTTACGGCGGCTGACCCTTTCCAGTTTTGAAAATGAATGCGCCCCGCCCAAGACACTCGAGGTGGGCGAGTTGCCGTGGACGGGGCGCGTTTGCCGCCGCTTCCTGCGGAGGCAGTCCGGCCTTGCGGGTTTGGGCAAACCGCGAAACCGGAACTTCTGCGAAGCGTCCGGCCCGGATGGTGGGCGCCATCTGTTGTCAGCCGGAACATCCTCACAGTAGGTGTGAATCGTTAAGCACACGTTAAACGGGAATATAAAATCATACAACACTTTTTGCGTGTATTCAGGTCGCAGCGTGTCGTGCTGGATTTTGGAGGGGAGCAATCCTATAAAAAGCCCGCACTCGACGTGCGGCTCAGCGCGTCACTCAGTAATTTGGAGACGGCATGGCCGGCCATTCACAATTCAAAAACATCATGTATCGGAAGGGCGCGCAGGATAAGAAGCGCTCGAAGCTCTTCTCCAAGCTCGCCAAGGAAATTACCGTCGCGGCGAAAATGGGCTTGCCCGACCCCGATTATAATCCGCGTCTGCGCGCCGCCATTCAGGATGCGCGCGCTGAAAACATGCCGCGCGACAATATCGAACGCGCCGTCAAGAAGAGCGCGGATCAGGGTGGCGAGAATTATGAAGAGGTCCGCTATGAGGGCTTCGGCCCCGGTGGCGTCGGCGTCATCGTCGAATCGCTGACCGATAATCGCAACCGCACGGCGAGTTCAGTGCGCTCACTTTTCACCAAGAATGGCGGCAATCTTGGCGAGACGGGCTCCGTCTCGTTCATGTTCTCGCGCCTTGGCCGTATTGAATATGCGCCTGAAGTTGCGAGCGCCGACGCAATGATCGAGGCGGCAATCGATGCTGGTGCCGATGATTGCCAGTCGAGCGAGGAGGCCCACGAGCTTTTCTGTGCGCCGGACAGCCTGCATGAGGTTGCGCGCGCCCTTGAAGCGAAGTTTGGCGAACCGCGTTCGGCCAAGATCGTCTGGAAGCCTCAAAATTCGATTGAGGTCGATGACGAGAAGGCAGAGACGCTCATCAAACTGCTCGAAGCGCTGGACGACGACGACGATGTGCAGCAAGTTTATTCAAACTTCGAGTTGTCCGATTCGATGATGGAGAAAATATCCACCTGATTTCCTGCAGGTGCATACTCCGATCAGTCGCCGGACCTGAACACACAGGCCCAATACATGGCGGCCTCTCTTCGTTATCTCGGCATCGATCCGGGTTTGCGCGCGACCGGTTGGGGCGTCATCGACGTCACGGGCGCGCGTCTGACCCATGTCGCCAATGGCACCATCACATCGAATGACCGGCTGAGCCTTGCCGAGCGTCTGGTGCAAATCGAGACCGGTCTCGTTGCCGTTCTCGAGGCGCATGCGCCGGATGCGGCGGCGGTCGAGCAGGCTTTTGTCGCCCGCGATCCGCTGGCGGCGCTGAAGCTCGGTCAGGCGCGCGGCATTGCGTTGCTTGTACCCGCGCGATGCGGCATAGCGGTTGCTGAATATGCGCCCAATCACATCAAGAAATCGGTTGTCGGCGCGGGGCATGCGGGAAAGGGGCAAATTCGCATGATGGTCGAAATGTTGCTGCCCGGCTGTGGCGTTGCGACGGAGCACGCAGCCGATGCGCTTGCCATCGCCATTTGCCATGCCCATTCGGGCGGCGCCAATGACCGGATTGCGGCGGCGTTGCTGCGCGATGCGGCAGGCGCAAAGGCGAGGCGGGCATGATCGGGCGGTTGAAGGGCATCGTCGATGAGACGGGCGCCGATTGGGCGATTGTCGATGTGAATGGCGTCGGCTATCACGTCACCTGTTCGCGGCGCACGCTTGATGCGATGCCTACAGCGGGTGGCGCGGTTACACTTTCCATCGAGACCAAGGTCAGCGACGACGCGATCAGGCTTATCGGCTTTTCGAGCGACGTCGAGCGCGACTGGTTTCGTCTTTTGCTGAGCGTGCAGGGCGTCGGTACGCGCGTTGCGTTGGGTGTTCTGGGCACGCTGACGCCGGGCGATCTTGCACGCGCAATTGCGCTTGATGACAAGAAAGCCGTGTCTGCGGCACCGGGCGTTGGGCCGAAGGTCGCCGCGCGCATCGTCACCGAATTGAAAGACAAGGCTCCGCAAGGCGGGATGCTTGCCAGCGTCCTTGATGTGCCCGGCGCGCCGCAAGTTGTCGATGCGTCGGCGGCCATGCGCGACGCTGTATCCGCGCTCGCCAATCTCGGTTATCCGCAGGCGCAGGCTGCGGGCGCTATTTCCTCGGCGGCGAAGAAACTTGAGGCCGATGCCTCGGCCGAACAGCTTATTCGTCAGGGATTGAAGGAGATGGCCCGGTGACAGACCGTCTTCTCAGCGCGCGTAAAAAGGAAGAGGACGAAGCCGAACGTTCGCTTCGTCCGCAGGTGCTTGCCGACTTCGTGGGGCAGGCGCGGGCGCGTGAAAATCTTGCTGTATTCATTGAAGCGGCGCGGGCGCGGGGCGAGGCTCTCGATCATGTGCTTTTCGCCGGGCCGCCCGGTCTCGGCAAGACGACGCTTGCGCAGATTGTGGCGCGAGAGCTTGGCGTCAATTTCCGCGCGACGTCCGGCCCGGTGATTTCCAAGGCGGGCGATCTCGCGGCCTTGCTGACCAATCTCGAGCCGCGCGATGTGCTCTTCATCGATGAAATACATCGCCTGTCGCCGGCAGTTGAGGAAATCCTTTATCCGGCGATGGAGGATTTTCAGCTCGATCTCATCATCGGCGAGGGGCCGGGCGCGCGTTCGGTCAGGATCGATCTTGCGCCGTTCACGCTTATCGGTGCCACGACGCGGACGGGGCTTCTTACGACGCCGCTGCGCGACCGCTTCGGCATTCCCGTGCGGCTCAATTTTTATGAGATATCCGAGCTTGAACTCATCGTTCGTCGCGGTGCCGGGCTTCTCGGCGTCGATATGACGGCGGATGGCGCGCATGAGATTGCGCGCCGTGCGCGCGGTACGCCGCGAGTTGCCGGTCGCCTGCTTCGGCGCGTACGCGACTTTGCGGCTGTGGATGGCGTCATGCGCATCGACGCCAAGGCGGCCGACAAGGCATTGCGGCGGCTTGAGGTCGATGAGCGCGGTCTCGATGCACTCGATCATCGCTATCTGCGCTGCATTGCCGTCAGTTTCTCCGGCGGCCCGGTTGGCGTCGAGACGGTCGCCGCATCGCTGTCGGAACCGCGCGATGCGATCGAGGAAATCATCGAGCCCTATCTCATTCAGCAAGGCTTCGTGAACCGGACGCCGCGCGGGCGCGTGCTTACGGCGGCGGCTTTTGTCCATCTGGGCCTGCCTTTGCCCGTTGGCGGCATCGCCGGGCAGGGCGCTCTCTTCAATAGCGATGGCGGGCCATGAGCGGGCGCGACTGGCCAGATCTCGCCGGGCGGATCGAGGACAAGACCCATATTCTTCCGGTGCGGGTCTATTATGAAGATACGGATTTCTCCGGAATCGTTTACCACGCGAATTATCTGCGCTTTGCCGAGCGCGGCCGGTCGGATTTTTTACGACTTGCCGGTGTCAATCATACCGAGTTCTTTCAGGGCGACGACCCGCTGGCTTTCGCCATTCATCGCATGGAAATCGATTTTGTCAGGCCCGCGCGGATCGACGACCGGCTGGAGGTTCATACGCGTTATTCACGTGCCGGCGGCGTGCGCCTTGAAGCCGTGCAGGCGATTTTTCGGGTGAATGAGGCTGGCGCGGATGAGGAAATCTGGCGGGCGCTTGTTTTTGCGGCCTGTCTTGACGCAAAAGGGAGACCGCGTCGATTGCCGGAAAAGGCGCGGACAGCGCTTGCGCCGTTCATCGGTTAGGTGCGTTCTGGCGCGGCGCTTTGCTGCAGCGCTCCAAGACCGAGATGTTGTCTACGTGCAACATCAATTCGCTAAGGTATTGAACTTCGTGATAAGTCCCACAATGCGCCACGGTTTCGACATAATTCGTGGACTAACTTTGGCCTCGCCCCGGGGGGTACAATTGCATGTTCGGACATGCGCCAGCGCAAGGCTCTGCCTCGCGCCCGCAAGCTTGTCCGCTTATGTGCCATTTTCGCCGTGGATGGGCGCGCTTTCGGAGATGAACTGGTAATGGACCCGACGACTCAGCATATCGAAACCGGCGTGAACACGGCGCAGGTCATCGCCAATCAGACAGTCAACACGGTGCCGGTGGATTTCTCCATCTGGGGCCTGTTCATGCATGCCGACGCGATCGTGAAGATCGTGATGCTCGGCCTGCTCTTTGCCTCGGTCTGGTCTTGGGCAATCATTTTCGACAAGTGGTGGCGCTTCAATCGCGTCGAACGCCGCGCCGACCAGTTTGAACGCACGTTCTGGTCCGGTCGCTCGCTCGACGATCTCTATCAGGAAGTCGGCCACCGTCCGGGGCATCCGCTTTCGGCCCTGTTCATCGCCGCGATGCGCGAATGGCGCCGTTCGCAGGAAATCGCCACCGACAGCTTCCTTGGTCTCAAGGAACGCGTCGACAAGGTGATGCAGGTCACGATCAGCCGCGAAATGCTGAGCCTTGAGGCCCGGCTTCTGTTTCTTGCCACCGTCGGTTCGGTCGCACCCTTCATCGGCCTTTTCGGCACAGTCTGGGGCATCATGAACAGCTTCCAGGCTATCGCGATCAGCCGTGACACCAACCTCGCTGTTGTGGCGCCCGGCATTGCCGAAGCGCTCTTTGCTACGGCGCTTGGTCTTGTCGCGGCCATTCCGGCGGTTGTCGCCTATAACCGGTTTTCCAATCAGGTCGGACGTTTCGGCTCGCGCATGGAGAGTTTCGCGGATGAGTTTTCCGCGATCCTGTCGCGCCAACTCGACGAGCGGAGCTGACCATGGCGTTTTCCTCTCAGGGAGGAAGTGGCGGGCGCGGGCGCAGCAAGTTCCGGCGCGCGCCCATGGCCGATATCAACGTGACGCCGATGGTCGACGTCATGCTTGTGCTGCTCATCGTGTTCATGGTGGCAGCGCCGCTTCTTACCGTCGGCGTACCTGTCGATTTGCCCAAGACGCAAGCTGCGTCGCTGTCGGGCGACAACGAACCCTTGACCATCACCATCGATGGCCGGGGGCAGATTTTCCTGCAAGAGACGCCGGTTGAGGCCGACGCTCTGGTGCCGCGCCTCACGGCAATTGCGCAGAACGGCTATGAGCAGCGCATCTTCGTTCGTGCCGATAGCACGATCGATTATGGCCGCGTCATGGATGTAATGGGCCGTATCAGCTCCGCCGGTTTCAGCAAGGTCGGTCTGGTGACCGAGTCCGATACGTCGCAGGCCCCCAAAGCCAGGACGAAATAGCACTTTGAGTATGCGCAAGCCGCTTCTGTATTCTGCCGCGATTCACGTTGTCGTGTTGGTCGCGACCATTGTGGCTCTTCCGACCAAGGAACTTGTGCCGGTGCAGACGCGCGCCTTGCCTGTCGAACTGCTGACGGTCGCCGAGATGACGAACCTCAAGCGTCAGGCAAAAAAGGCGGTCGACAAGCCGAAGCCCGTCGAGACGCCGAAACCAAAGCCTGAGCCGGAAAAGCCCAAGCCCGTGCCGCAGCCCGAGCCGAAGGTGGAACCAAAGGCGACGCCGACACCGCCTGAGCCCGAGACGAAGGCCGAGCCGATCCCGGACAAGAAGGCCGAGAAGAAAAAACCGGAAGAAAAGAAACCCGAGCCGCCCAAGCCCGAGACGAAGAAGCCTGTCGCCGAAAAGAAGCCGGAAAAGAAGAAGACCTTCGATCCGACCAAGATCGCGGCGCTCCTGAACAAGATTCCGGACTCGGCCTCTCAGCCCGACGAGGCGAAGAAGACAGACGAAAAGGCCGATGCTTCGGAAACGGATGATGCCGACTTGCCGATGACGGCAAGTGAGATCGATGCCATTCGTCAAAAGGTTCAGCAGTGCTGGAACGTGGGCGATCTTGCGGGCGGTGCCGATGCCGATAAGCTGTTTGCAAAGATCAGCTTTTCGCTCAATCAGGACGGCTCGATTGCCGGGCGGCCTACGATCGAGGAAACGAGCGGCGGCACGCTGT
Source organism: Parvibaculum sp. (assembly GCF_049651025.1). Classification (GTDB taxonomy): domain Bacteria; phylum Pseudomonadota; class Alphaproteobacteria; order Parvibaculales; family Parvibaculaceae; genus Parvibaculum. Next base: position 1,820 of record NZ_JBASBH010000001.1, on the reverse strand, counting down.
CGCGGCTTTTTGCCGAACGCGCCATTCAGGCGGTGCAGAAATGCGCGCCTTACGATTTTCTGCCGCAGGACAAGTTCAGCACCTGGCGGGATGTGGAGCTTAACTTCAATCTCTCGGGCATGATGTGATGGGCCCGGAGGGGCGATTGAAACGGAACGACGGGTGAGGCGTTGAGAGGGAGTGGGGTGTCCTGTTTTCTTTCCGTCAACTGAATGTGTGATTGTGTTGCGTCGGTGCTGGCGGGCGGCGTTGAGACTAATCGGGATTGGGGCTTTAAACCCTTAAGGCAGGAGAACCGCGATGTTTGAATTTCGCAGTCTAGTGGGCGCCCTTCGCGCGAGGCTTTCGGTGCGCTTTGCCATTGCCGCCGTGATCGTGTGCGCTGTCGCGGCACCCGCTCAGGCGGCGCTGCAAATCGACATCAATCGAGGCAATGTCGAGCCGATGCCGATCGCGATCACTGATTTTGTCGGTGGGGCAGGGCAGGAAGCTTCCGCAGGTGCGGATATTGCGACTGTTGTCACGAACGATCTGGAGCGGTCCGGCCTCTTCAAGCCGTTGCCCAAAAGCTCATTCATCGAGAAGGTTTCGGACATCAACGTGCCGCCGCGTTTTGGCGACTGGCGCATCATCAAGGCGCAGGCGCTGGTGACGGGGCAGGCCAAGATGGAGGCCGACGGGCGGCTTCGCGTCGAGTTTCGCCTCTGGGACGTTTACGGCGAGCAGCAGCTCACCGGCCTGCAGTTCTTCACGACGCCTGACAATTGGCGGCGTGTTGCGCATCTGATTTCGGATGCGATCTATCAGCGCCTCACGGGCGAGCAGGGTTACTTCGACACGCGCGTTGTTTACGTGTCGGAAACGGGACCGAAGAATCGTCGTGTGAAGCGCCTGACGATCATGGATCAGGACGGCTTTAATCCGCGCATGTTGACGAATGGCGCCGAACTCGTTCTGACGCCGCGCTTCAGCCCGAATTCGCAGGAGATCACTTATCTCTCCTATCACAACAATAATCCGCGCGTTTACCTGCTCGACATCGAGACGGGCCAGCAGGAAGTGGTCGGCGAGTTTCCGGGCATGACCTTCGCGCCGCGTTTTTCGCCTGACGGGCAGAAAATCATCATGAGCCTGCAGCGCGGCGGCAACTCGAACATCTACACGATGGATTTGCGCTCGCGCAAAGTGACGCGTTTGACGAATACGGCCGCAATCGACACCGCGCCGAGCTATTCGCCGGACGGCACGCAGATTGTCTTTGAATCCGATCGTGGCGGCGCGCAGCAGATTTACATCATGAATGCCGACGGCTCCAATCAGCGTCGCATCAGCTTCGGCCAGGGGCGTTATGCGACGCCGGTCTGGTCACCGCGCGGCGATTATATTGCTTTTACCAAGATGATCAGCGGCCAGTTCGTTATCGGCGTCATGAAGCCCGACGGCACCGGCGACCGTATCCTGACCGAAGGGTTTCACAATGAGGGCCCGACATGGGCGCCGAACGGTCGCGTCTTGATGTTCTTCCGCGAGCGGCGCGGCGCGCAGGGCGGTCCGAATCTGTGGTCGGTCGATCTCACGGGCGCGAATGAGCGTCAGGTGTCGACGCCAACCTTCGCGTCGGACCCGGCCTGGTCGCCCCGCATCCAGTAATCGCGGCGGTTTTCCGCTTCGTGCGGGTCAGGCGATAATTGTGGAAGAGATGATTTGGCCGGGCGGGAAATACCCCTCCGGCCAAGTCTGTTAAAAACGGTGCATAAATGTCACTGTCCGCATGCTGAAAAGCCGCAACTGTGCCAATGTTCTTGCCACCCCTCAGGAGC